>CAMAWD010000061.1 GCA_945861785.1 Rhodoferax sp. OV413 | reverse complement strand
GCCGTGCTGGCAGTCGTTGGCCGGGTTCAAATGCGCTCGCAATTCGTGGGGGAGATCGGTGCACTGCAGGCGCAACTGCTGGCCACGCCGCAAATCGAGTACGTGGCAGTGCTCGCCGACGACAAGGCGGCCGCGTCCGTGCTGGTCACTTTCGACCCGAAAACCAAACAGCTCACACTGCAACGCGTCGGGGCGTTCCGGGAACCCGGCGACAAGTCGCTGCAGTTGTGGGTGCTGACCGGCACTGGCGGCGTGCGCTCACTGGGCGTGCTGGGCAGCGAGCGCCTGCTCAAGCTCACCGCGGCCGAGACCCAAGTGCGCGGCGCTCCCGCCCTGGCGATCAGCCTGGAACCCAAGGGTGGGGTCACGGGCGCAAGCGGCCCGACTGGGCCGGTGTTGTTCAAGGGTGCGCTGATCCCGAAGCAGCTGTGAACCACTGCGTGGCACGGCAAACCGCCGCAACGTCGCACTGGCCATCCTCCAAGACCGTACTCAGCCTGTCCCGCCAAGAGCAGTTGACCTCATCCGAATGAGATTTCCCGATCGGGACATTTATTCAGGAACCCTGCACGAGAGAGAGAGTAGTATTCCCGATCGGGAAATACCGCTTGCACAGTGGCAGGTTTTGGCTTCTAATTTCCCGAACGGGACACTAAGCAACCCATGGCATCCATACACACAGCCCAACAACTCGGCGATGCACTTCGTGCCGCGCGCAAGCAACTTGGGCTGACACAGCCTCAGTTGGCGCTCGCAGCAGGGGTTGGTGTGCGCTTCATGGTCGAACTTGAAGCAGGCAAGCCCACCTTGCGACTTGAAAACGTGTTGCGGGTCATCGATGCCCTGGGTGGAGAGATCCAGTTGATCGGGTTGCCGACTGATGCGTCCGGCAATCAAAAATAGGGCCGTGACCGTGGCGCATGAGTTGAACGTCTGGTTGTTTGCCGACTGTGTCGGCACCTTGGCGCTGGTTGATGGTCGCCTGAGCTTCCGCTACGCACCCGACTGGCTGGCGCGTCCGAACGCAATTGCCGTGTCCGCCTCGCTGCCTTTGCAAGCGGAGCCGTTCGACGAACGCAAGACTCGCCCGTTTTTCGCTGGTCTACTGCCAGAGGGTCAGATGCGCCGTCTTATTGCGCAGCAGCTTCAGGTTTCTGGGCAGAACGACTTCGCGCTGTTGGATCGCATTGGTGGCGAATGCGCCGGGGCCGTGACGTTCCTGGAACCCGGGCATGGTTTGCCTGTGCCTGCCCGCGACGATGACGTTCAATGGCTGAGCCATGGGGAGGTCGTGGCCATCCTGGATGAGTTACCGCGTCGCCCCATGCTCGCAGGCAAAGTCGGCTTGCGGCTTTCATTGGCTGGCGCCCAAGACAAACTGCCGGTGGTTTTCGATGGTGCGCGCATTGGGCTGCCCCTCAACGGTACGCCCAGTTCCCACATCTTGAAGCCCGCCATTCAGGCGGTTGAAGACAGCGTGATCAACGAAGGCTATTGCATGGCGCTGGCAGAAGCGATGCAGCTCAGGCCCGCCAAATCAAAGATTCACTTTGTCTTGAATCGCTCGTTCTTGCTGGTTGAACGCTACGACCGCGTTGTTGATGCGCAGGGGCGCCGGCAACGACTTCATCAAGAGGATTTTTGCCAGGCGCAGGGCGTGGCACCTGAGATGAAATACCAAAATGAAGGTGGCCCCGACCTGCCCCAATGCTTCGATCTGGTGCGCCGCGCCGCGCGCCCCAGTGCGCCGCAAATCCTGCGTCTGCTCGACTACGTGATCTTCAATGCACTGATTGGCAATCATGATGCCCACGCCAAGAATTTCTCACTGCTGTACGCAGGTAAGACACCGGTACTGGCGCCGTTCTACGACACGTTGTCGACGGCGGTGTACCCAACACTGACGCCGAAGATGGCGATGAAAATCGGCAGCAAGTACAAGTTCAGCGAAATCTACCCGCGGCACTGGGAGCAGTTCGCAGAAGCCGTTGGCCTTGCCAAGGCGCAGGCCAAAAAGCGAATCCTGGAGTTGGCAAGGTCATTGCCGGCCACCGCGCTCGAACTCCGATCAGCTCCTGGACTCGGCTTTGTCGGGAATGCGGTGGTGGAACGAATCACTGCCTTGATTGAACAACGCTGCGCTCAGACGATTCGGCGGCTCACCGACCCGGCTGTCGAAAATGAAGCCGCCGCCGACCCCTCCGTCCGAGCGCCACAAATCGGGTAGTCGGTGAAAATTCAACAAGTTGCCTGCTTTGAGCGCGCGCCTATCCCCTTCTCAACCCACCCGGTCCCAAGCCCATGCCCCAATTCGCCGCCAACCTCAGCTGGCTGTTCCAGGAACTGCCCTTCCTGGAACGTTTCGCTGCCGCCAAGGAGGCCGGTTTCACTGCGGTCGAGTACCTGTTTCCGTATGCCTGGGACAAGCAGCAACTCGCGCAACTCCAAAAAGCCCATGGCCTGCAACTGGTGCTGCACAACCTGCCGCCCGGCGACTACGACGCCGGCGAGCGCGGCATGGCCTGCCACCCGGGGCGCGAGGCGGAGTTTCGGGCCAGCGTGGCGCTGGGCATCGACTACGCCACGGCGCTGGGCTGCCCCCAGGTGCATTGCATGGCCGGCCTGCTGCCCGAAGGCGTCACCCGTGAAGCTGCGCAAGAGTGCCTGGTCGCCAACCTGCGCTACGCGGCTGCACAGTGCCGCCAGGCCGGGTTGCGCCTGCTGATCGAGCCAATCAACTTCTACGACATTCCCGGCTTCTTCCTGAACACGACCGCGCAGGCCGCTGACATACTGGACCAAGTGGGCGCTGACAACCTGTTCATCCAATACGACATCTACCACGCACAACGCATGCAGGGTGAACTTGCGGCGACGATCGACAAGTACCTGCCGCGCATCGGCCACATGCAACTGGCCGACAACCCGGGGCGGCATGAGCCGGGCACCGGCGAGATCAACTATGCGTTCCTGTTCCGGCACCTGGACGCGATCGGGTACCGGGGCTGGGTCGGTTGTGAATACAAGCCCTTGACCACGACGCTCGAAGGGCTGGGATGGTTGGCCGGGGCTGCCAGTCCGCAGGGGCAGTCACACTGAGTTGCAACTGCGCTGGCGCCGCGGTGTCGGCACACGGAGCGCCCGGAACGTTGAATGCGTTCCCCGTCACACATCCTCCAGCCCTGTTGAACAGCAGCAACTCGAAGCCCGCATCGGGCAACTGACCCACGCCATCCAGGCGGCCGGTGGTGCTGAAGATATTCATCGGCGAACACCCGGTCGACAAGAAGCTCAAGCAGGGCTTGCTGGGAGGGTGAGCGCAATGGCGCGGGCGGAGTGCTCCGGCAACAGCGCCGCGCCGCGCGAGTCGCCTGGACAGGGGAGTCGTGGATACAGCAAAATGCCGTACGAAATGTTTGGAGCCAATGATGTCCACCACCACCGCCCGTTTTGACCTCAAACTTGACGCCGACGAGAAGGACCTGCTTGCCAGGGCGGCAACCCTCATGGGGACAAGCATGGCGGGTTTTGTGCGCAGCGCAGCCAAGGAAAAAGCGCAAACCATGCTGGAACAAGAGTCCCGCGTGACGCTGTCGAAGCGCGATTTTCTTGCTTTCAACACGGCGATCAACGGCGCATTTGCTCCCAATGCAGCCTTGGCAGGGGCGCTCAAAGCCACTGCCAAGGTCAAACGTGCTTGAAGAGCAGATCCTGGACGCACGCCGGCATGATCGGGCCGCCTTTCATTGCGGGGAACCGGCGCTTGACGCGTACCTGCACAAATACGCCCTTCAACAAGCCACCAAGGGCATCACTTCGATTTTTGTCCTGGTGGATCACGCCCTGCCCGAAAAGATCCAGGGATTCTATTCATTGAGTGCGGCGCAGATCGACGCGCAGCAACGCGGCGAGGCCGATCGGAAAAAGCTGCCGAAATATCCGGTGCCGTGTTTTCGCATGGGCCGACTCGCGCGGGACATGGAACACCGGGGCACTGGAGTCGGTGCCATGCTGATCGGTCTGGCCGTCGAGCGCTGCCTGAAGGCGAAGGCCCATGTGGGCGCGTATGCCTTGCTTGTCGGCGCGAAAAACGCCAAGGCGAAGACCTTCTACCTGCACTACGGATTTATTGCGTGCCAGGATGCGCCCATGACGCTGTACCTTGCGCTGGGATGAGTTCGGGCCGCAATTCGGTGGCACCTGCATTCTTCGGCGCAAGGCGGACGAACACACCGCCAGCACCATGTCGCTGATGGTTGCCCCATGGGCCTTGCCCAGCGCCTTGATCTCCGGCATGGGCAGGGTGACCGCCGCGAACGCACGGCCCTGGGTTACCGACACGTTCATGGGAGTGTTCGGCGCCAGGGTCAGGTTGTGCACTCTGCGGCCCGCACCGCCGAACAGGCCCGAGAGTTACTGCATCGCGATGGGCTCCTGCTGAGATCAAAAGGGTCGACGCGCGCAGCCCTCGTGCTCAGCGCGTCAGGAACGCCAGCAGCCGATCGGCGAACTTGCCGTAGGGCGGCATCATGAACTTGAGCGATGAGAACCGGGCCTGGTAGAAAACCGGCCGCAGCTTGGAGAAGGTGTCGAAACCTTCCTTGCCATGGTAGTGGCCCATGCCCGACTCGCCCACGCCCCCAAAAGGCAGGTCGTGTTGCCCGACATGGAACAACGCATCGTTGACCGACACGCCGCCCGACATGACACGGTCGAGCAGCATCTGCACCGTTTGCGCATCGTGGCTGAACGGGTAGATCGCCAGCGGACGTGGGCCGGCGTTCACGGCATTCACCACCTCGTCGAGTGCGCCATAACCCCGGATCGGCAGGATAGGGCCAAAGATCTCGCGCTGCCACAGAATGCTGTCCGGTGGCGCATCGAGCACGATCTGCGGCGCAATCTTGCGCGTTGCGGCGTCAAAGGCGGGGCCGGGCAACAGTTGCACCACCCTGGCGCCACGCGCCCGCGCATCGTCCAGCGCCGCCAGCAAGCGGTCGAAGGCGCGCTGGTCGATGATGGATGTGTAGTCGGGCGAGGCGAGGCTGGGGTAACGCGCCGGCACAATCGCCCGGGCGGCCTGCACGAAGGCGTCGATCTTGGCGACGGGCATCCACAGATGGTCGACCGAGGTGCAGATCTGGCCGGCGTTGAGGTACTTGACAAACAGGATGCGTTCGGCCGCCACCTGCAACGGGAAGTCATCACACAGGATGGCCGGCGCCTTGCCACCGAGCTCCAGGGTGACCGGGCACAGGTTCTGTGCCGCGGCCGCCATCACCGCGCGGCCTGTGGCGCCCGAGCCCGTGAACAGCAGGTGGTCGAAATGCAGCTTGGAGAACTCCACACCCACACCACCGGTCTCCTCGAAGAACTGCAGCTTCTCGGGCGGGAAATAGGCCGGCGACAACTCGATCAGCAGGCGGCTCAGGTGGAGCGAGTTCTCGCTCATCTTGACCATGGCGCGGTTGCCAGCCGCGAAGATGTAAGTCAGCGGGACCATGCTCAGGTTGACCGGAAAGTTCCACGGCACGATCACCCCGACCACCCCCAGCGGCTGAGGGATCACGCGGTTGCGCGCGCCAAAAAAGTTGCGAAAGTCCACGCCGCGGCGCTGCGGGCGCATCCACCCGCGCAGGTGTTTGATGACGTGGTCGATGCCGTCGACCGCAGGGAATATCTCGGCCAGCAGTGTCTCGTGGCGCGAGCGGTGGCCGTAGTCGGCGCTGATGGCATTGCACAAGGCGTCCTTGTTCTCGCGCACCAGGCGTTGCAGCGCGCGCAGGTCGGCCTTGCGTTCGTCCAGCGTCGGCACGGGGTTTGCGAAATACGCCTGGCGCTGGTGCAGCAGCACATTGGAGAGGCTTTGGGCGAGGTCTTTCATGGGAGCAATCAGGGTCCGACCCTGCGGGTGGTCACAGGCTACAGCTTACCTCCAAGCTGCACTGTTTTTGGTGTGTGTGCGCAATCGGAGGGCTGGCCGCGGGCTAACCCTCATAACGCGTCGAGTGAGGCCAGCACCTGTTCAATGACCGTCGGCTCGAACACCATCGCCACATGCGCCACCCCGGGCACCGGTATGTGGCGGGCGCCCGGCAACACCGCCGTGGAAGCCGGGAACACGATGTTGTCGCAGGCGGAGTAATAACAGGTGAACAACGCCGCACGCCCCGCAGGCTCGTCGCGCCGCAGTTGCGCCAGCCAGTGGCTGTCCTGGCGCATCTGGCTGCCATTGGCGACAAAACTGAGGCGTGCCAGCCAGGTGCCACCGTGCGGGGTGCCCAGGGTCACCACCTGCGCCACCCTGGCGTCGGCCTGCCGCTCGCGCAGCCAGGCACGCACCGCCAGGCCACCCATGCTGTGGCACACCACCAGCGGCGGCACCCCAGTGGCCTGGCTGACGCGGTGCACGGCGGCATCGATCAGTGGAACGTAGTCCTCGATCGACCCGAAAACCGGCTCCAGATTGACGGCGCAAAACACACGCGCCTGGCCGTCCAGGCGCCGCAACCAGCTGTTCCACAGGCCGCGGTTGCAGACAAATCCATGCACGAACACAACACCACGGCGGCCCGGCTGGTCGGGCCGGCCGTCAGGTATGCGGTCGGGCCAGCGTTGCGAGTGAAACGGTTGCTGCCACAGAAACACCCGTGGCGCAGCGACCGATTCCGCAACCCAGGCGCGTGCCAGGGCAACCAGACCCACACGCGCAGCCGGGTCGTGCCGGTTGATGGCGTGCATCAACAAGAACTCCAGCGCGAGGAACACCGCATGCGCCAAGGCAATGGCCAGAAAGCCGGCCAGCACCACCCAGCCGGGCAGGTCCCGCGAGCCCAAGCCCCAGGCCACAGCCAGCAGCAGCAGGCTGGCCACGATGGCCTGTTGCAGCCGCGCCAGCATCAGGCGACCGGCGCAGGTGCCGGGGCCGGGCCCGGCACTGGCACTGGCACTGGCACTGGCACTGGCACAACAGATGCCTGGCACAGGTGGGCAATTGAATTGGCGTAATAACGCAACATTGGCAGTTCGACCGGGTTGGCACGGAACAGGCCGCCCTCGTCCTCCTGCAACATGCGGCGCAGCAACAACATGCGCACACCGACATTGATCGCGTAATCACGGTCTGCGCGCGGCAGGTAAACCGGGGCGCCACGCGCCTCGATGTCGGCAATCAGCCCATGCACCGCCGATTTCAGCTCCAGCTCCGACAGGGCGGCGCCAGGGTCGCGCAGCAGCACGGTTGCGACCAGCGGCACTGGCAGCACCGGCACGATCTGGCCGATGGCTGCCATGAGTTGCGTGCCGAGCCGGTTGATCGCGGCGCGGCGCGCCACGTCGTCCAGGCGCGGGAAGTCGAGCCCATGGGCACGCGCATGGACCCGCATGGAGACCGGCTGGCCGAAGTTCACACAGGCGTACCCGTTGCGAAAACTGCGCCCCTGCACGCGCAACACCAGTTGGCGTGCCAGGTAGGCCGCCATCACGCGCAGCTTGCCGAGCATGCCGACATGGGGCCGTTGCGCATCGGCCCGGGCGAGCAGGGACCGGTCTTCGATCACCCGGTCGTAGTTGATGCCGACCGGGATGAACACCAGGTCGCGTTCACCCGCCGCATCGAAGGTCTTGAGCATGTAGTCAAGCAGCCCGAGCTTTGGCGCGCGCAGCAGGCCATCGGTGGTCAGCCCGCCCTCCGGGTACATCGCCTGCGGCACGCCGCCTTCGGTGGCCATTTGCACATAACGCTGCAGCACCATGCGGTAGAGCGGGTCGCCGGAATCGCGTCTCACAAAATAGGCGCCCATGGCACGGATCAGCCCCTGCAGCGGCCAGACCCGTGCCCATTCACCCACTGCATAACTCAGCGCCACGCGTTCGGCGGCCAGGAAGGACACCAGGATGTAGTCCATGTTGGAGCGGTGGTTCATCACGAACACCACGGTGGAGCGGGGATCGATGGCGGCCAGCGCGGCGGTGTCGGCAACCCCCAGGCGCACCCGGTACAACATGCGCGCCACCGACTTCGACAACCAGTAGCCAAAACGAAAGTACACGTAGGCGTTGAAGGCCGGAACGATCTCGCGTGCATAGACGTGCACCCGCCCCATCGCCGCCACCCGCGAACCGCCTTTTTCGCGTGCCACTTGATCGGCGGCGGCGACCACCCGCGGGTCACCCATCAAGCGGTCGATCAGGGCCTGGCGCCGCGTGAGCTTGAACGCCGGGATGTCGATGTTCAGGCGCACGCTGATCTCGTCGATGACACCACGCACCTTGCGCCGCAGGTACCAGCGCAGACCCGGCAGCAGGAACCACTGCAATGCAGCCAGCACAGCGACTCCCAGCAACACCACGAACACCCACATCGGCAGGGATATGGCTTGCGTCATGGTGGATTGGCAACGCTGCACATGGAGACCTATCATAGAGGCCAAACGGTGGCGGGCCCTGTCGGGCCGGACCGACGCACAACCCGGAGACCCCCATGGAAAAACCACTGTCCCCCGCCGAACATGCGCTGCGCGAGGCCGCACGCGAGTACCACCGCTCTCCCACCCGCGGCAAGATCTCGGTGACCCCGACCAAACCCCTGTCGAACCAGCGCGACCTGTCGCTGGCCTATTCCCCGGGTGTCGCTTATCCCTGCCTGGACATCCAGGCCGACCCGTCCCTGGCCAACGACTACACCTCGCGCGGCAACCTGGTGGGCGTGATCACCAACGGCACCGCCGTGCTCGGCCTGGGCGACATCGGGCCACTGGCGGCCAAACCGGTGATGGAGGGCAAGGGCTGCCTGTTCAAAAAATTCGCCGGCATCGACGTGTTCGACATCGAACTGGCCGAACGCGACCCCGACAAGCTGGTCGACATCATCGCCGCCATGGAGCCCACGCTGGGTGGCATCAACCTGGAAGACATCAAGGCACCGGAGTGTTTCTACATCGAGAAAAAGCTGCGCGAACGCATGAACATCCCGGTGTTCCACGACGACCAGCACGGCACGGCGATCATCTCGTCGGCCGCACTGCTCAACGGGCTGGAACTGGTGGGCAAACGCATCGGGGATGTGAAAGTGGCGGTGTCGGGTGCCGGCGCCGCAGCGCTGGCCTGCCTGGACGTGATGGTGGGCCTGGGCGTGTTGCGCAAGAACATCTTCGCATGCGATTCCAAAGGCGTCATCTACCACGGCCGCCCGGGTGGTTTCGACGAATCCAAGGAACGGGTCGCGCAGGACACCAACGCGCGTACGCTGGCCGACGTCGTGAAAGATGCCGACGTGTTCCTCGGTTGTTCGGCGGCCGGCGTGCTGACCGCCGAGATGGTCAAGACCATGGCCCGCGCCCCGATCATCCTGGCACTGGCCAACCCGGAGCCCGAAATCCGCCCCGAACTGGCCAAGGCCGCGCGGCCCGACTGCATCATCGCCACCGGCCGTTCCGACTACCCCAACCAGGTCAACAACGTCCTGTGTTTCCCCTACATATTCCGCGGCGCGCTCGACTGCGGCGCCACCAAGATCACCGAGGCCATGAAGCTGGCCTGCGTGCGCCAGATCGCCGACCTGGCCAAGGCCGACATCAGCGAGGAAGTGGCCACCGCTTACGCCGGCAAGGAACTGGTCTTCGGCACCGACTACCTGATCCCCACGCCCTTCGACTCACGGCTGATCCTGCGCATTGCACCGGCTGTTGCCAAGGCGGCCGAGGAGTCCGGCGTGGCCACGCGGCCGATCAAGGACATGGACGCCTACCGCCAGCAACTGTCACGTTTCGTCTACCAGACAGGCATGTTCATGCGCCCGGTGTTCGCCGCTGCCAAGGCGGTGCCGGCCAGCGCCAAACGCGTGGCCTACGCGGAAGGCGAGGACGAACGCGTGCTGCGTGCGGCACAGGTGGCGGTGGACGAAGGCATGGCGCATCCGATCCTGATCGGGCGCCCTGCGGTCATCGAAGCGCGCCTGGCCAAGGCTGGCCTGCGCATCCGGCTGGGTGTGGACGTAGAGAACGTGAACCCCGAGGACGACCCACGTTTTCGCCAGTATTGGGAGACCTACCACCGGCTGCTGGGCCGGCGTGGTGTCTCGGTCGACGCGGCCAAGGCGGCTGTACGCCGCTCCAACACCACCATTGCAACGCTCATGGTCAAGCTCGGAGACGCCGATGCCATGTTGTGCGGCCTGGTCGGGCGCTTCGACACGCACCTGGACCATGTGCGCGACGTGATCGGCATGCGACAAGGCGCGAGTTGCCTGGCCACGCTCAACGCGTTGATGCTGGAAAAACGCTCGTTGTTCATTGCCGACACCTTCGTCAACGAAGACCCGGACGCGCAGCAGCTCGCCGACATCGCGCTGATGGCCGCCAACGAGGTACGCCGCTTCGGCCTGCCTCCCAAGGTGGCCTTCCTGTCGCATTCCAACTACGGCTCCAGCAACCGCCGCTCGGCCGTCAAGATGCGCCAGGCCCACGAACTCTTCTCGCAGATGGCGCCCGACGTCGAATGCGACGGCGAACTGCATGGCGACGCCGCCCTGTCTGAAGATGTGCGCCATGCTGCGCTGATGGACACCAAGTTGCACGGCGAAGCCAACGTGCTGATCTGCCCCAACCTGGACGCCGCCAACATCCTGTTCAATGTGCTCAAGGTGACCGGGGGCCACGGCGTGACCGTAGGGCCGATCCTGCTCGGCGCGGCGGCCTCGGCCCACGTTCTGACCCCGTCGGCCACGGTGCGCCGGGTGGTGAACATGACGGCGCTGGCGGTCGCCGGGGCGGCGAGCAAGGCGTAGGCGATCAAGACCTGCCACCTATGTCCGGTGAATGGCGGTGTCACCGGCGCAGGGGTACCCGCATGCTTGCGGCATCCATCCGCCGAACTTGCACGTGCTGCGCGCAGGCAGACGCGTCATTCCTACAATCCGATGCCATCCCACTTGTTTTTGCAAATCAGCCACCTACCGGGCTGACCCGTGCACGACACGCTCACGTCCTTCGTGGACGAGCAAGTCGGCCAGCGCGGCCATGGCACCAGCAGCGAATCCGTGCGCGAGTTGATCCGCAAGGACCATCACCGTCTGCATTTGCACAACCTGCTCCTGAAGGGCGCAACCTCCAAATCGACCACATCGGCGGACTGTACTTACTTCGAGTCGCTCCGTAGACGCGTTCGGTCGAGCCCAAAGCCCGCGGGAGAAGTCCAAACCCATCATCTCGCGAGTGCTCGCCAACCAGAATGCAGATGAAGCCATCGCGCACTAGTGTGTCCCAGTTCGACAGCGAGGAGCGCATGGTGACGCACACGACCAAAGCTATTGGTGGCCTGGACATCGCGATGCTGAACGCCGGCGTGAGCAGCAGTGTTCAGCCCTTTATGGCTCGTGCTGGACGCGGCATTTCAGTGAGCGCCTCGCACAATGCCTTGACCAGCGCATCGACATTTTCAGAGCGAAACGGCATCGGTGGCCGCAACTTGAGCGTATTCAAATGTCTGCCAATGCGGTTCATCAGGAAACCCTTGTGCACCATGCGCTCGACCAGATCTGCCACGAAATCGGTGGCGGGCTTGCGATCTTCCGTCACGAATTCGAGGCCGAAGAACAGGCCGGCGCCGCGGACGTCGGCCAACCAAGGGTGGCGGATTTCCTGAAAACGCTGCAAGGCGCAGGCTCCGGTGGCAGCCGCATGGGCCATCAGGTCTTCGTCCTTGAGCACAGCAAGAACCGAGAGGGCTGCAGCTGCCGATACGGGGTTGCCGCCAAACGTATTGAAATACTCGAATGCCTCCCGAAAGGTCTTCATGGTTTGCGGCGTCTTCAATGCCGCGGAAACCGGATGCCCGTTGGCCAGCGGTTTGCCGATGGTCACGATGTCCGGTGCGAGACCGATCCGGTCATGGGCCCAAAAATGGCTGCCCGAACGGCCAAGCCCCGATTGAACTTCGTCCGAAATCACCATGCCGCCTTCAGTTCCTGGATCGCACGCTCCACGTTCACAGCAACAGCCTGCGCCTGACCTTCCCGGGTTCCGCCGACGGGATTCAAGCTGTCGGGTGCCGGCACAAACCGGACGTGCCCCGGATGCCCCCCGATCGGTGGTCGCCGCACCGAAAGCGCACTCACGGCAGTGGTGTTGCCGTGGTAGGTGTTGTCCGTGGCGATGACACCCGTCGCGCCGGTGGCGGCACGTGCCATGCGCAGGGCAATGTCGTTCGCCTCCGAACCGGTGCAGGCCATGATGGCCTGGACCACCCGCGGATGGCAATGGCCGACATGCGGCACGTTGTTGTAACAATCGAGGTAGCGTTTGCCCGATGCATCCCAGAGCCAGACGCCCTCACCACGCACAATGTGCACCGGTTGGCGGTACATTGTCCCAGCCGGCTTCCATGTGTCCGATGGGAAGAGACGCCAACGCGGGGAACTGGTGTGTCAACAGATGCCGCACCAACGATTGGTCGATGGCGACTTCAGCGGCAGGCGATGCGCGGGGCGCAGTGGATGTCATCGGCCTGTCGCCCCGGGGGCCTATGCGCGCAAGGCCTTGCGCGAATCCAGCGAAATGGCCTGCGCGGTCGCTTTCAGGTCTGCCAGCAGCGCCGCATTGGGCATGGACGGCATGCGACCTACCGGCATGGCCACGGCAACCGCGGCCACGCATTCTCCCTCGGCTCCCATGACCGGTACCGCGACGGCACTGTAGTTTTGATCGGACTCCTCGATGTCGGTCGCGTGCCCCTGCTGGCGTACCAGCAACACTTCCTTGCGCAGCCGCGCGGCAGAGTTGATCGTGTTGGGTTGGCACTGCGGCAGTCCGGCGCTGATGGCCCGTTCGACCAAATCGGCCGCTCCGTAGGCGAGGAACACCTTGCCGGTGGATGTCGCGTGCAGGTGCGCCTGTTCGCCCACGCTGGCCGCGACACGCACCCCCTGCCGACTTTCGTAGACCCGCAACAACACGGTTTGCAGATCGCTTCGGACGCACAGGTGCACAGTTTCGTTGCAGCGCTCCCACAATTGCAGCAAATGGGGATGCGCCAACTCGGGCAAGCCCAACTGGTCCAGGAACCGGCCACCCATTTGCACGAAGCCGATACCGAGGGAGTAGCGCTTGGTCGACGCATCCTGCCGCACCAGCTTGCCCTCTGCCAGAGTCTTCAGGATCCGGTGAACGATGGCTTTGTCCATGTCCAGCGCTGTCGCCAACTCGGTGACACCCATTGCGCCGGCCGACTTGGACAATTGCTCGAGTACCGCGATGCCCTTGCGGATCGTTTTCATCGCTTCGCCCTGGGCGGATGGGCCCGCAGCATGGCCGCGGCCGCCTCCACAACAGCCGCCTGGTGCGGCTGCAGTTGTTGCATCGGCAGCCCCTGCATGGTCGGCAGGAACGGGTCGTTGACCTCGGTCCTGTGGCCGGACAGCGCCTCGAACGTGGCCAGGGCCAGGAATGGCACCGATTGCAGGTGATAACCACCTTCGTGTACAAACACCAGTCTGCCTTGGCACAGTTCCGCTGCCAGGGCCATGACGAACACGGTCATGCGCCGGAAGCTCTCGCTGGTCAGCAACATGCGGGCGTTAGGGTCGAAGTGGCCTGCGTCGAAGCCGCACGGCACGATGATCAGCTCGGGCTCGAACATCCTCAGCGCCGGCGCCACAACATCCTCCATGACAGCCATGTAGGCACCCTCACCACTGCCGGGCGGCAGCGGTATGTTGACGGTGTAACCCAGGCCGGCGCCAGCGCCGTTCTCGTCAACCGCGCCGATGGTCGGCGGGAACGCCCGCTCCTGGTGGATCGAGATCGCCAGCACCGACGGGTCGTCCCAAAATATTTGCTGCGCACCATTTCCGTGGTGGGCATCCCAGTCGACCAGCGCGACACGCTGGAGGCCATGCACCGCCTGGGCATGCCGTGCCGCGACGGCGGCATTGTTGAACACGCAAAAGCCCTTGCCCTCGGACCGTTCCGCATGGTGGCCGGGCGGCCGCATCAGGACGTAGGCATTGTCCACCTGCCCGCTGATCACCGCGTCCACCGCGCTGATCGCGCCGCCGGCAGCCAGCACCGCCAACTCGAAACCGTTGGCGCCGATGTGCGTCGCGGCCTTGACGCCTATGTTGCCGCCGCCTCGTTCGGCCGTGGCGCGGATACGCTCCAGATACTCCGGGCTGTGCACACGCAGCAAGGCCTCTTCGCTGGCCGGCGCGGGCCTGATCCAGGCGAGCTGATCGCTCAGGCCGCTGGCATCCAGCAAATGCCGGATGCGGCGCTTGCTGTCGGCGCTCTCCGGATGGGGTGCAGGTTCCAGCCACGGGCTGTGCGGCCCGAACTGGTTGCCGGAATCGTGCCACATGGCGCGTTCCGTCCAGATCATTCCAGTTGTCATACTTGCTCCTTGTCGGGTTCTGGCGATTCAAGCACGCGCGGTCGGAAACGGACTGCGATCCGCCTGGGCCATCATCAGACGCGCGAGCCGCTCGAAGAGTCCGGCACGGAGCGCCGCGTGTGCCGGGTCATCGAACAAGTTGACCATCTCGTGCGGGTCGGTGGCCAGGTCATACAACTCACCCCAGTCGCACCCTTCATAGATCGACATGCGCCAATGCGCGCTGAGTATCGTACGTACCCGCGCCGGCGCGCCGGCGCGTCGAACCCGAAGCCCACTTCGTGGCCGTCCTCTTCGACCAGAACGGCCGATTGGCCGGCCGCCGCGGGATCGGCCAGGCTCGCGGCCAGGTCCATGCCCTGCATGCCCCAGTAAGGCTGCAGGCCCGCGCGTGCCAGCACCGAGCGCGCCACATCCAGCGTGCTGTGCAGCGCCGCAGTGGCCACACCCGGCTGTGGCAACCCTGGTTCGCTCCAGATAAAGGGAACCCGCACCAGGCCCTGGTAGTGCAGCGTCGACTTCAGCATCAGGCCGTGGTCGCCCATGAAGTCCCCATGGTCGCTGGTAAAGATCACCACGGTGTTGTCGAGTTGCCCGACCTCGGCCAAGGTCTGCAATATGCGCCCGATGCCATCGTCCACCATGCTGATCATGCCGTAGCTCAGGGCGATCGCCTCGCGCGACTCGCGTTCATCGACCGCGAACGGCATGGTGCCCAGCGTGTTCGCGCGTCCTGCGGCGCGTTCTGCCCGCAGGCGGGTCAGGGCGGGTGTCACGCCGGCGCTGCCCAGTGACGTCGGCACGGGGTCGAATCCGGGTCGTACATGTCCCAGTACCGGCCGGGTGGCGTGAAGGGATGGTGCGGATCCGGGAAACAGACGGTCAGGAAGAATGGTTGCTCCGGCTGCCGCGCTGACGCACGCAGCGCCTCCTGGGCCAGTTCGACCACGTACGACGTCGGACAGAGTTCTTCGGGCAGGCGCGTGCGCCGGATCGGCTTGCCACAAGAGCGTGTTCTCCTGATCGTAACGGCCGTTGTGCCATATTCCCAGGCGCGCCTCGCCAAGCTCCGGGCTCGGGGCCCGGCCGGCGGCGGCGAGCCCATCGATGTGCGGCGTGCGCACGATCCCATTGCCTGCGCAGCCCAGATGGTCCGCGCGATGCTGGTCTGTCAGGATGACCAGAAAGTTGGGGCGGCGGGCACCGGGATATGTTATTGCCATGCCAGCAAATGTTGCTCGAGCCAATTCATCCCTGCCGTGACGGTAAGGCCGATCACGGCAAGCAGGAACAAGATCGCCATGACGCCATTGGTGTTGAAGGTGGACTGGAGATAGGCCAGTGTCTGGCCCAGCCCGCGTTCGGCCGCGATGAGTTCTGCGCCGACAACGCCCAGCAACGAGAAGATCAACGCCAACCGCAATCCCGAAAAGATGACCGGTACCGCCGACGGCAGCGTCACCTTGAAAAACATCTGGGACGGCGACACGCCGATCGCGCGCGAGAGCACCCTGTGGTCGCCGTCGACCCCGCGCATGCCCGCCACCGTTGCCGAAAGCACGATGAAGAACACCAGGCTGAAACCCAACGCGATCTTGGAACCGATGCCCAGCCCGAACCACAGCAGGAACAAGGGGGCCAGCGCGATGCGCGGCATGGCATTGATCAGCGTCAGGTAGGGGTTGAACGCCCGCTCCAGACACGGGAGAAATGTGAAAAGCAGCCCGAACGCGAAGGCCAGCAGACTACCCGCCACGAAAGAAATGGCGGCAGCCAGCAGCGTGTACCCGAGGTCGACCCACAACTTTCCGCCCAGCGCGAAACCTTCCACGAGGTAACTTGCGATGCGCGACGGTTGGCCGATGAAGCCGACATTGATCGCCCCGGCACGGGCCATCCATTCCCAGCCGGCCAGGAACAGAATCACGAACAGGACATGGGCGGCAAACTCGCGCGTGGGCTTATTTGGCATCGTTGGTTGCTCCGGATTCCAGCAAACCCCAGATGTGGGAATAAATTTCATGAAATCGCCGATCCTGTTGCAGCGCGCGAATGCTGCGCGGCCGTTCAAGATCGATCCGGACGTCGGCCAGGATGCGACCAGGGCGCGGACACATAACCACCACGCGGTCAGACATCGCAACCGCTTCCGCCAGGTCGTGCGTGACGAAGACCACCGTGCGGCGATGCTCGTTCCACAGCCCGAGCAGCAGATCTTCGAGCTGCAACTTGGTCTGCGCGTCCAGCGCGCCAAACGGCTCGTCCATCAACAGCACCGGCGCATCCAGCGCGAAGGTGCGCGCGAGCGCGCAGCGCTGACGCATACCGTGGGACAGCATCTTCGGGTACTTGTCGACGAAGTCAGCCAGGCCGACACGCGCCCTGCGCAATGTGGAGCGACACGTCATCCACCGCCAGGACAGGGTGATCCGTGGTCGCGCCAAAGCGCACCGTCAGTCGTTCTATGGCAATTGCAGGGTCATCGTCGTTTGCACCCGTCATCGGCGAGCCCTGGCCCCGGTGTCAACACCCAGGGTCATCACTTCACGGCGCCTTGTCATAGACCAGATCGGCGACACCGAGGGCACCGACCTCGTACTTGGAGTCCCTCAGGTAGTCAAGCCCGGCTGCGATGGCCTTTCGGCTGATCGCCGCCGAGTAGGTCCGGTCTCTGATGAATTGCTGCAGGTTGGCGCGCATGACGGCGTCTCCGTCCGGCAATTCAAACTTGAAGTAGCTTGTGGCAATCTTCAATACTTCCTCGAAATTGGCAGGGTTGTTGATGAAGGTGTCGGCGTCGCTCATGGCACGTATCACAGCCGCGATCATGGCCGGCTTCTCGTTGATCGTCTTTTGAAGGAACAACTGACCGATGTTTCCGCCATTGAGCCCGTACAGCGCAGCCGGTTCCTTGTCGGAAGCGCCGCGCCAGACCACCCGGCAGGTCTTGGACACATCGCAGATGGAGCCGACGGGCTCGACAATCATCGCGAAGTCGATCTGCTTGGACTGCAGTGCGTTGTAGGCAGTCACCGCGCCACCCACCGCAATATAGGTCGCGTCGTCCGGATTCAGGCCAGCCTTTAAGAACAGGTAACGCATGCCTGTTTCGGAGCTTGAGCCACGCGCGATCACACCAATGCGTTTGCCCTTGAGGCCTTCCATGAACTGCGGGTATGGCTTGCCGGCATTGGGCGGGCTGACCTCATTTCTCTCCACCAGCACCAGCAAGTTGGACGCCAGGGCGCCGACGACCATCTTCATGGGCGACCCATTCTTTACGGCACCGATCATGACGTCGACGGGCGAAAGAGCGGAGTCGACCGTGCCCGCCAGCATCGCCTGCACGCCCAGTGGCGCGGCCGGAATCACCTGAAGCTGGCAGTCAAGGCCATGTTGCTTGCAGTAGCCCTTGCTGATCGCCACCCGCGCGAGCAGGTTGCCAGGGCCTGGAATGTCCGTGAATTTGACGGCGGTTTGCCCAATCGCAAAGCTTTGGGCACCAAAACACACCGCCATGACGGCGATGGCCTTGTGCCACAACGGGCGGACTGTTCGGGATGGTTTGACGATGGGGGTTTCCATGGCGTGACTCCTGGGTTGCGGGTGGGTTGGAATGGGCAGGTTGAATTTGCGGGGCTAGTGAGGCTGTGAAGCGGACGCACGTTCAGGCACCGCCACGTTCATTGCGGATGTAATCGCCTCTTCGACGACATCTGCAATCTGGTCCACAGCTGACCGCGTGACGACCAGCGGTGGTGAAAGGTAGAGTTTGTTGGCCTGCATGCGCGCCAGCAAACCGAGACGCATGCAGTTCTGCATGAAGGAAACCAGGAACGGATCGCCCGGCACGTGGGGCTGCCTGTTTGACCGATCCTTGACGAATTCGATGCAGACCATCAGGCCGGTGCCGCGGACATCGCCGACACAGGCGAATCTGCCCTTCAACAACTGGAACCGCTCCAGCAGATGGGCGCCCTGGATGGCAGCATTCTGCGTGAGACCTTCACCGATCACGATATCCAGGTTGGCCAGTGCCGCCGCGCATGCAAGCGGATGCCCGGAGCCGGTGTAGCCGTGCATGATGGCCGCCATGGGGTGCTCGCGCTCCCATGCCTGGGCAACCCGTCGGCTGACCGCCGTCGCCCCCATCGGAACGTAGCCCGAATTGATGCCCTTGGCCAGGCACATGAGGTCGGGCTTGACGCCCCAACGACGGCAGCCGAACAGGCTCCCGGTGCGGCCGAATCCGGTGATGACCTCGTCTGCGATCAGCAGCACGTTGTGCCTGTCGCACACCGCCCGGACCAGAGGCCAGTAGTTGTCGGGTGGCACGATCACACCACCAACGCCCTGAACCGGCTCGGCGATGAACGCCGCCACGGAGTCAGGACCCTGGTGCACGATCTCACGCTCCAGGATGCCCGCGCAAATTTCGCCGAGTTGTTGCGGATCGCTGGTCCACGGGTTGCGATAGGGATAGGGGCCCTCGACCTGCAGGAATCCCGGGATCCCGGGCTCATAGGCCGCCTTCCACACCGGGCTGCCGCTGGCAGCTGTCCCGGCCCAGTGCAGACCGTGGTAGCCGTTGCGCAGCGAGATGATCTTGGACTTGCGAGGCTGACCTTCGAGCAGCCAGTACTGGCGGGCCAGCTTGAACGCCGTCTCCACCGCATCGGAGCCACCGGTGGAGAACATGAACCGGGTCATGTCCTCGATCTGCATCAGTTCCGCCAGCCGCGTCGACAGCGCGAGCGCCGGTTCGGTCGTCATGGCGCCAAATGTCGAGCAGTAGGAGATGCGCTCCATCTGTGCCGCAATCGCCGCCTTGATTTCGGGGCGGTTGTGGCCGACGTTGACATTCCACATGCCGGCCGATCCGTCGATGTAGGTCTTGCCGGTGGTGTCGGTGACATGGATGCCCTGGGCCGACGCGATCACCAGGGGCGCCTGCAAAGAATTGACTGCGGGTGCGGTCATCGGATGCCACATGTGCCCGCTGGCGCGCGGCACGAGCTGCAAGGACTTTTCAGAAATCGTCGCCTGGTTTGGCATATCTTTATTGTTGAGACAATAACAACATCGTTGTGAACTTCTGATATTTTTGCACTTGCTGAGCGCTACTGCATCAGGGTATTCCCGCGTGCTCACCGAAATGGAGACCGTGCGGCCACCTGAATTGCTACGGCAGCAGTTGGTCGATCCCATACCAGCCAGGCTACATTCACGCCATGAAACACGCTCAAGGTAAACAGGCCGAGGTGGCGGAAATCCTCGCGCCTCGCCAGGCGCGCCGCAGCCGGGTACAGGCGGTCGAGACGGGCATGGCTGTTCTTAAGGGCTTGTCGCAGCTGGGCGGCCGGGGTAGCCTGAAGGCGCTGGCCGACCATGTCGGGCAAAGCCCGGCCAAGGTGCACCGCTATCTGGCCAGCCTGATCGACGAGGGGCTGGTGGCGCAAGACCCGGTGTCACAGCAGTACTACCTGGGCGCGGAAGCAATCCAGATCGGCATCGCCGCGATGCGCCAGGCCGATCCGCTGCGCGCCGTCGATCTGGCGCTGGTGCGCCTGCGTGAGGCGCATGGCGTTACCTGTTTCGTGGCCGTCATGGGCAACCACGGGCCAACCATCATAAAGATGGAGGAACCAGGTTTGCCGGTGACCATCAACGTCCGGGTCGGCTCCGTCCTGCCCTTGATGTGGTCCGCCACCGGCCGTGTGTTCCTCGGGCTGCTGGACGACACGCGGGTGCGCCAGATGGCACAGGACGAATTGGCCCAGGCCAACGCGGCCCGGCGGCCGGGACTCAAGGGGCGCGACCCAATCGGCCAGGTATGCCGCGACGTTCGCAAACACGGCATGGCCATGGTGCGCGACACCTACCTTCCCGGCATCAGCGCTGTGGCGGCGCCGGTGTATGCCCATGGGGGCCGCGTCTGCTCGGTTCTCACCGCGCTCGGCGCGAGTGGTGGCTTCGACCCGGATCTCGACGGGCCGGTCGCGCGGTCCTTGCGGCTGGAGGCCACCGCCGCCAGCGCCCGGCTTGGTTTTACCGCGCGGCCTGCGACGGCCCCGACCTGAGCGAGTCAAGCGCCGCGCCGGGAAAACAAATTACGCAATGCGTATATGATTCCGCAAAACTGATCCAGCGCGGTCTTCGCGTGTTTCCTGGGTCGACCATGAAAGGCGCCATGACGATGCCCCCGCCCTCCTCCCCTTCCACTTCGCCCGCCGTGGGCCCGCTCGCCGGCTGTCCGGTGCACGCGGGTACGGCCCCGGCTGCCACCACTGCCGGTGTATGCCCGGTCAGCGCCCGCGCGGCGGCATTCGATCCGTTTTCCGACGCCTACCAGCAGGACCCGCCCGACTACGTGCGCTGGGCGCGCGAACAGGAGCCCATCTTCTACAGCCCGGTGCTGGGTTATTGGGTCGTGACGCGTTATGACGATGTCAAGGCGATCTTCCGCGACAACCTGACCTTCAGCCCGTCGATCGCGCTGGAGAAGATCACGCCCACCGGCCCCGAAGCGAACGCCGTTCTGGCCGACTACGGCTATGCGATGAACCGCACGCTGGTCAACGAGGACGAGCCGGCCCACATGCCGCGCCGGCGGCTATTGATGGAGCCATTCACACCAGAAGCCCTGAAGCACCACGAGCCGCTGGTGCGCCGGGTGACGCGCGACTACGTTGATCGTTTTGTCAATGCCGGACGCGCCGACCTGGTCGACCAGATGTTGTGGGAAGCACCGTTGACCATCGCGATGCACTTTCTGGGCGTGCCGGAGGATGACATGGCACTGGTGCGTCGCTACTCGATCGCCCACACGATCAACACCTGGGGTCGACCCCAGCCATCTGAACAGGTGGCGGTGGCGCATGCAGTCGGCAACTTCTGGCAATTGGCCGGCAAGATCCTCGCCAAGATGCGCGAGAACCCCGACGCACCGGGCTGGATGCAGTTCGGCATCCGGATGCAGCAGAACCACCCCGATGTCGTCACCGACTCCTACCTGCATTCGATGATGATGGCCGGCCTGGTGGCGGCGCACGAAACCACGGCCAATGCCACGGCCAATGCGATGAAGCTGCTGTTGCAACATCCGCATGTATGGAAACAACTGTGCGAGGACCCGTCCCTGATCCCCGGCGCGGTCGAGGAATGCTTGCGCCACAACGGATCGATCGCGGCCTGGCGCCGGCTGGTAACCAAGGACGCGCAGGTCGCCGGCATGCACTTCCCCGCTGGCGCGAAACTGCTGATCGTCACCTCATCGGCCAACCACGACGAGCGGCATTTCAATGACCCGGACTTCTTCGACATCCGGCGCGACAACGCCAGCGAGCACCTGACCTTCGGTTACGGATCGCACCAGTGCATGGGCAAGAACCTGGCGCGCATGGAGCTGCAGATATTTTTGGAAGAACTCTCCCGCCGTCTGCCGCACATGCGCCTGGCCGAACAGCAATTTTCTTACGTGCCCAACACCTCGTTCCGGGGGCCGGAACACCTGTGGGTGGAATGGGACCCAACGCAAAACCCGGAGAACCGCGACGCAACCCGTCTTCAGTCGCGTTTGCAGGTGCGCATGGGCGAGACTTCGCGCAAGGTGGCCGCGCGTGTGATGGCCGTCGAGTCCGTCGACACCGTCGCGAATCAGATCGTGCACATCCGGTTGCGCTCGCTGGACGCTGCGCCTGTTCCAGCGTGGCAACCTGGCGCGCACATCGACCTGCAATGCGGCGGTCCGCAGCTGTCGCGGCAATACTCCCTATGCGGCGACCCAGCCGATACAGGCGCTCTCGAAATTGCCGTATTGCGCGAGCCGGCCGGGCGCGGCGGCTCGGAATGGATTCACAGCCACCTGCGGGTCGGCGACCGCGTCACGGTCCATGGTCCGCGTAACCATTTCCGGTTCGACGAAGCGGCGCGCCGAGTGGTCTTCATCGCCGGCGGCATCGGCATCACGCCGATCATGGCGATGGCGGCAAGCGCCCGCCGCCTGGGCATCGACTACCAGTTGCACTACTGCGGCCGCAGCCGCGCCAGCATGGCGTTCATCGACGCGCTGGTAGCCACGCATGGCGAGCGGTTGCATGTCCACGCCCGGCAGGACGGCCCGCGCGCCGACTTCCCGGCACTGCTGGCTGTGCCCGATGCAAGCACGCAGATCTACGCCTGCGGCCCGCAGTCGCTGCTGGACGGCCTGGCGCAAGCCACCCGCATGTGGCCGGACGATGCGCTGCGCGTCGAGCATTTCCACAGCCGCGCCGGTGCATCGGACGAAAGCCAGCAGCTGCCGTTCACCGCCGAGCTGCGCGATTCCGGGCTGACGATCGCGGTGCGTGCCGACCAGTCCCTGCTCGATGCCCTGCGCCAGGCCAACATCGACGTGCAAAGCGATTGCCAGGAAGGCCTGTGCGGTTCGTGCGAGGTGCGGGTCATCGAGGGCGAAGTGGACCACCGCGACAGCGTGCTGACCCGGGGCGAACGACAGGCCAATGACCGCATGATGAGCTGTTGCTCACGCGCCCGCGGTGAGAGGCTGGTCGTGGACCTGTAATCAACTGCCGGGCTTGAAACCGGAGGCTTCGACAACTGGTGTCCAGGCCTTCAGTACTGCGGGGTGCGCCGTGGCAGACGCAGTTCGGGGCACACGGCCGCCAAGTTGAGGGTCGCGTCCCCGCGCTCATGTATGCACTCGCGCACACAAACCAGTGCGAGCTCCACAGTGGTGCGGCACACCATGGCCTTTGCCGGGACCGGGGCATCCATGCCGGAAGGCCACCCACGTGGGCCGACCGAAGACGGGTGCCGCACAGCCATTTCTGCGATTGGTCAAATTCCGCCAGAACGTCGCGTGACATCCCGACCAACAGCAACTCGAAGCTGTGCGGCGTGCACAGATTCAGCCGTCGGGGAGCAAAGAATCCCACCACCTCGCACAGCACGTGCAGGGAGCCCTCCCGATGGCCTCTGGGCGATCACATAGGCAGCAAACGCTCGATGCGAGGAATCAACGCCGTTGCTGCAAAAATTTATCAACCACCTGGGTTTGGCAGATTGGTGCCGCCCAGACTCCTAGACGGCCGGCGCAAGACACCCCTTCGGCGCCATCCGCTGCAGGGGCATGTGCACCGCAGGCCCTACTCCGCCTTGATGCCCGCCGTCTTGATCACTTTGGTCCAGCGCTCCAACTCGCTCTTGACAAACGCGGTGTAGTGTTTCGATCCGGGTTCGGGCACGACGAAACCCTGGGATTCCAGGCGCTGCTTGATAGCAGCGGACGTCATGGCCTGGGCCATCGCCGCATCGAGCTTGTCGATGATGGGCTGCGGCGTCCCCTTGGGCGCCGAGATGCCGGACCACGACAAGGCCTCGAAATCCTTGTAGCCGGACTCCGCCACGGTGGGCAAGTCGGCATACAGCGGGTTGCGCTGGGTGCTCGAGACAGCCAGGGCGCGCAACTTGCCGGCCTTGACGTGTTGCAGTGCGACGTCCTGGTTGATAAACATCACCTTGATCGCGCCACCCAGCGCATCGGTCATCATCGGGCCACCGCCGCGGTAGGGGATGCCGGTCATGAAGATGCCCGCAGTCTGCTTGAACAGCTCCATCGCCATGTGGCCCGACGCCGCAGGCGTGTAGCCGTAGTCCAGCTTGCCGGGGTTGACCTTGGCGTAGTCCACCAGCTCCTTCACGCTCTTGAACGGCACGCTGGGGTGCACCACCAGCACGTTGGGCCCCGAATGCACTTGCGAGAGGTGGACGAAGTCGGTCAGAGAGTTGTATTTCAGGTTGGGGTCGAGCCCGTGCGCGACGGCGTTCTGGCCCACACCGGTCTGGATCAGCGTGTAGCCGTCCGGCACTGACTTGGCGCCCCTTTCGGTGCCGATGACACCACCGGCCCCCCCGACGTTTTCCACCAGGAACGGCTGCTTGAGGATCTTGCCAAGCTCTTCGGCCAGCATGCGGCCCATGATGTCGCTGGTGCCCCCGGGCGGGAACGGCACGATGACCTTGACCGGCTTGTTGGGGTAGTCCGACTGGGCCAGCGCCGGGCCGTGGGTGGCCAGCAGCAGCATTGCCGCGTGTGCCATGGTCGCAAGGAGGAGACGGCATTTAGACATGGGTGTTCTTTGGTTGGGGCGATTCACAGTCGGCCTGCGGGCTGCAGGGACCGGGTCGGTGTGGTGCGACCCGCAAAGTGCGATCATTCCACAAATTCGGCGCCCACAGCGTACCGCACAACAGGAGATCACCATGGTAGAAACCCGAACCACCACCATAACAGCCCCCCACACGATCCGGATGAACGCGCTCGACAACGTCGCCATCGTCGCCAACGATGGTGGGCTGGCAGCAGGCACGGTGCTGGCAAGTGGCCTGGTGCTGGTCGACAGGGTTCCGCAGGGGCACAAGGTGGCGCTGGCAGACCTCCCCACCGGTGCACCCGTGCTGCGGTATGGCATTCCCATCGGCCACGCGGTCAGGGCGATTCCGGCTGGCAGCTGGGTGCACGAGCGCCTGTTGGCCATGCCCGATGCACGCGGGCTGGACGACCTGCCCATGGCAACCGTGGCACCCGCACCCCAGCCCCCTCTGGAGGGATACACCTTCGAGGGTTACCGCAATGCCGACGGCTCGGTGGGCACACGCAATATCCTGGCCATCACGCAGACGGTGCAATGCGTGGCGGGTGTCACCGACTTTGCGGTGCAGCGCATCAAGGCCGAGTTGCTGCCCGGGTTCCCCAACGTGGACGATGTGGTCGCGCTGGAACACAGCTACGGTTGTGGCGTGGCGATCGACGCGCCGGGCGCGGAAATCCCGATCCGCACGCTGCGCAACATCAGCCTGAACCCCAACTTCGGCGGCGAGGTGATGGTGGTCAGCCTGGGCTGCGAGAAACTGCAACCCGAGCGGCTGATGCCTGCGGGCAGCATCCCGTTGATCGACCAGCGCAATACAGACAGCGCAGCCAACGCACTCGACGTGGTGTGCCTGCAGGACGACGCGCATGTGGGCTTCATGTCGATGGTCGAGTCCATCATGCGCCAGGCCACGGGCCATCTGACGCGCCTGAACACCCGCCAGCGCGTCACCGTGCCCGCCAGCGAACTGGTGGTGGGCGTGCAGTGTGGTGGCAGTGATGCGTTCTCGGGCGCCACCGCCAACCCCGCAGTGGGTTTCTGCACCGACCTGCTGGTGCGCGCCGGGGCCAGCGTCATGTTTTCCGAGACCACCGAGGTGCGCGACGGCATCGACCAGCTCACATCACGCGCTTCCACGCCCGAGGTGGCCCGGGCCATGGTGCGCGAAATGGCCTGGTACGACGCGTACCTGCAACTTGGCAAGGTCGACCGCAGCGCCAACACCACGCCCGGCAACAAGCAGGGCGGCTTGTCCAACATCGTCGAAAAGGCCATGGGCTCCATCGTCAAGAGCGGCTCTGCGCCGATCACCGGCGTGTTGGCGCCAGGCGAAAAGCTGACCCAAAAGGGGCTGACCTATGCGGCAACGCCCGCAAGCGACTTCATCTGTGGCACGCTGCAACTGGCAGCGGGCATGAACCTGCATGTGTTCACCACCGGGCGTGGCACGCCCTACGGCCTGGCGGCGGTGCCTGTCATCAAGGTCGCCACCCGGACAGATCTGGCCCGCCGCTGGCACGACCTGATGGACGTGAATGCCGGCACGATTGCCGATGGCACGGCCACCATCGAGGGCGTGGGTTGGGAGCTATTCCGCCTGATGCTCGAGGTGGCCAGTGGCCGCAGGAAAACCTGGGCCGAACACTGGAAACTGCACAACGCGCTGGTGTTGTTCAACCCGGCGCCGGTGACGTAAATTGAAGGGCTGTGCGGCTGGTCCCAAGGCCCGGACCGTCGCCAAGGCCGTGCCCGCGGACTCAGGCAAAGGGAAGCGCCGAAATCTCGCCGGGTCGCTTCGCGCCATCCGCGCTCAGAACGGTCACATGCTGCCCAGGCTCCCAGAATGCGCGGTCGACCAGGGACAGCCCCACGTTGCGCTTGAGACGCGGCGACCAGGCGGCCGAGGTTATCTGCCCGATCTGCGGGCCGTTCGCACCACCAGCCATGACCGGCCAGGGCTTGCCACACGGTGGGCAGGCGCCTGCGTCGAACAACACGCCACGCATCTCGCGCCGATGGCCCTCGCGTGCCACCTGTTGCAACGCGTCGCGCCCGATGAAGTCGATAGAACCGTCGAGCCTGCAGAATTTGCCCAATCCGGCTTCGAGCGGGTTGTTCTCACGCGTGAACTCGTTGCCATACGACAGCAGCCCGCCTTCGATGCGTTCTATGAGGTTCGGGCAGCCCGGTGTCATGTTGAATGCGCGACCGGCCTCCCACATGAGGTCCCACAGCGCCGTGCCCAATCGGCCGTCATTCAGGTAGATCTCGAAACCGCCCTGCTTGGAATAACCGCCACGCTCGACCAGCTGGCGCGTGCCCATGAAGTCGACAAAACCGAAGTGGAAAAAGCGGATGTCGCGCACCGCTTCGCCGAAAACCTTGGCCATCACGTCTTCGGCGCGCGGGCCTTGCAAAGACAAGGGCGACACATCGGGCTCTTCCACGGACACGTTCAGCTTCGCCCCCAGTGCCAGCCCCTTGGCCCACAACAACACGTCGGAGTCTGCTATCGACAACCAGTAGTGGTCTTCGGCGTGTTTGAGCAGCACCGGGTCGTTGACCATGCCACCCTGGTCGTCGACCAGTGGCACGTACAGGCACTGACCGACCTTCGCCTTGCGGAGGTCGCGCGGTGTCATCCACTGCACCAGGCGTGCCGCATCCGGCCCCTTGATCTCCACCTGCCGTTGGCAGGACACGTCCCACAATTGGACATGCTGGCGCAGGTGCCAGTAATCTTCCTCGACCGTCGGCTGGAATGCCTTGGGTAACAGCATGTGGTTGACCACGGAAAATCCGCGCACGCCATGTTGTTCGACACGGTCGGTGTAGGGCGTGCGGCGGATGCGCCGCGACATGTTCAGGCCGGATGTGGACACGTGGGGACTCCTGGTGGGACGGTGGGCTTGGATGGTTCAGTCAAGCTTCAGGCCGACAGCGCGAATCACCTCGGCCCAGCGGGAGGCTTCGGAGCGCACATAGGCGGATGATTGCGCTGGCGTCAGCGGCTCAGCCAGGCCGCCGCTGGTGATGACCCAAGACTGGTAGTCCGGCAGCTGGATGATCTTGCGGACCTCTTCTGCCAGCCGGTCGCGAATGGCCGCTGGCATGGCGGCAGGCCCCACCAGCGCCAACCAGCCTTCGGTGACCAGCTCCGGAAAACCCGCCTCGACAATGCTGGGTACGTTGGGCAGGGAGGGATGGCGCTGGGCGCTGGTGATGGCCAGCGGGCGCAATTGGCCAGAGCGCACGAAGGCCATGCTCGCGGTGACGTTCTCGACCAACACCGACGCATGTTTGCCCAGCACCAGCGTGGCGGCGGCCCCGGTGCCACGGTTGGGCACGTGCGACATCTTCGCCTTTGTCGTGCGGGCGAACTGCTCGCCAACCAGATGCATGATCGAACCAGCCCCGGCGGACGCGAAGTCCAGCCCGGAGGGTTGCGCCTGCGACTGCTGAACCAGATCCTTCATGCCCGTGATCGGCGACGCCGGGTCGACCATGAACAGCATCGGCCCGCGGTAGACGATGGCAATCGTGGTGAAGCCGTTCTGCGCGTCGTACGGAAGTTTGGAGTAAAGCGTGGGGTTGAGGGCCAGCTGCCCGATACCACCGATGCCGATGGTGTAGCCGTCGGCCGGTGCTGCGCTGATGGCGGCAACACCAATGCTGCCGCTCGCGCCGGGCCGGTTTTCCACCACCACGGCCTGCCCCATGGCGCGCCCCAGACGCTCGCTGAGCATGCGCGCGACCAGATCGGCGGAGTTGCCGGGCGGTTGCGCCACCACCATCTTGATCGATCGGTTGGGGTAGGTGTCCTGTGCGGTGGCGCCACCGGCGGCAACAAGTGCCAGCAACAGGGTGGCCAGGATCCGGGACGAGGTCGAATTTGTGCTTTTCATGGGTTGTCTCCGTGTTGTGCGCGCTGGAAGTGCGGCTCCGTCAATCCCCTGGTGCCAGCCTGCGGCAGGGTCAACTCGACAGCCACACGCTGAAACCGTTGGGCGCCATCACCAGCGGCATGTGGTAGGCCGCGTCCGGGTCGGGCATGCGGAAACGGACCACCACCTCATTCTGGATACGCAGACCCTGCAGCACCAGGCCGCGGGTGGCGAAGTAGGCTGCGGTCTGGAACACCAGTTCGTAGTCAGCAGCCGTGTCGACCTGCGCCGAATCGATGCGTTCGGACAGGCGGCCGCCGGCATCGGTGTGTTTCGAGAAGACCAGGACGCGGGAACCATCCGGCGCGACCCGCGCGAGAGATACACCAACCTGTCCCGCATGGGTGCCGTCGACCGAGTTCAGGGTGTGGGTTGTGAGTGTGGCCATGGTGAGACTCCTATTCGATCGATGCCTTGTCGCGCTTGCTGGTGGTGGCCAGGACGATCGGGCTGATCACGCCCTTGGCCTTGACGTTGACGCAGGCGGTCTTGCCACTGGCGATGGCGCGCCGGATGGCCGGGCCCAGCTGCTCGCGCCGCTCCACCAGTTCGCCGTGGCCACCCATGCCCTCGAACATGGTGTGGAAGGGAATGTCGCGGAAGTCGGTCGCGAAATGCTTGCCGTTGGCGAACAGCCGCTCCTGCTGCTGCGAGATGCAGTCCAGTCCGCCGTTGTTGTCGATCACCACGACGATGGGCAGGTTCTCCTGGAAGGCGGCCTCGATCGACAAGCCGCCCGACAGGAACGCGCCGTCTCCGCTGATCAGCACCACAGTGGACTCCGGGTGGGTGTTCTTGGCGGCCACCGCCATCGACACGCCCACGCCCAGCATGCTGAAGGTGCCGGGGTGCAGGATGCCGGCCAGCTTTTGGCCGCCCCAGCCCGCCAGGTTGACGGCGATCTCGGCCCAGAAGTGGGTGTTGCCGCCGTCGAACACCAGCCAGTCGTTCTCACCCATGGCGGCCTGCACATCGAGCGACAACTGCAGCGGGTGCATCTTGCTACCGGTTTTCGCTGCATCCTCAGTGTCGGGTGCCAGGTCGGCCAGCGTCTTGGCCACCCACTCGCCGCGCCAGCTGCGGTTGGTGTCAAACCAGTTGCGATCGAGGGACCAGGCACCGCGCGCCTGCATGGCCAGCAGCGCATCGAAAAATGCCCCTGGATCGCTCAGCAGCACATGGTCGGCCGAGCGGTTCATCTCCAGTTCCTCGAAGGAGCCATTCACACACACCAGTTGCAACGTGTCCGGGAACAAGGGTGCGTTGCCGAAGTTCATCTGGTTGTCGAGCCGCCCACCGACCATGACCACCACGTCGCAGGCCTCGAGCGCCTGGCGCGAGGGCTGGTACTGGTGGATGTCGGCCAGGCCCATGTAGGCCGCGTTGTCCTCGCCCAGCAGTTTTTGGTGGTAGGGGATGTTGAACACCGGGATGTTCAATGCCTTCGCCGTCGCCTCCAGCTTGCCCTCGTTGCCCGACCACCAGACACCGTGGCCGCCGATGATGATCGGCCGCTTGGCAGCCGCGATCAGCGCCAGCACGGGCTCCAGCGCAGCCGGGTCGGGCCAGGCACGCGGCGCCGTGGTGGCAGTGCGCACATAAGGGCGCTCCTCACGGCCGGCGTCTTCGTCGAAGGACGAGAACATGATGTCCACCGGCAAGCTGATGTGCACCGGGCCGGGGTAACCACTGGTGGCGATCTTCCAGGCCCGATCGACACATTCGCTGATGCGGGTGCCATCGGTGATGCCTACGCTGTGTTTGGTCAGGGGCGCGGCAATCGCGACGTCGTCGATCTCCTTGAAGCCACCGGAGCCCTTGCGTTTGAGGGTGCTCGAACCAGTGACGAAGATCACCGGCGAGCGTTCGCCCCAGGCCTCCATCATGGCCGGCACCGCATTGGCAAATCCCTCGGGCCCGACCAGGCACACCGCCGGCTTGCGCGTGATGCGGGTGTGGGCGTCGGCCAGGTGGCCGGCCACCTGTTCGTGCGGGCAGTTGATGACCCGCATGCCGCATTCCATGAAACCCTCCAGCGCCGGGTTGCAGAAGCCACCGGCCAGCGTGAACACATGCTCCACACCTTTTTCCAGCAGAGCGCGCGCCAGCAGGTTGCCGCCGCGCAGTTTGCGTTTGTCGCTCATCGGTTTGTCTCCTTGTAGGGGTTGGTTGTCATGCAAGCGGTGCGTCGGGTTGCGCCAACTGGTTCGGCCCGACATCGCGGATGGCGCGCAACCCGAGTTGCGCCAGCGCCACGCGGATTTCTTCCTCCAGGGCGGCAAGCAGGCTGTGCAAGCCGCGTGCACCGTCCGCACCCAGGGCATACAGCATAGGGCGGCCCAGCATCACCAGGTTGGCGCCGCAGGCCAGCGCCTTGACGATGTCCTCGCCGCTGCGCACGCCGCTGTCGAACACCAGCGGATACGCCGGCCCCAGCCGCTGGCGGATACGCAGCAGCGCGCTGATGGCGGAGGGTGCGCTGTCGAGTTGCCGCCCGCCGTGGTTGGACACGTAGATGGCATCGGCGCCGAGGCCCTGGATGCGTTGCGCGTCGTCGGGGTTCAGCACGCCCTTGACGATGAGCTTGCCCTTCCAGCGCGCGCGCAACTGGTCCAGGAAGGCCCAGTTGGCGCCGGCGCGGGAGGCGCTGCGGTCGAACTGGTTGCTGCCGTCCGCGAGCCGGAAGTTGGCCGTGGTCGGAATACCGGTCAAAAGGCTGGTGATCGACCAGCGCGGGTGCAGCGCGAAGTCCATGAACTGTTTCGGCCGGATCCGGAACGGGGTCTGGAAACCATTGCGCAAGTCGCGCGGGCGCGGCGCCACCTTGGGCACATCGACGGTCAGGATCAGGACCTCGTATCCCGCCTTGCCGGCACGCTCGGCCATCGCAAAGCCGGCCTCGGCCGCGCCGCTCACGTAGAGCTGGAACCAGGCCCGCCCGCCGGTCAGCGTGTGCATGTCTTCGAGGCTGGTGGAGCTGGCCGTGGACAGGCACAGCGGCATGCCGCGTTGCGCCGCCTGCGCCGCCATCGCGCGATCGGCACCGGGCCAGGCCAGGTCACACATGCCCATGGGGGCGATGCCGAAGGGCAATGCCAGGTCGAGCCCGAGGAAACTGCTGCGCAGGTCAAACCGCGCAACATCGGCAAGCACACGCGGCGCGAGCCGGATGCGGCACAGGTCCGACTGGTTCAGGGCTGCAGCGGTTTCCCGGCCTGCGGCGCCATCGATGAAGTCGAAGATCGTGCGTGGCAGGCGTCTGCGCGCCAGCCGCCTGGCGTCCGTGCTGGTGTGCACCGGGCCATGCGCACCGGTGCCGGCCTGGATGGCAGGTCCTGGGGGTTCGGCGTTGGATGCTTGCATGGCGGTGTGGGCGGTCTGGTTGCGCAGTCGGAGTCTGGATCCCCGCCGCATCGACGACAAACGATCATTTTTTCCGCATGGATATAAATTGCTTTATTCATGGAGGCCGGATCGATAAACTATGGTGCATGCATTCCCGCACCCGCCTTCCGCTCACTTCGTTGCGGTCTTTCGAGGCCGCAGCGCGCCTGCTGAGCTTCAAGGCTGCGGCCGAGGAACTGCGCGTGACCCCAACCAGCGTCAGCAACCAGATCCGCCAACTGGAGGCCGACTGGGGCTGTCCCCTTTTCATACGCCAGACGCGCCGCGTGGTGCTGACCGATGCCGGGCGTTCGTTGTCCCGCGTGCTGAGCCGCGCATTCGACGACATCCGGGCCGAGGTCGATGCGCACATCACGACCAACCGCAAGACCGTGACGCTGGCGGTCGGCCCCATCTTTGGATCGCGCTGGCTGATCCCGCGCCTGAGCCGGTTTTACCGCCAGAACCCGACCATCGAACTGGTCTTGCACAACAGCCCGCGCATCACAAGCGCCGAGCAGTTGATCAGCATGGTCGGCGTGGACTGGGGCACCGGAGAATGGTCCGGGCTGGAGAGCAAGCAGCTGTTTGAGATCGTGTACCGGCCCTCGCTCAGTCCCACCCTGATCAAGGAGCGCGGCGGCCTCCGTCGCCCTGCCGACCTGGCGCGATACCCGATCATCCACCAATGGGACCGCGAGGAATGGAACGCCTGGCTCAGGCTGGTCAAGCTGCCCGACCTGAAATTCGCCCAGGAAACGACCATGCGGGATTCGAACCTGGTCTTGCAGGCGACGCTCGACGGTCACGGTGTGATGATGGGCACCTTTCCGTTCCTTGACAGTGAAGTCGAGTCTGGGCGTCTGGTGTGTCCGTTCGACACCGAACTGCATCCTGCGCGGGCCTACCACCTGATCCATCGCCCCGGTGCACGCGCCCTGCCTGAGGTACAGGCAGTGTGCAACTGGATAGAGTCGGAAGCCGCCGCTATGGCCTGATCGCAATCGGGACAGGCTCGCAGACGACCGCGTCGCTGACGCGTCGCACCAGGCAAGCACCAGCACCTTCTCGCGATGAATGCGCCAGCCTGTTGCCAACCCCGTCGATCAGCACCGCCACTCCGTCGTCGATGGCGATGCCCTCGGGCAGTTCTCCCTGCGCAATACAGGCCCGCAAGGCCGGTTGCCGCTGCGGTTCACTTGAATAGTGCGGGCAGCAACTGCCCGCCAGCAGGCCGATTCCCCTGGTGGGCAACAGGCCGTTGCCGCCAGAGTCCGACAGCGCGTGTTCGAACCACACATTGGCCCCTGCACTCACGCCGGCCATCAGCACCCCGTGCCGTGCCGCCGCGATCATGACCTGGTCGATGCCGTGCCTGCGCCAGTGCGCCACCAGTTGCAGCGTGTTGCCGCCGCCCACGTAGACGATGTCCAAAGCAGCGACCCAGCCTTGCGCCTCGTCGGCGCCGGCTGCCATTGGCAGGTGCGTGCTCAACGCGCAGATGCCGGCAAACCGCTGGTGGAAGCGCGCGATCTTCACCGGATCGTCCTGGCTGGCGGTACCGATGAAACCGATGCGCGGATGCGGATGCGCAACCTGGGCCAGAATGAAGTCCTCCATGGCGGAGTCGGCTTCGTGGGTGAATCCGCCGCCTCCGATGGCGATGACGCGTGGTGTCACCGGCATGTCGTGGGCCGTCTTTTTGCTGAAAACATGGCCTCGATGGTATGCCTGCAACAAAGGTGATGAACAAACTTTTTTTGTTCCAAGCGCAAGTAGAATTTGCTTGTCGCGATCAACGCGACCGCCAAAACTGGTCGGGGTCTCAGTGCGGCTGCCTGCCTCTGCCCTTCTTGCACGGTCGACCGTGGTGACGTGCCACAATGCCGGACTTTCTCGTGCCGTCGGATTTGCCGGCCATTGCCCTGTGTCATGAAGGCCCATAAACTGCCCATGCTGCCCCATCGGCGTTTGCCCCTCACCGCCCTGCGAACCTTCGAATCTGCGGCGCGGCTGCTCAGCTTCAAGGCCGCGGCCGAAGAACTGCACGTCACACCACAAAGCGTGAGTACGCAGATCCGGCAGCTCGAAGCCGACTGGGGCTGCCTGCTGTTCGTGCGCCAGACTCGAAAAATCGCCCTCACCGATGCCGGCCGTTCACTGGCGCGTGTCATGGGTCGGGCCTTGAACGACATTCGCACGGAGGTTGAAACCTACCTCTCGTCCGGCCGCAAGACGGTCACGCTCGCGGTCGGGCCTATCTTCGGACTGCGCTGGCTGTTGCCCCGACTGAGCAAGTTCTACCGTCTCCACCCCCATATCGAAGTGGTGCTGCACCACAGCCCGCGCATCACCAGCGCGGAGCAGATGGAAACCATGGTGATGATCGACTGGGGGACCGGCGACTGGTCGGGGCTGGACGCCACGCGCCTGTTCGAAGTGACCTTTGTTCCGACTCTGAGTCCGGCGCTGCTCAAGCAGAACCGGGGCATGAAACAGCCCTCCGATCTGTCACGCTACCCGGTCATTCACAAGTGGGACCGCGAGGAATGGACGTCCTGGCTCAAGCTGGTCGGCCTGGGCGACCTGAAGTTCGCACAGGAAGTGACGATGCGCGACTCCAACATAGTCATGCAGGCCGCGCTCGACGGCCAGAGCGTGATCATGGGCACCTTTCCGCTGATCCGCAGCGAGGTCGAATCAGGCCGGCTGGTGTGCCCGTTCGATGTGGCTTATCACCCGATGCGGGCCTATCACCTGCTGACGCGACCGGGCGCACGTGAGGCGCCGGCAGTCAATACCGTGTGCGAATGGATCGAGGCTGAATCCCGCTTGACGAACTGAACACGCTTACCGTGGGCGAAGCACCGCCGCGCCAGCTCGCCGGCAAAAGCCCCCTGTTCGCGGCGCCGGTTCGGCCCTTGTGGGGGACTATGGGATCTTGATTCCCTTGGCGGCAAAACCATCGATCATGTCAGTCTGCATTTTGGTAAACGATTCATTCAGCGAAAACTCATTGTTGATGGCCTGATTGACGCGGGAAATGATGGCGTTGAACATGATGCGGTTGTGCTCGTAGCCCTGCAGCTTGAAGGCAATCGGGGAGGTGAGCGCCACTTGCTCGCTGGCCACCGACAAGGACTTCTTGACGTTGACATCATCGGTCTGGTAGGCGACCCCCTTCTTGGCCAGTCCGGCGTGTGCCGGCAGGAACAGGGTCCGGGCGTGGTATTCCTGATAGACCGGCTCGGAGGCGAAATACTCCAGCACGCGAGCCACTGCGCGCGGGTTCTTGGTTGCCTTGATGGGCACCAGCGCCGCGCCGCCGGGCATGCCGGTGCAGGCAGCAGGGCCACAGGGGTTGGGGACCGCTTGCCAGTTGAAGTTCTTGCCGACAGTCTTGGCAAACTGGGGCAACTGCCAGGTGCCGCTCATGTAGAGCACCACCTGCCCGTTGGCGAACTCGTCATTGGCGCCACGGTAGGTGGTACCGCCCGCCGACCCCCAATGTGCCTTGGACATCGTGCCGTTGCCATGCCAGTCAACGATCTGCTTCATGGCCGACTTGAAACCATCGTCGAGCAAGGCCGGTTTGTCGCCGTTGAGCATCTTGCCGCCCATCGATATCACCATGCCGGATACGCGGTGTCCAGAGCGGTCAAAGGCAATTGGATAGGGGGCCTTGACCTTGTCAGCGACCGCTCTTGAAGCCTTGGCCCAGTCTTCCCAGGTCGCCTTTGGGCCAGGCTGGGGGATTCCGGCTTGCTCGAACAAGGTCACGTTGACGAACGGAATGGTAAGTGCAAGCTGGCTCATCACGCCGTAGATGCCATCCTTGTTGCCGCTGCCAGGGCGAAACCAGGGCAGTGTGGACGCAAAGTTCTCATCGAAGTACGCCGGGTTCTTCAGGTAAGGGCGCACGTCAAGGTAGTGGCGCGACAGACCTCCCAGATCCGTCACACGGGCAAGATCCGGACCTTGCCCAGTATCGAGCAGGGTGGGCAATTGCTCGACGATGTTCTTGTACGGGACAAGGTCGAGCACCACCTTGATATCCGTGTTTTGCTTTTCAAACCGGTCAAGCAGGTCGCGCATCACATCGCCCTCATTCCCGTCCGAATACCACATGATGCGGACCTGGGTTGCCGGTGCGGTCTGGGCATGTGCCATCCCCATGCTGCCCACCGCAACCACGGTCGAGACGCCTGCGACAGCCAGGGCGGCTGCAACAAATTTGAATCGCATGATCATGATTTTTGCTCCTGAAGTGTTTCGATTTGACAAAGCTTGTTCATTTCCAAGATTCCATACTTAGTTCTTCGCCGGGCTTGATGGTTTGCTTTTGAGACGCTCCATCGCCATGGCCTGCGCGGTAAGGGCCAGCTCGCACACCTTGAAGCAGTGTTCCTGCGTCATGGCCGTTTGAGTCCGGTTGAAGATGTCAGCGCGCAGGTCTTCGTAGTAGGTGAGCTTCACGCCTGAACAATCGACATGCACGGAGGCGCTTCTGTCGGTCAGGAAAAGGTGGTCAGCACCTGGCCGCCCAGCCACATCGATGTATTTGCGCAATTCGATGGTTCCGTCCGTGCCAACTATGGTCAGTCGGCCATCGCCCCATGTGGTGAGGCCATCGGGTGTGAACCAGTCGACACGGAAGTAACCGGATGCGTTGTCGCTTTCCAGCACCACCTCGCCGAGGTCTTCCAAGCCCGGGACATCGGGATGGGCCCGGTTGAAGGTGCTGGCACTGACGATGCGCGCATCCCTTGAGTCCGTGAAGTGAAGGAATTGGTCGAACTGGTGCGACCCGATGTCCACCAGAATCCCGCCGTAGGCCGCCTTGTCAAAAAACCATGGTGGGCGGGACGCACGGTTAATGCGGTGCGGCCCGAGCCCGCAGGTATGGAGCACCTTGCCTATTGCGCCGGCCTTGATCAGGTCACCGGCCCGGATGGCAGCGCGGACTTCGAAGCGCTCGGTGAAATCGACCGAAAATATCCGGCCGGTTTCCACCTGAACCTTCCTGACCGATTCGAGCTGCGCAAGCGTTGTCAGGCCGGGTTTGTCCATCATGACGTCTTTGCCATGGCGCATGGCCTCGATGGCGAGATCGGCCCGCGTGTTCGGGATCGCGGCGCATGCAACGAGCTGGATCGATTCGTCCTCCAGCAGGCTTGCGCGATCCTGGAACCGTTGAATCTGCGCAAAGCGCTCCATGAAGCCGGCGAGTGGCGCGGAGTCGTCGTGCGACCAGAAACCAGCGCATTGCGCGCCGATGTCCAGCAGGCTTTTCACCTGATCGTAGATGTGTCGGTGGTCAAGGCCGATCGCAGCAAATTTCAGAATGGGGGTGCTTGACACGCAGCGCTCCTTCATCGGCTAGTCTGCATCGCCGCCAGACGCGGTTCGGCCCGCTGCAGGAGAAGCGGTGGAAGGTCACTCAGGATCTGGGGAATCTCCTCGAGCAGGCTATTTGCAATGCGCTGGTAGCTCGCTCGCATTCCTCCCGCGAGATGGGCGGAGAAGATGATCGACTTGCGGTCGCGCATGGGACTGGACTTGTCAACCGGTTCTTGCGGATAGACGTCGATAGCGGCCCGGAAGTGCCCTGACTCTGCCAGGTCCAGAAACGCGTCGAAATCCACGATTTCGGCGCGGCTGGCCAGGACAACGCAGGCGTCCTTGCGGATCTTTTCGAGCATCGAGCGCGAAAGGAAGCCGTCGTTTTCTTTGTGAACCCCAGCGAGAAGGAACAGGTATTGGGATTGCTGCAGCACCTCGTCGAGGGAGCCGGCGCTATAACCTTCCCGCGCCAGATATCCATTGGACAACCATGGGTCATAGATTCGAACGGGGCAGGAAAACGGCGCGAGCAGAGGACCCAGCGCGCGTCCGAGATTGCCGTAGCCGATGAATCCCACCGGGGCGTTGAAGAGTGTGACCGCCTCGGCATTGCCGGCAAAGCCGTAACGCTCCTTGCTGCCCCTGAACAACTGGTCGTTCCTGACGATGCCGCGTCCCAGACTGATGGCCATGCCCAGACACATTTCAGCAACTGCCGGGGCCATGACGGGCGCGATGCTCAAGACATGGATGCCAAGCCGCTGTGCCGCCGTGTAGTCAATATTGGGCTCCCAGTTCCCTTTCACGTTGATGATCGCTTTGAGCTTCTTTGCCCGATCCAAACGGGCGGCATCCATCGGGGTCTGGCCGACGATGATGGATACTTCCTCCAGATGTTTTTCGACGATGCCATCTGGCATCCTGGCACCATAGTGTTCAACGATATGGACCCGATCAAGCAATTGGCGCTCGGTATCTGTTGTAAAGATCATTTCCTTGGATCGTGGAAACGCGTCGACCAAAACCAGCGGGAGTTGCTTCATGGAGGCTTCTGAAATTTTGCCGTGGGGTTGACGGCAAGGCTGAGCAAATGCCTGGCAGATGGCAAGGAAACTGCGCCCAGCGGCGCCAAGGGTGGCCAACCGCCCCTGATGTATTGCGGAAGAATCAAGTAGTGCTGCGCCATGGGTTCGAGAGAAGTTGTCCGATTCTCGAAGTGCGTAGCCGCCTTCACAAGACGGATTTTCTTACACATGGGCAAAGAACTTCTTGCTTATGCAGGCGCACTGGCCGTTCGGGTACACCGACAACAGCGCGGTCGCCGCCCTCCCGCGCGAAGAGATTGCCCCGCAGATTGGCAGAGAAACGGTGTGCCTGATGCTCCAACTGGGCCGTGACCGATGTTGGGCGGATGGGGGTCATGGATCAACTTTTTTTGCACCATGCAAACAAAAAGATGGTTTGTCGGGGCGTCCGCCATCGGGCTAGACTCGCTGCGCGATATGCTGCTGCTTGACCACGCCTTTCATGCCCGCCACATCGTGGTTGCCGGTGCTTCCGCCAACCGTGCGAAGTGGGCCAACATGCTGTTTCGGCGCCTGATCGAGGGGCCCTGGTGTGGCACACTGGCAGCAGTCAATCCGAGCCGCGATGCCATCGAGGGCGTGGCATGTTACCCCTCGGTCGCCGCACTGCCATTCACACCCGACTATGTGCAGGTGGTGGTTCCACGCGAAGATGTGGCGCGCACCCTGCAGGATTGTGTGGACAGGGCCGTGCCGCTGGTGCATGTGTTCTCCGCTGGCTTTGGCGAGGTGGGCGGCATCGGGCCGACCCTGCAGGCCGAACTGCACCGGGTGCTGCACGGCGGGCACACCCGCATGATCGGGCCCAACTCACTGGGCATCTACAGCGCGCGCACCGGGCTGGACTTTTCCCGTGGCTGCCATTTCACGCCCGGATCGGCCACCTTCATCTCGCAAAGCGGCTCGCTGTGCACCGACGTGCTGGCGCTCGGCCAGGCACGTGGCCTGAACTTCGGCAAGATCCTGTCGGTGGGCAACTGCGCCGACCTTGACTGGCCCGATTTCGTGCGTTATTGCCGGGAAGACAAGGACACCGGCGTGGCGGCCTTCTACATC
>CAMAWD010000060.1 GCA_945861785.1 Rhodoferax sp. OV413 | reverse complement strand
ACCGATCCGATCACGTCCGCCGGGCTTCGGAACAGGTCTACACGGCCGTCACCGTCGAAATCGATGGCGTAACGGGCCCAACTCGATGGCATGAATTGCGGCAAGCCCATGGCCCCTGCATAACTTCCGCGCAGGCTCAGTGGTTCGATTCCGCTGCGCTTGGCCAGCGACAGAAGTTGCTCCAGTTCATTTCGGAAGAATACGCGGCGTTCGGACGCGCGCGGGTGGGCGTCGGGGAAGTCGAAACTCAGCGTGGCGAGCGCGTCCATGACCCGGAAATTGCCCACGTTGCGGCCATAGATGGTTTCGACCCCGACGATGCCCACGATGGTGGCTGCAGGCACGCCGAATTCGCGCTCGGCCCGCTCCAGCGTGGCGGCGTGCGCCTGCCAGAACGCCACACCGGCGGCAATACGCACCGGGTCTATGAAACGGCTGCGGTAGATCCGCCAATTCTTGGCCGTGCCCGCAGGCGGTGGCAGCACCCAGCGCGTGATCTGGGGCAGCATCCGCGCGCTTCCTATGGCTTGGCGGACCCAGGCGCGGTCAAGGTCACGCCGGGCCGCGATGTCGTCGGCCGCCAGCATGGCGTCGGCACGCCCTGCATAGGGGATGCCAGTCAAGCGTTCCTTGGCGGGTGCCTGGTGCTTGGCCGTTGCTTTTGGTCGCGGTTTTGCTGCTTGCACTGTGCCATGCGGTGCGCACAGGGACAAGGCGACAGCCAGCGCGGTCAGGCAGGCACGGGCTCGGCGAGCGGGGCTTAGCTGGAGGGCCATGGCAGATGTTTGAATTCGCGTTTCAGGGCCTGGATGGCGCGCTGTGTGCTGCCCTTGCCCGGGGCGTACCGCACCGCCTCCAGGCGCAGCAGCCACCCGGTGATGGCGCGGGCCGCCGGAGCATCCTTGCCCCAACTGTTCTCCACCAGGGCGGCCATGCTGCGTGGGGGGGTGTTGGGCGGCACGGGCAGGCCGGCTCCACCGATGCGACGGTTTGCACGACGCAGCAGGCGCAGCCAGGGGTCCTGGCGGGTGCGGTCCCACAAGGTCCACGCGGCCCCCAGCAAACTGGCCGCCACCACCAGGGCGATCAGCACATAACCGAGATCGGCCCAGTCAGGCGAGGTGAATCCGATGTCCTGGAGCAATTTGAGTTGCGTCGTCTGGCTGTAGTTGAGCACCCATTGGTTCCAGCCATTGTTCATCGCATCCCAGGCCGCGCGAAGGTTGAACAGCGCTGCCGGACTGACGCCTTCCAGGGCGGCTGCGATCAACCCGCGCGGCGCTTGCAGCCGCTGCAAGGAACCGGTGCGGGCGGGCGCCACGGCGGAGGTCGGATCGACCCTGATCCAGCCCCGGCCTTCGAGCCAGACCTCGGCCCAGGCATGGGCGTCACTTTGGCGCACCACCCAGAAGCCGCCCACGCCGTTGAATTCGCCACCCTGGTAACCGGTGACGACGCGCGCCGGGATGTCGAGCGAACGCATCAGGATCACAAACGAAGACGCAATATGCTCGCAAAACCCCTCCTTGCGGTCGAACCAGAACTCGTCGGCGGTGTGCTGGCCATACACGCCGGGATCGAGTGTGTAGCCGTAGCCGCCGCTGCGCAAGCGCGCCAGCACAGTCTCGATGAGGCGGGCCGGGTCGAGTTCGGCGCGCGGGCCCTGGCGCAATTCGCTTGCCCACTGCAAGGTGCGTGGATTGAAGCCCGGCGGCAACTCCAGGTAGTCCTGCAACGCTGCCGTGCGGCGCAGCGGGCCCTGGCGGTACTGCGGGAAACTGCGCACCTGGTAACGCACCAGTTCGGACACCGGTTGCGCGCTGACCCATTGCAGTTCGGGTGTCATGCGCAGGTCGCGGCCGGGCGCGACCGGCTTGTCGGGTGTCGCGTCCAGCGCCAGTATCCAGTTGCGGTTGTTGGGCTCCAGGGTCACCTGGTACTGCACGCCGGTTCCACTGACCTGGAGATTGGCGCTGTCCTGCATTGAAGCGGGGAAGCGGGAGCGCAGGGCACGCCATTCCCGGCCATCCAGGGTGGACAGCACCGGCCCCCGGAAATAGAGTTCGTTCTGCCGTGGCGGCGCACCGTCGAAACGGATGCGCATCGCCACGCTGTCGTCCAGCGCCAGGCTGGCCACGCTGCCGACCTGCATGCTGGCCGACAGGCCGCTGCGCCCGGCCATGGCATCTGACGGTATGCCCCACAGCGGCGCGAGGCGCGGAAACAGCATGAAGAGAATCGCCATGATCGGCGCCCCCATCAGGGCCATGAGGGCGGCGGTGCGGGCGGCCTCGCGCAGGGGCGGCTTGCCGACCGGCATGTGGGTATTGACCAGCGCCGTGAGCAGCCCCATCAGGGCCACCAGCATGGCTGCGGCCGTCAACAGGGACTGCGAGAAGAAGAAGTTCGTGAGCATGGTGAAGAAGCCCAGGAAGAACACCACGAACGCATCACGCCGGGCGCGCAGTTCAAGGGTCTTGAGGGTCAGCAGCACCACGATCATGGTTACGCCGGCGTCCCGCCCAAGGATGGTGCGGTGGGTCCACAGGGTGGCGCCAATGGTCAGCACGAGCAGGCCGAACAGCCACCAGCGCGAGGGCAGCGGCCGGGCCGACCAGGCCAGCCAGCCACGCCATCCCAGAACGCCCAGCGCCAGCATGCTGCACCACAGTGGCAGGTGGCCGAGCTGCGGAGCCAGCACGGTGCCGATCACCAGCAGCAGGAACAGCGTGTCACGCGCGTCGCGCGGGAGTTTGTGAAGCCGGGTCAGCATGTGTCAGCGTGTCTCACCCAGGCTGGCCAGTGCTTCAAGACAGTGCCGCCGGTGGGCCTCGCCAGTGGCAGGCGGCAGTTGCAGTGGCCCCAGGCGCAGGCCATAGGCCACGCCCAGCCGGTCGGCTGCGAGCACCCAGGCACAGAGGCGGGACAACGCGCGTTCGAGCGCCGGGCTCTCCCCGGAGGAGGAGGAGGAGGAGGAGGAGGAGGAGGAGGTGGTGGTGGCGGCTGGCAGGCCCGACTGCGCCAGGTCGAGCCAGAGTTCAAGCCCTTGCGTTTGCTGGGTGTCGCGGCTCACCAGTTCGCCGGACCGGGCGGCTTTTTTCCAGACCACCAGCTTGAGCGGGTCTCCCCGCCGGTAGGCCCGCACGCCGTCCTGTTCGCCGCTGCTGCTTCGCTGTGGGCGGGGCACCGCACCGGTGCGGGGTTCGCCGGGTGGCAGGGGTGGGGGCCGCGCCTCCGGCTGCGGATAGACCAGCACCTTGGCCGCCGGGCGCCAGACCGTCCAGACGCGGAATGTGCCGAGCGGGAAACGCGTCTCCGCAGTCAACGCCGGGAGTGGCTGGCGGCCGCGCCGCTTCGGCTGGAACGCCACCTGCACGGTCGCGCTGCCTTGCCCCGGCACATCGGTCCAGGCCCAGTGCCTGGCGCCCATGACCGACAGGCCGATGCCATGGCGCACGCGCCGTCGCGTATTCACCATGACAACGCTGACCAGCACGTTTGCGCCGGCAAACGCCGGTTCGGGTGGCTGCAACTGCAGTGTCAGGCCGCGCAGTGTGCCGTGGCAGATGTGCATGCCCACCAGGGCGCTGCCGGCAAGCAGAAAGGTCAGCAGATAACCCAGGTTGAGCTGGTAGTTGATCGACGCCACCAGCAGCACCAGCAGTGTGGCCGCCAGCGTGAAGCCGGGTGGGGTGGGCAGGATGTAGACATTGCGCTGGGTCAGGAGTGTGGTGTCGCGCAGGGGCAGCCGCTCTACCCAGTAGCGCCGAAAGCGCGCCCGCAGGTGCGCCAGCGGATGCCACACGGCAGAGGGTAGTGCAGCCGACGCGCCGGACATGTCAGGACAGCGGAACCGCCTGAAGCATGGCCTGTACCTGCTCTGTCGCGCCACGCCCGGCCTCGCCGGCGGGCATCAGGCGGTGGGCAATCGTCTGGGGCAGGATGGCCTGCACATCGTCCGGCGCCACGTAGCTGCGGCCGCCCAGGAGCGCCTGTGCCTTGGCGGCACGGATGATCGCGATGCCTGCGCGCGGGCTCAGGCCCTGCAAGAACCACTGCCCCGACCGCGTCGCTGCGATCAGGTCCTGCACGTAGTCGAGCAGCGCGTCTGAGGTGTGCACCTGCATCACCTCGCGTTGCAACTGCTGCAGCTGATCCGCAGTCAGAAGGCCGGGCAGGGCTTGCACGACCTCGCGCCGGTCTTGCCCGGCGAGCAGCGCGCGTTCTGCGATGCGGTCCGGGTAACCGAGCGAAATCCGCATCAGGAAACGGTCGAGTTGGGATTCCGGCAGCGCGTAGGTGCCCAGCTGGTCGTGCGGGTTCTGTGTGGCGATGACAAAAAATGGCGTGGGCAGCGGGCGGGTCTCGCCCTCCACGGTGACCTGTTTTTCCTCCATGGCCTCCAGCAGCGCGCTTTGCGTCTTGGGGCTGGCACGGTTGATCTCGTCGGCCAGCAGAACCTGGGCGAAGATCGGCCCGGGGTGGAACACAAAAGCATCCTTGCCGCGCTCGAAGACCGACACGCCAGACAGGTCGCTGGGCATCAGGTCGGACGTGAACTGGACCCGCGAAAACTGCAGGCCGAAGGTGCGCGCCAGCGCATGGGCCAGCGTGGTCTTTCCGACACCAGGCACGTCCTCGATCAACAAGTGGCCACCGGCCAGCAGACAAGCCACGCAATCCTGGATTTGGGCTGGTTTGCCAGCGATGACCGTGTTAAGCTGATTCAGCAGTGACGAGAGCTTTTGTTGCGCATGCATGGGCATGACCTTACCCGAAAACCGAGCACGCAACCACGCGCCATGAACAAGACCGGATACTATTCCCACGGCGATTGCCGCAAACACGAAATGGGAGCCGGGCACCCTGAATGCCCCCAACGCCTGGACGCCATCGAGGACCGCTTGCTGGTCAGTGGCGTAGGCGATGCGCTCGACCGGCGCGATGCCCCGGTGGCGCCCCTGGCCGACATCGAATTGGCGCATGGCCGCATGTTTGTCGCGTCGCTGCGCGGCCTGAGCGATGGCCTGCGCGACGAGATCGACGCCGGCGGGCCAACCCATGTACAGCTCGATCCCGACACGTCCCTCAACATCAGCACCTGGGACGCCGCCCTGCGTGCAGCCGGTGCCGCCATCGCGGCCACCGATGCCGTCATGGCGGGCGAGCTGGAGAACGCGTTTTGCGCCGTTCGCCCGCCTGGTCACCATGCCTGCCGCGACAAGGCCATGGGTTTTTGCTTCTTCAACAATGTCGCCATTGCCGCCAAATACGCGCTGGAGCGGCACGGCCTGCAACGCGTGGCGATCGTCGATTTCGACGTGCACCACGGCAATGGCACCGAAGACATCGTCGCTGGCGACGACCGCATCCTGATGGTGAGTTTTTTCCAGCACCCGTTCTACCCGGAGGGCGGTGCCCGGTCCAACGCGGCCAATCTGGTCAACGTGCCGGTTCCCGCCTACACCAAGGGCATGCATATCCGCGATCTTGTCGAGACCTACTGGATCCCGCGCCTGGAAGAGCACCGGCCGGAGATGGTCTTCATCAGCGCCGGTTTCGATGCGCACCGCGAGGACGACATGGGCCAGCTCGGCCTGGTGGAACAGGACTACGCCTGGATCACCAGCCGCATCAAGGACGTCGCACGGCGCCATGCCAAGAGCCGCATCGTGTCCTGCCTGGAAGGTGGCTACAACCTGAGCGCCCTGGGGCGAAGTGTCGAGGCGCATCTGCGCGTGCTGGCGGAAGTCTGAGCCGTGCTGACAACCGCGCGCGTCGATGACCTGTCGGATTGGCTGACCGCGCTGGGCCAGCCGGCCACGCTGGTTGAACTCGGCGCGCTGCTGCTTTGCGTACTGCTGGCCTGGGCCCTGGTATGGGCAACGAAGCGGGCGCTGCAGACCACCGACCGCAGTTCGATCTGGTTCGGGCGCAGGCTGGTCGACGGTGTGATGTTCCCCTTCGTCCTGTTGTGCCTGGCTTATGGCGCCCGGCTGCTGCTGTCGCACTGGGTTGCCGTCGCAGCGTTTCGCATAGCGCTTCCCGCGCTGGTCGCCCTGTTGGTGATCCGGGTCGGCGTCAAGGTGCTGCAGGTGGCATTCCACGAGGCGCCGGCGGTGCGTGTGCTGGAGCGCACCATCTCGTGGGCCGCCTGGATCGCGATGGTGCTGTGGGTCAGCGGCCTGCTGCCGGTGTTGCTGGAAGAACTCGACCAGATCCACTGGAAGATCGGCGGCGCCACGCTGTCGCTGCGCACGGTGATCGAAGGCAGCCTGACCGCCGGCGTGGTGCTGATCCTGTCGTTGTGGGTCTCGGCGGGCATCGAGTCGCGGCTGCTGCGGTCGGCCACGGGCGGCGACCTGTCGCTGCGCAAGGCGGTCAGCAACGCGGTGCGGGCGCTGTTGATGCTGATCGGCCTGCTGGTGGCGCTGACAGCGGTCGGCATCGACCTCACCGCGCTGTCCGTACTGGGTGGCGCGGTGGGTGTTGGCATCGGGCTGGGCCTGCAGAAGCTGGCTTCCAGCTATGTCAGTGGTTTTGTCATTTTGGCGGAGCGCAGCGTGCGTATCGGCGACAGCGTGCGGGTGGACAACTTCGAGGGTGTTGTGACCGACATCAACGCGCGTTACACGGTGGTGCGTTCCCTGACCGGGCGCGAGTCGATCGTGCCCAACGAGATGTTCATCGTGAACCGCGTCGAGAACCTGTCGCTGAGCGATCGGACCTTGTGGCAGTCGACGGTGCTGCAGGTGGCCTACGACAGCGATGTCGACCTGGTCATGCGTTTGCTTCAGGACGCAGTGCTGGCCCAGCCCAGGGTGTTGCGCGATCCGCCGCCCGCCGTAGCCCTGTCTGCATTCGGCCCAGAAGGGCTTGAGTTCACCGTGGCCTACTGGATTGGCGACCCGGAGCACGGCCAGCTCAGCATCCGCTCCGACGTGAACCTGGCGGTGCTTCGGTCGCTGCGGGCGCACGGTATTCAGGTGCCACCCCCGCTGCGGCCGGCGGCGCGGTAGATCCTTGGCTACAATTAAAAAGCACGATCGTTCTATTTTGTTTTTTGGCTGCTTTGTCGTTGGCGCTTCCGATCTGGTCGCCAAGGTGAACCCTTCGGACTGCAACGCGCCTAAAATTCGCTGGTCAATCTGGCAGCAATCTCTCAACCAATCATGGAGTCTGTGTAATGAAGGTCTTGGTACCTGTGAAACGTGTGGTGGACTACAACGTGAAAGTGCGTGTCAAGTCCGACGGCAGCGGTGTGGACATCGCCAACGTCAAGATGAGCATGAACCCGTTCGACGAAATCGCCATCGAAGAGGCCGTCCGCTTGCGCGAGAAGGGTGTTGCCACCGAAGTGATCGCCGTGTCCTGCGGCGTCACGCAGTGCCAGGAAACCCTGCGCACCGCCATGGCCATTGGGGCCGACCGCGCCATCCTGATCGATACGGCAGAAGAACTTCAGCCACTGGCCGTCGCCAAGCTGCTCAAGGCGATCGTCGACAAGGAGCAGCCGGGCCTGGTGATCCTGGGCAAGCAGGCGATCGATGACGACTGCAACCAGACCGGCCAGATGCTCGCCGCCCTGTGCGATTTGCCACAGGCCACATTTGCCAGCAAGGTCGAAATCGCCGACGGACACGCCCGGGTCACGCGCGAGGTCGACGGCGGCCTGGAGGTCGTCTCCCTCACCTTGCCGGCCATCATAACCACCGATCTGCGCCTGAACGAGCCGCGTTACGTGACGCTGCCCAACATCATGAAGGCCAAGAAGAAGCAGATGGACATCTTCAAGCCCGCCGACCTCGGCGTGGACGTGGCACCGCACATCAAGACGCTCAAGGTCAAGGAGCCGCCCCAGCGCAGCGCCGGTGTCAAGGTGGCCGACGTCGCCGCCCTGGTGGACAAACTCAAGAACGAAGCAAAGGTGATCTGACATGACATCCCTGGTTATTGCCGAACACGACAACACCGCCATCAAGAGCGGCACCCTGAACACCGTGACGGCCGCCCTGCAGTGTGGCGGTGATGTGCACGTGCTGGTGGCGGGCTCCAACGCCGGCGCAGCGGCAGCCGCTGCGGCTTCCATCGCCGGTGTGGCGAAGGTGCTGCATGCCGAAGATGCGGGTTTTGCCCATGGCCTGGCCGAGAACGTGTCGGCCCAGGTGCTGTCCATGGCGGCTGGTTACAGCCACATCCTGTTTGCTGCCACCGCATCGGGCAAGAACATCGCGCCGCGCGTGGCCGCCAAGCTCGACGTCGGGCAGATATCGGAGATCTCCAAGGTCGACAGCCCCGACACCTTCGAACGCGCCATCTACGCCGGCAACGCGATTGCCACGGTGCAAAGCCTCGACGCGATCAAGGTCCTGACGGTGCGCACCACCGGTTTCGACCCTGCCGCCACCACCGGCGGCTCGGCCGCGGTGGAAACGGTCACGGCGGTGGCGGCCAGCACCAAGGCCAGCTTCATCGGCAGCGAGATCGCCCGGAACGACCGCCCCGAACTCACCGCTGCCAAGATCGTGGTCAGTGGTGGCCGTGCGCTGGGCAGTGCAGAGAAGTTCACCGAAGTCATGACCCCGCTGGCCGACAAGCTCGGGGCTGCCATGGGCGCGTCGCGCGCGGCGGTGGATGCCGGTTACGCCCCCAACGACTGGCAGGTTGGCCAGACCGGCAAGATCGTCGCACCCCAGTTGTACGTGGCCTGCGGCATCAGTGGCGCCATCCAGCACCTGGCCGGCATGAAGGACAGCAAAGTCATCGTGGCGATCAACAAGGACGCCGAAGCACCCATCTTCAGTGTGGCCGACTACGGGCTCGAGGCCGACCTGTTCGTTGCCGTACCGCAACTGGTTGCCGCGCTGTAGGGATTTGTCCCGGCCTCGCGTGTTGCCGTCTCTGCGACGGCGCAACGCGGTTCTTTTCAACGGCCGTTCTCTTTGGACACGCAGTCCAGGAAGAACGGCTTTTCTGCATCTGGAGGTTCCCCATGAGTTACGTTGCACCGATCAAGGACATGCTGTTCGACATCCGCCATCTGGCCAACATCGACCAGGTCGCCCAGATGCCGGGTTTCGAGGATGCGGGTTTCGACACCGCCCAGGCCGTGCTCGAAGAAGCCGCCAAGTTCAACCAGGACGTGCTCAGTCCGCTGAACTGGGAGGGTGACAAGAACCCCTCTTCCTGGAAGGATGGCGTGGTCAGCACCACACCGGGATTCAAGCAGGCTTACGGGCAGTTTGCCGAGGGCGGCTGGCAGGGTTTGCAGCATCCCGCCGAGTTCGGCGGCCAAGGGCTCCCAAAAACCATCGGTGCCGCCTGCATCGAGATGGTCAACAGCGCCAACATGAGTTTTGCGCTCTGCCCGTTGCTCACAGACGGCGCTATCGAGGCGCTGCTGACGGCTGGCTCGGACGAACTCAAGGCCACCTACCTGGAGAACCTGGTCAGCGGCAAGTGGACTGGCACCATGAACCTGACCGAGCCGCAGGCTGGCTCCGACCTGGCCATGGTGCGCAGCCGTGCCGAGCCCCAGCCCGATGGGACCTACAAGGTGTTTGGCACGAAGATTTACATAACCTATGGCGAGCACGACATGGCCGAGAACATCGTGCACCTCGTGCTGGCCCGTGTGACCGGTGCGCCTGAAGGCGTGAAGGGCATCAGCCTGTTCGTGGTGCCCAAGTTCATGGTCAACCGGGACGGTAGCTGTGGCGCGCGCAACGATGTGCACTGCGTGAGCATCGAGCACAAGATGGGTATCAAGGCCTCGCCCACGGCGGTATTGCAATACGGCGACCACGGCGGCGCAGTGGGTTACATCGTGGGCCAGGAGAACCGCGGCCTGGAATACATGTTCATCATGATGAACGCCGCGCGTTACGCCGTGGGTGTGCAGGGCATCGCAATTGCCCAGCGCGCCTACCAGAAGGCGGTTGCTTTTGCCAAGGACCGCGTGCAGAGTCGGCCGGTCGACGGGTCGATCCAGGCCAGCGCACCGATCATCCACCACCCGGACGTGAAACGCATGCTGATGACCATGCGCGCCTACACCGAGGGTTGCCGCGCCATGGCGTCGGTCGCAGCGGCTGCCTACGACGCCGCGCACCACCACCCACAGGCCGACGTGCGCAAGCAGAACCAGGCTTTTTATGAGTTCATGGTGCCGCTGGTCAAGGGCTACAGCACCGAGATGAGCCTGGAGGTGACCAGCCTGGGCGTGCAGGTGCACGGCGGCATGGGTTTCATCGAGGAGACGGGCGCGGCGCAGTATTACCGTGACGCCAAGATCCTCACCATCTACGAAGGCACCACCGCCATCCAGGCCAACGACCTGATCGGGCGCAAGACCGCGCGTGACGGCGGCCAGACCGCGTTGGCGATTGCCGCGCAGATTGCCGGTACCGAGGCCGAGTTGACGGCCAGCGGAACCGAGATGGCCGTGGCCGTTGCACGGCGGCTGCAGGCAGCGCGGGCGGCGTTCACCGACGTGGTGAACTTTGTCGCCGGCAACACCAAGGCCTCGCCCAACGCGGTGTTCGGTGGCAGCGTGCCCTACCTGATGCTGGCTGGCAACCTGATGGCCGGCTGGCAGATGGCGCGCGCGCTGCTGGTGGCGCAGGAGCAGATTGCCATTGGCAACGACATCGCTTTCATGCAGGCCAAGGTCATCACCGCGCGGTTTTACGCCGACCACCTGCTGGCCAAGGCACCTGGCATGCGCAACAGCATTGTCGAAGGCGCGGAGTGCGTCACCGCGCTGGCGCTGGATTCGTTTTAAGCCTTGAGTCTCGAATTTTCATGTCCAGACTTCCTCACCCCCTCGATGCGCTCCCGCTGCCCATCATCGGCGCACCCCTGTTCATCATCAGCACCCCCAAGCTGGTGATTGCCCAGTGCATCGCCGGTGTCGTCGGCTCGATGCCGGCGCTCAATGCCCGGCCCGCCTCGCAACTCGACGAGTGGCTGGCCGAGATCACCGAAACGCTGGCGGCCTACAACCTGGCCCACCCGGACCGGCCGGCCGCCCCGTTTGCCATCAACCAGATCGTGCACAAGAGCAATGACCGGCTCGACCACGACATGCAGATGAGCGTGAAATACAAGGTGCCGATCACCATCACCAGCCTGGGCGCACGCGAAGACATCAACGCCGCCGCCCACAGTTATGGCGGTGTCGTGTTGCACGACATCATCAACAACAAGTTCGCCCACAAGGCAATCGACAAAGGTGCCGACGGCCTGATCGCCGTGGCGGCCGGCGCCGGCGGACATGCCGGCGTCAAGAGTCCGTTCGCGCTGGTCCAGGAAATCCGGCAATGGTTCGACGGGCCGCTGGCGCTGTCGGGCTCCATCGCCACCGGCGGGGCGGTGTTGGCCGCGCAGGCGATGGGCGCCGACTTCGGCTACATCGGCTCTGCCTTCATCGCGACCGACGAGGCCCGTGCCGCCGACGGCTACAAGCAGGCCATCGTCGACAGCAACTCCGACGACATCGTCTACAGCAACCTGTTCACCGGCGTGCATGGCAACTACCTGGCGCCCAGCATCCGCGCCGCCGGGCTGGATCCCGACAACTTGCCCGAGAGCGACCCCACCAAGATGAACTTCAGTGGCGATGCCAAGAAGGCCTGGAAGGACATCTGGGGCTGCGGGCAGGGAATAGGCGCCGTTGACAAGGTGCGGAGCACCGCCGACTTCGTGGCCCAACTGCGCCGTGAATACCACGAGGCGCGCGCGCGCACCATGCAACGCGACTGCGCTTGACCCTTGGCGGACAGGCTTTTATACTGGATGAATGTCCAGTACATTTGAGCCCATCCACCTGGTAGGCGCCATCAAGGGGAGGGGAAGCGCGTCGCGCATGGCGCACCGCTTCTCGGCCGATGCACGTGGCTGTTTCGACGATGGCTGGAGTTCACTCGACGACACCCTCGGGGCACCCGCCGCACCGCCGCCCACCATCGTCACCGGCGAAAACGCCAAGAGCGCGATCACCCGCAACGATTCGCCAGATATTTATTTTGATTACGGGCTCAACCCCTACCGCGGGTGCGAACACGGCTGCATCTACTGTTATGCACGCCCCACACACAGCTACCTGAACCTCTCCCCCGGGCTGGATTTCGAGACCCGCATCATCGCCAAGCCCAACCTGGCGCAGGTCTTGTCACGCGAGTTGCAGGCACCGGGCTACCAGCCGCGCCAGATCGTGATCGGCTCCGCGACGGATGCCTACCAGCCAGCCGAACGCGAATGGAGAATTACGCGCGCCGTGCTGGAGGTGCTGCATGGCTGCCACCACCCGCTGGCCATTGTCACCAAGGGCAGCGGCGTGGAGCGTGATCTCGACCTGCTGTCGCCGATGGCCGCCCAACGGCTGGCTGCCGTCTATGTGACCATCACCACGCTCGACCCGCGCCTGGCACGCATCCTGGAGCCGCGTGCCGCCGCGCCGCACCGCCGGCTGCGCACCATCCGCGCGCTGGCCGACGCCGGTGTGCCTGTGGGTGTGAGCGTGGCGCCGCAGATCCCGTTCATCAACGACGACATGGAGCAGGTGCTCGAAGCCGCCGCTGAGGCAGGCGCACGGTCTGCGTTCTACACCGTCATGCGCCTGCCCTGGGAGCTCAATGCGCTGTTCCAGGAATGGCTGGCGCAGCATTACCCCGACCGGGCCGCACGCGTGATGGCGCGCATACGCGAAATGCGGGGTGGGAAAGATTACGACGCTAACTTCGCCACCCGCATGAAGGGCAGCGGGGTGTGGGCGGATCTGATCGCACAGCGGTTCCAGAAGACCTGTGCGCGGCTGGGGCTCAATCGGCAGCGGGTGGAGATGGACGAGACGCTGTTCCGGCCCTCTTTGCTGGCGGGGCAGCAGAGTTTGTTCTGACGCTGTAATTTTTGCTTTGAATCTGCGAACCTCGTGGTTGATCCATCAACCCGCCGTCGGCAGCAACACTTGAGGTGGTCGAAATGCCGGTCAGTAATGGCGGATTCATTTTTTGGAGCGAGTCCGGGCCGCATGCGCTGGTGACCGTTCGCGCGCTTGTAGCACTTTGCCTTGACTGACTTCAGTGCTCTTTGCAGAAGGCGAACTCTCGGTCATCCATTGAGAGCTGCGCTGCAAGAATTCGCCACGTTCACCCGGCAGGATGGCAAAGAAGGCAACGATCTCCAGGGGAACCGAGTGGCCGAGTTGGTTGAGCGGCATGAGTCTGCCACGCGCCAGATCGTCCTGGATCAGCGAGGCCGGCAACCAGGCTGCGCCCTGACCGATCAATGCCAGCTCGCGCAGCCCCATCGCGAACTCGCTCACACAGCCCACGGTCACCTGTTGCCGACGCATCAAATCGGGCAAGGCTTCGGCGCGCACTGCTTGACCGAAGAAGCTGTCCGGCGGGTAGCACAGCATAGGTACGCGATCGCCTGCAGCGACCGTGCGCAATGCTTTGTGCAATTGCGGGCTCGCCACGAGCTTCAGCTCGTCCTGACCGAGTACGTGGCGCAGCGCCAGTTGGGCTGAAATGTTGCAGGGCGACTGCTTTGTCTCGTAGGTGATCAGTATCTCGGCCTCGCCACGCATCAGCATCGCGACGCTGTCTGAGCGGTTCTCCGATCGAATCCGGAAGTTCTGGTCAACGCCCAGATGTCTCAGCCGGGCGAGAAAGCCGGGCACGTACGCTGCGGCCAGCGTGTGTTGCGCGGCAATGGTGATGCCCGCGCTGTCCAGCGACTCGGACTTGAGAATGGCACGAAATTCATAGATGCGTGCCACCAGGTGGCGGAACTCAAGTTGGTTGTCCCTGGCCACGGGAGTGAACTGGAGCGGCTTTCGGGCGCGGTCGATGAGGGTCACCCCCAGCCAGTCTTCGAGCATCTGAATGCGGCGCGAGAAGGCTGGCTGAGAAACATGCCGACGCGCAGCGGCGGCCGAGAAGCTGCCCGTCTCGATCAGAGCAATGTAGTCGTCAAGCCATTTCAGTTCCAATGCCTCAGCCCTCCTGTTGCGGACATTGTCGCCGGCCGTTCGACCGGCAAGGCCGCGGGCAAGGGCCATTTCAAGGCCTGGCGGCGGCCTCGTCCGAAAGCAAGAACTCAAGCAACAGGGTGTGAAACAACGCTGTTCGCTCCAAGTGCAGTGCATGGGAACACGCAGGCAATACGGCAAGGCTGGCGCGGGGGATGGTGCGCCAGAGTTTTTCAATCTGCGACCAGCCATAGGAACGGTCACGCTCGCCCCACACCACCAACGTAGGCTGTTGAATTGCTCCCAGACGATCGCGCCCATCCCAAGCCTCCATGGCGATCAGGCCGGCGTGTGTCGCCTGTTCACTGGCGCGGGTGGCCAGCGCAGCCAGTGACTCGAAGGCTGGGGAGGCCTGGTTGTCGAGCAGCCAGGTCGCACAAATGCGCCTGGCGGTGCTTTCCACACCGTCTTGGGCCAGTCGTTCGCGTGAGCGCGCCATGGTCTCGAACCGACCGGGAATGCTGCCCTGCGGCCCGGTCGCGTAAAGCACCAGTTTGCGCACCCTGGCTGGCGCGAGGCTGACGATTTCTTGCGCCACCATGCCACCCATGGAGTGGCCCAGCAAGTGAAAACAGTCGACGCCCAAATGATCGAGGGTGGCCAGCACAGCTTGGGCATGTGCGGCCATTTCGGTGGGTGCTGTCAGGTGGTGGGCGTTGCCGTAGCCGGCCAAATCCAAGGCAATGACGTCAAAGTGTTGGCTCAGGAATTGAACCTCCGCTTCCCACTGGCTCGAACCACCCAGGTACCCGTGCACGAGCACCAGGGCGAGGCCTGCACCCATCCGCCGGTGTGGCAGTGGCAGGATAGACAGCGTCACCCACGCCCTTTCCAGGGGACGACACGACGCTCGACAAAACGCACCAAGTGGTCAAAAGCGTAGGCAATCGCCGCTATCACAACAATGCCCATGATGACAATTGGTGTCTGCAAGAATCTGGAAGCTGACAAAACTGTGTAACCCAAGCCGGAGGTAGCGGCGACCATTTCAGCCGCCACCAACGTTGTCCAACCAAAACCGATACCAACGCGCATGGCGGTAAATATTTCTGGCATCGCTGACGGCAAAACGACCAAGCGAATCACTTGCCAGCGTGTCGCGCCGAACGAATAAGCCGCATGAATCTGCTCAATCGCAGCCGACTTGACGCCTGCACGCGCACCCAAAGCCATCGGTGCGAGTACCGACAGGAAGATCAGCAGCACCTTGGACAACTCATCAATACCAAACCAGATAATCATTAGCGGCAGGTAAGCCAGTGGTGGAATCGGGCGATAGAACTCAATCGGCGGATCAAAAATGCCGCGTGCAACCGGGCTCATGCCCATTGCAATGCCAAGCGGAATCCCCACCACACAGGCCAGCAAGAACGCACCAAAAACCCGCAGCGTGCTGACCCAGGTATGTTCCCAAAAGCTGGCTCCGGTAAAACCATCTTTCAGAATGGTCAAAAAAGCCTCGACCACGGCCATCGGGGACGGCAAGAATAGTGGCTTCACGAAGCCGAAAAAAGTGACGAGCCACCAGAAAAAGATCAGGCCAACAATAACGACCGCGCTGATTTTCAAACTGTCGCCTTGGCCAGGTACGCCATATATTTCACCCGGCTTGGCTGGTTTCGCCTTCATGAGGCCGGCCCAAAAGGTGGTACCAGAATCTGTGCGGGTATCACTCATGAAGGGCTCCTGCTTCGTCAGCAAAGATGATCTGCAAAATCTCTTCTCTGAGGGCAATAAAATCCGCAGACGCCTTGATCGTCCTCGCATTGCCGGTCTCAAAGTAGCGCCCGCTGAATGGCAAGTCGAAGACATGTGAAATGCGGCCGGGGCGAGGCGACATTACTATCAGCTTGGTGCCCATGAACAGGGCTTCCTCAACGCTGTGAGTGATAAAAAACACCATCTTGCCGGTGTCGCGCCAAACCTTCAAGATCAACTCTTGCGCGCGCTCGCGCGTCAGCGCATCCAGCGCGCCCAGCGGCTCGTCCATCAGCAAAATAGCCGGGTCACTGGTCAGCGCCCGGGCAATGCCGACACGCTGCTGCATACCGCCCGACAGCTCATAGGTGGCCGATTGCTCAAACTGCTCAAGGCCGAGTAGCTTGATGAAGTCGCGCGCAATGCCTTCGCGCTTGGCTTTGCCGTGGCCCTGAATTTTCAAGCCGAAGGCGACGTTGTCCAGCACATTGAGCCAGGGCAACAACGCATGCTTTTGAAACACCACCGAACGGTCAGCACCGGGCCCTGTGACGACGCGGCCATTGAGAGAAATTTCACCCTCACTGGGCGCCATGAATCCGGCAATCAGATTCAGCAGGGTTGACTTGCCGCAACCCGATGCGCCCAACGCCACCACAAACTCTTTCTCATGAATCTCGAGGTTGATATTTTTGAGCGCGTGAACGGACGTTTTACCGGGAACCGGGTAGAACACCGATGCGTTCTTGATGGCAAGTGCTGTCATGGTCGGCCTCAAGGGGTTTGTGGCGCATGCTGACCCAGCCTGAACAGGTCAGGCCAACACGCGGTAGGTGCACACAGCCAACTACTTGCCAGCGGCGGCTTTGGCGAACTCAGAATTCACGAACTTGGTGTAGCTGTCAGCCGCTGCGTTGATACGGCCAGCACCCTTGAGGAAGTCGGCGGTGGATTTGATCGTGGTGGCTGCACCACCGCCCATCCAGGCGGCTGACATATTCAACTCACCATCTGGATAGATGGCACCTTCCAAGGCCGCAACGACGGCAGCTGGAGTAATGCCTACATTGGTGGCCACCGCTTTGACTTTAGGTGAATCTGCATTCCACGCGGCTTTGTTTTTGCTGTAGTCACCATTGATTTCGTTCATGGCTTTGAGAAAGTTCACCAAACCAGCACGGTTTGCCGCGGCGAATTTGTTGGTGGCGACCCATCCATTGAAAGTGGGGAAGCCAGTTTTGGCAACGATGCCCGCAGTCGTCATGACCTTGCCGTTTTCACGGATCTTGGCCTGGACCGGATACCAGACGAAAGCTGCGTCGACTGCGTTTTGGGCCCACGCGGCGGCGATTTCAGCTGGCGACATGCCGACGACCGTCACATCTTTCTCCGTCAGGTTGTACATTTTCAATGCGCCCATCAGTGAGAAGTGCGCTGTGGAGCCGATCGGTACAGCAATGCGCTTGCCTTTCAGATCGGCGGGCTTGTCAATGCCTGCGCCATTTCGGGTGACCAGTGCCTCTGAACTGTCAATGACCTTGCCCACGGAAACCATCTGATAGTCCAGGCCAGAGCTAAGTCCTGCTGAAAGGGGCGAAGAGCCAATCTCGGAAATGACAATGCCACCTGAGGCCATGGCCGCGTTAACCTCAGCGCCTGAAGCGAATTGGCGCCACTCAATGGTCCAGCCAGTGGCTTTTTCAAGCGTTCCGTCGGCAACGATGGCTTTGTAGGGTGCCGGGTCGCCAAAGTGGCCAATGATGACCTTGGTTTGTGCCATGGCTTGAGAAGCCATGGCGAGCGCGAAGCTTGAGCCGATGACAAGGGTTTTGAGCAGGTGCTTCATGGTGTTTCCAGTAAGTTAAAGAAAGCAGTTGTTGGGGCGAATTGAAAAGAGCTCACCAGCAGGTTCGCACCCGGGTTGAAAAATGCTACAGCAAAAATGGTGCCAGATTGATGTCTCCTTTTTTCTCCGGCGCGGCGAAGTCCTAAGCCGCTCAGCATGGCCGTCGATTCTGAAAGGACTTGAATTCAAGATGTCGGCAGGCCAAAAACGTCGGGATAGCCGAACAACGCAACGGATCCGCCCGTATGAAGAAAGACGACGTTCTGGTCTTTTGCAAAGTGGCCCTTGCGAACCAGATCGATCAAGCCGGCCATTCCTTTGCCCGAATAAACCGGGTCAAGCAAGATGCCCTCGGTCTTGGCCAACAACGTGACTGCGTCGACCATGCCCGGTGTCGGAACGCCGTAGCCGCCGCCCACGTAATCGCAGTTGGCTTGCACCGATGCGCGAGGTAGCTCACCAGCCAGTCCCATATAAGCCCAGGTGCGGCAGGCCAAATCGTAGATCATGCTTTCCTGCTTTTCTTTCGGCGCACGCACGCCAATTCCAAGCAGTTGAATCGCACTGTGCATGGCTTGAAGACCGACCACCAAACCGGCCTGGGTGCCTGCGCTCCCGGTGGCGTGTACCAAGTGGTCTATGCGCAGGCCCAACTCCACCGACTGGTTCACCAACTCAAGCGCCGCATTGACGTAACCCAGTGCGCCGACCGGATTCGAGCCGCCGCCGGGAATCACGTAGGGCCGATGGCCAGCGCGCTCCAACTGCTTGGCCACGGACTCCATCTCGGCTTGCATGTCACTACCGCCGGCGCGGCGCTCTACCGTGGCCCCATGCAGCCGATCAAGCAGCACGTTGCCATTCTCTGTGTAATTGAACTGCGTGTAACCGGTTCGATCTTCAAGCAAGATGTGGCACCGCATGCCCAGCTTGGCGGCAGCAGCAACCGTTTGACGGGCGTGATTCGACTGAGTTGCCCCCTGCGTGATCACAACATCCGCCTTTTGCGCAATCGCTTCCGCCATCAGGAATTCCAGCTTGCGCGTTTTGTTGCCGCCACTCGAGAGGCCGGTGCAATCATCGCGTTTGATCCACAAACGCGGCCCACCAAGCAGTCGCGTCAGGTTGTCCATGGGCTCCAGTGGGGTCGGGAAATGACCGAGTCGGATGCGGGGGAAGCGGGCGATGTCCAAACAAGTCTCCAAGTGGTTAGCTCGGCATGCTAATTTCCAATGGCTACATCCGTCCAATAGAATTATTGGGGCCTATTTTTCATTTTTCGCATACAACAGGCGTGACGCCGGGCTGTTGCCGCCGGCACCACATTGACCTCGTATGCCGAAACGCGTTTGACCTGCTGGTATCCAAAGGGTCTAAACTGGAATCGCAATCTGCACCGGGCAGGCTCTACCGTTTCGTCAGATCTCCACGGCCTACCCCGAAAATAGTGCCACGATGCGCACCACGCCAAGATAACTTGGAACGCGTAACACGACACGGCGTTCCACCTTGCCTTTGGCCAGCACCTTGTCGACGATTGAATGGCCCGTACCCGAAGCCGTGACAAGGATGTGCCCCTCTGCCGGGAACGACTTGCGGGTGAGTTTGACGCCAATTTTCTGGATATTCGACTATTGGCTTTGACGCCATATTAGAAGACTGCGACAGTCGCGATAGATCAAAGACCGGTGGACCCAAGGAAACACGCACATGCAATTTCATCTCAATGGATTTCGAACCGGAGACCCGGGTCTGCTGGACGCGGCTGTGCCGGCACTGGAGCCGACCGCCGGCCGCACCCTGCCTGCCGACACCGACGTGCTGATCGTCGGCTGTGGCCCTGCAGGCCTGACCCTGGCCGCGCAATTGGCGGCCTTCCCGGACATACGCACCGTGGTCGTGGAGCAGAAGGACGGCCCGTTGCAGCTGGGGCAGGCCGACGGCATCGCCTGCCGGACGATGGAGATGTTCGCAGCTTTTGGTATTGTCGATCGCGTCCTGAAGGAGGCCTACTGGGTCAACGAGACGACCTTCTGGAAACCCGACGACACCGACGCCAGCCGCATCGTGCGCAGTGGCCGTGTGCAGGACGTCGAGGACGGCTTGTCCCACATGCCGCATGTGATCCTGAACCAGGCCCGCGTGCACGATTTCTACCTCGAAGTCATGCAAAGGTCGTCCTCGCGGCTGGTGCCGCATTACGGCCGCCGCCTGGTGGGCTTGGAACGTGCAGCCGATGGCGTGTCGGAGCAACCGGTGACGGCCCGCTTCGAACGCCAGGGCGACGGTCACATGGGCGGGGTCGAGACCATCCGTGCCCGTTATGTCGTGGGTTGCGACGGCGCACGCAGCGCGGTGCGGCAGTCCATTGGCCGCACGCTTCAGGGCGATTCGGCCAACCATGCCTGGGGCGTCATGGACGTGCTCGCGGTGACCGACTTCCCGGACATCCGGTTCAAGTCCCTGATCCAGTCGGCCGCAGAAGGCAGCATCGTGCTGATCCCGCGCGAAGGCGGTTATCTCGTGCGCATCTATGTGGAACTCGACAAGCTCAACGTGGACGAGCGGGTTGCGGCGCGCAACACCAGCATCGAACAGCTGATCGCAGCCGCACAACGGATCTTCCACCCCTACAGCCTGGAGGTGAAGGAAGTGGCCTGGTGGTCGGTCTATGAAATCGGCCAGCGGCTGTGCGACAGGTTCGATGATGTCGAGCCGCATGAAATCGCTAAGCGAACGCCGCATGTCTTTATCGCCGGCGACGCATGCCACACCCACAGTCCGAAGGCCGGTCAGGGCATGAACGTCTCGATGCAGGACAGCTTCAACCTGGGCTGGAAGCTTGCGGCCGTGCTTCGGGGGCGCTGCCCGCCGAGCCTGCTGCATACCTATTCTGCCGAGCGACAAACGGTGGCCAAGGAACTGATCGATTTCGACCGCGAGTGGGCGGCCATGCTCAGCGCGCCATTGAAGAAGCCCGGCGACCCTGCAGGTGCAGGCGTCGAGCCAGCCGAGGTGCAGCGCTACTTTGTACAGCATGGGCGCTATACGGCTGGCACTGCCACGCGTTACCAACCGGCGCTGCTGACCGGAGCATCGACCCACCAGCAGCTGGCCGCTGGCCTGGTGATCGGAAGCCGCTTTCACTCCGCGCCAGTCGTGCGTGTGGGTGACGGCCGGCAGATGCAGTTGGGCGAGGTTCTGGTGGCGGACGGTCGCTGGCGCCTGATCGCCTTTGCCGGACAAGGCGATGACGCCAGCCCGACATCCCCCGTTGGCAGGTTTTGCCGCCACCTCGTCGAATCCATGCGCTCCCCCCTGCGTCGCTACACCCCTGCAGGTGCGGACCTGGACGCCATCTTCGATGTGCGGGCAGTGTTCCAGCAAAGCCACCACCAACTGCCCGTCACTGCCATGCCCGAACTGCTGTTCCCCCACAAGGGGCGCTACGGGCTACGCGACTACGAGAAGGCGTTCTGCGCGCTGGTTGACACGGTCGAGAGGGCGAGCCACGACATCTACACCATGCGCCGGATCGACCGCAAGCAAGGCTGCCTGGTGGTAGTGCGGCCCGACCAGTACATCGCGCACGTCCTGCCGCTGGAGGCGGAAGCTGCGCTGGCGGAATTTTTTGGTGGTTTCATGCTGGACGCCTGACGGCACACTGATGTTCAGGACGTAAATGCTGCCAGCACCGTGTTCTCATCCAGGTCGCGCGTTTCGGACACTGTGCTGGCGCGAAACTCGATGTGCAATGTATCTGTATCAGCAAAACACTGCCGTGCCTCACTGGTGCCGGTCATTGGGAGACATGCCATTCTCAGGCCAGCTAGAGCGAACTTCAACGACGAGACTCGCCATAGTCCGGCGCGCGACTCTGGTGACGAAGAACGAGCACTCGAATCTCATTGCCGGTGTGGCGGTAAATCACGGTGTATGGAAAATCCGTCAGGGAGATGGACTGGCGACCCTCCGAGCTTGGTGTCTCGATTCCGGGAAATGCCTCAAGGAGCTTCACGATGCGCTCGAACTCGTTCACGAAGCGACGAGCCAACCCGGTGCCCACCTCCCGCTTGTAGAAGCGGGTGGCTTCGAGCAGATCCCCGGCGGCGAACCGGTGGATCGACCGCATCACATCAACTCGGCACGCGCACGCTGAAGAGCTTCGTCGAACGGTACGAGTAGCGAGGGATCCTGCAGCACTTGGGCCTCCCGCTCACTCGCAATCGCGTCCCAAGCGGTGTCGCGGTCAGCATCGGCATCCAGGCTCGCGACCACACGGTCGAGTAACCTGATCCGATCCGCGGTTGGAAGTCGAAGGACTTCTGATTCAAGCGCTTCCAGCGGTATGGCCATGATTTTCCTTGGTTGAGACAGCGAAGACTGGACCCCGAGCTTGCCACAAATCGACATGGAAAGTGTCGTCGTCAGAGCCATTGTGGATGACTATGCCGCCCAACGTATTGGCATTCAGTCCGTCGCGCGAATTGAACGCATCAACGCTCCTTGGCGCCCCTCACCCCGGCCAGGTCGACCCGTGCTCCGGCACCAGCGCGCGCCAGCCCAGGTCGTGGTTGATGCGCATGCGCAGCGCGTCCGAGGCGCTGCGCTCGCCATGCACCACATAGACCTGGCTGGGCGGGGCCGGCATGGCGCGCAGCCATTCCAGCAACTGGTTGGCATCGGCGTGGGCCGAGGCCGACTGCAACTGGGCGACCTCGGCGTTGATGGCCACGTCGCGCCCGTGGATACGGACCGTGCGGGCACCGCTGGCAAACGTCGCCCCGCGCGTGCCGGGCGCCTGGTACCCGGTGAGGATGACCATGTTGCGGTGGTTGCCGGCATGGTGCGCCAGGTGGTGCAACACGCGCCCGCCGGTGGCCATGCCGCTGGCGGACAGGATCACCATCGGGCCGCGCCGCCCGGCCAGGGCCTTGGATTCCTCGGTGCTGCTGACCATCGTTGCGCCGCGGGTCAGCGCCAACGCTTCCTTGGCGCTCAGACGGTGCTCGCCGAGGTGGTCGTCGAACAGGTTCGTCGTCTTGACCGCCATCGGGCTGTCCAGAAACACCGGCAGCGATCGGGGGATCACCTTCTGCGCCTTGAGCAGGCCGATCGCGTGCAACAGGGCCTGGGCACGGCCGACCGCGAACACCGGGACCACCGCCACGCCCCCACGGGCCGCCACCTTTTGCAGCAGCGGGCCGAGTTCGGCCAGGATGTTTTCTGCCGGGTGCACACGGTCGCCATAGGTGGATTCGATCAGCACCGTGTCGGCCACTGGCGGCTTGTCGGGCGGGTTCATGATCAGGTCGTCGTTGCGGCCGAGGTCGCCAGAGACCAGGATCCGGTGGCCGGCCACCTCCAGCAGCAGGCTGGCGGCGCCCAGGATATGGCCGGCGGAGGAAAAACTCGCTCTCCAGCCGGGCAGGGGCTCGAAGGTCTTGCCCACGGCAACCGACTTGATCAGCTTGAGGCTCTTGACCGCGTCCGCCCGGGTGTAGAGCGGTTTGGCGGGCGCATGTTTCGAGAAACCGTGCCGGTTGGCAAACGCGGCGTCTTCTTCCTGCAGGAAGCCGCTGTCTGGCAGCAGGATGCGGCACAGGTCACGCGTGCCAGGGGTCGCAACCACCTTGCCGGCAAATCCCTCGTTGGCCAGCAGCGGCAGGTAGCCGCTGTGGTCGAGGTGTGCGTGGGTCAGCACCACTGCATGGATCTGGTCTGGCGCCACCGGCAACGGGTTCCAGTTGCGCAGGCGCAGTTGCTTGTAGCCCTGGAACAGCCCGCAGTCGACCAGCAGGCGCTGCTTGTCGTGGGTGACCAGGTACTTCGACCCGGTCACCGTGTCGGCACCGCCCAGGAAGGTGATGTTCACAGACATGGTATGCCCTTTCTGTGTCAGCCTCCGGCCGGTGCCAGTGTGTTCAGCTGAAGAAACTCTTGAGCCGGTCGGTCCAGCTGTCACCGGTCGGCGAGTGCTTGCCGCCGCCCTTCTTGAAGGATTCTTCCAGCTCACGCAACAACTTGCGCTGGTGTTCGCTCAATTTAACCGGTGTTTCGACCAGGATGTGGCAATACAGGTCGCCCGGGTAACTGGCGCGCACGCCCTTGATGCCCTTGCCGCGCAGGCGGAACTGCTTGCCGGCCTGCGTGCCTTCCGGAATGTCGATGGCAGCCTTGCCAGCCAGCGTGGGCACGTCGATCTCGCCGCCCAAAGCCGCGGTGACCATGCTGATAGGCACCGAGCAATGGATGTCGTCCCCATCGCGCTCGAAGATATCGTGTTTCTTGAGCCGGATCTCGATATAGAGATCGCCCGCTGGCCCGCCATTGGTGCCCGGTTCGCCGTTGCCGGTGCTGCGGATGCGCATACCGCCGTCGATACCGGCGGGGATCTTCACCTCCAGCGTCTTTTGTTTCTTGACCTTGCCCTGCCCGTGGCAGGCCATGCAGGGCTCGGGGATCACCTTGCCGGTGCCACGGCAGGTCGGGCAGGTCTGCTGCACGCTGAAGAAACCCTGGCGGATCTGGACGCTGCCAGATCCGCTGCAGGTGCCGCAGGTCTTGACCTGTGTGCCGGGCTTGGCACCGGTGCCATGGCAGGGGTCGCAGGCTTCCCAGCTGGGGATGCGGATCTGCGCGTCCTTGCCGCGGGCCGCCTCTTCGAGCGTGATCTCCATGGCGTAGCTGAGGTCGCCTCCGCGGTAGACCTGGCGCCCACCGCCCGCGCCAGCCCGGCCGCGCTGCTGGCCGAACATGTCGCCGAAGATATCGCCAAAAGCCTCGGCGAACCCGCCAACACCCTCGGCACCGGGCGCGCCGCGCATGTTCGGGTCGACGCCGGCGTGGCCGTACTGGTCGTAGGCGGCCCGCTTTTGTGGGTCGGACAACATCTCGTACGCTTCCTTGGCGTCCTTGAACTTTTCCTCGGCCACCTTGGAGCCGTCACCCTGGTTGCGGTCGGGGTGAAACTTCATCGCGAGCTTGCGGTAGGACTTCTTGATTTCTTCGTCCGAGGCGTTCTTGGGAACACCCAGCGTTTCGTAGTAGTCTCGTTTGGCCATCGTCGTTCTCAGTCAGCTCGCAATAGTCGGTTGGTCGGTGCGCACCGCGCACGGCGCCGGAAAGCAGATCGCCGCGGAGCGGGTTCCGATGGAACCCTGCGCACGCGGCGGGTTGAAAAGCAGGGTCTGGATCAGGACTTTTTGACTTCCTTTACCTCGGCGTCGACCACATCGTCGTCGTTGGCCTTGTTGGCCCCACCCGTGCCGCCGCCGCCGGGGGTGCCGCCACCTGCGTCAGCCTGTGCACCGGCCGATTCGGCCGCCTGCTTGGCCTGCATGTCGGCGTACATCTTTTCACCGAGCTTCTGGCTGGCGGCCATGAGGGCGTTGTTCTTGTCGTCGATGTCTGCCTTGTCCTCGCCCTTGAGCGCCTCTTCCATCGCCTTCACGGCAGCCTCGATTTTTTCCTTCTCGCCGGCGTCGAGCTTGTCGCCGTATTCGGTCAGGCTCTTCTTGACGCTGTGTACGCTGGCTTCGCCCTGGTTGCGGGCCTGGACCAGTTCGAGCTTTTTCTTGTCGTCGGCAGCATTGAGCTCGGCGTCCTTCACCATCTGCTGGATCTCGGCTTCGGTGAGGCCGGAGTTGGCCTTGATGGTGATCTTGTTTTCCTTGCCGGTGCCCTTGTCCTTGGCGCCGACGTGCAGGATGCCGTTGGCGTCGATGTCGAACGACACTTCGATCTGCGGCGTGCCACGGGCGGATGGCGGAATGCCTTCGAGGTTGAACTCGCCCAGCATCTTGTTGCCGGCGGCGATTTCACGTTCGCCCTGGAACACCTTGATGGTCACGGCCGGCTGGTTGTCGTCGGCGGTCGAGAAGGTCTGCGCGAACTTCGTCGGGATGGTGGTGTTCTTGGTGATCATCTTGGTCATGACACCACCCAAGGTCTCGATGCCCAAGGAAAGCGGCGTGACGTCGAGCAGCAGCACGTCCTTGCGGTCACCGGCCAGGACCTGGCCCTGGATCGCAGCACCCACGGCGACGGCTTCGTCCGGGTTGACGTCCTTGCGCGGCTCGCGGCCGAAGAACTCCTTGACCTTTTCCTGCACCTTGGGCATGCGGGTCATGCCGCCGACCAGGATCACGTCATGGATGTCGCCAACTGCAACACCAGCATCCTTGATGGCGGTGCGGCAGGGCGCGATCGTGCGTTCGATCAGGTCATCGACCAGCGCTTCGAGCTTGGCGCGGCTGAGCTTGATGTTCAGGTGCTTCGGGCCCGAGGCATCGGCCGTCACGTAGGGCAGGTTGATGTCGGTCTGGGCACCGTTGGAGAGTTCGATCTTGGCTTTTTCGGCGGCTTCCTTGAGCCGCTGCAGGGCCAACACGTCCTTGCCCAGGTCCACGCCCTGTTCCTTCTTGAACTCGGTGATGATGTAGTCGATCACGCGCTGGTCGAAATCCTCGCCGCCCAGAAATGTGTCGCCGTTGGTCGACAACACTTCGAACTGCTTTTCGCCATCGACGTCGGCGATCTCGATGATGGACACGTCGAATGTGCCGCCACCGAGGTCATACACGGCGATCTTGCGGTCGCCCTTTTCGTTCTTGTCCAGCCCGAATGCCAGCGCAGCGGCGGTCGGCTCGTTGATGATGCGCTTGACATCCAGGCCGGCGATGCGCCCGGCATCCTTGGTGGCTTGGCGCTGGGCGTCGTTGAAGTATGCCGGCACGGTGATGACGGCTTCGGTCACGGCTTCGCCCAGGTAGTCCTCGGCGGTCTTCTTCATCTTGCGCAACACGTCGGCGCTGACCTGCTGGGCCGCCATGGCCTTGCCGCGCACCTCGACCCAGGCATCGCCGTTGTCGGCGGCGACGATCTTGTAGGGCATCAGCGCGATGTCCTTCTGCACTTCCTTTTCGACAAACTTGCGGCCGATCAGGCGTTTGACGGCATACAGGGTGTTGCGCGGATTGGTGACTGCCTGGCGCTTGGCTGACGCGCCGACCAGCACTTCACCGTCTTCCTGGTAGGCAATGATGGAGGGCGTCGTGCGGGCACCTTCCGAGTTTTCGATGACCCTGGGCACGTTGCCTTCCATGATGGCGACGCAGCTGTTGGTGGTGCCGAGGTCGATACCGATGATTCTTCCCATGTTCTTCTCCAAAGTCGCCGGGCTGCGGGTGGCGCCGCCAAGCTGGTTATACAAATCGTTCCTGAATCGCAGGTGCGGATTCCCGCACGCTTTTCAAGGCTTATTTCGGCGCCGCGACGGTCACGAGGGCGGGGCGCAAGACACGGTCGACAATGGAATATCCCTTTTGCAGCACGCTGACGACGCAATTGGCCTCGAGATCGGAGGGCACCACGCTGATCGCCTGGTGCCGGTGCGGGTCGAACTTGGCACCGGCATCGGGGCTGATTGCGATCACCTTGTTGCGTTCGAGCGTGGCGGTCAACTGGCGCAAGGTGGCCTGGGCGCCCTCACGGATCTGCTCGGGCGTGGCGTCCTTGAGCAGCAGGCCGGCCTCCAGGCTGTCAACCACCGGGAGCATGCCTTCGGCAAAACTCTCGACCGCGAACTTGCGGGTCTTGGCGATGTCCTCTTCGGCGCGGCGGCGGGCATTTTCGGCTTCGGCCTTGGCGCGCAGGTACTGGTCGGCCAGTTCGGCGCTTTTGGCCTGCAGTGCAACCAGGTCGGCCTGCGCCCGGGTCAGCAGGTCTGCTTCCTGGGCGGACTGGGCTGCAAGCATTTCTTCGGTGCTGTGGTAGGCCTGGGTGGGGTCGGTTTGGTTTTGGTCGGACATGCGGATGGATGAAATTTACGTAGACAGGGCGGAACTTGGGGCGGATTTCCCACTTTCAAGGGAGGGGAATCAAGCTTTCCCGCATGCGCAGGCACCCCTTGGGCCACCTGCGTTGCACCCCGGTGCCAGACCGGCCGGCTGGCGCGTCAGGAGAGGGCGATCAGTTCGACGTCGAATTTGAGGGTCGCGTTGGCTGGAATCACGCCGCCGGCGCCACGGGCGCCATAACCCAGCTCAGACGGGATCACCAGCGTGCGGGCGCCACCGACCTTCATGCCGGCGACTCCTTCGTCCCAGCCCCGGATCACCATGCCGGCGCCCAGCGAGAACACGAACGGGTCGCGGCGGTCTTTGCTGGAGTCGAATTTGGCGCCCTGGGTGCCGTCGTTGTAGAGCCAGCCGGTGTAATGCACGGTGACGCGTTGTCCGGATGTGGCTTCGGCGCCATCGCCGACCGTGGTGTCGAGGTACTGGAGGCCGCTGGGTGTTGTGATCATGGGATGCTTCCGCTGGAAAACCGGAAATTATGCCAGCAGCCCGCGGCGGGCCAGATCGCGCATCAGGGCTGCCACGCCGTAGGTCCACGGTGCGACGGCGTCCGACGCGCCGACACGATTGACCAGCATGCCCAGGCAGGCGGTGGAAATGGCGACCCGGTCGCCAAGGGCATGCGTGAAGCCCTGGCCTGGTCCGAAGCGGTCCTGGGTGGGGGCGAACATGGTGCCAAGGTACAGCATGAAGCCGTCGGGATACTGGTGGGTGCGCCGGGCGGGTTCACCCATGGCATGGTTGACGAGGTCCAGGGGGTCGCGGCTGATCATGGAAAGCTTGCTGCTGCCCTGCATCGAAAAGCTGCCGTCGGCGCTGTCGACCTGCATCGCCAGTTCGCAAGCGCGGACATCGTCGATGCCGAAATGTGCGTCGAACAGGCGGATGAAGGGGCCGATTGCGGCCGACGCGTTGTTGTCCTTGGCCTTGCCCAGCAGCAGTGCGCTGCGGCCTTCGAAGTCACGCAGGTTGACGTCATTGCCCAATGCGCAGCCGCGGGTCTCGCCCCGGCTGTTGACGGCGAGCACGATCTCGGGCTCGGGGTTGTTCCAGGAACTTCCCGGGTGCAGCCCGACGTCGGCGCCGACCCCTACCGCGCTCAGGGGCTGCGCCTTGGTGAAGATTTCGGCGTCTTCGCCAATACCGACCTCCAGGTATTGCGACCAGACGCCCTGGGCGATCAGCACGTCGCGCAGTTGTCGTGCCTGTGCCGACCCTGGTTTGACGTTGCGCAGGTTGTCGCCAATGACACCCACCACCGAACGCCGCACGGCTTCGGCGCGCCCGGCGTCGCCGCGGGCTTGTTCCTCGATGACACGCTCCAGCATGGATGCCACGAACGTGACGCCCGCCGCCTTGATCGCCTGCAGGTCGCAGGGTGCAAGAAACCAGGATCCGGACGGGTCGCGCCGATCCTGCGCCGAATTGGCCAGCACTGCGGCTGTATCGGCAATCGGGGGGCCGCCGAATTCGCGCACGCTGCCCACGGGATCGGCAAACTCGAGCAGTTGCGCGCAGGTCGCGGCGATGCCGGACAGGTCGTACAGGTGGCGTTCGGCTACCCGCACCAGGGTCGGGCCCAGGCCGGGAGTCCAGATGCGTGCGATCAGGACTGCGCGGTCATGGTCTTTCGGAAGCACCATCGCGGGCGTCAGCAGGTCGATCATCGATGCCATGGTTCAGACTTTTTTGCGTGCCTGGGCGGCCGCCCAGCGGGTGGCGAACGCCGGCAGCTCAGCCAGTCGCTTGAGCAGGTCGGCGCCACTGGCGGTCACCAGGTAGCCGTCGCTGCCGTGCCCCATCAGGCCGGCCTCGCGCAGTGCCTTGATACGGGTGTTGAGCGTGTTGGGTGTGATGCCCCCGACGCTGTCTTGCAGCAGGCGGAATGTCTGGGGATGGCCGTCACGCAGGGCCCACAACACGCGCATCGCATAACGCGACTCCAGCAGGCTCAGCAACTGGTTCACAGCTGCGGGCTCCTTCGAACTCATCGGACCTTCTCCTCAAATCTGCCTGTGATTCTTGTGGTGCCGGCGCGGCCTGCAAGGTTCCGCCGCGCTCTGGCGCACCGATTATGCACCGGCCTGCCGCTTGCTTCTGCATTGATAGCGGAACAATTCAGAGGTGGATTTTCTGCAGCAGCCGCATGAGCGTCTTGCGCTCGGTGGCGGTGAGCCCTTGCGTACGGTCGATCTCCAACTCGACCGCCACTTGTTCGGCAGCACGCACCAATGTGGCGCCGGAGTTCTGGAGGATCAGCGACTACCCTTTGATCACACCCGACCGCTGGATGAAGGATTTCGAGGACGCAGGGTTCAAACCCGAGGTGATGCCCGGCATCCTGAAGGACAATGCGGTGCGGCTGCTGGGGTTGGCCGCCGGTTGAAGGGTGCGGGTTAACCCTGCCCGAAAAACGGTCAGTTCGCTGGAACGTTTTGCTGGCCACCGGGTCTGTCGGTATCCTTCCACTACTTTGCAGGAGCGCCCATGCAACGCAAGACCGCCGCAGATTTCGACCAGGAACTGCTGATTCTGTTTGACGCTTACGTACACGGCGGCATTGACCGGCGCGGATTCCTCGATCGGGCGCAGAAGTTCGCCGTTGGGGGTGTCACAGCCAGCATGCTGCTGGCCTCGCTGAGCCCGAATTTTGCTGCGGCACAGGTGGTGCCCAAGGACGACAAACGCATCAAGACCGAGATGCTCAGTTATGCGTCGCCTGCCGGTAGTGGCACGATGAAGGGCTACCTGGCGATGCCGGCCAACACCAGCGGCAAGTTGCCCGGCGTCTTGGTGGTGCATGAAAACCGCGGCGTCAACCCGCATATCGAAGACATCGCGCGCCGGTTGGCGCTGGACAACTTCATCGCGTTTGCACCCGACGCACTGGCCCCCTTGGGGGGCTACCCGGGCGACGAAGACAAGGCGCGCGACCTGTTCGCCAAACTTGATCAGGCCAAAACCCGCGAGGACTTCATGGCTGCCGCCAAAGTGCTCAAGGAGCGGCCCGAGTGCAGTGGCAAATACGGTTCGGTGGGTTTCTGTTATGGCGGCGGCATGGTGCATTTCCTGTCCACCCGTTTGCCGGATCTGGGTGCTGGCGTGCCGTTCTATGGCAACCACCCGGCGGCGGAAGATGCTGCCAGAGTCAAGGCCCCATTGCTGATTCATTTTGCCGGAGTCGACGAGCGCATCAATGCGGCTTGGCCAGGCTACGAGGCGGCACTCAAGGCGGCGGGCGCACGTTATGCGGCGCACCAATACCCTGGAACCCAGCACGGCTTCAACAACGACACCACGCCGCGTTTCGACGCCGCTGCGGCCAAACTGGCATGGGAGCGCACGTTGGCATTCTTCAACCAGAACCTGAGAGCCTGAACCGTTGATGGCGCCCAACCCGACATCAACGCGCAGCCTGTGCGGGGTCGTTGTCGGGGTTTTGGCGCTCGGGTTGTGCCTGTCCTGCGGTCCGGGCCAGGCGCAGACCTTTCCGGCCAAACCGGTCCGTATCGTCGTGCCGTTCGGCGCCGGCGGTGTGGCCGACCTGACCGCGCGCACAGTGGCGCAAAAGCTCAGTGAATCCCTGGGCCAGCCGGTGGTCATCGAGAACCGGCCAGGGGCCGGTGGTGTCGCCGCCGGCGACGCCGTCGCCAAGGCCGAGCCCGATGGCCACACACTGCTGCTGATGTCCAATGGCACGGCGGTGAGCGCCGGTTTGTTCAAGTCGCTGCCCTTCGACACCCTGCGTGATTTCGCGCCTGTGTCGACGCTGGCCAGCTTTGACATTGCGATCATCGCGGCGGCGGAGTCACGCTTCAGGACCTTGGCGGAATTGCTGGCGTTTGCAAAGGCCAACCCTGGCAAGCTCAATATCGGGTCGATCAACATCGGCAGCACGCAGAATCTGGTGGCGGAGCTCCTGAAGTCGAGCTCTGGCGCCGACCTGCAAATTGTGCCTTTCAACGGCACGCCGGCCGTGGTGACGGCGCTGCGTGGTGGCCAGATCGATGCTGCGGTCGAGATTCTCGGCCCGGTCCTGGGCCAGGTTCAGGGCAAGGCCCTGCGCGTGCTGGCGGTGACCGGCGCCCGTCGTTCGCCCACCTTGCCCGATGTGCCGACGGCGGTCGAATCCGGCTTGCAAGGCCTGGTCGCGGCATCCTGGAACGCGCTGGCGGCACCGGCACGCACACCGCGTTCGGTCATCGCGCGCCTGAACCAGGACATCGCCGCCGCGGTCAACCATCCCGATGTGAAGAAGAAACTGCACGAGTTGCATGTGGAAGCCCAGTCCGGCACGCCCGAACAGGCATCAGAACTGCTCGCCTCCGAAATTCGGCGCTGGGGCGAGGTGATCCAGCGCGTGAAAATTCCTACGCAATGACGCGTCGGTTGGCAAATCAGGAGAACAGGTTTTGAAATTCGAACATCTCGGCATGGTGGGTTACGGCGAGGTCGGCCGCATCTTCGCGGCAGGCTTGCGTTCGGCGGTGGCCGGCGTGGTTGCCTGGGACCTCAAGTTCGCGAACGCCGCGCAACGTGAGGCGGCGCTGGCGCATGCTGCACAGGCAGACGTGGCGGCGTGCGGGTCAATGCAGGCGCTGTGCGCCGCGTCCGATCTGGTGGTCTCGGCCGTCACTGCGTCCAACACGCTGGCCGTGGCGCAGGAGGCCGCGCGCCATGTCCGTCCCGGCACGGTCTTCCTGGACCTGAACTCCGCCTCGCCCGGCACCAAACAGGCCGCCGCCGAACTGATCGATGCTGCGGGCGCGGTTTATGTCGAGGCCGGCGTGATGACCTCGGTGCCGCCTTATGGCATCCGCGTACCGATGCTGCTGGGCGGCGCGCGTGCCGGCGAACTCGCCATCGTGCTGAACGGCTGGGGCATGGATGCCAGGCCCGTGTCCGACCGCCTGGGCGTGGCGAGCGCCATCAAGATGTGCCGCAGCGTCATGATCAAGGGATTGGAGGCGCTGGTGATCGAGAGTTACGCCACCGCACGCGCTTACGGGGTCGAAGACCACATGATCCCCACGTTGCAAGAGACTTTCCCCAGTATCGACTGGCAGCAGCAGGGCGCGTATTTCTTCAGCCGCGTCGTGCAGCATGGCCAGCGCCGCGCCGAGGAGATGCGTGAAGCCGCCAATACCGTGCACGAGGCCGGTTTCGAACCCTTCATGACCGCTGCCATTGCCGACAAGCAACAGTGGGTGGCCGACCAGGCACGTGCCGGTGTGTTCAATGGGGTCGACCCAGGGGCGCCGTGGCAGGACTACGCCGATCGGCTGCTGGCGCAGCGCGGCGGCACCCCTTAGCTGTCAGGGGCGATCCCGGACCGCTGTCGCCCAGTTGCCTATCCGCGGGTGCCGCCGGCGGCGTCAAAAGAGACATCCACCATCAGCTCGTTGGCAAGGCCTTCGAGCGCGGCTTGCAGCGTGTCGACATCCAGCGCCTGGGGCACTGTCAGCTGGGCGTTCATCTGGAACATCTGCTCGCCCGACATGGCTCCGCTGGTGATGTGGGTGGTGAGGGTGTCGATGCTGACGCCATGCTGCGCAAGCTGGCTGGAGATGGACTGGATGATGCCGGGCCGGTCGTGGCCGAGCAGATCAAGGGTGATGCGGCGCGTGGCCGGGGCCGCATTCGAGCCGTCCGCACGCGCGACGGTGAGTTGCATGGCGGGGGACTCCAACGCACGCAGCGCGGCGATCAGGGCATCGCATTGGGCGGCCGCTACGTCGAGCTGCACGATGCCCGCGAACTGGCCCGCAAAATTGGCCATCAGGCTGTCGGTCCAGTTGGCGCCATGGGCGGTGGCGGCGTCCGACAAGGCGCTGACCATGCCCGGGCGGTCCGGGCCGATGAGGGTGACGACGAGGGATGTCATGGGGCTGTCTCCTGGGGTTGCCGTTGATTATCCGGCGGCGCGCATGCCCGGTGCAAGTGCGGCACCGATGCCAGGCGCGTCCTCGCAACTGCGCCAATCACAACGCTGCCCAGGGCAGCACATCGACGCCTTCGTGCATGAACCTTGCTTCGCCGCCGTAAATCGGTCATGTACAACTTGGGTTGCTTGACCAGGCGTTCGCCGAAATTGTAAACATTGACTTGTCAATAAGTGCAGGAAATACCGGTGGCATCGAGCCGGGCCGCTGGCGGTTCAGGTGCCGGGGGCCGGCCTGCCTGCCCCCGGCCCCATCAACCCTGCCAACGTCTCCCCAATCAAGCGCAACGTCGCCTGCTGCGTCAGCGTGGCTGGGCGCTGCGCGCTGGTGGCCATCGAGATCTGGGTATGCAACACCGGGTTGCAGATGGCGCGCAGCGTGAAGTCTCCCGGCCTGACCGAACTCGCCACCGCGTTGCGCGACAAGACCGCATTGCCGGCGCCGTCCGCCACCAGGTCGAGAATGGCCGACACGCCGTCGATCTCAAGCGCTACCAGCAGCTGGCAACCGACTGCCGCCATCTCGGACTCGACCTGCATGCGGATCGCATTCGGTCGGCTCGGGATCACCAGTGGCAGTTCGGCCAGGTCCTTGAGGGTGATCGGTGGCGGGCCAGTTTTTGGCTGGCGCGCCCCGGCTCGCGGCTGTACCAGGAACAACTCCTCCTGCTGCAACGCCGTGATGTCGAGCTCCGGGCTGGCCCGCACGTTGTACAACACCGCGATGTCAAGCCGCCCGTTGACCAGCGACTCCTGCATGGCGGTTGACAGTCCTTCGCTGATGGAGATCGTGGCGTCGGGCATCTGGCTGCGAAAGGCGCGCGTGAGCGGGACCGCCAGCATGCGCGCCAGGCTGGTGGGCAGGCCGACCGCCACCCGGCCCGCCAAGGCGCCGCGGACCCGGCCGAGCTCTTCGCGGGCACGCTCCACCTGGTGCAGGATGCCCCGGCCGTGCGCCAGCAGCAGCCGGCCGGCCTCGGTGGGGACCGCGCCACGGCCGTCGCGGGTCAACAGGTTTTGCCGCAGCTCCACCTCGAGCAGGCGCACTTGGCGGCTCAAGGCCGGCTGGGCGATGCCCAGCGCTGCTGCGGCGCGGGTGAAGCCACCGAGTTCTGCCACACGGACAAAATATTCGATCTGCTTGAGGTCCATGCGTTATCGCCTGTGTTGAAATAGCCGGTGCCCGGCCATGCCGCAATGGTATATCTGCTAGTGGGTGCCGCAGCTTCATTTTTCGCGCTTGCGCGACCACAATGCGCATGAGCACCACCCGAGGAGACAAGCCCCCATGCGCGCACCCCTGATCATCGACTGCCACGGCCACTACACCACGGCCCCCAAGGCGCTGGAAAACTGGCGCAACCGCCAGATCGCCGGCATCCAGGACCCGGCCTCCATGCCCAAAGTCTCCGAGCTGAAGATCAGCGACGACGAGCTGCGTGAATCGATCCAGACCAACCAGCTCAGGTTGATGCGCGAGCGCGGCTCCGACCTCACCATCTTCTCGCCGCGTGCCAGTTTCATGGCGCACCACATCGGGGACTTCAACGTGTCGTCCACCTGGACGGCCATCTGCAACGAGCTGTGTTACCGCGTGTCGCAGCTCTTTCCCGACAACTTCATCGGCGCAGCCATGTTGCCGCAGTCGCCTGGCGTCGATCCGGCCAGCTGCATCGCCGAGCTGGAGAAGTGCGTCAAGGAGTATGGCAACGTCGGCATCAACCTGAACCCGGATCCGAGTGGCGGCCACTGGACCTCGCCGCCCCTGAGCGACAAGCACTGGTTCCCGATCTTTGAGAAGATGGTCGAGTACGACATCCCGGCCATGGTCCATGTGTCGACCAGCTGCAACCCGTGTTTCCACACCACCGGCGCGCACTACCTGAACGCCGACACCACGGCCTTCATGCAGTGCCTCACGTCCGACCTGTTCAAGGAATTCCCGACCCTGCGTTTCCTGATCCCGCACGGCGGCGGTGCCGTGCCCTACCACTGGGGGCGTTTTCGCGGCCTGGCACAGGAGCTCAAGAAGCCGCTGCTGTCCGAGCACCTGCTGAACAACATCTATTTCGACACCTGTGTCTACCACCAGCCTGGCATCGACCTGCTCAACACGGTGATCCCGGTCAAGAACGTGTTGTTTGCCTCCGAGATGATCGGCGCGGTGCGCGGCATCGACCCCGAAACCGGCAACTACTACGACGACACCAAGCGCTACATCGAGGCATCGAAGATCCTGAGCGATGCCGACCGCTTCCAGATTTATGAAGGCAATACCCGGCGCGTTTTCCCGCGGCTGGATGCCGCCCTGAAACAGAAAGGCCAGTGAGCATGACCATCCCGATGAACACCCTGGGCATCGTCAAGCGCAACATCGTGCGCGCTGACAAGACAGCCGTGGAGCAGCTCTCCAAATTCGGCGTGGCCACGATCCACGAGGCCATGGGCCGTGTCGGCCTGATGCAGCCGTTCATGCGGCCGATCTATGCCGGCGCGCACCTGTGCGGAACGGCAGTGACGGTGTTATTGCACCCCGGCGACAACTGGATGATGCATGTCGCGGCCGAGCAGTTGCAGCCGGGTGACGTGGTGCTGGCGGCAGTCACGTCCGACAACGCCGACGGCTTTTTCGGCGACCTGCTCGCCACCTCCTTCCGCGCCCGCGGTGCGGTGGGCCTGGTGATCGATGGCGGCGTGCGGGATGTGAAGGATTTGACCGCCATGAACTTCCCGGTGTTCTCCAAGGCCATACACGCCAAGGGCACCATCAAGGCCACCCTGGGGTCGGTCAACATTTCCGTGGTGTGCGCCGGTGTGCTGGTCAATCCCGGCGACGTGGTGATCGCCGATGACGACGGTGTGGTGGTGGTGCCCGCCGCGATCGCGCAGCAGGTGGCCGATGCCGCCGCCGCGCGCGAGGCCAACGAGTCGGAGAAACGCGCCAAGCTGGCTGCCGGTGTGCTGGGCCTGGACATGTACAACATGCGCGGCCCGCTGGAAAAAGCCGGCCTCAAGTACGTCGATTGAACGCCATGGAATCCACAAAAACCGAAGGTTTCACGAAGACCCCGGGCTGGCTCGACTGGACTGCCGGCCCGAGCAAGCCCCGCTTCAAGTTGCCGCCCGGCGCCGTCGATGCGCATTGCCACGTGTTCGGCCCGGGTGCGCAGTTTCCCTATGCGCCCGAACGCAAGTACACACCCTGCGATGCGTCGAAAGACCAACTGTTTGCACTGCGGGACCACCTGGGCTTCGACAAGAACGTGATCGTTCAGGCCACCTGCCACGGCACAGACAACCGGGCGCTGGTCGATGCATTGCTGCACGCGAAGGGCAAGGCGCGCGGCGTGGCCACGGTCAGCCGCGACGTGACCGATGCCGAGTTGCACGCCATGCATGCGGCCGGCGTGCGCGCTACCCGCTTCAATTTCGTGAAACGCCTGGCCGACTTCACGCCGCGCGATGTGCTGTTGGAAATTGCCAACCGCATTGCGCCCCTGGGCTGGCACGTGGTGGTGTATTTCGAGGCGCAGGACCTGCCCGAGCTGTACGGGTTTTTCACGGCCCTGCCGACCACCGTGGTGGTTGACCACATGGGTCGCCCCGACGTGACGCAGCCCGTGGACGGCCCGCAGTTCGGTCTGTTCCTGAAGATGATGCGCGAGCATGGCAACGTCTGGAGCAAGGTCAGTTGCCCCGAACGACTGTCCGTCAACGGCCCCAGGGCGTTGAAGGGCGAACAGAAGGCCTACCAGGACGTAGTGCCGTTCGCCAGGCACCTGGTCGAGACCTTCCCCGACCGGGTGTTGTGGGGCACCGACTGGCCGCACCCCAACCTCAAGGACCACATGCCCGACGACGGCCTGCTGGTCGACTACATACCGCAGATCGCCACCACGGCCGACCTGCAGCGCAGGCTGCTGGTGGACAATCCCACCCGTCTTTACTGGAACACCTAGGCCTCCCACCATGTCCCTCGACAAACCCTACCTCGACGTGCCCGGCACCACGATCTTCGATGCCGAGCAAAGTCGCATCGGTTACCACCTGAACCAGTTCTGCATGTCGCTGATGAAGGCTGACAACCGTACCCGGTTCAAGGCCAACGAGCGTGCCTACCTGGACGAGTGGCCGATGACCGAAGACCAGAAACAGTCGGTGCTGGCGCGCGACCTGAACCGCGCAATATCACTGGGCGGCAACATCTACTTCCTGGCCAAGATCGGTGCCACCGATGGCAAGAGCTTCCAGCAGATGGCCGGCAGCATGACCGGCATGACCGAAGAGGAATACCGCAACATGATGGTCAGCGGCGGCCGGTCGGTCAACGGCAACCGCTATGTGGGCGAAGACGGCGACGCCCAGGCCCACCACCAGCCGCAAGGCACCGCGGGCAACAAGGACAAGCAATAACATGGCCAAAATCACCGCCAGCGTCTATACCTCGCACGTGCCGGCCATCGGCGCTGCGCTCGACATGGGCAAGACCACCGAGCCTTACTGGCAGCCGGTCTTCAAGGGATATGAGTTCTCGAAGCAGTGGATGCAGGACAACACGCCCGACGTCATCTTTCTGGTCTTCAACGACCATGCTACGGCGTTCAGTCTGGACATGATCCCGACTTTCGCCATTGGGACAGCAGCGTCCTACCAGCCAGCGGACGAGGGTTACGGCGCACGCCCGGTGCCGGTGGTGCAGGGCCACCCGCAACTGGCTTCGCACATCGCGCAATCGGTGATCCAGCAGGATTTCGACCTCACCATCGTGAACAAGATGGACGTCGACCACGGCCTCACGGTTCCGCTCTCGCTGATGTTTGGCCAGCCGAATGCCTGGCCCTGCCCGGTGATCCCGTTCGCGGTCAACGTGGTGCAGTACCCGGTGCCATCGGGCCGGCGCTGCTTCGAGCTTGGCAAGGCAATCCGCAAGGCGGTCGAATCCTACGACGAACCGCTCAAGGTGCAGATCTGGGGCACCGGCGGCATGAGCCACCAGCTGCAGGGCCCGCGCGCCGGCCTCATCAACAGGGAGTTCGACAACGCATTTCTCGACCGACTGATCGCCGACCCGGCGGCGCAGGCCGCACAGCCACATATTGACTACGTGCGCGAGGCGGGCTCCGAGGGCATCGAACTGGTGATGTGGCTGATCGCGCGGGGTGCCATGGCCGACATGGCCGGTGGCGCGGCGCCAAGGGTGGCGCACCGGTTCTACCATGTGCCTGCGTCCAATACGGCGGTGGGCCACCTGATTCTGGAAAACACATGACAAAGACAATCAAGGTCGCCCTGGCGGGCGCGGGTGCGTTCGGCACCAAGCACCTGGACGGCATCCGGAACATCGATGGCGTGGAGGTGATCTCGCTGGTCAGCCGCGAACTGGGGAAGACGCGGGAAGTGGCCGCCAAGTACGGCATCGGTCATGTCACGACCGACCTCGCCGACAGCCTGGCGCTGGAGGACGTGGACGCGGTGATCCTGTGCACCCCGACCCAGATGCACGCAGACCAGACCATCGCCTGCTTGAAGGCCGGCAAACATGTGCAGGTCGAAATTCCCCTGGCGGATTCGCTGCAAGGCGCGCAGGCGGTGGTTGCGCAGGCCAAGGCATCGGGTCTGGTTGCCATGTGCGGCCACACGCGGCGCTTCAATCCCAGCCACCAGTACGTGCACAAGGAAATCGCGGCCGGCCGGTTCAACATCCAGCAGATGGATGTGCAGACCTATTTTTTCCGCCGCACCAACATGAACGCGCTGGGGCAGGCGCGTTCGTGGACCGACCATCTGTTGTGGCACCACGCGGCGCACACGGTGGACTTGTTCGCCTACCAGTGCGGCAGCCCGATCGTGAAGGCCAACGCAATCCAGGGCCCGATTCACCCGACACTGGGGATCGCGATGGACATGGGCATCCAGCTCAAGGCTGCGAATGGCGCGATCTGCACCCTGAGCCTGAGCTTCAACAACGACGGGCCCCTGGGCACCTTCTTTCGCTACATCGGTGATACCGGCACCTACATCGCCCGTTACGACGATCTGTTCAACGGCAAGGAAGAAAAGATCGACGTGTCCAAAGTCGATGTGTCGATGAACGGCATCGAGCTGCAGGACCGCGAGTTCTTTGCCGCCATTCGCGAAGGCCGTGAACCCAATTCAAGCGTAGCGGGCGTGATGCCGTGTTACCAGGTGCTGCATGACCTTGAGCAGCAGCTGGGGTGAACCGGTCGAGGGTGGAGGCTTGTTGCGGCAGGTCAGTTGTCAAAGACCGCGTTCGGCCCTTTGCGAATGCTGTTGGTCTTACCGGAAAACAGGACAGCCTGGAACCCGGCGGCTTGGTGTGGGATCAGGCCGACGGCGCATTCGGCTCCGCGGCTGTCCCCCGCCCTGCGGGCTCCTCCTTTATGCCGCTGCGCCGAACGCACCGCCGACCTGATCCTGCAAAGTCGTTGGAACGCCGCGCGCGAAAAACCCCCACCCCTGCCCCCTGGGCAACGCCGACCAATGACACAGCGTCGCGGCAGGCTGGGGGGTGGGGGTCAGGGGGGGTGGGGGTCAGGTCTTGCATTGCGATATTGCAAAACAAGACCTGACCCAATACTGTTGCTTTAGAAGAAATAACCTTTGCCGTTTTCGATGGACTACAAGCGCGAGGCCATCCGAGGTGGGCGTGGACGTCGGGTGGGCGTACGTGGCGAGATGGTGACTGGAGTAACGTCGATGGGT
>CAMAWD010000059.1 GCA_945861785.1 Rhodoferax sp. OV413 | reverse complement strand
GGGGGGTTTTGGTGCGCGGCGTTCCAACGACTTTGCAGGACCAGGTCGGCGGTGCGTTCGGCGCAGCGGCATAAAGGAGGAGCCCGCAGGGCGGGGGACAGCCGCGGAGCCGAATGCGCCGTCGGCCTGGTCCCACACCAAGCCGCCGGACTCCAGGCTTTCATGTTTTCCGGAAAGACCAACAACGACCGCAAAGGGCCGAAAGCGCCCACCGATCTCCAACTGCAGCAGCGGCTGTCGGACGCCAGGCCTGCCACGTCATTGCGGCTTGTGCGGCACCACCAGGAACTTGGCGCCGGTGGCCTGTTTGCTATAGACGGCGACGGCGTCGAGCTGCAGGGCCTCGGCCAGCGACACCTCCTGCGAGTAGTGGCTGGCAAAGGTCGTCTTGAGCTCGGCCACCACACGCATGCGCAACTCCTGCGCACGGGCGGTGCCGATCTTGCCGAGGAACGAGAACAGCAACCAGCCGCCGGTGCCCCACGCCGTGCCGAAGTTGCGCGAGAACTCGATCGGACTGCGGTCCAGGCCACCGTAGATGTAGACCTGCTTGTGGACGTTCGACCCATAACGGCTGTATTCCTTGGCGCTGCGGTTGATCGCGGTCTCCATGCATTGCAGGATCTGCCCCACGAGTTTGCCGCCACCAATGGCATCGAAGGCGATGGTGGCGCCGGTGGCCACCAGCGCCGCAGTGAGGTCGTCGATGAAGGTTGGCGCGCTGGAATTGCAGACAAAGGTCGCACCCTGGCTGCGCAGCAGCGCTTCCTGCTCCGGCTTGCGCACAATGTTCACCAGGGCGATGCCGTCCTTCAGGCAGATCCGGTTGAGCATTTGGCCCAGGTTGGACGCGCCCACCGTGTGCACCAGGGCCTTGTGGCCCTCGGTGCGCATGGTCTCTACCATACCCAGCGCGGTCAGTGGGTTGATAAAACACGATGCACCCTCTGCGGCGGTCGTGCCCGGCAGGAGCACCAGACACTGAGACGCCTTCATTGCGCGGTACTGCGTGTACATGGCGCCACCGATCAAGGCCACCGTCTTGCCAAGCAATTGCTGTGCAGCTGCCGAACTGCCGGCCTTGACGACGACCCCGGCGCCTTCATTGCCCACCGGCATCGGCTGGTCTACCCGCCCGGCCATGCCGGGCATCAGTTTGGCGGGTACGGTCGCGGTCAGCACCGGGCGCGCCGGTGTGCCGCCGACCTTGGCCGTGGTGATGTCGGCGGCGCCAAACAGCAGGCCCACGTCGGACGGGTTGATGGGCGCTGCATCGATACGCACCAGCACTTCGTCAGCCGCCGGGTCCGGCACGGGTACGTCGGCCAGTGTGATTTCCAGTTCGCCGCTGCTTTTGATCAGCGAACGCAATTGCAGGGCTGTGGTGGGGAGTGTGTCGTTCATCAGGGTTCTTTTCGAGTTGGGAAGAAATGGGAAGGAATATATCGCAGGTGCTCAGCGCGCTGGCGCCAGAACCAGCGTGTTGCGGGTGTTGGCGGCCACGTCCTCGGGCTTGAGCCACTGGCGCACATAGGTGCCTGCCATGTAGCGCAGGGCCTGGTCACTGTAATGCGCATTGAACAACACGCCACTCTGGCCGACTGGATTGATGCCCAGCGACTGGCTGGCGTCGGCGAAATCGATGATTCGCCGGGTTGACGGCCCATAGGTGACGGCCCACGGTGCCGGCCCGATGCTGCTGCCCATCGCATTGGGGATCTCACGCCCGCCAGGGGCTGGGAACGGCCCGATGCTGAACAGCTTGTCGAGTGGTTTTTGCTGGCCCAGCGGATGGTTGTGTGTGAGCGTGTGTGCGCGGCCCCAGGTCCACTGGGCCGGGTCCTTGCCCAGCGTGGCGGTGAGGTGGTCGATCGCATGGCGCCAAACCTTCTTCAGTGTGTCGTTGCGGGTCTCGACCACGGGCGTGGTGCGGTCGTCCCACCAGGGTGATGTCGCGTCGGCCGCCAGGCGCGGCAGGGCCTGGTCCAGCGAGCGGGTTCCGAGCAGGTTCTTGAACTGGACTGCCCCCATCTCATCGGTCATGGTGACGGCTGCCAGGCTGTACTGCAGCTGGGTGAAGAGGGTTGGCGCGGTCAGCCCGATGTCGTGGTGGCCGTCCCAGCCTGCCAGCTGGTCCAGCAGGCTGCGCTGCGCCGGGTCGCTCACAATATCTCGCAGCAACGGCAGCAGGATCTTGAGCGTGCGGGGCCCGTAATTCGTCTGGCTGTCCAGTTGCAGCGCCTGGGTGTTGGTGGTGTCCCATTTCACCGCATCGTTGCGCAGCCGGCCGTTGATCTGCTGCACCCGGTCGGGCAGGTGGTAATAACCTGGCACCGGTACGCCGCTGGGTGGTTTGGGCTGGTGGTTGGCCGACACGATATAGCCGCGCGCGGGGTTTTCTTCCTGCGGGTTGTCGGTGAACGGGTGATAACCCGGCTTGTCGGACTCCTGGGCACTGCCATCGAGTATGAAGCTCGGGTTGACGCCCTGGGGCCGGCGCGGCATTTTGGCGGCCGCCCACCAGGCAATGTCGCCCGCCGCATTGGCCCACACGACGTTGAGGCCCGGTGCGTGGATCTTGGTAACGGCGCTGCGGGCTTTGTCCAGCGTGTCGGCGCGGTTGAGTTCGTAAAACGCGTCGAGGATCGGGTTCTCGGTTTCCAGGAAGGCCCACCAAAGTGCTACCGGTGTCGCGCCCAGGCTGCCCTGGAACGCATCGGTGATGATCGGGCCGTGCGGCGAGCGGCGCAACACCAGTTTTTCGGGAGCAGCCCCCTTGACCACAATGGTTTCCTCGCGCACCTGCAGGTCGACCCACTGGCCTTTGTGCCAGACCTGGCCGGCGTTGGCCGGATTGGTCTTTTCGGCCACCAGGTCCATGTCGTCATTCTGGAACATCGTCATGCTCCAGCCAAAACGCTGGTTGTGCCCCAAAAGCGCCAGTGGGTTGAGCGGCTGGAAATGGCCGTAAAGTTCCACCCCCGGGGCCGTCAGGTGGGCCTCGAACCAGACCGCCGGCGCCGAAAAGCCGATGTGCGGGTCGCCCGCCAGCAGCGGCTTGCCACTGGCGCTGCGTTGCCCGGATACGACCCAGGCGTTGCTGCCTTCGAAGGGCGGGGCCCAGGTGTTGTCCACCACTTGCTGGCTGGCGCGTGCGATCCGGTTCAGGTTGTGCCAGTCCTGCGCGCCCAGTGTTGCCACCGGGCCGGGCGTGTCCACACCTTCGGGGTGCCAGTCGAGGTCGAACATCTTCAGGTAGGCGGGGCCGAGCTTGTCGCGGATGTGGGTCATGGCAGGTTCGGTGCGCAGCGCCGACGCAAAACTGTAGGCCAGGTAACCGGCGACCGAGACGCTGTCCTGCGGCGTGAAGGGCCGCTTGGGAATACCCAGCACATCGAATTCGACCGGCGCCGGGTGGCTCGCCTGGAACTGGTTGACACCATCCAGGTAGGCCAGCAGCGCCTGGTAAGCCGGGCTGCGCGTGTCGATGGCCTGCACATAGGCGTCGGCCCGCGCCCGGATGCCGAGTGTGCGGAACAGGCGGTCGACGTCGAGCAGTTTCGGGCCGAGAACCTCGGCCAGCTCGCCTCGCGCCAGGCGCCGCGACATTTCCATCTGGAACAGCCGGTCCTGGGCCTGCACGTAGCCCAGCGCGCGGTACAGGTCGGCCTCGCTGGCGGCGCGGATATGCGGCACACCGCGTTCATCAAAACGCACCTCCACATTGCCCTGCAGCCCCGTCAGGCCCAGGGTGCCGCTGCGTTGCGGCTGTTTGCCGTGGACATACCAGGCGGCGGCACCTGCGGCGAGCACCAGCGCTGCCGAGGCCAGGGTGAAAACTGCCTTGAGGATCCGGTGCATTCGGTTTGTCTCCACACTGTCGGTGTGTGCTGTGTTGCGAGCCCATCATATCTGGTGCCGGGCGCGCTCGCGGACAGCGGTTTTCGTCGGAAAATCGGCGCATGGACCCACAACTGATCTCCGACACCCTGGCCGACCTGGACCGCGGTCTGCTGGAGCGCGACGAACCGGTGCGGGTGTTGCTGCTGGGCGCGCTGGGCGGCGAACACGTGCTGCTGGTCGGCCCGCCGGGCACCGCCAAGAGCGAACTGGCGCGGCGTTTGCAACGGGCGTTTGTCGGAGCGCGATATTTTGAGCGGCTGCTGACGCGGTTCTCAGTGCCCGAGGAGCTGTTCGGCCCTTTGTCGCTCAAGGCGCTTGAGCAGGACCGGTATGAACGCCTCACCGATGGTTTCCTTCCAACGGCGCAGGTGGCTTTCCTGGACGAAGTGTTCAAAGCCAACTCGGCGATCCTCAACGCGCTGCTGACCCTGCTCAACGAGCGCGAGTTCGACAACGGCAGCGGCCGTGTGAAGGTGCCGCTGATCAGCGTGGTTGGCGCCACCAACGATGTGCCTGACGACGAGGCTTTGCAGGCGTTCTACGACCGTTTTCTGCTCCGGGTTCTGGTGGGCCCGGTGCAGGATGCGAGTTTTCCGGCCCTGCTCGCCTTGCCGGCCAGGCAGACCGAGGTGCTGGCGCGCATCACGACCGGCTCGCTCTCGCAGTTGCGGGAACGCGCGCTGGCTGTGGTGCTGCCAGACGATGTGCTGGGTCTGCTGGTGCACATGCGTGCCTGGTGCTCGGCGCACTCCGTGACGGTGTCGGACCGTCGCTGGCGCAAGCTGGTCGGCCTGTTGCAGGTGCAGGCGGCCAGCCGCGGCCGAGGCGCAGTGCAGGCATGGGACCTGTGGTTGTTGCCGTATGCCCTTGGCCGCCGCCAGGAGCAGGTGGATGCACTGGTGGCATGGTTCCTGGACGTGGTGGCGCAGGCGCGCACGCTCGACCTGCAATGGCTCACCCGCGCAGTCGAGGCTTTCGAGAAACAGCTCGGCATCGAGAGCGCCGCGCAATCGGCCGAGGGGGATGATGCCGCAGGCAAGCTGGCCCTGGCGCGCGCCATCGGAGGCGATGGCACGGGCAAGGACAGCGCCATGCTGCGCATCGTGTCGGAGCTGGCCCTGCAGCGTTACAGCCCGGTCCACGTCGAGGCCCGGGTGGCACAGGTGCGCGAGGCACTGGACCGCGCTACAAGCACCCTGCAGACAGCGCAGGAAATCGGGCGGGCGTCGATTGCCGAGGCCGATGCCCAGATCTGGCTGCCGCCCTCCTGGCGCACGCGGATCGCCACCGCCCACCGCGACAACCAAGCCTTGGCAGCTGCCCTGGTTGCGAGGCTGCAGGCGGTGCACCAGGGTTTTGCCGAATTGCCGCTTGACACAGCGGGTGCGACCGGTGCTGTGCCGCCGCCGATGGTGGCCGCACTTTGATGCTGCCCGCGCCTTCGCCTTCGCCGGAGTCGGCAGCCGATGCCAATTCACCCTACCAGTTGCTCGCTGGCGTGGAACGCGCGTTGTGGCTGCCGGCGCTGGTGTGCAGCAGCGGCGTCACCGCTGAGCGCTTGCAGGACCTGCCGGCCTGGGGGCAGGCCTTGCTGGACGGGCGCTTGCCTGAGCCGGCGCGTGACTTCGGCGACCCAGAGGCGCTGCAGGTGCTGCGCCGCCTGGTGGCCGAGCTTGGCCTGTGCGAACTGGCGCAGGGCAGCGCCGCGATGGTGCGGCAGGTGCTGCGCGCGATGTTGTGGCACCTCGACCGGTTGATCGACCGGCCAGCGGGCGAACCCCGGGCGTCGGCCATCACCCGCATGGAGGCGGCGTTCCGGGCTGCCTGGGTCCAGCAGCGCCAGGGCTGGGAGGAGGTGCTGGTCCTGTTCAAAAGCCTCGGGGACCTGCCCGACCTGCAGTGGGACGACCTGCGCGGGCGCCTGAGCAGCCGCGAGTGGGCCGAGGCGCGGCGCATCGGCGAACTGCTGACCCAGCTCAAGGATCTCACGGCCTTTGTCCAGGCCATCGGGCGCGCCGAAGTGGTGCCCACGTTACCATCGGCCGACCACGCGCTGCCGGCCCCGCAATCACCCCGGCCGATGGTGGCAGTCGCGGTCACCACCCACCTGGTGGACCAGCCGAGCGAGGTACGCGGCGTCAAACGTTCCGGCCAGATCGCCCGCATGCTGGCCAGCGAGGCGGCCATGGTGCGCCACCCGCTGCTCAGGCGGCTGTGGCGTGCACGGTTCGCCGAGCAGCAGTTGCTGACCTACGAGGACGAGGCGGTGCTGACCCAGTGGCGCCTGCAGCCTGACGCGCGACGTGCGACGGCCAGCGCCTTGCACGTGCAGCCGCTGGCCCGTGGCCCGATGCTGGTGTGCCTTGACACGTCAGGTTCCATGCGCGGTGCGCCGGAGAATGTCGCCAAGGCCTGCGTGCTGCAGGCCCTGCGCAGCGCGCATGGGGCGCGCCGCGCCTGCCGCTTGCTGGCGTTTGGAGGTGCTGGTGAACTGCTGGAACAAGAGCTGGCGCTGACCACCAATGGGCTGAACCACCTGCTCGACCTGATGGGCCAAGGTTTCGACGGCGGCACCGACGTGCAGACCCCGCTGGAGCGCGCTGTGGCGCTCTGTGATGCGGATCCCGCCTACGCGCAGGCCGACATCCTGCTTGTCAGCGACGGCGAATTCGGCGTCACGCCGGCCACGCTGGAGATGCTGCGCAGCTGCAAGGCCCGCCGCGGCCTGCGGGTGCATGCCATCCTGATCGGCGACCGCGAGACCATCGGTCTGCTGGAAGTCAGTGACCACATTCACTGGGTGAGAGCCTGGCGGCGGTATGCGACCGATATCCGCGACGCCTACACCGACGGATTTTCGCCCGTGCACAGCCAGAGTCTGACCGCGTTGTACTTCCCGAATGCGATCCGGCGCTAGCGTGCCCGACGGTTGGCATCGCCGCTGGCCGTGACGGCCACTCTGCACCGGCGCCAGGGAGCGCCCCTACTGCGCCTGGAACCCGCTCGCCTTGATGAGTTTCGCCCAGACCTGCGTGTAGGCCTGTTCGCGCGTGGCCAGTTGCTGCTGGGTCATGAAACCCACAGTCAGCCCCATGGCGGTCAGACGGTCGCGCACATCGGGCATCGCCACCACCTTGGCCATCGCATCCGAGAACTTGTCGATGAAGGCCTTCGGGGTGCTGGCCGGCGCGAAAATGCCGTAGTAGGGCATGTCCTCGAAACCGGTCAGGCCCAGTTCGGAGAAGGTGGGCACGTCGGGCAGCGTCGCCTGCCGGGCGCCGCCGAGCACCGCCACGACACGGATCTTGCCGGCCTTGTGCATCTCGATGAAGTCTGGCACCGACCCGATGCCGGCGGCAATCTGGTTGCCCAGCATGTCGGCCATCATCGGCGCGCTGCCGCGGTAGGGCGCGGCCTGCAGGTCGAGGCTGTATTTCTGCGCCACCACCTTGACCAGGAACTCGGGGGTCGACGCCGGCGCGGGGATCCCCACCGTGCCTTTGCCCGCCCCGGCGGTTTTCAACCAGGACACGTACTCGTTGACGCTTTTTGCAGGCGTTCCGCCCGACACCGCCAGTGCATTCACGAAGGTCGCAAAACCGGCCACCGCAACAAAATCCTTGGCCGAATCGAAACCGGGGTTCTTCACGACCTGCGGCAGGATCGAGATGGTGTGGTCGTGCGACAGGAACAGCGTCATGCCGTCCGGTGCGGCCGCCTTGAGCGCCTGGGCCGCCAGCTGCCCGCCGGCACCGGCCTTGTTCTCCACCACCACCGGCATGCCGAGCTGGTCCTTGAGCTTGTCGGCCAGCGTGCGCGCGATGGCGTCGGTGCCGCCGCCGGGCGGGAATCCGACCAGCAGCTTGATCGCTCCGGTCTGGGCCTGGGCGAGGCCGGCGGCCAGCAGGGCGCCCAGCAGGGCGGTACGGCGCACTGCGCCCAGAATCATTGGTACTGAAAACTTCATGCTGATCACTCCTGAAAAAAATATGCGAGTCGACTTCAACGCCATTTTGCCCGGCTCCGGCGTGGCATTCAGAACGCAAACTCCAGGCTGGCATGGGCGACCAGTTCGCCGGAGGACGCAAACGTCACACGCGCCTGGGCAAATGCGGATGCCTTGCCGAAACGCAACACAGTGGCCAACACCCGGAAGTCATCGTTGACTGCGGGGCGCAGGAAATGGGTGTGCTGGTAGACCGTTCCCTTGGGGATGCGGTCGGTGGTGGCCATGGCCAGCGACGCCACGGTGTCGATCGCGGCCATGATGACTTGCCCGCAGACCGCGCCGCTGGAAAACTTCAATACATCGCTTTGGGGTAACAATGCCGAAACCTCGCCTGTGCGCACCGAGAAGTCGCGTTTGCCCAGCCCCTTGACCCAGGGTGCAAACAAATAGTCGTAGAACTCATGCACCGTCGCGTCGGTCAGCGGGATGCAGTGCATCGGGACGGGTGGGGCCATGGCTTTTCCTGGAAGGCAGGAACGCAGTATCACCGACGATCTGGCCAGCGGGCGCTCAGCGCCCCGAAGCCGCCAGGCTCACCGCCGCCGCATCTGCCGCTTTCTTTGCAAACTCCTCCCGCAGCGCCTTGAGCTTGGCGCGCGGGTCTTCTTTCACGGTCTTGGCATCCAGCGCCATCTCGGCGATGAAGCGGCTGGGAAGTGCTGCCACCATCTCGCGGCCCTTCTTGCGTTTGCGGGTCCAGCTCACCGCCAGGCTGCGCTGGGCGCGGGTGATGCCAACATACATAAGACGGCGCTCCTCTTGCAGGCGCTCTGTGAGGCTGTCGCTCATGGGCCCATCTGCGCGGCCGCTCGGGTTGGCCTCGTCGCCCAACTTGAACGGCAACATGCCTTCGGTCACCCCCACCAGCATCACGTGTGGCCATTCCAGGCCCTTCGATGCGTGCAGGGTGGAGAGGGTCACCACGTTCTGGTCGGTCTCGCGTTCACTGATGGTGGACAAGAGCGAAATCGTCTGCGCCACTTCCAGCAGGTGCTTGACTTCGGTGGAGGTCGACACGCCGGCCGCGTCGTCGATCTGGCCGCCGCAGCGCGCCGCCATCCAGTCGCAAAATTCCATCACGTTGGTCCAGCGCGTGGCGGCGACCTTTTCGCTGTCCTCGCCATCGTAGAGGTGTTGCTCGTAACCGATCTCCTTCAGCCAGTCGGCCAGGAAGCCGCGTGCTGCCTCGGCGCCCAGTGTCTGGCGGGCGCGGAACTCCAGGTCGTTCACATACCGGCCGAACTCGTGCAGGCTGCCCACGGCGCGTGCCGGCAAGACGCTGGCCAGGCTGGGGCTGAACAGCGCCTCGAACAGGCTCAGTTTGTATTTGCCGGCGAACACGCCGAGTTGTTGCAGTGTCTGGTGCCCGATTCCTCGCTTGGGCGTGGTGATGGCGCGCAGAAAACCCGGATCGTCGTCGTTGTTCACCCACAACCGGAACCAGGCGCACAGGTCCTTGATCTCGGCCCGGTCGAAGAAGCTCTGGCCACCCGACACCTTGTACGGGATCTGCGCCTTGCGCAAGGCCTGCTCGAACACGCGTGCCTGGTGGTTGGCGCGGTACAGGATGGCGAAGTCGCGGAACTCCTTGCTCTGGGTCTGTGCGCTGGCGCTGTCCGCGTTGCCGGCGCGGGTGCTCTGGATACGCGCCACCACACGTTCGGCCTCGTGTTCCTCGTGGTCGGCATCGACCACACGCACCGGTTCGCCTTCGCCCAGATCGCTCCACAGGTTCTTGGGGAACAGCTTGGGGTTGGGGCCGATCACGTTGTTGGCCGCGCGCAGGATGGCGCTGGTGGAGCGGTAGTTCTGCTCCAGCTTGATCACCTTGAGCGCCGGAAAGTCGACCGGCAGCTGGCGCAGGTTGTCCAGTGTGGCGCCGCGCCAGCCGTAGATCGACTGGTCATCATCGCCCACCGCCGTGATGCGCGCGTCGGCACGTTCCGTTCCACCCACCAGGTGCTTGAGCAGCGCGTACTGTGTCGCGTTGGTGTCCTGGTATTCGTCCACCAGCACATGGCCCAGCGACGCCTGCCAGCGCTGGCGCACATCGGGGTGCTCGGCCATCAGTTTGAGCGGCAGGCCCAGCAGGTCGTCGAAATCGACACTCTGGTAGGCGGTCAGCCGTTCTTCGTAACGCGCCATGATGCGGGCGGTGACACGTTCATGGTCGTCCGCTGCCTGGGCCTCGGACTGCGCTGCATTCAGGCCCATGTTCTTCCAGCGGCTGATGGTCCACTGCCACTGGCGCGCAGTGGCCGCGTCGGTGCTGCCGCCGCAGTCCTTCAGGATGCTGGTGATGTCGTCGGTGTCGAGAATGGAAAAGTTGGGCTTGAGCCCGAGCACCTGGCCGTCCTGGCGCAACATGCGCACGCCGAGCGCGTGGAAGGTGCAGATCAGCACGTCCTTTGCAGTACGTCCCACCAGGCCCTTGGCGCGTTCGCGCATTTCCGCGGCCGCCTTGTTGGTGAAGGTGATGGCTGCGATGCGCCGGGCATCCATGCCGGTCTGGATCAGGCGGGCGATCTTGTGCGTGATGACACGGGTCTTGCCGGACCCGGCGCCTGCCAGCACCAGGCAGGGCCCGTGCATGTGGTTGACGGCTTCTTGTTGCGCAAGGTTCAGGCCGGTGGAAACTGGGGAGGACATGCAGGCACTTTGGTTCGGGAAGGCAAGCGGCGAATGATACCGATGCAGGTTCTGGCGGGTCTTTTTCCGGCCGGTGCCGGAAGGCATGCAATGCTGGAGGAAAATGCCACGTGCTCCAAGTATTGCTCGTCACTTTCCCCTTCTTCGCGCTGGTCCTGGCAGGCTACCTGGCGGCCCGGCGCAAAATGTTGCCGCTGGAGGCCATCCCAGGCATGAACTCCTTCGTGCTGTTTTTTGCGCTGCCCTGCATGTTGTACCGGTTCGGGTCGACCACCCCGGTGGCACAGTTGCTCGACGGCGCGCTGTTTTTCACCTACCTGTTCTGCGCCCTGGTGATGGTCGGTTTTGTGGTGGCGGTCAGCATGAACCGGCGCATCCGCTGGAACGATGCGGCTTTCGGCGCGCTGGTGGCGGTATTTCCCAATACCGGGTTCATGGGCGTGCCATTGCTGGTGGCGCTGCTGGGTGCGGCGGCGGCCGGCCCGGCCATCGTGACGATCGTGGTCGACACAGTCATCACCACGTCCCTGTGCGTGGCGCTCTCGCGGCTCGACGGTGCCGACAAGCATGGCTTTTCCCACGCGGCGGGCAATGCGTTGCGGGGCATGCTGGGCAATCCCATGCCCTGGGCCATTGTGTTGGGTGCATTGGCCTCGGCGGTCCAACTTGCGCTGCCCAAGCCGGTGGCCCAGACCGTGACCTTGCTCGCCGATGCGGCCTCGCCGGTGGCGTTGTTCACCATTGGCGCCGTGCTGGCGCGCTCGCAGATGCTGGTGCGCGCAGCGGGTGCGCCGGCCGTGCCGCTGCGTGACTACCTGCCGGTGGTCGCGATCAAACTGCTGGTGCACCCGCTGCTGGTGCTGTTGGCGGGCACAGCCGCAATCCAGCTCGGTGTGCCTCTGGACCGTTTTGCGCTCTTGGTGGTGGTTCTGGTTGCCGCGTTGCCCAGCGCCAGCAACGTGTCGATGCTGGCTGAGAAGTTCGGGGCCGACAACGGGCGTATCGCCCGGATCATTCTGGTATCGACGGCGGCTTCGTTCCTGAGTTTTTCGGCCGCGGTGTCGCTGCTGGTCGATAAACCATGAGAGCCGCAGTTCTCCCTGACGGTGCCTCGCACGGCGCTCAGTTCCCCGCGCTCTCCATGCGGCGACGGGAAATTGCGCTCTCGAGCCAGCCAATCTCCATCTCGGGCACCGAGGCGAGCAGCAGGTCGGTGTAGGCGTCGAAGGGTGGTGTGAGCACCTCGGTCTTGGTGCCGTAACGCACAATTTTGCCCTGGTACATCACCGCGATGGAGTCGGCGATGGCCTTGACCGTGGTGAGGTCGTGCGTGATATAGAGGTAGGCCACGCCCTCGATCTTCTGCAGGTTCAGCAGCAGCTTGAGGATGCCGTCGGCCACCAGCGGGTCCAGGGCGCTGGTCACTTCGTCGCAGATGATGAGTTTGGGTTTGGCCGCCAGCGCGCGCGCAATACACACCCGCTGCTTCTGGCCGCCCGAGAGCTCCGCCGGGTAGCGGTCGATGTAGCCCGCACCCATCTCGATCTCGTCGAGCAGCTGCTGGACGCGGCGTTTCTTCTCGTCGCCCCTCATGCCGAAGTAGAACTCCAGTGGCCGCCCGATGATCTTGCCCACGGTGTGGCGCGGGTTCATGGCCACGTCGGCCATCTGGTAGATCATCTGCAACTCGCGCAATTGGTCCTTGGTGCGGTCGGGCAGGCGCGCGGGCAGGGTGTTGCCATTGAACAGGATTTCGCCTTGCGCGGGTGCCAGCAGACCGGTGACCACACGTGCCAGCGTGGATTTGCCGGAACCCGACTCGCCGACCACCGCCAGCGTCTGGCCAACGCTGAGCTTGACGGACACACCATCGAGCACCTTGACCATGCGGCCGGAATAACTGGCGGTGACACCGCGCACTTCCAGCAGGGGCTGCGGCGCGGGTTTTTTCTCTTCATGGACGATCGATCGCACCGAGACCAGCGCGCGGGTGTACTCCTCGCGCGGCGCGTGGATGATCTGCGCGGTTTCACCGAACTCAACCATGCGACCGTGGCGCAGCACCATGATGTCGTCCGACACCTGGGCCACCACCGCCAGATCGTGCGTGATGTAGAGCGCGGCCACGCCGGTGTCGCGGATCGCGTCCTTGATGGCCGCCAGCACATCGATCTGGGTCGTGACGTCAAGCGCGGTGGTGGGTTCGTCGAACACGATCAGGTCGGGCTCGGCGCACAGCGCCATGGCGGTCATGGCGCGTTGCAGCTGGCCGCCCGACACCTGGTGGGGGAAACGCTGGCCGAAATTTTCGGGGTCGGGCAGGCCGAGTTTCTTGAACAGCGCAACAGCGCGTTGTTCGGCCTGCGCGCGGTTTGCCACGCCATGGTGAACCGCGCTCTCCACCACCTGTGCCATCAAACGGTGCGAGGGGTTGAAGGCGGCCGCTGCTGATTGCGCCACGTAGGCCACCTCCTTGCCGCGCAGCGCCCGCAGTCCGCTGGTGCCGCCTTGCAGGATGTCGCGTCCGTTCAGCAGCACCTGGCCGCCCGTGATGCGCACACCGCCACGGCCGTAACCCAGCGCCGACAGGCCTATCGTCGATTTGCCCGCGCCTGATTCGCCAATCAGCCCCATCACCCGACCTTTTTGCAAGGTCAGCGAAACGTCGTCCACGATCAGGATATCGCGCGGCTTTTCACCCGGCGGATGCACCGTGGCTTCGATGCGCAGGTTGCGGATGTCGAGCAGCGGGCCCTTGCCGGATGCCATCTCAGCCATTGCCACGCCCGCCTTTGAGGCTGGAAGTCCGGGTCAGGACCCAGTCCGCCACCAGATTCACAGAAATTGTCAATACACCGATGGCCGCTGCAGGGATCAAAGCGGCGGGCACGCCGAACACAATACCTTCCTTGTTCTCACGCACCATGGCGCCCCAGTCGGCGTCGGGCGGCTGCACACCGAGCCCGAGGAAGGACAGGCCCGACAGGAAAAGCACTGCAAATATGAAGCGCAGGCCCAGTTCCGACACCAGCGGTGTCAGGGCATTGGGCAGGATCTCGGAGAACACGATCCAGGCGGTTTTTTCACCGCGCAGGCGCGCTGCCTCTACGTAGTCCATCACCGCAATGTCGACAGCCACTGCGCGCGCGAGGCGAAACACACGGGTTGAATCCAGGAAACCCAGCACCAGCACCAGCACCGTGACAGACGATGGCAGGACAGACAGCACCACCAGCGCCAGAATCAGCGTGGGGATGGACATCATCAGGTCCACCGTGCGCGAGAGGAACTGGTCCAGCCGTCCGCCCGACACGGCGGCCACGAAGCCCAGGATCGAGCCCATGGTGAAAGACAAGGCCGTGGCCGCGCCGGCAATCATGAGTGTGACCCGCGCGCCATGGACCATGCGCGAGAACAGGTCGCGGCCCAGGTTGTCGGTTCCCAGCAGGGCCTTGTCGGACATCGGCGCCCAGACGTCCCCGACAACCGTGCCGGTCGCATAGGGTGCGATCCAGGGTGCGAACACTGCTATGAACACAATAACCAGCGTCAGCACCAGACCGATCAGGGCCGAAAGGGGAATGCGTCGCCAGTCCATCGGTCAGCCCCTACTTCGGATGCCGCAGGCGCGGATTGGACACCACGCCAGCCACGTCGGCGATGATGTTCATGCCGATGTAGACGGTGGCAAACACCAGGGCGCAGGCCTGCACCACCGGCACATCGCGGGTGGCCACGTGGTCGACCAGGTACTGGCCCATGCCGGGGTAGACGAAGATCACCTCGACCACCACCACGCCCACGACCAGAAACGCCAGGTTGAGCATCACCACGTTGATGATGGGCGCCAGCGCGTTGGGCATGGCATGGCGGTAAATGACCTGGAACCCGTTCAGCCCCTTGAGTTCGGCCGTTTCGATGTAGGCCGACTGCATCACGTTGAGCACCGCCGCGCGTGTCATGCGCATCATGTGCGCCAGCACCTCGGTGGTCAGCACCAGCATCGGCAGCACGATGGCGGCAACCCGTTCGGACAGCGGCATGCCGTCGAATACGGTCGACACACTGGTGACCCATTGCAGCTTGACAGCGAAGAAATACATCAGCACGTAACCGACGAAGAACGCCGGTAGCGACGTCGACGCCAAGCCCAGGCCCGATATCAGGCGGTCGATGAAACCACCGCGAAAGCGCACTGCGACCAAGCCCAGTGCAATCGCCAGGGGAACCGCGACCGCTGCCGAACAGGCAGCCAGGAACAAGGTGTTCTGCAGCCGCTTGCCCAGCGCCGAGGCGATGTCCTGCCCATTGGAGAGCGACTTGCCGAAGTCGCCGGTGATGGCACTGGAGAACCAATGCAGGTAGCGGCTCACCGCCGGTTCATTCAGGCCCATCTCCTTGCGCAGGTTGGCCAGTGCCTCGGGGGTTGCCGACTGGCCCAGAATGGCTTGCGCCACGTCGCCGGGCAAGATCTCCGTGCCGGCGAAGATCAGCACCGACACGCCGACGAGCATGAGCACACCCAGCAGCAGGCGCTGGGCCACCTGCCTCAGCAAGGGCGAAGACATCAAGCGGGTCGGGTCGCTGTCAGGCTTCGAGCCAGCACTCGGATGCGGCCATGCCGCCCATGAGTTCGGCGTTCGGGTTCTTGACCCAGCCGCCGACCTTGGGGCCGGTGGCGTCGATGGTGTCGTTGAACATCGGGACGATCGCGCCGCCCTCGTTGTGCACGATCAACGCCATGTCCTTGTACATGGTCTTGCGCTTGGCGGTGTTCAGTTCGCCCCGCGCGGCGACCACCATCTTGTCGAAGGCCGGGTTGAAATAACGGGTGTCGTTCCAGTCGGCGCCGGTGATGTAGGCGGTCGACCACATCTGGTCCTGCACCGCGCGACCGCCCCAGTACGAGGTGGAGAAAGGCTGCTTGTTCCAGACATTGGACCAGTAACCGTCGCCAGGCTCGCGCTTCACTTCGATCTTGATGCCGGCCTTGGCGCAGGTCGCCTGGTAAAGCTGGGCAGCGTCGACGGCACCTGGGAAGGCGACTTCGGATGTGCGCAGCAGGATCGCATCGTTGTGGCCCGACTTCTTGTAGTGGAAGGCCGCCTTGTCGGTGTCGAAGGGGCGCTGCGGCAGTTCGGAGAACAGCGGGTAGCTGGCATTGATCGGGAAGTCGTTGCCGATCGACCCGAAACCACGCAGCAGTTTGTCGACCATCTCCTTGCGGTCCATGGCGAACTTCAGGGCCAGGCGCAGGTCGAGGTTGTTGAACGGCGCCGTGTTGCAATGGGCGATGAACACATAGTGACCGCGGCCGGAGGCGCTCTGGATCGTGACGCCCGGCGCGCGTTTGATCAGGTCGACGACCTTCGGATCGATGCGGTTGATGATGTTGACGCGGCCGCTTTGCAGTGCCGCAGTACGGGCAGTGCTGTCGTTGAGCACAGTAATCTCGACCGTCTCGGCATGGCCACGGGTGCTGGCGGCCCAGTAGTTCTTGAAGCGTTCACCGATGACACGCACGCCCGGCTCGTTGGTGACTATCTTGTAAGGGCCGGTGCCGATTGCGGCCTTGGGGTTGTCGTTGCCGCCGCCCGGCTGGATCAACAGGTGGTAGTCGGTCAGCAGGTAGGGGAAGTCGGCGCTGGCGTCCTTGAGCGTGAAGATCACGGTGTCGCCATCGCGGCTGACCGAGTCGACGCCGCGCATGATGCCCAGGGCGCCCGACTTGGTGTTGGGCCCGCTGTGGCGCTGCATGGTGGCCACGACGTCGTCGGCCGTCATCTCCTTGCCGTTGTGGAACTGCACGCCCTTGCGGATCTTGAACACCCAGGCCTTGGCATCCGGCGAGGAGCGCCATTCGGTGGCGAGGCGTGGTTCAAGTTGCCCGGTCGGCGACAGGCGCACCAGTTCTTCACCCCACATCCGGCCGACGTGGAAGGTGACCTGGTTGGCGGCCAGTGCCGGATCCAGGCTGTCGGTGGCGGCGCCACCCTGCAGGCCGATCTTCAGTGTGCCACCTTTGCGCGGGCCGGCGGCCTGCGCCGCAGTCGCCAGCAAGGCATTGGCCGCAGCGGCCGACAGCCCCAGCGCGGCGGCGCGGCCAAGGAAATCGCGGCGCGAGCCGCGGCCGAGCGCCACCTGTTGGCTGAGGTAATTGAGTTCCTGCGACATGGGTCAATACTCCTGGTGGGCGGGTTGCGGTCGGCCAGCAGGCTGGCGCGCCATCGTGATTTTCGCAGGCCAGTTTACACGCCATGCGGCTTTTTGCCAGATGGGGAAACTACCATGGGGAAAAGGTCGCGTTGCGTCAAGAACCCGTCGCTCGAGGGAGTCCGGCGCGCCCCATTTAGGAGCGCCGATGTTCCGCAGCTGGCGCGTGCTGGCCGGCGGATGGCAGAATGCCGGCATGCCCAAAGTCGACATCCGCGGCCGCCTGCGCGCCGAATCACTGCAGGTGCTGGAACTCAGCCGCCAGCAGTACGCCAGCTTCAAACCCGGCTCGGTCAGCCCGCTGCTGGCCGCGCGCGAGGGCTACAACCACGAGCGCGCCTACTGGAACAGCTTTGCCGTAGACCTGCCGGCGGTGCGCGACCTTTCGCTCGACACCGGCCATGGCACCGTCGCGCTGCGCCTGTACCAGCCGGCGGTCGACGGTTTGCTGCCGGTGCTGCTGTATTCCCACGGCGGTGGTTACATGCTGGGCAACCTGGACACCCATGACCGGATCTGTCGTCTGCTGGCAAAGCTGAGCGGCTGGGCGGTGCTGGCGATCGACTACTCCCTGGCGCCCGAGAAGAAGTTCCCCGTGCAGCCCGACCAGGTGTTCGCAGTGTTGCGGCATGTGGCGGCCCATGGCCGGGAATGGGGCCTGGACAACACACGCATGGCGGTCGGTGGTGACTCCGCCGGCGCCCACCTGAGCCTGGGTGCCACGCTCGACGCGCGGGCCGCCGGGTCGCCGGCAGTGTGCGGCCAGTTGCTGTATTACGGTGGTTATGGCCTCAAGGACTCCGCCTCGCGCCGCCTGTACGGCTGGGCGGACCTCGATGGCCTGGGCGACGAAGACACCGCCCAATACCGCGACGCCTACACCGCAACGGACCAGGACCGCGAGCACCCGCGCAACAATCTGCTGAAGGCCGACATGGCAGGCCTGCCCCCGACCTTCATCGCCGCCGTGGCCTACGACCCCTTGCGGGATGATTCCCTGGTGCTGGCCGAATTCTGCAAGGAGCGTGGCGTGCCGCACCGGTTGGAAACCTATGTGGGCGTGTTGCACGGCTTTCTGCACTACTCGGCCGTGGAGCCGCTCGCCATGCAGGCGATCGGGGACGGGGCGGCGTTCCTGAAAACCTTGTGATCAGGCGCGTTGAACTGGCCCGGAGCGTCCCAGGCGTCCGCGCCGGCTGGCGCCGCAGCGCCCGATCCTGATGTCCGGATCCGACATGCTGGTGGTCTGCCTGTGCGCCGAATGGTGCGGTGTGTGCCGTGACTACCTGGAGCGTTTCGACACGCTGCGGGCGCGTTTCCCCCAGGTTCAATTTGCGTGGGTCGATGTGGAAGACCAGTCCGACCTGGTGGACCCGCTGGAAGTGGATGACTTTCCTACGCTGCTGATCGCGCGTGGTGGCGAGCCGGTGTTCTTCGGGCCAGTGCGGCCCCAGGCGGAAGCCCTGGAGCGTTTGCTGCGTGACCGCATGGCCGGTGACGGCATACAAATCGCGGCGCTGCCCGGCGAGGTTGCGCAGTTGGTGTTGCGCCTGCGCGCCGCCACCCTGTAGTCGCAGGCGGCGCGCCGCAGCAATTGCAAAGTTCTTGCGCGTACGCAAGGAAAAACCGCAGGTTTTCGAACGCCGCGGGGATACTGTCCTTTTCTTGTTCGGAGTTGCCACCGTGGACATGCAATCGGTACAGAATTTTCTCGCCACCACCGCATCGGACCTCGCCATCAAGGTGCTGGCCGCCATTGCTTTCTGGGTCGTGGGCCGTTGGCTCATCGGCCGGGTGATCGCCCTGATGCAGGCGGCGATGAACCGCAGCCATGTCGACCCGACGCTGAGCAAGTACCTGGGCTCGATCATCGCGATCACGCTCAACGTCACCCTGGTGTTGGGTATTTTGGGGTATTTCGGCATCCAGACCACGTCCTTCGCCGCCTTGCTCGCAGGTGCCGGCCTCGCCATCGGCGCCGCCTGGAGTGGCCTGCTGGGCAACTTCGCGGCCGGTGCGTTCATGCTGATTCTGCGGCCGTTCAAGGTTGGCGACTTCGTCAGCGTTGGCGGCACGGTGGGCACGGTACATGAACTGGGCCTGTTCGGTACCACCGTCGTGACCCCCGACAACGTCATGACCATCGTGGGCAATGGCAAGATCTTCGGCGACACGATCCAGAACTTTTCGGTGCTGCCGGTGCGCCGCGTGGACCGCGTGGCGCAACTTGCCAATGGCGTGGATGCGCTGGAGGCGATCAGCCGGTTCAAGACCGCAGTCGCGCTGATCCCCAACGTCTCGAAGGACATGCCCCCCGAGGTCAACCTGTTGGACATGAAGCTCGAAGGGCCGCAGATCGCGGTGCGGCCCTACACCCACACCAACCACTACTGGCAGGTGTATTTCGACACCAACGAGGCCATCGTCAAGGTCTGCAAGGACGCCGGCTGGCCGGTGCCTTCGGCGACCTACAACGTGCGCCAGGGCTGAGGGGCGCGTGTCCCGCGCCAGGCTCAGGCAGGCAAGTCACTTTTCAGTTGTCGAAAGCGGGCTGATCCGTCCTTCTGTCCCTCGGGGCAGTCGCGCGATCAGGACTTTCTTGTTCTCCCGGCTGCGGTAGGCGTGTTCGCGCATGATGGCCTCGGCGCGTGCGCCCGCGCCTTGTCGCATCGCCTGCACCACGTCCACATGGTCGCTTTGAGCGCGCCGTATGAATGAGGTCTCCAGTTCAGGTATCACGCCCTGCAGAGTCAGCGCGCCCGCCCCGCCCATCGGCGTGCGGCTGACGAATCCCAGGGCGCCTTCCAGGGCGGTGTTGCCGCAGGACCGAACGATCAGCATGTGCAAACGCAGGTTCATGTCGGCCCACTGCTGGGCGCCGACCGCACTCGACGTCCGTGTGGCCGAATCCACCAATCCTTGCCCAAGTTCCAGGCAGCTTTCCATCTGCGCGAGCATGTCCTGCGCGAGGCCGAGTTCCGCCGCCAGGCGTGCCGCCATGCCTTCCAGCACGCCACGCACGTCGACTGCATCCGCTATCTGGCCCATCGAGAAATTGCGCACGCGAAAACCGCGGGTGGGCAGGCGCTCCAGCAGCCCTTCACGCTCCAGTTCTCCCAGCGCAATGCGCAGCGGTGTGCGCGACACCTGGAGCTCGTGGGTGAATTGCAGCTCCACGACCCGGTGCCCGGCCGGCAGTTCGCCCGAGAGGATGCGACCGCGCAGTTCGGTCACGACCTTGTCGATTTGGGAACTCATCGATAACCCTCTGTGCAGTGCGCGGCGGTGGTGCCGAGTTTGAAAGACAAACGCCTGACCATGCGGACTTTTGCATGCAGTTATCAGTCGCGACTAAGTGTAAACACCCATCTTAGCCCTGATATAGATCAGATAGAGTGCGTTGGTTGGTAACAATTGCATGCAATATTTGATCTCCGGGCGGCAGTCGCAGGTGCCGGGTCGGTGTGTCGTTGGCCGATTCATTCATCAGGAGCTTCCCCATGAACCCATTCCCGCACTTGGCGGTGGCACTTGCGATCAGCGCTGCAGCGATGCCCGCATTCGCCCAGTCCCTGGCCCAGCTGGCAACTGCCGCAGAAAAGAAGCCACCGGTGGTCTGGTACGAGAGTTCGCCGGCTGACCAGGGCGACAAGGTCATTGCCGCGTTTGCGCAGAAGTACCCGAACGTCAAGGTTCGACAGACCCGGCTGGTCGGAGGCAACGAACTGGCCGTGCGCACAGTGCAGGAGATGCAGGCCCGTGGTTACACCGGCGATGTGTTGACCGGCGGTGCGGACCACCTGTTTCAGATCAATGGTCGAGGTTACCTGGAACAGGTGAACTGGGGCGCGCTGGGAGTCGCCAAGGCGCTGAACCCCAACCCGTTCATGATGGCGACCACCGCGTCGGTGTATGTGGTGGCCTGGAACACCAAGAAGGTGACCGACGCCGAGGCGCCCACCACCTGGGAACAGGTGCTCGACCCGAAGTGGACCAACCGGATGGGCTCGTGGGTGCGGGCCGCTGCCTTCGCGCAGCTGGCCGCCACACAGGGGCCGGACACCTCGCGCAAGCAGCTCGAACGCTTCATTGCACTCAAGCCGATGTTGTTCAAGAGCACGTTTCCGCTGGCGCAGGCCGTCGGTTCTGGCGAGATCGACCTCGGCATCGGTTTTTACCACTCCACGTTGCCACCGATCAATGCCGGCGCGCCGGTGAAAATGCGCGCGCTGGACGTGGTGCCCATGCACATGATCTATTCCGGCATCAGCAAAAACGCGCGCAACCCGGAGGGCGCCCGCGTGTTCCTGTCGTGGCTGGCCACCGAAGACGGCGCGTTGGCCTACGAGCAGGCCACAGGGCGCGGCAACCCGATCATCGCCAAGACCAAGACCGCGCAGTTCATCAAGGGCAAGAAGTTGTCCGAGTGGCCGCCCGAGAAGTCGGACCAGCTAGGCGCCCTGAACGATTACTACAACAAGATGCTGGAGGCGGTCGGCGCCGCCCGTTGATGTCCTTGCAGCGATTGCCCTGGTTGAAGGCAGGCTTGCTGCTGCTGTTGCTGTATCTGGTGGCGGTGCCGTTGTTGCTGCTACTCGTGGCCAGCTTCAAGCCGACGGGCCTGCCACTGGACGACGGGTGGGGCCTGGTTCACTACGCGGCGGTGTACGGCGACCCGGGTTTCTATGCCTTGTTGCGCAACACGGCGGTGTTCGCGCTGGGCTGCATGGTGTGCGCCCTGTTGACCGGGGGCGTACTGGCCTGGCTGGTCGAGCGCACTGACCTTCCGTTCAAGGGCCTGGCCCGGGTGATGATTGCCTTGCCCATGGTGTTGCCGCCTTTTTTGCTGGCCATGGGCTGGGCCCTGCTGGCCAGCCCGCGCAATGGATCGCTCAACGAAGTGTTCAAGAGCGTGTTTGGATGGACGCAGGGGCCCCTGGACATCTACACCCTGGGTGGCATGGTCTTTGTCGAAACCCTGGCCTTGGTGCCGTCGGTGTACCTGATCCTGGCCGGCGCTTTCCGCAACATGGACCCGGCGCTGGAAGAGGCCGCCATGACCAGTGGCGCACGTTGGCCGCGCATCGTCACGCGTATCTTCATCCCCATGTTGGCCCCGGCCTTGCTGGCGGCGGCCGCCTACCTGCTCATCGTGGGCTCCCTCGTGTTCGACGTGCCCGGCACCCTGGGAATGCCGGTGGGTTTGTTCGTCGTTTCTTCGCGCATCGTCTACCTGGCGACAGACCAGTCCGGCGGGATCTCTGCGTATGGACAGATCGCGGCGATCGGTGTGACCTTCCTGGTGCTGTTGATGGCGTTGGCATGGGCCTACCGCCGTATGACCGCGCAGGCCGACCGGTTCGTCACCGTGACCGGCAAGGGTTTTCGCCCGCGCGAACTCAAGCTGGGGCGTTTGAAGGGTGTGGCAATGGCGCTTATCGCCCTGTATTTCCTGCTGGCAGTTCTCGCGCCGCTGAGCCTGCTGTTGTGGACCAGCCTCACACCCTACCTGGCGCCCGTCAGCTGGGAGATGGTGCCCAAACTCGGGCTCGACCAGCACCGCGCCTTGCTGGACAACACACGCATGGGCCAGGCGACCTGGATGTCGGTCTGGGTCTCCATGCTCAGCGCCACCGTGGTCACGGTCTTGGCGCTGTTGGTGGCCTGGACGGTGTTGCGCGGCAAGGGGCGCGGCCGCAACCTCATCGACACCCTGTCGTTCCTGCCGCTGGCGATCCCGGGCACCATGATCGGCATGGCGCTGATCTATGTCTATCTGACCCTGAGTGCGGTTCCGGTCTACGGTACGCCGTGGATCCTGGTGATCGCCTATGTCACGGTGTACCTGTCATTCACCTCGCGCGCGGCGTCGGCCACCATGATCCAGTTGCATCCCGAGCTGGAGGAGGCCGCGCGCACCAGCGGCGCCACGCCCGCCTATGCCGTGCGCCGGATCGTGCTGCCGCTTATGCTGCCGGCACTGGTGGGGGCCTGGGTCTGGGTGGTCGCCCATGTGATGCGCGAGTTGTCCACCGCCTTGCTGCTGCAGGGTGACAGCAACGCCACGGTATCGGTCCAGCTTTGGAGTTATTGGTCGGGCGGCGAACCCAACAAGGCAGCAGCGGTCGGTGTGTGGCTGGTCGTGGCAATGACCGTGGTGACGATCGTGTGGCAGTGGCTCTCGGAGCGGCGTGCGCCTCTGCCGCACAACTGAGTCAACGCATGGTAAACATCCAGGATCTCTGGCTTTCCTATCCCGGGGCGGCGCACCCCTCCGTGCGCGGTGTGTCGCTGGACATCGCAGCCGGGGAGTTCTTCACGCTGCTGGGCCCCAGCGGCTGTGGCAAGACTTCCACGCTGCGCAGCGTGGCCGGGCTGGAGACGCCGTCTGCCGGGGTCATCACCATCGCCGAGCAGCGCGTGTTCGACCATTCCGGCGCGGTCCACGTACCGATCCATGCGCGCGACATCGCGATGGTGTTCCAGTCCTACGCGGTCTGGCCGCACATGACGGTGGGGCAGAACGTGGCCTTCCCATTGGAGGTCAAGAAGCTCGCGCGCCCCGAGATTGGCCGGCGCGTCGCCGAAGTGCTCGAGATGGTGGGCCTGGGCGATATGGCGCAGCGCAGTGCCACCCAGCTGTCGGGTGGCCAGCAGCAGCGCGTGGCAATCGCGCGCGCACTCGTGCGCCGCGCTGCCGTGATGCTGCTCGACGAGCCACTGTCCAATCTGGATGCCAAACTGCGCGAACAGATGCGCATCGAATTGCGCGACCTGCTCAAACGTGTCGGCATGACGGCCATCTATGTCACCCATGACCAGGAAGAGGCCCTGATGCTGTCCGACCGCATTGCACTGATGAATGCCGGGCAACTGGTCGAGATCGGCACACCGCGTGGGTTGTACCTGTCACCGACGACCGTGTTCGGCGCCACCTTCCTGGGTGCAGCCGAGATCCTGTCGGTGTCGCGGTGCCAGGGCCTGCAGGTGGACACCGAACTCGGTCCCCTGACGCTGGCCCGAGGGCAAGAGGGCCTGAGCTCGGTGGCGATCCGGCCGGAGGCGATTGTGGTGCGGCAGGGCAGCGAGATCCTGCCCGAGGGCCCGAACCGGATCGCGGGCCAGTTGCACAGCGTGGTGTTTTCCGGGCGACAGCAGCAGTTGGTGGTACAGCTGGCGTCCGGGCGCAAACTCAACGCCCAGGTCGATGCCACACGGCCATTCGACGCCGGAGCGCCGGTCCAGGTGGAATTGCCTGCCGCCCGGCTGATGGGACTGAAGAAGGAGCCTGCATGAAGATGGAAATCCGACCCTACCGGCTGGCCTTGTCCACGCCCTACCGCTGGTCCAAGGGAACACAGCACCACCGCGCCGGGCTCATCCTGCGGCTGCAGCAGGGCGCTTTGGTGGGATGGGGCGAGGCAGCGTTGCCACCCCATGTCGACTATGCACCTGCCGCTTTTGCACGTGAATGCGAGGCGCTGTTGACGGGCCTGGATCCGATGGACGACGATTTCCTGGCGCAGGTCGACCTGCGCGAATGCCCGGCACGCATACGCTGCGGCATCGCCACCACGCTGCTCACACTCAAGGCGGCGCAGGCGGGCTTGCCGCTGGCAGCCTTCCTGCTGGGCGCTACGCATGCCCTGCCGACACATGTACCGGTCAACGACCTGATTGGTGATGCCGCGCCCGAGGACTGTGTGGCGCGTGCTCGCGCCGCCGTGGCGCGTGGGCAGGACACCGTCAAGGTGAAATGCACCCCGGAGCGTGCCCTGGACCTGGCCCGCATCACCGCCATCCGCACTGCGCTGCCGGCGGTGAAGATCCGGCTGGACCCGAACGAGAGCTGGCCGGTCTCCTGGGCTGCCGAACAGCTCAATGCGATGGCGCCGCTGGGCATCGAATACTGCGAGGAACCGCTGCCACGCGGGACACCACTGGCGGTGTATGGCGCCTTGCGCCGCCAGACACCGGTGCCGATCGCACTGGACGACAGCATCCGCACCTTGCGCGATGTCGAACTGGCCGTGCTGCACCAGGCCGCCGACTATTTCATTCTGAAGGCCCAGCGCGTGGGCGGGCCAGACCGGCTGCTCGACATCGTGCGCGCGGCAGTGGATGCCGGCGTCCATTGCACCGTCACCTCCAGCATCGAGACGTCCGTCGGTCTGTACTTGGGGATCCATTGCACCGCATTGACGCCGCAGCCGATGTTTGCCGCCGGCATCGGCACGGCCCGGTTCTTTGCCGAGAACGTGTGCGAGCCGCCACCCATCATCGATGGCCGCATGGCACTGCCCACCACCCCCGGCCTGGGTTTCGACCCCCAGGCCTGGTGGGATGCCCAACACTGAAATTTCATTGCCCTGACCTTGCGGAGACGACCATGACTGCTGCGCCCATTCCTTATGTCGGCTTGCCGGTGCCGGTGGCGGCCAACCTGACCGAGACCAAGTACTTCTTTCAGGCACTGGACAACTTCACGCGTGTCATGGCGATACGCGCCGGCGACCGGGTGCTGATGCTGGCCGACCCGCTGCTTGATCCGCGCGTCATCGATGCTGTGATCGGCATCGCCAGGTCACGCGGTGCGACAGTGCGCGTGTACATGGAGCCCAGCACCCAGGTCACGGCTGTGCCCGAAGAAGTCCACGCCATGTTGCGCAAGGCCACGTTCGTCGTGTCGACCTGGTTTTGCTCGATCCTCGACCCGCTGTGTATCGACTTGCGCCGCAAGGGCCAGCGCTGGGTGAAGATCACTTATTTTCGAAACCTCGACCTGCTGCACACACCGCAGGCGCGGGTGCCGATGGATCTGATCGGTGAGATCATCCGCGCCACGGCCAGCCGTTACCCGGCCGAGGGTGCTTTCGACCTGCGTTTCACCGATCGGCGCGGCAGCGATTTCCGCATCAGCTTCACGCCGGAAATGCGCGCGAACCAGCTCTCGACCAACCGCTGGCGCGGCCAGATGACAGCCGAGGAGGATGGCTGTTATGTGCACTACCTGGCGACCCACGGCCCCAACCTGTGGGACCACAACGCCGTGAAGAACGACTTCTCGGCCGTGGTGCCGATGGCCGGCGTGTTGTACCCGCAGTGGGCGGTCGGATTCGCCCGGCCGTTCGAGGAAAAGATCGCGGTGCGTTTCCAGGGCGACACGGTGTGTGCGGTGGAAGGCGTCTCCGCAGAGGCCGTCATCCTGCGCGACATGCTGATCGGAAGCCGGATGATCGAAGGCGGTGGCTGCGGCTTCAACCCCAAGGCGCCGCGGCATACGGTGTACCCGGCGGGCTCCAATTCGCCGGGCGCGCTGCACTTCGGACTGGATCTCGCAAAACCCAGCGACTACATTCGCCGGGTCATGCCCGATTGGGAGGAGCCGCCGGTGCACATGGACCTGATTACGCTCGACAGCACTGTCACGGCAGGCCCGAACACGCTGATACAGGACGGGTTCCTGTGCGCCTTGCGCGACGCATCGGTGATCGAACTCGCCAGGCGCTACGGCGACCCCGTCGAGTTGTTGGAAGCGCAGGTCGACTGACCTGGCGGGCGGCGCAGCCCGGGCTCAGATCCCCTGCCCGCCCAGCGACTTGCCGCCATCGACGAACAGCGTCTGCCCGGTGATGAACTGCGTCGACGGCGCGGCGAAAAAGGCAATTGCGTTGGCGATCAGGTCGGGTGTCGCTGCCTTCCCACCCGGCTCCAACTGCTCCCACGCTGCAAACATCTCCGCTGGCGCTGAACGCGTCATCGGAGTATCGGTAAAACCCGGCGCAACCGAGTTAACGGCAATCTGGCGTTCGCGCAGTTCCATCGCCATGGCACGCGTCAGGCCGATCACGGCGGCCTTGGACGCGACATAGTGCGCAAAACGCGTGCCGCCGAGTGCGCCGCGTGACGAGATGGTGACGATGCGCCCACCGGCCTGCATGCGCCGTGCCGCCTCCTGCGCCGGGATGAAGGTGCCGATCACGTTGACCTCCAGCATGGCGCGAAATGCGTCTTCGGTCAGGTCGAGGAAACGGGCGTCGTTGTAGATCCCGGCAGCGCAGACCATGACGTCCACGCGTGGCTGGGCGTCCAGCACCGCGGTCACGGCGGCCCGGTCGCAGATGTCGACAGCGGCCGCAAGTACGTCGAGGCCGCCAGCGACAAGCAGGTCGACCGCCACGTTCAGGCGCTCCCCATTGCGGTCCATCGCGACGACACGGAAACCGTCATGCGCCAGGCGTTCAGCGGTGGCCAGTCCGATGCCCTGGGCGGCACCGGTGACAAAAGCGACGGGTTTTCCTTGCGCTGCGGGTATTGATGTTGGCATCATGGTGTCGGCTGACAGAACGGATCAACCCGTGTAGCCGAACATGCGCGGCATCCACAAGGTGAGGCTGGGGAAGATGATCAGCAGCAGCATCACCACGGTGAGCGGCACGCAGAACTGCCAGATCTCGCGGTTGATGTCGCGCATGCGCACGCCGGTCAGCGACGACAACACGTACAGGATCAGCCCATACGGGGGCGTGATCATGGCAATCATGAAGTTGAGTATCACCACCACACCAAACTGCACCAGGTCGATGCCCAGCGCCTTGGCGGTGGGCAACAAGACCGGCACGAACACCAGCAGCATCACCGCGCCATCGAGCACGGTGCCCAGCACCAGGAACAGCAGGTTGACCAGCAGCAGGAAACCGATGGCCGACAGGTCCAGGCTCTTGATAAATACCGCCAGGTTGGCCGAAACGCCTTCTGCCGTGATGGCGTAATTGACGATGAAGGAGCTGACGATCAGCATCATCACCACGGCCGACTGGCGGGTGGACACCGCGAACGTCGCCACCAGCGTCTTGAGGCCCATGTTGCGGTACACCACCACGCCCAGGATGATCACCCACAGGGCTGCTACTGCGGCCGACTCGGTGGGCGTGAAGATGCCGCTCCAGATGCCGCCGAGCAGCAATACGGGCAGCGTCATGGGCAATGCTGCACGCGCCAGCACTGCGGGGATCTGGCGCAGGGCAATCGGCGTTCCGAAGGGCAGCTTGCGCTTCCTGGCGATCCAGGCGATCAGCAGCATCAGGCTGACAGCCATCAGCAGGCCGGGCACGATGCCCGCAAGGAACAACGCGCCCAGGGACGCGCCGCTGATCAGTGCGTAGATCACCATCGGGATCGACGGGGGGATGATGGGGCCCAGGCACGCCGCGGCTGCAGCGATGGCTGCTGCCAGGCCGCCGGGGTAGTTGCCCACCTTCTGCATCATCCTGACGGACACCAGCCCAGGGCCGGCGGCATCACTCACGGCGCTGCCGCTCATGCTCGACATCACCAGGTTCATGAGCACGGTGACATGGCCCATGCCGCCGCGCATGCGACCCACGAAGGCGTCGGCCGCGCTCCAGATGCGTTCGCTGATGGTGGCGGCGTTCATCACATTGCCGGCCAGGATGAACATCGGGACCGCCAGCATCACGTACAGGCCGAACATGGTGTTGAGCGTCTGGTCGACGATCAGGCCGAGGTCCTGCTTGCTGACCCACAGGTAGGCCAGGCCACTGGTGAACATCAGCAGCACGATGGAAAAGCGCAGTATCGCGCCGACCACCAGCATGGCGCACATGGCCATCAGGGCATTGCTCATCAGGCGGTCCCCACGCTACGCGCTGCGGTGCGACTTTGCTTGGGGCGGTCCGGCGCGGGGCTCATCGACATCCTGCTTTCTGCATGGGTCAGCCCAGCACGTTGGCGCGTTCATCCGGCAGGGCGCCCGCGACATGTGTTTGCCAGCGTGCACCACACAAGGCGCTGAACTTGGCGATGGCGCGCACGCAGACAGCCACCCAATACACCATGAAACACGAAAAGATGATGTCCAGTCGCCACTCCATGACCGGTGTGCGTTCACGCCACAGGAACAGGATGTAACCGAATACCGTGGGCAAGGCCGCCAGGAACATTGCGCAGACCACGACCGAGGCCACCAGGCCTATGCCGCGTCGCCCGGCGGGCCCGCACATGTCGTAGACCACGTCGAAAGTCACCTGCTCGCGCTCTGTGAGCACCAGTGCCTCGGTCAGGAAGGTCGTCCACAGGAACAGGATCAGGATGAATTCGTCTGCCCACTCGATCGGACGCACGAAGACATAACGCATCACCACCGCCGCGATGAACAGCACGAAGATGGCAAAAAACATGCCCACCGACAACCACTCGGCAAACTTCGCGCCGCGGTTGAGCAAGGCCTTCAAGCTGTTCATGGCGTGCGGATTCGATGGGCGGCGATCACTTCACGGCGAGGATCTTCTCCTTCAGGCCGGGCATCCACTTGGCGGCCAGGCCGGAATCCACATACTGCTTGTCCACCGACGCCCGGAACGCGTTCAGGTCGGGGGTGGTGACTTTCATGCCTGCCTTCAGGAAGAAGTCGACCATCTGCTTTTCCTCTGCCAGCTTGGCGTCGTCATTGGCCTTGCTCGACTCGCGCGCCGCCTTGCGCAGGGCCTCCTGCTGGGCCGGGCTGAGTTTGTCCCAGAACGGCTTGGCGATGGCGTAGAAGATCGGTTGCACCAGGTGCGAGGTCAGCACGAACTGCTGGGACACTTCTTGCAGGTTGTTGTTCTTGGCCAGGCCGAGCGGGTTTTCCTGGCCGTCGATCGTGCCGGTCTTCATCGACAGGTAGACCTCGGGCATGGCCATCGGTGTGGGGCTCACACCCAGCCCTTTGCCCAGGGCCAGCCAACCCGGCCCGGCTGGCATGCGCAGCTTGACGCCGGCCAGATCCGCCGGGGTCTTGACATCTTTCGCCTGGCGCAGGTTGACCTGGCGCGTGCCCAGGTAACTCACCTCGATGATCTGGATGCCCATCTTCGCGGCGACCGCATCGTAGTAGTCCTTGCCGATAGTGCCACGCATGACTTTGGCCAGATGTTCGTAGTCGCGGAACAGGTAACCGCTGCTCAGGATGCCGTATTCGGGCAACTGTTGTTCGACCTCGAACGTGGTCATGGTGCTCATCTCCAGGTTGCCACGCTGCAACGCTGGCACCTCGGTGCCCTGGCGGAACAACGAACTCGCGCCATGCACCGACACCGCGACCTGGCCCGGCAAGGCCTTTTCCACGTTGTCCTTGAACATCAGCATCGACTTGTGCAGCCAGTCCGATTCGGCTGCGGCGTGCGAGATGCGCATCTGCATGGCTTGCGACCACGCGTTGGTGCCCACGGCAAGGCCAAGGGCGAGCAAGGATGCGGCGACGAGAGATCTGCGAAGGTTCATGGTCATTCTCCTGGTTGGATGAAAAAGTGCGGGTTGTCGGTGTGCAAGGTTTCAGCGGGATTCCTGGACCGTGACGTCCAGCCGGCCGATGCCTTCGATCTCGGCCTCGACCCGGTCACCGACCTTCAGAAAGGTCTGTTTGGGCGCACCCACACCGGCCGGGGTGCCGGTGAGCAGCACGTCGCCCGGGTCGAGTGTCATGATGCGCGAGGCGGTGGCGATCTGTTCGGCAATCGTGAAGATCATGTCGCGTGAATTGCCGTTTTGTTTGAGTTCGCCATTCACCCAGAGCTTCAGGCCGAGTGTCTGCGGATTGGCGATTGCAGTGGCCGGCACCAGGCGTGGGCCTAGTGGGCAGCAGGTGTCGTTCGCCTTGCCGGCGACCCAATCCAGCTTGTAGAAGGTCTCGGGCGCGCGGTTGTGGTCACGCGCCGAAAAATCGATCGCCACCGTGTAGAAGGCCACGTGCTCCAGCGCGGTCTCGACCGGCACATTGCGCGCGGTCTTGCCGATCACGATCGCGAGTTCGACTTCCCAGTCAAAAGCCTTGGTGCCGATGGGCATGTGCACGGTCGGCCCGGAGCCGACCACGGCGTTGCGCGGCGGCTTCATGAAAAAGAACAGGCGCTGGTCTTCCTTCCTGGCGCCGGGCATGCCCATCTCGGCCAGGTGGTCGAAGTAGTTGGCGCCCGCGCACAGGATCTTGCCGGGGTAGAGCAGTGGTGCCAGTACCCGGAGCCCGGTCGCCGGCAGGGCGGTGGCGGCGCTGCAGCGCGCACCCAGCGCGTACAGGGCCGCCTCGTTGTGCGGCCAGTCGCCAAACAGGCCGATCAGGTCTGCGGGCAGGTCGGTGCGGCCGGCCACCTGGGCGAGGGTGGTGATAGGGTGGAAACGCCCGTCCTGTTCGATGCAGGCGACGGGTTTTCCGAGGTGTTCAACAGTGGCAAGTGACAACATGGTCGGGCTCCCGATGGGGATGGTTCAAGAAAAACGGGCAGCAGGTTCGGGTGGATTTTTGCAACATAAATAAACTGTTTCAACATAAATTATTGAAATTTGCATAAATGAGGAGAATTTTTGTTTTACCATCCCGGCAGCACATGCCAATAAGCTGAACCCATGGAAACACCCAGCACCTCCCGGATCGACGCCGCGGCCAGCGCCCGAACCCTCGCCAGCCAGGCCCAGGAACTGCTGCGCAAGGACATCCTCAGCGGGCAACTCGCACCCGGCCAACGCCTGCGCACCAAAGACCTGCAGGTGCGCTACGGCCTGGGCCTGAGCCCGCTGCGCGAATCGCTGCAGCGCCTCTCTGCCGAGGGCATGGTGGTGAACGACGAGCAGCGTGGGTTTGCCGTGGCGCCGGTGTCCGTAGCCGAACTCGAAGACCTGACGCTGGCCCGCACCTCGCTGGAATCGGTGATGCTGCCCATGGCCATAAGCAAGGGAAACGCCGATTGGGAGGCCGAGATCCTGGCCGCCTTCCACCGTTTGTCGCGCACCTCGTTGCCACTCGATCCGGCGGCGATGGCGGATGCCAGCCTGTGGGAGTCGCGCCACCGCGCGTTCCACCATGCCCTGGTGGCCGGATGCGGGTCGCCCTGGTTGCTGCGCCTGCACGCGCAACTGGTTGACCAGTCCGAGCGTTACCGAAAGATTCGCATCCTGCACCACCAGGAGCAGGGTGCCCAGGTGCGCAACGTGAACGCCGAACACCAGGCGGTCATGGATGCGGTCTTGCGGCGCGACGCTGCGCTGGCCGTTGACCTGATGAACCGCCACCTCATTGCCACCAGCAAGGCCACAGCCGACCTGATGCAAGCCCGCAACCAAAAGGAGAAACAGTGATGATCGTCCGATCTGCATTTTTGGAAGGCACCGTGACTGAGGCCGATCGCGCCGAATTCGACGCGCACATGGCCGGCCCGGTGCTCACCGCCATTGGCACCTATCCCGGAATCCAGGGCGTGAAACTGCGCCGGCTGGTGCAGGCGGACGAAGGCGCGCCGCCGCTGTACATGGTGTTCGACCTGTACTTCGCCGACCTCGCGGCCATGGAGGCCGCATTGGCCACGCCCACGCGCCAGGCGGTACGCCAGCAAATCGCGCAGATGATGTCGCGGTTCCAGGGCCGGGTCTACCACCAGGTGTTCGCGCAGGACTGAAGAAGGAACTTGGCATGGCCATACTGATCACCGGCGCAGGGCTGATTGGTTGCCAGACGGCGGCACTGCTCGCCGCGCGTGGCGACAAGGTGGTGCTGCTCGATTTGCGCCCGGAGCCGGTGCTGGTCTCTACGGTACTGCCGCTGGAACGCGTCACGCTGGAGGCCGGCGATGTGCGCGACCGCGCAGCGATGCACGGCATCTTCCGGCGCCACGGCATCGACGCCGTGGTCCACACTGCGGCGGCACTGAGCATGGCCATCCGTGAAACCCCCACGCTCGCGGCAGACGTCAACTTTGGCGGCACGGTCAATCTGCTTGAAGCGGCGCGTGTTGCCGGTGTGCGCCGTTTTCTGCTGGCGTCGTCCACCACACTGTATTACCCGACCTTCCACCGCGCCCTGACCGCGCCGGTGGGCGAAGATTTCGAGTTTCATTCGGTGAGCGAGCGCCCTGGCAGCCTGTATGCCGCGAGCAAGATGGCCGCGGAGTTTTTCACCCAGCACTATGCTGACCAGTTCGGCCTTTCGGTCGCCATCCTGCGGTATTCGGCGGTGCTGGGGTTGTGGGCCGGGCCGAACAACTCGGTACCGGGAAGGCTCATGGCGGCACTGCTCGGGCAAGGCGCGCAAGGCGGATTGGTCCAGCTGTCAGACCGGTTGTTGTTGTGGTCCGGTGGGGATGATTTCATCGATGCGCGCGATGTGGCCGCTGCCAATGTTGCCGCGCTGGATGCCGTGGCGCTGCCTGGGCGGGTCTACACCATCGGCAGCGGGCGGCTGACCACTTTCGCAGAGTTCCAGGATGCGGCGCAAAGGGTCCGCCCTGACCTGCGATGTGCGCCGGTGCTTCTGCCAGCGACCGGTTTCGCCGGATTTGCGCACCCGCGCAACCAGCCTTTCGACGTGTCGCGGGCGCGCTCGGAACTGGGTTTCGAAGCCCGGCACGACCTGCTGTCGTCGTTTCAGGCGGCAGCGCAGGTCATGGGGTAGGTCGGCTGGGCGCAAATGGCGCGCGGCGGAACCTGTCACGCGGCGGAACCTGTCACGCGGCGGCGTGCGACGCGGGCAATCACCAACAGGCCCGCCAGCATCATTGCGACGGTTGTGGGCTCTGGCACAGGTGCTGCAAGGGCAAACATTTCAGCTGCGATAGCGCCATGGGCTGCGGTTGTCGGGTGTATGCCGTCCCAGAACAATGATGTTGCGCAAATGGTGTTGGTGACACCGCAGGCATCGGATGTGTTGGTGAAGCCCGGGGAGGCAGCCCTGGCTGCAATGCCGTACAGGTCAAAAATCTGCACCCCGGCTTCGCCGGCCAAGCGGCTCTGCAACGCGCCGTTGAAGTTGCCACCAATCAAGGATCCGATTTGTGTTCCGCTCAAACCGGACCCGGTGAATGCGGACGGGACACCGCGAAGTGCTGGGGTAAGCCCAAGATTCGGTGCGTTCCACACAATGATGTGCTGGGCGCCGGCGGCCTGCAGCAAGTCAACCATGGTGCCGACATCGTTTGCATAGGCTGCGGCATCGTGCCCTATGACCGAGCCGATAAGCCCGAAGTCGGACGTGGAAACCACGTTGTCAAAGGTGGCGCGCGCATTGTTGCCGCCACCGGCCACCACATACAGCGCATCGGGGTCGGCCAACCCGCCGTGGGTTGCCAGATAGCCTGGAAACGGGTTGGACGGGGCCACCGGTGCTGTAAGTTGCGCCAGCAGGCTGGGCACCAGCCCGCCACTGGTGGTTGCCCCGCCAAACGCGAAATTGGTTCCGCCTAACAGTGAAGGCAGGACGCCGAGCCCGAGCATTGCACCGAACTGGGTGGTCCAGACTGGCCCGTTGGAATAGGTGCCGAACGGCGCCGGACTGTAGGTTTGTGTGGGGATGTAGAAGTTGCTGGTGATGACCTGGCCAGGGTCTGCGCCAATGCCGAAGGCACCAAGATTGGAGTTGTTGCCGCTGTCCGACAGGCTGTCACCAAAAACAACCAGCGCACTGTAGGGGGAAGGCGCCGCTACTGCACTGGCAGAGACAGCCGCGCAAGCCAGGATGGATGCAGCCAACAACTTTGAAATCACGTGCATGAAAACTCCAGAACGGGGGTGGTGCAATATGGCACCGGGTGCATGGCAGCCAAGGACGTTATGCCTTCGGCCGAATGCAGGCAAAGCCCAAAGCAATTTCCGTGCACCTGAAGCCAACCCATACAAATCAAACACTTGCGCCCGTGTCGTCATCTGACTGTTAGATTCTCCGACGTTGAGGCAGCGACGCAAGCGCAGGAAAACCAGGGTTAACCCTGTGTGGCTGCTGTCTCTTTCACCCCAGGCGTGAACCACGCCGACCTCCAGTGCGCCGACCACGCGGTGCGCCAGCTTCAGGTCGCGCGTCCAGAGCGACGCGGCCAGGCCCTAGATGGAGTCGTTGGCCAGCGCGATGGCTTCGTCCACCGTGTCGAAGGCCGTGAGCGCTGCCACCGGGCCGAACACCTCTTCGCGGCCGATGCCCATCTGGTTGGTGGCCCCGACGAAGAGGGTCGGCTCGACAAATGCGCCGCCCACCACCGGTGCGACTGCCCTGCCGCCCAGGGCCAGTTGTGCGCCTTCGCCCTGACCGCGCGCGATGCGCGCCAGCACATTGCGCTGGTGCGCGTGGCCCACCAGAGGCGGTCGTGCCAGGCCTGCAGCGCGTTCGCCACTGCGGCATCGACGTCCGCCGCCTGGCCCCTGGCGATCTTTTCGAGCACGCTGCCATTGGCCGGATTGACACAGTCGAAGGTCTCGCCACCCAGGGCCGGCACGTGCCGGCCGTTGATGAACAGGCCGGTGGCGAGCGACAGGCCCGCTGCGGCTGCCGACCACTCCTTGCGGGTCTTGGGTGAACTGGTTGTCATGGCAGTCCTTGCTTGTTCGACAGCGCGTTGCCGCCCTGCTGGGGGCGGCGCGGCACGGCGCTCACGCCTTGGGCTGTGTGCCGGAGGGGCGCAGGGCGCCGTCTTCGGCGAGCAGCTCCAGCGGGTAGCCCGGCGCGCGCAGCTCCAGGCCGCAGGCCTGCTCGATCATGCGCGCCACCTCGGGCGACTGCGCCTGGCCACCGAACAGGCCGCGGGCGCGGGTGAAGATGGTTTGCGTCATGCTGCCCAACTCCAGTGGCACGCCGAGTTTCTCGGCGATGTTGTTCACCAGGCCGAGGTCCTTGCAGGCCAGGTCCATCGTGAACTTGACGTTGTAGCTGCCTGACAGGATGAGTTTGGATTCGGTCTCATGCACAAAACTGTTGCCCGAACTGGCCCGGATGGCGCGGTAGGTGGCGTCGGGGTCGACGCCGTATTTGGCTGGCACCATCATGGCCTCGGCCGCAGCCACCAGGTGGATGAAGGCCAGCATGTTGGTGACCACCTTCACCACCGAGGCGTTGCCCAGTTTGCCCATGTAGATGATCTGCCCGCCCATGGTCTGCAGCAAGGGCTCGACGCGCTGGTAAACCGACTGCTCGCCGCCGACCAGCACCGTGATCTCACCCGAGTTGGCCAGGTGCACGCCCCCGGTGACCGGGCACTCCAGCACGCTGATGCCACGTGCGGCGGCGGCGTCGTGCAGGCGCTGCAGGTCTTCGAAGTCGGTGGTGCTCATCTCGATCCAGACGCCGCCGGAGGCGAGGTTCTCGAACACGCCACCGGCACCTTCCACCACCTTGCGCGACACGGCCGGCGAGGGCAGCGCGGTGATCACCACGTCGGCGCCCTTGCAGGCGCCAGCGACGTCGTCGGCCCAGTGGGCGCCGCAGGCCACGAGGGGTTTGCCGAGCTCTTTGTTCAGGTCGGTGACCGTGACCTGGAAGCCGCCTTTGACCAGGCTGCTGCACAGGCCTTGGCCCAGGGCGCCGAGGCCGATGAATCCGATTTTGAGTTTGCTGGATGTCGTCATGGTGGGGGTGTCTCAAGTTGTGCCAAGCCCATCATACTGACGCGTCTCGCCCGCAATGGCAAACCAAGAAACATGCGTTGTAAGATTAGTGTCGCTAATGCCTGACTGATTCGTCATCGATGCTGCGTCTTCCTCCCCTGAACTGGCTCCGCGCTTTCGAGGCATCGGCGCGGGCACTGAGTTTCACCGCCGCGGCGCAGGAACTGCACATGACACAGTCGGCGGTCAGCCAGCAGATAAAAAGTCTGGAAAATGCGCTGGGGCGCACGCTGTTTTTCCGCCGCGTGCGCGGGCTGGAGCTCACCGACGAAGGCCGCGGTTACCTGCCCACCGTGCAGGCGGCCTTTGCCACGTTGGAGGAAGGCACGGCATTGCTGGTGGGGCGCAACGACCCAGACGTGCTGGAACTGCACGCCAACCTGTCGTTTGCCATCTTCTGGCTCACTCCTCGCCTGGGGCGTTTCATGGACGCGCACCCCTGGGTGCACCTGAACGTAGCCACCTCGATATGGCCCCAGGAAAAACCGAGTAATTCGGCCGCCGTCGAAATCGTGTTCGGGCAGGGCAAATGGGAAAGCCGGGTCGGCCAGCGCCTGACGCATGACAGTGTTTTTCCGGTCTGCACGCCGGCGCTCGGGGCGCAGATTCAAGGTGTTGGTGACTTGCTGCGGCAACGCCTGTTTGACCTGCCAGGCACCTTGCAGAGCTGGGACGCCTGGCTCGAAGCCTGCGGTGATGGCGCGCAACTGCACAAGCCGCCGGTGCACCGCGCCAGCACCTGGGCGGTCAGCCTGGAGTGGGCGCTGCAGGGCCTGGGCGTGGCGCTGGCGCACGAAACCGTCGCGAACGATTTGATTGCCTGCGGTCGCCTGGTGCGTCCGGTGCCATTTGCAATGCCCATGAAAGAAGCCTATTACCTGATTGCCCCCGAGGGCAGCCACACCAACGCAGCAGCCAAGGCGTTCAAGCAATGGCTGTTGCAGGAGATGCGACCATGACAACACCGCCCACCGAAACCTTCGACACCATCATCGTTGGCGCCGGCACCGCCGGTTGCCTGCTGGCCAACCGCCTGAGCGCCGACCCGTCGCGCCGCGTGTTGCTGCTGGAGGCCGGTGGCATGGACAACTACCACTGGATCCATATCCCGGTGGGTTACCTGTACTGCATCGACAACCCGCGCACCGACTGGCGCTACCGCACCGAGCCGTCGCCCGGACTCAACGGGCGCAGCCTGCTCTACCCGCGCGGCAAGACGCTGGGCGGTTGCTCCAGCATCAACGGCATGATCTACATGCGCGGCCAGGCCCGTGACTACGACCACTGGGCGGCGCTGACCGGCGACGAGGCCTGGAACTGGGAGCATTGCCTGCCTGACTTCAAGGCCCATGAGAGCCACTACCAACTCGACGCTGGCGCCAAGGCCGACGCGGTGATGGCGAAGTTCCATGGCAGCACAGGCGAGTGGCGGGTGGAAAAGCAGCGCCTGCGCTGGGATGTGCTCGATGCTTTTCTGCAGGCTGCACAGCAGGCCGGCATTCCGCTGACCGACGACTTCAACCGCGGTGACAACCACGGCGTCGGGTATTTCGACGTGAACCAGAAAAGCGGCTGGCGATGGAATGCGGCCAAGGCGTTTCTGCGGCCCACCGCAATGCGCCGGCCCAACTTCAGCCTGTGGACCGATGCCCAGGTGGGGCGGCTGGTGTTCGAACGCGGTGCCGATGGCGCGTTGCGTTGCAGCGGCGCCGAAGTCGTGCGGGGCGGCCGTGGTGGTCACAAGCTGGCCGTGGCGGCACGGCGCGAAGTGATCCTGTGCGCAGGCGCCATCGGGTCGCCGCAGATCCTGCAGCTCTCGGGCGTGGGGCCGGCCGGACTGCTGCAGCAGCTTGGCGTGCCGGTGGTGCACGACCTTCCCGGTGTCGGGGCCAACCTGCAGGACCATCTGCAGATCCGCGCCGTCTACAAGGTGCAAGGCGCCCGCACGCTCAACACACTGGCAAATTCGCTGGTGGGCAAGGCCGCCATTGCGCTGGAGTACGCCGTGTCGCGCAGCGGGCCGATGAGCATGGCGCCCTCGCAACTCGGTGCGTTCACGCGCAGCGACCCGTCGATGCCGCACCCCAACATTGAATTCCACGTGCAGCCGCTGAGCCTGGACGCATTCGGCCAACCGCTGCACACCTTCCCGGCCATCACCGCGAGTGTGTGCAACCTCAACCCGACCAGCCGCGGCAGCGTGCGCATCAAGAGCGCCAACTTTGAGGACGCGCCAGCCATCGCACCCAACTACCTCAGCACGCAGGAAGACCGCAAGGTGGCCGCCGACTCGCTGCGCGTCACGCGCAACATCGTGGCCCAGCCGGCCTTTGCCCGGTACCAGCCGCAGGAGTTCAAGCCGGGCGCGCAGTACCAGGGCGACGACGAACTGGCCAAACTGGCCGGCGACATCGCCAGCACGATCTTCCATCCGGTGGGCACCACGAAGATGGGGCGCGCCGACGACCCGATGGCGGTGGTCGACCCGCAATTGCGGGTGCGCGGCATCCAGGGCCTGCGTGTGGTCGATGCCGGCGTGATGCCGACGATCACCAGCGGCAACACCAACGCGCCCACGCTGATGCTGGCCGAGAAGGCGGCGCGCTGGATGCGGCAATGAACCTGCCGCAGGAAAACTGCGCCAGCATCACACCCGCCGAGCCCGATGGGCGCTGACCCGCGTTCGTCCGGTGGGTTGACGAGGGGCCTGAAATGGGGCCCGGCGGCCATCGCGGTTTTCTGGCTGGCCTGCATGGGCTTGCTGTACCTGGCGATGAACCACTATTTGCAACCGAAACCTGTCGTGGTCACTGCATCCGGCGACCTGGTGATCCCCAAGTCGCGCGACGGGCATTTTTACGCGCCGGGCATGGTCGGTGGGCAGCCGGTGCGTTTTCTGGTCGATACCGGCGCGACGCTGGTGGTGGTCAGCGAGACGTTCGCACGCACTGCCGGGCTGGCTGCCGGCACCCCCACCACGTTCAGGACAGCCAACGGAAATCTGCCCGGGCGCATCGTGGCCGATGTCCCGGTGACAGTCGGGCCGGTCGCGGTATCGGCGGTCAGTGTGGGGGTGGGGCTGGTTGGCGGCGAAGTGGGCGACGCCTTGTTGGGCCAGAGCTTTCTGTCGCGGTTCGACATTGTGCTGTCACGTGACCAGATGGTGCTGCGCGAACGCTAATGCCACGTCTGCCAGCGCGCGGGAAGTCCGCGGGCCGCCCTTGCAGCGTTGTAGTGCCTATTCCGGACAGTGCCGGCGCCGCTCGCCAATCGCCATCGGCTCAGTACGGCATCACCACCAACCGCGTCTGCGTGAACTCCAGCATGCCGTGTTTGCCGTCGTCCCCGCCCAGCCCAGAGCGTTTCGAGCCGGCGTGGTAACCCTGGTAGGGGTCTGCGGGCGTGCGGTTGATGTACAACTCGCCAGCCTCGATCTCGTTGCCCGCCTGCATCAACTGGCGGTAGTTCTCGGTATAGAGCACCGGCGCCAGGCCGAGCTGGTGGTCGCTGGCCATGGCCAGCGCGTCATCGAACGTGTCGCAGGGCAACACGCACAGCACCGGCCCGAACACTTCCTCCTGCACGGCCCCGGGGGGCGGGGGTCAGGTCTTGCATTGCGACATTGCAAAACAAGACCTGACCCAACACTCATCGCTTAAGAACAGACCCGTTCGGGCTGGGCCTGTCGAACCCCCACCAGGCACTTCGACAGGCACGGTACGAACGGGCCAAAGCTACGAGTATTGAGACCTGACCCCATCAGCTCTCCGCGGCGCGTGCGGACGGTGAGGTGTGGCATGGGTGCCCCAAGCGTTGAACGAAGCCCAGTGTATGGCGTGCAAGGGCGCCGCACAGGGGATTTACCCTAGGGAGCAGGGGCGCGACCAGGGTTTCCTACCGCAGGTGCGTCCGCTCGATCACCATCGCGCTCGCCAC
>CAMAWD010000058.1 GCA_945861785.1 Rhodoferax sp. OV413 | reverse complement strand
GGTTGTCAAAGTCAAACCGGTGCATGACGTAAAAGTAGCCGTGGTCAGCCAGCCAGTCGCAGATGGACTCGTCCACCACCGTTTTCATGTTGGCAGGAACGACCGGGATGCGAAAGCGCCGCCCGCCGAGTTCGGTGCTTGCATCGCATTCCGAACGGCTCTCCACGCGGCATTTGCGCGGCAGCAGCAGGATGTTGTCGTAGTCGAATATTTCCATGGTGTCTCCAGGCTCCAGAAGTCTGTTGAGGTGAACAGGTGAACACTTGGATCGGGCCCGGTCGGGGCTTCTGCTGCGCACGGCCAGCCCAGAAACGAAAACCGGGCCACAAATGCTTGGGCCCGGTACTTGAGTTTAGCAGCGTCCGGGCGAAGCCGGTTCCTACAATCAGGCAATGACGCCCATCGACAATTTCCCGCCATCGGCACTGCTTGCCAACCTGAACCCCGAGCAACGCGCCGCAGTCACCCTGCCCACCGAACACGCCCTGATCCTGGCCGGCGCCGGCTCGGGCAAGACGCGGGTGCTGACCACCCGCATCGCCTGGCTGCTGCAGACCGGCCAGGTATCTCCAGCCGGCGTGCTGGCGGTAACCTTCACCAACAAGGCGGCCAAGGAGATGATGACGCGCCTCTCCAGCATGTTGCCGGTCAACGTGCGCGGCATGTGGATTGGCACTTTCCACGGCCTGTGCAACCGTTTTCTGCGCTCGCATTACAAGCTGGCAGGCTTGCCGCAGAGCTTCCAGATCCTCGATACGCAGGACCAGCTCTCCGCCATCAAGCGCCTGATGAAGCAGTTCAGCATCGACGACGAGCGGTTTCCGGCCAAGCAGACACAGTGGTTCATTGGCGGCTGCAAAGAAGACGGCCTGCGGCCCAACATGGTCGAGGCGCGTGATGAGGACACCCGGCGCAAGACCGAAATTTACCAACTGTACGAGGAGCAGTGCCAGCGCGAGGGTGTGGTCGACTTCGGCGAGCTGATGCTGCGCAGCTTCGAAGTGCTGCGCGACAACGACCCGATCCGCGAGCATTACCACCGGCGCTTTCGCCACATCCTGATCGACGAGTTCCAGGACACCAACAAGCTGCAATACGCCTGGATCAAGATGCTCGCCGGCGCAGACCCCAAGGGCGGCATCCGCCCCGAGCTGGAGCTGCAACCCGGTGGTTGTGTGCTGGCCGTGGGTGATGATGACCAGAGCATCTACGCCTTTCGCGGCGCGCGGGTGGGCAACATGGCCGACTTTGTGCGCGAGTTCGGCGTGCGCCACCAGATCAAGCTCGAGCAGAACTACCGCAGCTACAGCAACATCCTCGACAGCGCCAATGCGCTGATCAGCCACAACAAGAAGCGTCTGGGCAAGAATCTGCGCACCGACCAGGGGGCCGGCGAGCCGGTGCGGGTCTTTGAATCCACCAGCGACCTGGCCGAAGCGCAGTGGATGGTGGACGAAATGCGCCAACTGGTGCGCGACGGCAGCGAGCGCAAGGAAATCGCCGTGTTGTACCGCAGCAACGCCCAAAGCCGGGTGATCGAGACGGCGCTGTTCAACGCCGGCGTGCCGTACCGGGTGTACGGTGGCCTGCGTTTCTTCGAGCGCGCCGAGATCAAACATGCACTGGCCTACCTGCGTCTGCTGGAGAACCCGGGCGACGACAACAGTTTTTTGCGCGTGGTCAACTTTCCGCCGCGCGGCATCGGCGCCCGCAGCCTGGAGCAGGTGCAGGATGTTGCGCGCGCCACCGGCCAGTGCCTGCATGACGCGGTCAGCGCGGTCGGCGGCAAGGCCGGGGCCAACATGGGTGCGTTTGTTGCCAGCATCCAGAGCCTGCGCACCCAGACCCAGGGCTTGTCGCTGCGCGAGATCATCGAACTGGTGCTCGACACCAGCGGCCTGATCGAACACTACAAGGCCGAGCGCGAAGGCGCGGACCGCGTGGAAAACCTGGAGGAACTTGTCAACGCAGCCGAGAGTTTTGTGACCCAGGAGGGGTTCGGGCGCGACGCCGTGGTGTTGCCGGTGGAGGAACTGGCGCCGGCCCCCGACGCGGAAACCGGCGAAACCCTGTCGCCGCTGGTGGCTTTCCTGACCCATGCCGCACTGGAGTCCGGTGACAACCAGGCCCAGGCCGGGCAGGACGCAGTCCAGCTGATGACGGTGCATTCCAGCAAGGGTCTGGAGTTCGACTGCGTCTTCATCACCGGCATGGAGGAGGGCCTGTTTCCGCACGAAAACTCCATGAGCGACCACGACGGGCTGGAGGAAGAGCGCCGGCTGATGTATGTGGCCATAACCCGTGCCCGCAAGCGGCTCTACCTGAGCCATTCGCAGACGCGCATGCTGCACGGGCAGACGCGTTACAACATGCGCAGCCGCTTCTTCGACGAGTTGCCGGAGGCGTCCCTGAAGTGGATCACCCCGCGCAACCAGGGTTTCGGTGCGCCAAAGGCCGTCGCGCCCTGGCACAACCGGCCAGAGCCGGGTTTCACCACGCGCCAGGTGGAGGTGGTTCCCGAGCGCAAGTTGTCGGTGCATGGCCTGCGCAACGGCATGCAGGTGTTCCATGCCAAGTTCGGTGAAGGCACGGTGCTGACGCTCGAAGGCACGGGCGAAGAGGCCCGGGCGCAGATCAACTTCCCGCGCCACGGGGTCAAGTGGCTGGCCCTGTCGGTAGCCAAGCTGACGCCAGTGCCTTGAGTTGTTGGCCATAATGGAAGATATGGCCGTCGCAGGGCGCGCGGCCTCGGTTTTGGCAACAGGGAGACCCCATGAAAAGCAGGTTCACAGGCACCGTGATCGCGGCGCTCATCGCCTTTGGAGCGTTGCAATCGCAGGCGGCCGATACCGGCCCCGCAGTGCGCCAGCCAAATGCCAGCGAGCGCCTTGACCTGGCGCGGGACGCCATCAAGAAGCAGGACTGGAAGCGTTCGCTGGCCGAACTCAACCTGGCCGTGCGCGAGGAGCCACGCAACGCAGATGTGCACAACCTGCTTGGTTACACCTACCGCAAGCAGGCCACGCCCAACCTGCCCAAGGCCTTCGAGCACTACAAGACGGCGCTCAGCCTGAACCCGAAACACAAAGGCGCCCACGAGTACGTCGGCGAGGCCTACCTGATGGACAAGAAACCCCAGGAAGCCGAAAAACACCTGGTCGAGCTGGAAAAGATCTGCGGCAACAAGACCTGCGAGGAATACGCCGACCTTGCAAAGGCGATCGCCGACTACAAGGCCAAGAACTGAACCAACTCAACCGGCCGGAATGGCTACCGGGTGGAGTTGGCCCGGCCAGCCGCCCGGCGGCTTATGGCGCGCCGTCAGCGCTGGTATCAAAACAATCTCGAAAACTGAAATAGGTGGACGTGAAGAACATCGCCGCAACCAGCATCGCGGCGGGCAGCAACACCAGTCCCGCCACTTCCGGGCTGCCGAGCAAGCCGGCAAACAGTGAAACCGCGAGGATTGTGAAGATCAGGATTGCCATCCACGCGAGCCCAAACACCGTGAACGCCCAGAAATTGCGCAGGCACGCCACCAGGCTGAAAAACACGCTCTTTGCTGGTGGAACCTGGTGCCAGTGAACCAGTGCCGGGGCGTGCCAGAACATCAGCGACAAGGGCAGTTGCATCAACAGGAAGGCCAGCATGGCGTTTTGGATGGCCGGGTCCTGGGCCATTTCCATCGTTGGCATCTGTCCGGCCAGGTAACGGGTGGCGAAGTTGCCGCCGTCGAAAAGCGTGGTGACGCCCATGATGACCCAGAAACCCGTGCCGTACAAGAGCCCGAGCACCAGCATGGCCCGCAACTGCTGCCGGCCTGCGCGAAAGGCACTGAGGAAGACGGTCGGCATGGGGAACTTGCCGGTGTCGGCCTCCTTGCTGGCGGCCATCAGGCCCAGTGTGCAGGCCGGCAGCAAGGCCAGTGCAAGTGACAGGCCGATCACGGGAATGGTGCCTGCCACCGACATGACTGCGAGGAACATGAAGAAAAGGCCGGACAGTGCCAGCGGCTGCCGAAAGAAGGTGCGCATTCCCAGTTTGACCCAGGTAATGCCGGTGCGCGTCGGTACGAGTTGGAGCTTCATCTCTGTCCCAGGTGGGCAATGCGCTGGCGTAACACACGCTCGAAATGGGTCGGGTCGTGGGGCTTGAGCACCGACGCCTGGCGCGGCAGGTGCAGGTCCCACAGCCTCGAAATCCAGAAACGCAGCGCGCCAGCACGCTGCATCGCCGGCAGCAGGTGGTGTTCCGCAGTGCCCAACTGGCGCACCTGGGCGTAGCCGTCCAGAAAGCACTGTTGGAGTTCGGGCCGGCAGGCGCCGGTGTCGAGATCGACACACCAATCGTTGAGGCACACGGCAATGTCGAACAGCCAACTGTCGACACCGGCAAAATAAAAGTCGAAAAAGCCGCTCAGCAGCACCGATCCGTCGCGCGATGGTGGGCCGCCCGGGGTGTCAAAAAGCACGTTGTCCCGAAACAGGTCGGCGTGGATCGGCCCCTGTGGCAACGCAGCGTAGGCGGACCCCGCAGCGATGTGGTTCTGGTAGGCCAGTTCGCTCTGCAGCAGCGCGGCCTGCTCCGGCTCCAGGAATGGCATCACCACCGGGGCAGTGCTGTTCCACCAGGCAAGACCCCGCAGATTGGGCTGTTGCATGGGAAAGTCCAGGCCGGCCAGGTGCATGCGTGCAAGCATCTCGCCGACGCACCTGCAGTGCGTGTCGGTGGGCGAGAGCGCGCTGGCGCCGGACAGGCGGTTGACAACCGTGGCGGGTTTGCCGAGCAGCGAATGCAGGTACACGCCGGCCCGATCGGGCGCGGGGTCGGGCACCGGTATGCCGCGCTGCGCCAGGTGTTTCATCAGCGCCAGGTAGAACGGCAGTTGCTCAAAGCCCAGGCGTTCGAACAGGGTGAGCACATAGGCGCCACGGTCGGTGGTGACAAAGTAGTTGGTGTTTTCGATGCCACCGGCGCAGCCCTGCATGGACTGCAATTCGCCGAGCTCCAGGCGGCTTGCAAGTGTGCGGGCTTCGTCGAACGCGACCTCGGTATAGACCGCCATGAATCAGTGGCCCGCCACTCAGAAGCCCAGGATCTTCCAGACCCGGGTGCCTCCGGACGCCGACGTGCTGTTGCGTTCGCCGGCCGAAGGAACGCGGTTGGCGCTGGCGGGCAACACGTCGTAGGAGGGCATGCTGCCCTTGGGCGACACCGTGATGGACTGGGTTTCCCCGCCGACCCGAACCTCGTCGATGCGCGACCCGCCGTCCTCGACCCGGATGTGTTCGATGCGCTGCTCCAGGCGCTTTTCGGCGGCAGGGGCCTGTGCGGTGGACACCCCCGGAGCCAAAAGGCACAGGAGCACGAGTGTGGCAAGTGAAAGGGTGGGCGAGTGCATGGGCGGATTGTAGAACCACTGCCCGGGGCGGCGGCGCAGGCAAAATAGGTGGATGAGCGACACACTACCACTCCCCGGCTTGCCGGAACCCGCCCGTCCCCGCGTATTGCTGCTGGTCGATGGTTCCAGTTACCTTTACCGCGCCTACCATGCAATGCCGGACCTGCGTGCGGTTCCCGGCGACCCGGGCAGCGCCGCAACCGGCGCCATCCGCGGCATGATCAACATGATGCAGAGCCTGCGCAAGGACATCCGGGCCGACTATGCGGCCTGCGTATTCGATGCCCGCGGCCCCACGTTCCGTGACGCGATCTATGACAAATACAAGGCGCAGCGCGCACCGATGCCCGACGACCTGCGCGCGCAGATCCCGCCGATCCACGAGGTCGTGCGCCTCATGGGCTGGCCGGTGCTGGACGTGCCCGGCGTCGAAGCCGACGACGTGATCGGTACGCTGGCCGTGACCGCCGCCGCACAGGGCATCGAGGTGGTGGTGTCGAGCGGCGACAAGGACCTGGCCCAACTGGTGAACGAACACATCACCATCGTCGACACCATGAACGGCCGGCGCCGCGATCTTGCCGGCGTGGAGGCGGAGTTCGGGGTGCCGGCACGCTTGATGGTGGATTTCCAGACGCTGGTGGGCGATGTGGTCGACAACGTGCCGGGCGTCGAGAAGGTCGGCCCCAAGACCGCCGCCAAGTGGCTGCAGGAATATGGCTCGCTGGACAACATCGTGGCCCGTGCGGACGAGATCAAGGGGGTGGCCGGCGAGAACCTTCGCAAGGCGCTGGGCTGGCTCCCCACCGGCAGGGCGTTGCTCACTGTCAAGACCGACTGCGACCTGGGCGCCTGGGTGAGCGGCCTGCCCGATCTGGAGGCGATTCGCCTGGGTGACAGCAACCTGGCCGGTCTCAGGGACTTCTACGAGAAGTACGGATTCAAGGGGCTGGCCCGCACGGCCGCGGCCACGCTGGACGCTGGCGCCGCCCCCAAGACCCCTGGGTCGGAGCGGAACCCCGACCTGTTCGCGGATGGGCCGGCCAGCCCGGCCGTTGCCGCCCCCGCTGTCAGCTCCGTTGCCGGCCCGCTGGCGTACGACACGGTGTTGACCTGGGAGCAGTTCGATGTGTGGCTGGGGCGTCTGCAGGTGGCCGATCTGGTGGCGCTCGATACCGAGACCACCTCGCTCGATGCGATGCGGGCAGAGATTGTCGGAGTGAGCTTCAGCGTGCGACCGGGCGAGGCCGCCTACGTGCCGCTGGCGCACAACTACCCCGACGCGCCGGAGCAATTGCCGCGCGAGCAGGTGCTGGCCAGGCTCAAGCCCTGGCTGGAAGACCCGCAGCGCGCAAAGCTGGGCCAGCACATCAAATATGACCGCCATGTGTTCGCCAACCACGGCATCGAGGTGCAGGGTTACACGCACGACACCATGTTGCAGAGTTATGTGCTCGAAGTCCACAAGCCGCACAGCCTGTCCAGCCTGGCTGAGCGCCACCTCGGGCGCAAGGGCATCCAGTACGAAGACCTGTGCGGCAAGGGTGTGCACCAGATCGGTTTTGACCAGGTCGACATCGCGAAGGCGGCCGAATATTCCTGCGAAGACTCCGACCAGACACTGGACGTGCACCTGGCGCTGTGGCCGCAACTGCAGGCAGACGCGCGCCTGCTGTTCGTCTACCAGCTTGAAATCCAGAGCAGCGAGGCCCTGTACCGGATCGAGCGCAATGGGGTGCTGATCGACGCTGCAACGCTGGCCGCGCAAAGCCATGAACTCGGCCAGCGCATCATGCAACTGGAGTCAGAGGCCTACCTGCTGGCCGGGCAACCCTTCAACTTGGGCAGCCCGAAGCAGATCGGCGAGATCTTCTTCGTCAAGCTCGGTCTGCCTGTGGTCAAGAAGACCGCCACTGGTGCGCCCAGCACCGACGAGGAAGTGCTGGAGAAACTCGCCGAGGACTTTCCCTTGCCGGCCAAGATCCTGGAGCACCGCGGCCTGGCAAAACTCAAGGGCACCTACACCGACAAGCTCGCGTTGCTGGCCTTGCCCCGCAGCGGGCGCGTGCACACCCATTACGCGCAGGCAGTGGCGGTGACAGGTCGCCTGAGCAGCAACGACCCGAACCTGCAGAACATCCCGATCCGTACACCCGAGGGCCGGCGCGTGCGCGAGGCTTTCGTGGCGCCAGCAGGCTACCTGATCGCCAGCGCCGACTACAGCCAGATCGAACTCCGCATCATGGCCCACCTCAGCGACGACGAGGCCTTGTTGCGTGCCTTCACGCAGGGGCTGGACGTGCACCGTGCCACCGCCGCCGAGGTCTTCGGCATCCCACCCGAGCAGGTGAGCAGCGAGCAGCGGCGTTACGCCAAGGTGATCAATTTTGGTCTCATCTACGGCATGAGCGCATATGGTCTGGCGCGCAGCCTGGCGATCGACAACACGGCAGCCAAGAACTACATCGACCGCTACTTCCAGCGTTACCCTGGCGTCAAGCGCTACATGGAGGAAACCAAGGAGCGTGCCCGCGACATGGGGTACGTTGAGACGGTGTTCGGGCGCCGGCTGTACCTGCCCGAGATCCGTTCGCCCAACGGCCCGCGCCGCAGCGGTGCAGAGCGGCAGGCGATCAACGCGCCGATGCAGGGCACCGCGGCCGACCTGATCAAGCTCAGCATGGTGCTGGTGCAGCAGATGCTGGACCAGCAGGCGCGCGGCACGAAGATGGTCATGCAGGTGCACGACGAACTGGTGTTCGAGGTTCCGCTGGCCGAGGTGGACTGGCTGCGCGTGGAGATTCCGCGCGCCATGGCTGCGGTGGCCGTGCTGAAGGTCCCTCTGCTGGCAGAGGTGGGGATGGGGGCCAACTGGGACAAGGCCCATTGAAGGCGCACGACGCCCGCTGCGTTCAGGCCAATTCGCCGGCCCGGGAGCGCGGGGCGTCCTTGTCGATTTCCCAGTCCGCCTGTACAGCCACTTCGAAACGCGACCTCCCGTTCATTTTGGCGCGGTACATGGCGGTGTCGGCTGCGTTGACCAGGGACTCAGGGTCCTGGGTGGCGGTTGGAAGGACCTGGGCCACGCCAATGCTGAACGTGACATGGTCGACGGTGGGCGAGGCGCCATGCGCGATCGCTTCCCGGTGGATGGCATTCAGGCAGCGCTGGGCCAGGTCGCGCGCCTGGTCCAGGTCGGCGCCAGGCAGCAGAAGCACAAACTCCTCGCCACCGTAACGCGCCAGCAGTTCGCCAGCCCGGCGCACGCACGAGGTCAGGACATGCACCACGCGGCGCAGGCATTCGTCACCCGCGACGTGGCCGTAGTGGTCGTTGTAACGCTTGAAATGGTCGATGTCGACCATCAGCATGCCCAGGCTGGCGTTGGCGCGGGCCGCCCTTTGCCACTCTGTCATCAGCGTCTGGTCGAACTTTCGCCGGTTGGCAATACCGGTGAGCCCGTCGGTTACGGATTGGCGCGAAAGACGCTCGTTGGCCAGTGCCAGCAAATGTTCCTTTCGCACAAGGTCGGTCACCTCGGCGCGCGCAAGCACGGTGAAGCCATTGGGGGTTCGCACCTCATAGGAGTGGATCCAGCGGTCATCGGTGTACTGCTGCAGCACCGGTTGTGCGTTGCCGGCGCGTTTGGCCAGCCGTTGTTTTACCCATTGGTCCGGATTGGAGATTGTTTCGGCCGGAAGTCCGAGGTCAATTTCGCGGCGCAGCACCGACTCGAGGGTGTCGGTGGCGGCCCCGGGGGCAAACAGGCCCGGAAACATGTCGACAAGACAGCGGTTACGGATCACCTGGCGATCCTGGGGGTCGTAGATGGCGATGCCGATCGGCAACGCGTCGAGCGCGTCGACCAGCAATTCCTTGGCGTGTTCGGAGTCGTGTTGCGCCTGCTGCATCGCCCGTTCGCTGTCAAAGGCGCGCCCGGCGGCGATACGCGCCCGGTGCCTTTCGTGTTGCCCGGCCGCCGCGTCGCGCCACGACCAGCATGCCGCGGAAACCACCAGCAATGCGCCGCCAACGGCCAGCAGCAGGCTCAGGGGGTCGGCAGTTGGCAAGCCGCCCCGCCACCAGGCCAGCACTTGGCACGCCACCCCCGCCAGCGCCAGCATCGGCGCACAGGGGGCGGGGGAGGGCGAACGCGGCATGGCGATGCAAGGTGTCGGAGCTGGTCCAAGTCAGTGAAACTTTGGGCTATTGTGGTCGCGCAGGCCCCTATCGCCATGGACTTTGCTCACGCATATCGGACATTCTGGGCCCGACCTTGATGGGGACTAACCCTTCCCGGCGGCGTGGGTGCAATGAATTTGACGGCTTGTTGCGTTGGCGCAAATGCACACCGGCGCCAGCGCCCTTGACACGGTTGATAAGATCGAACCCAGAAACCCTCGGCCGGCACCATCGGCGGCCGGGCCTGGAACAACCGGAACCACCAAAAATATGACCCTGCTGGCTATCCTGCTCGGCACCCTGACGGCTGGCATTGGCAGCGTCTGGCTTGCGGCTTTGCTGAGTTTTGGTGCATTGGCACGCCATACCCGCCATATGCTCAGCATGGCGGCGGGTGCCTTGCTTGCCACGGCGTTCATGCATCTGCTGCCCGAGGCGTTCGAGAGCCAGGCCAGCGCGCACGATCTGTTCGTGGGCCTTCTGGTGGGGCTGGTGTTCTTTTTTCTGCTCGACAAGGCGGAGTTGTGGCACCACGGACATGAGCACCACCATGGCGACGCCGACAGCGACTACCTCGGGCACAAGCACACCCACGCACATGGCACTGGCCATTTGCATGGGGCCGAGCGCCCCATCGCGGGCACCTGGGCGGTGCTGGCCGGCGACAGCGTGCATTGTTTCGGCGACGGCATCCTGATCGCGTCGGCATTTGTTGCAGACCCCCGTTTGGGCATCATTGCGTCACTCGCCGTGCTGGCCCACGAGGTGCCGCACCACATGGGAGACCTGATCGTGCTGCGGGCTGGCTCCAGCAACCGGCGTGCTGCTTTGATCAAGGTGTCCATGGCCGGTTCCGTGACGGCGATCGGCGGCCTGGCCGGATTCTGGCTGGTCGAACTGCTGCAGGACTACCTTCCGTTCTTTTTGGTTGCAGCAAGCAGCAGTTTCGTCTATGTGGCGCTGGCCGACCTGATTCCCCAACTGCAGACGCGCTTGAGCGCGCGCGAGACGATCGCGCAGATCTGCTGGTTGTTGTGCGGCATCGCGCTGGTCACGGTGGTGAGCGGTCTGGCGCACGGACACTGAGCCCAGCCCGCGACAGGTCGAGCCTGCGCTGGCTCTCAAAGCTGCACGGTCGACCGGTGAGCGGGTCGGTGAAGCGGATGGACCTTGCCAGAAGCTGCAGGGGGCGGGCGTAATCGGTGTGGCCTTCGGGTGTCAGCTTGGGGTAGATGCCATCGTGCAAGATGGGCAGCCCCAGCGCATTCATATGGACCCGCAGCTGGTGCCGGTGCCCTGTCACCGGCTCCAGTTCATACCTCGCCCATTCACCGGCCCGCTCCAGCAGCCGCAGGTGGGTGCGGGTGTTGGGCGGGCCCTGGACTTCGCACTGTTGCATGAAATGCGCTGATTCCCCGATCCGGCTCGCGCGGGTCAGTGGCAGTGTCAGGTCGTCGCGCCACGGTGCGATAGCCTCGTAGGTCTTGCGCATATGGTGTTCGCGAAACAGTGCGCTGTAGACGCCGCGGCTCTGTGGCTGAACCGAGAAAAGCACCAGCCCTGCGGTGTCGCGGTCGATGCGGTGCAGCGGAACCAGCGCGTCGATGCCGAGTTTTTGCTTGAGCCGCACCAGCACGGTTTCTTGCAGGTACGGACCGGACGGAACCACCGGCAGAAAGTGGGGCTTGTCCACCACGACCAGGTGCGCATCCTGGTGCAGGACAACTTCGTCGAACGGAATCCGGGGCTCGGCCTCAAGGCTGCGGTAGTAGTACAGCCGCAGGCGGGCCTGGTAGGGCCGGTCTACGGCCACCGGCTGTCCGTGTTCGTCCACCACCTCGCCATCTTGCATGCGACGGGCCCACAGGCTGCGGCCTTGCCGCGGGAACCGCTGCGCCAGGAACTCCAGCATCGAGACCCAGGGGCCTTCGGGCAGCGCCACACAGCTCGCACCGACCCCGTCGCGCGTCGGCAGGACGGAGTGCCCGGCGCCTATGCGCGGTGGAACACCAAGTCCCATACACCGTGCCCCAGCCGCAGACCCCGCTGTTCGAACTTTGTCAGTGGCCGGTAGTGCGGTCGGGGCGCATAACCGCCCAGTTCGGGGTGGATGGCGGCATTGCGGTTGTGCAGCAGCGGCTCGCGGCCCAGCACCTGGAGCATCTGCTCGGCATAAGGTTGCCAATCGGTGGCGCAATGCAGGTAGGCACCCGGCTTCAGGCGCGCCGCGAGGCGGGCCACCAGTGCGTCCTGCACCAGGCGGCGCTTGTTGTGGCGTTTCTTGTGCCACGGGTCGGGAAAGAAGATGTGCACGCCGTCCAGGCCGCGCGCGGGCGCATCCGTGTTCCAGACTGGCAGCATGTGGTCGATGACCTCCACAGCATCGTGCGCCAGGATGCGGACGTTGGCAAGTTGGGCATCTCCAATGCGCTTGAGCAGGGCACCCACACCGGGCTGGTGCACTTCGCAGCACAGGAAACAGGTGCCAGGCAGCAACGCCGCAATGTGTGCGGTGGCCTCGCCCATGCCGAAACCGATTTCCATCACCAGAGGGGACGAAACCACCGGGCTTGCCTCGCCGGCCACGGCAAGTTGCGGATAAAGGGCCGCCAGCGTGTCCAAACTGGTGCTGTAGGGCACGAGGAACTCGGGCCCGAGGGTTTCGACCGCGCGTGCCTGGCCGGCAGTGGTGCGGCCGGCCCGGCGCACGAAACTGCGAACATTGCGCGGATGGGCCACATCCGAAGGTGGCACGTTGGTGGCGGGGTGGTCGCGGGGGAGGGCGGAGGCAGGTGTCACAGCGCCGGATTGTAGATACCGCGCCAGGCCTGGACCCAGGCGGCCAGCGCGTCGGCGATGCTGCCGGAACAGGTCGGCAAACCCAGCGTGTTGGCGGCAGCGTTCAGCATCTGCAGCGGTCGCGTCGGGTCGATTGCCACAGCCCCGTTCTGCTTGGAGAGCTTCTGGCCGTCAACGGCCAGTACCAGCGGGCTGTGGAGGTACACCGGGGTGGGCAGTCCCAGCGCCTGCTGAAGCAGGATTTGCCGCGCCGTGTTGTCGGCCAGATCTTGGCCGCGCACCACGTGGGTCACGCCCTGGGCATGGTCGTCAACGACCACCGCAAGCTGGTAGGCAAACGGCCCGTCCGCGCGTTTGAGCACGAAGTCTCCGACCTCGGCAGCCACGTCCTGCCGCTGTGCTCCAAGACTGCGGTCGGTCCAGAGGACTGCCGGTTCGTCGGATCGGATGCGAAAACGCATGGCCACTGCCGCCCGCCCGTGCAAGCCGGCGCGGCAGGTGCCCGGATAGACCAGTTCCGCATGGCGCTGGTGCCCCCGACCCTGGCGGGCGAGTTCAGCCTGTATGTCCTTGCGCGAGCAGCCGCATGGGTAGGCGCGTGCGGCCAGGGCGAGGCGCTCCAGGGCGTCTTGGTAATGCGCGATGCGCTGCGACTGAAATACCGGGGGCCCATCGGGCACCAGTGCGCAGCCCTGAAGTTGCTGAAGCACCAACTCCGCGCCGCCTCTGACGCAGCGCTGGGTGTCCAGGTCTTCGATCCGTACCAGCCACCGGCCACCATGGCCGCTGTTCCAGGCCCGGGCATCGAGCCAGCTCGCCAGCGCCGCCACCAGTGAGCCGGCATGCAGGGGGCCGGTCGGCGAGGGCGCGAATCGGCCGGTATAGGCGCGCGCGGTGTGTGTCACCCCATGGTGAGGGCCAGGCCGACGCCGGACAGGAACGCATCCTCGACGCGGTGGCCGGTGCACCAGTCACCGCACACGCCCAGGCGCACCCGGGCGTCCCACAGGTGGCCCTTGCCCAGCGGCTTGGTTGTCTGTGCATAGGCCCAGCGATGGGTCTGCACGTGGGTGGGTTCAGCCCGGATACCGGTTACCTCCGAGAACGCCTTGCACAACTTGGCCTGCACCCGAAGCGGGTCGTCGTTGAAATGCTCGCGCGACCAGTTCGCGCTGGCCTGCACGGTCCAGCGTTCGATCGGCTCACGGCCGGGCTTGGACGACTCGCGCGCCAGCCAGGCAATGCGGTGGTGGGTGCTGCGCGCCGCGTTCCATTGCGGCCCCAGGGTGCTGAAGGCCGGCTGCATCGCATTCGGGAAAGCCAGCATCAGGGTCCAGCAGGGCGCCACCTCGACCGCCGCGATTTCCTGGGCCATTGGGTCGGCGAGTTCCGAGTTCTGGAGCAGTTCACACGCCTGCCAGGCCGGCATGGCCAGCACCACGGAATCAAAGCCGCGGTGGGTCTCGCGGTGGTGGTCGGTTGCCGTTTCGTGGCCCACTGTGTGCAGTGCCCAGTGGTGGATCTGGCTGGCGTCGCGTTCCAGCCGGGTCACACGGGTGTCCAGGACGAGGCTTTCGCTTCTTTGCAGCGGCGCGGCCCAGGCGGCGGGCAGCGCGTTCATGGACGGCGCGGGGACCCAGTGCGGCTCCCGGGCCGGCAACCCGGCCGCGGCGACCCGGCCGTGTTCGTCCAACACGCGCACCGTATTGGCGCTCCAGGGCTTGCACAGCTCCGGCACGGTCTGCAGCGCCAGCGCAAAACGCTGGTCGCGGACGGTGAAGTACTGGGTGCCATGGTCAAAGCTTCCGAATGGGCTCTCGCGGGTGGCCATGCGGCCACCCGGGTGGCCGTTCTTCTCGAAGAGGCGGACCGTGTGGCCGGCTTGCGCCAGGGTGCGTGCGCACGCGATGCCTGCGATTCCTGCGCCAATGATGGCGACGTGCCTGGACTCTGGCATGGGGATCGCTCCTGTTGTTGTAGATGGAGCCGACTTTACACGCCTTGCCGGCTTTGCCCGTGTCTTGACAGCAGGGCCTGCATCGTGGCGACGGAGAAAACGTCCTGCCCCCGAACCGGCCGATGGTGATGCCATCCCACAGCGCGGTCTGGACTTCGCGGCAAGTGGTCTAAAGTCTGCTGCATGGCACAAACAGGAGTTCACCATGATGACTTTGCGCAAATCGGCTGATCGGGGTTATGCAGACCACGGCTGGCTCAAATCCTTTCACAGCTTTTCCTTCGCCGGTTACTTCGATGCCGCGCACATGGGCTGGGGCAACCTGCGCGTGGTCAACGAAGACCGGATTGCGCCAGGTGCCGGTTTCGGAACCCATGGCCATCGCGACATGGAAATCATCAGTTACGTGCTCAGCGGCGAGTTGGCGCACCAGGACACGCTGGGCAATGTCAAGGGCATTCCCCCTGGCGATGTACAGCGCATGAGCGCGGGCACCGGCGTTCGGCACAGCGAGTTCAACCACGCCCCCGACGCCACCACCCATTTCCTGCAGATCTGGATCGAGCCGAACCTCACCGGCATCCCGCCCGGTTATGAACAAAAGACGTTCCCTGAGCATGAGAAGCAAGGTCGACTGCGGCTTGTCGCTTCGTCCGACGGTGCCAATGGCTCCGTCACCATCCATGCCGACGCCTCGATGTATGCCGGCCTGTTCGACGGTGCGCAGTCGGCATCCTTGCCGCTGGATCCGAAGCGCAAGGCCTATGCGCTCCTGGTCCGTGGCCGACTGACGGTCAATGGCCAGGCGCTTGAGGGAGGTGATGCCGCGCTGCTCGAAGGCGAATCACAGATCACCGTGTCTGGCGGCGAACAGGCCGAGGTGCTGGTGTTCGACCTGTGCGCCTGACCAACCCCCCCAACTTTTCTGCAAAACTCCCCTTCGCTGGTTGGCCGCGTCCTGCTGGTGCTGGCAGCGCACGGGGCCGGCGCCTTCAGTGCCGACCTGCGTATCTACAATCGGGCGCATGTTTGTCCATCTGCGCCTGCACACTGAATTCTCCGTCGTAGACGGCACCAACCGGATCGATGACATCGTTGCAGCTGCCGCTGCAGACGCCCAGCCGGCGCTGGCCATCACCGATCTCAACAACCTGTTCGGGGCCATCAAGTTCTACAAGGCGGCGCGCGGCAAGGGTGTCAAGCCGCTGATCGGCGCCGAGGTCGTTTTCGAGGGCCTTGGCAAGGATGCACAGGTGCTGTCGCGCATGTTGCTGCTGGTGCAGAACCAGCAGGGCTACCTGAACCTGTCCGAACTGCTGGCGCGGGCCTATACCCGCAACGTGGGCCGGGGCCAGCCGGTGGTCAAGTGGGCCTGGCTGGACGAATTGGGCGAAGGCCTGGTTGCGTTGTCGGGCGCGCAGGCTGGCGCCGTGGGGCAGGCGCTGGTGCAGGCTGACATGGCCCGCGCCCACGATGTTGCGCTGCAACTGGCCGGGTATTTCCCGCACCGCTTTTATATCGAACTGCAACGCGCCGGCCGCGTGGACGACGAACGCCATGTGGCAGCCGCCGTGCAGCTTGCTGCCCGCACCGGCTTGCCGGTGGTGGCGACACACCCGGTGCAGTTCACGGCACCCGATGACTACGAGGCGCACGAGGCGCGGGTGTGTATTGCCGATGGTGAGATCCTGGGCAATCTGCGCCGGGTGCGCCGATTCACGCGCGAACAGTATTTCAAGAGCAGTGCGCAGATGCAGGCGCTGTTCGCCGACCTGCCCTCCGCAGTGGCAAACGCGGTGGAAATCGCCAAACGCTGCAACCTGACCCTGGTGCTGGGCAAGCCGCAATTGCCAGATTTCCCCACGCCGCTGGTCGACGGCCGGCAGATGACGCCGGACGAGTATTTCCGCCATGCGTCCCACGAAGGCCTCAATGCAAGGCTGGCGCACCTGTACCCCGACGCCACGCGGCGGGAGCAGGAACGGGCGCGGTACGTGGAACGGCTCGAGTTCGAGATCGACACCATCCTCAAGATGGGTTTCCCGGGCTACTTCCTGATCGTGGGCGACTTCATCAACTGGGCCAAGAAAAACGGCTGCCCGGTGGGGCCGGGCCGGGGTTCCGGTGCCGGCTCGCTGGTAGCGTATTCGCTCAACATCACCGACCTTGACCCGCTGAAGTACAACCTGCTGTTCGAGCGTTTCCTGAACCCCGAGCGGGTGTCGATGCCCGACTTCGACATCGACTTCTGCCAGGCCAACCGTGACCGCGTGATCGACTACGTGAAGCTGAAATACGGCAGGGAGGCGGTGAGCCAGATTGCCACCTTCGGCACCCTGGCGGCACGCGCCGCGATCCGCGACGTGGGTCGCGTGCTCGACATGAGCTACACCTTCTGCGATGGCATCAGCAAACTGATTCCCAACAAGCCTGGCACGCACATCACGATCGACGGCGCCATCAAGGCCGAGCCGATCCTGGCCGAACGGCTGGCCAAGGAGGAGGACGTCAAGACCCTGCTGGCGCTGGCGCAGAAACTCGAGGGCATGACGCGCAACGTGGGCATGCATGCCGGGGGCGTGCTGATCGCGCCGGGCAAGCTCACCGACTTCTGTCCCTTGTACCAGCAGCCCGGCAGCGAGTCCGCCGTGAGCCAGTACGACAAGGACGACGTCGAGGCGATTGGCCTGGTCAAGTTCGACTTTCTGGGCTTGGCCACACTGACCATCCTGGAGATCGCCAAGGACATGATCGTGGCCCGCCACAAGGGCCAGGAGAATTTTGCGTTCGAGAACCTGCCGCTGGACGACGCCAAGGTCTACAAGCTGTTTGCCGATGGGCTGACCGAGGCCGTGTTCCAGTTCGAGTCTCGCGGCATGCAGGGCATGTTGCGCGACGCCAAACCCACGCGCCTGGAAGACCTGATCGCGCTCAACGCCTTGTACCGGCCAGGCCCGATGGACCTGATCCCCACCTTTGTGGCGCGCAAGAACGGACGCGAGGAGGTCGAGTACCCACATCCGCTGGTGGCCAGCATGTTGTCCGAGACCTACGGCATCATGGTCTACCAGGAGCAGGTGATGCAGACGGCGCAGATCCTGGGCGGGTATTCGCTGGGCGGCGCCGACATGCTGCGCCGGGCCATGGGCAAGAAGAAGCCCGAGGAGATGGCCGAGCACCGCCAGATCTTCCGCGACGGCGCGGCCAAGAACAACATCGACGAGGCCAAGGCCGACGAAGTTTTTGACCTGATGGAGAAGTTCGCGGGTTACGGCTTCAACAAGTCGCATGCCGCCGCCTATTCGCTGCTGGCCTACCACACGGCCTGGCTCAAGGTGCATTTCACGGCCGAGTTCTTCTGCGCCAACATGACGGTCGAGATGGACGACACCGACAAGCTGCGCGTGTTGTTCGAGGATGCCGGCAAACTGGGGGTTGCTTTCGAGCCACCCGACGTGAACCGTGGCGTGGTCCGCTTCGAGCCGGTGTCCGACAAACTCATCCGTTACGGCCTGGGCGCCATCAAGGGCACCGGCCAGCAGGCGATCGAGGCGATTGTGGCGGCGCGCAACCAGGACGGGCCATTCACCGGCCTGTACGACTTCTGTGTGCGCGTGGACCGCTCGCGTTTGAACAAGCGCTGTCTCGAAGCGCTGATCAAGGGCGGCGCATTCGACAACCTGCACCGCAACCGCGCGTCGCTGGTGGCGTCCATCGACCGCGCCTTCGACTTTGCCAATGCGACCCAGGCCAACGCCAACCAGACCGGCCTGTTCGACATGGGCGGCGCGGACGACCACGGCTCGAGTTCTCAGACGCCTGACCTGGTGGACGCCCTGCCCTGGGGCATCAAGGAGCAGTTGACGCTGGAGAAGACCGCCCTCGGGTTTTACCTGTCGGGCCACCTGTTCGACGAAGTCGCCACCGAGGTGCGGCGTTTTGCCAAGCGCCAGATCGACGACCTGATCGACACGCGTGAACCCCAGCTTCTGGCCGGCATCGTGACCGATTTCCGGGTCATCAACGGCCAGCGCGGCAAGCTGGCATTGTTCAAGCTCGATGACAAATCCGGCGTGATCGAGGCCCGGGCGGACGAGGCGCTGATCAATGCCCACAAGCACCTGCTGAAGGACGACGCACTCATCATCGTCATGGGCAAATTGCAGCCTGACCGGTTTGCCGGTGGCATGCAACTCACCATCAACCAGATCTGGGACCTTGAACAGGCGCGTTGCCGCTTTGGCAAGTTCTTGCGGGTTGCGGTCAATGGCCACGCGCCGGACGTCGAACGTTTGCTCAAGAGTTTTCCGGCGCAGCGGGAAATGACCGAGCAGGGCGAACTGGTGCGCGGACTGGGCATTCGCCTGGCCGTCACGCGCAGCGGCGATGCTGGCGCCGCCAGCGCCGAACTCCAGTTGTCTGACGCGATGCGTTTCTTCCCCACCGATGCCGCGCTGGCGCAATGGCGTGCGCAGGCGGACAAGGGGCAGGCGGTGATCGTGTACGAGTGAGGCGCAGCGCAGGCTCCACCGGCATGGCCATGCTGAAAATGCAGCAGCCAATTTCACAGGCAGTTCATGAAACGCATCCTGGTCATCAATCCCAACACCAGCATCCATGTGACTGAGATGGTTGTGGCGAGCTGTCGCCTGGCGCATCCCGGTACGCAATGGGACGGCGCGACCGCCCGGCTCGGAGCGGCTTACATTTCCAGCGAGTCGGCTTACGCCGTTGCAGCCCATGCCGCGCTGGATGCGTATGCGGAACACTTTGCGGGCCACGACGCGGTGCTGATCGCATGTTTCGGCGACCCGGGCTTGCTCGCGTTGCGCGAACTGGCGACCGTCCCGGTGGTGGGCCTGGCACAGGCGAGTTTCGAGGCGGCCCAGCAACGCGGCCCTTTTGCCGTCGTCACAGGCGGCAAGGCCTGGGGCCCGATGCTGGAGCGTTTCGCACGGACGCACCAGCTCGACGCCAGGCTGGTGGGGGTGCACACGGTGGACCTGACCGGTGCGCAAATTGCGCAAGCGCCCGAGCGTGCGCATGGTGTGCTGTTCGATGCCTGCGCGTTGGGTCTGCAGGCGGGCGCCGGCTGCATCGTATTGGGCGGTGCGGCGCTGGCCGGCATGGCTGCCACGCTGCAGCCGCGCCTGGCGATTCCATTGCTCGACAACGTGCTGCTGGGCGCGCAGGCGGTGGTGGACGCCGCGCTGCGCCCACCATCGGCACTGGCGCCGTCGGACGCAGCGCGCAGCGCTGTCAAAGGTTTGAGCGCGGCGCTGACCCGGTTGCTGGTTTGAACCCGCAAATCCTGATCGCTGGTGGCGGCATCGGCGGACTCGCCGCTGCGCTGGCTTGCGCCCGCGCAGGCACGCAGGTGCAGCTGTTCGAACGCGCCAGCGTTTTTGGCGAGGTCGGGGCGGGTATCCAGATCGGGCCCAATGTCACCCGGATACTGCAGCAGTGGGGTCTGGCGGAGGATCTGGCCCGGGTCGCCGCTTTTCCCACCCCTCTGCAGGTGCGCCACGCCGGCTCCGGCGACGAGTTGGGCGTGTTGCCACTCGGGGCCACCTCGATCGCGCGTTATGGCGCGCCTTACGCCACGGTGCACCGGGCCGATCTGCACCAGTTGCTGCTGGAGGCACTGCGTTCGCAGTCCGGTGCCAGCCTGCACCTGGACAGCGCCCTGACCAGTTTCAGCCAGTCGCACAGCGCGGTGCGGGCGCAGGGCATTGCAGGCAGCAGCCATGAAGGCGACGCGCTGATCGGCGCCGATGGCTTGTGGAGCGCAGTGCGCCAGTGGCTGCTCGACGACGGCATGCCCCGCGTGACCGGTCACCTGGCCTACCGCGCCATGGTCCCGCAGGCTGTCTTGCCGGAGCGTCTGCGCAGTGGCCATGTCACGGTCTGGCTGGGCCCCCACCTGCACCTTGTGCAGTACCCGGTGCGCCAGGGGCAATGGCTCAATGTGGTGGGCATCGTGCAGGCCGACCTTCCGATGCCGCCAGACGGTTCGCCTGTGTCGATCGAGGACTGGGACCAAGGCGCCGACGCGGCGTCGTTGCGCGCCGCCCTGACGGGAAGTTGCAGCCCGTTGCAGGACCTGGCGCGCTCGATCGACCATTGGCGCATGTGGGTGCTGTGCGACAGGCCCCCGATGCGCAGTCCACGCGAACATGCAAGGGGCCGGGTGGCCCTGCTGGGGGACGCCGCCCACCCGATGCGCCCCTACCTGGCCCAGGGCGCTGGCATGGCCATCGAGGACGCCGCTGAGCTGGGGCGGCTTTTCGGGGCCGCGGACCTCGATGTGGCCGGTGCGCTGCACCATTTTGCGAACCGGCGCTGGCAGCGCAACCGGCGCGTGCAGGCGCGCGCGATCCGCAATGGCCAGATCTTCCACTCCACCGGGCTGGTGCGTGTTGGTCGCGATGCCGCGCTGCGGATGCTGGGCCAGCGGCTGCTGGATGTGCCGTGGTTGTACAGCGCGTGACATGCCCTGGCCGCCATCCAGGCTTAGGATTGCCAGGGTTCGGTGAAGCCACATAACCAGGAGACACAATGACATATCGTTCACTGCCCAGGGTGGCGTCCATGGTGGGCATCGCCGGCGTGTTGGCCGGTTGTGCCGGAATACCGACCGGCAGCGGTGGCGACAGCGCCCGGCTGCAACGCATCCAGAACATCGTGGTGATTTATGCCGAGAACCACAGCTTCGACAATCTGTACGGGCTTTTCCCCGGTGCCAACGGAATCAGCAGCGCAACGCCGGAGCAGATGACGCAACTCGACCACGACGGAACCCCCTTGAAGGAGTTGCTCGTGTTCGGGCGCAACGGCCAGCCCGACCCGGCCTTTGCGCGCCTTCCCAACAAGCCCTTTCGCATCGACGCGCCGCCGGTCAACCGGCCGCCCACCATGATCGTGCCGAGCCCGATCCACGACTATTTTTACCACCAGGAGCAGATCAATGGCGGGCGCAACAACATGTTCGCTGCCATGTCGCAGGTGGGTGGCTGGGCCATGGGCCATTACGATGGCAGCCAGTTCAAGTTGTGGCAGTGGGCCCGCGACTACACGCTGGCCGACAATTTTTTCCAGGCCGCGTTCGGCGGCTCCTACCTGAACCACCAGTGGCTGGTGTGTGCCTGCACACCGACTTTTCCGGCCGCTCCGCAGGAGATGCGTGTGCGGCTCGATGGCAAGGGCCTGTTGCTCAAGAAGCCCGGGTCACCATCGGCCAATGTCGGGGCAGCGCAGATCTACAGCGATGGCCTGGGCGGGCAGGTGACTGCGGACGGGTACTCGGTCAACACCTCCCAACCGCCCTACCAGCCCAGTGGCGTCGCGCCGGCGCCTGACGGTCCACGCACGCATGCCAACTTGCGTGGCGGGAAAATCAGCGGCCTCAGCCTGGGCGAGCCAGTGCCGCCACAAACCGCCAAAACGGTCGGCGACACCCTTACTGCCAAGGGTGTTGCCTGGGCGTGGTATGCAGGCGGCTGGAACGAGGCCGTCGCCGACGGCATGCAGGCACCCGGGGTGGCGCGCCATGTGATCTACCACCGGGACGCGAAGTCACCCAACTTTCAGGCGCACCACCAGCCCTTCAACTATTTCTCGCGTTTTGCGCCCGGTACTGCAGACCGCGCCACGCACCTGCGCGACGGTGCCGATTTCATGGCCGCCATCGACGCCGGAAAGTTGCCGCCGGTGGCGTTCTACAAGCCGGCCGGGCGTGACACCCAGCACCCGTCCTATACCGACATCATGAGCGGCGACGCGCACATTGCCGGCGTGCTGGAAAAGCTGCGCGCAAGCCCGCAGTGGAAAGACATGCTGGTGGTGGTCACCTACGACGAGAACGGTGGTTACTGGGACCACGTGCCGCCGCCGACCGGCGCGGGCTGGGGTGATCGCTGGGGCCCGGGTTCACGTATTCCGGCCATTCTGATTGGCCCGGGTGTGAAACGCGGCCACATCGACTCCACCAGTTACGACACCACCTCGATCCTCAAGCTCATCACGAAGCGTTTCGGCCTGGAGCCCTTGCCCGGTGTGCGCGCCAAGGTGGGTGACCTGAGCGCGGCGCTGCAGTGATGCCACTGCCGCCCGACTGCATCTTCCACGTCTGCACGCGCGCGCAGGCCGATGCGGCCCTGGCCTTGGGCGAATACCGCGTACCGAGCCTGGAGTCCGAAGGTTTCATCCATCTGTCGCAGGCGCACCAGGTGCAGGGCGTGGCAGACCGGTACTACGCCGGCCAATCGGGTCTGGTGCTGCTGGTGGTGGCACCGGATCGCCTGCACGCCCCCTTGCGCTGGGAGCCGCCTGGCTCTTTGCGTGTTGCTGCGGGCGCGAAGCTCCCCGATGCAGCGCAACTCTTTCCGCACCTGTACGGACCGCTCAATACCGACGCCGTGCTGGAGGTGCTGGACCTGGCTTTGTTTCTGGCCTTGCGCGCCGGCGCCGGCACACAGGGCCCAGGCCCTGACCCGGTCGGCTGAACAGCGCGCGACTGTCCGAGCGCCAGTGCGATACTGGGGCGAATGCGGCCGCACCCACCGTCCCAGTCCCCGCTGCAGCGTCGCCCTCCCAAACCGGGCGTGCGTGCCTTCGCCTTCATCACGGCTTTTGACGCCGTGGTGCGCGGCACCATGTTGTCGGTCTATCCCCTGCTCATGTACCGCGCCTGGGGCAGTGCGGTGGTCGTATCGCAATGGTATTTCGCGATCGGCGTCGTCTCGCTGCTCACAGCCCTGAGCGTGCCCCTCGTCGCGCGCGCAATGCCGCGCCGCTGGGTCTTTGCGATGGGTGTGGGTTTCTACCTGCTGGCATCGGTCTTTGGCGTGCTGGGCGGCAAGTTCACCACGCTGGCCCTGATGTGCCATGCGGTTGCGTCGGCCAATGTGTTCGTGTGCTTCAACGCCTATGTGCTCGACAACATACCGAAGGTTGATTTCGGACGGCTCGAGACCATGCGGCTGCTGTATGGCGGCGTCGGCTGGACCGTGGGGCCGGTGCTCGGTGTCTGGCTGTTGCCGGTCTGGCACGGCGCGCCTTTCCTGATCGTCGCCGTGGCCGCATTGGCGATGCTGTGCGTTTTCTGGTGGGCGGGTGTCGGCAACAGCCGGGTCGTTGTCGCAGCTGGGCAGGCGTCACGCAACCCGCTTGCCTACCTCGGCCGGTTCGTGGCGCAGCCCAGGCTGGTGGCTGGCTGGTACTTCGCCCTCATGCGTTCCTGCGGCTGGTGGGTGTTCGTGGTTTATCTGGGGATCTACGCCGTGCAGAACGGATTGGGCGACCAGATCGGCGGCAGCTTGACTTCGGTGGTCAGCCTGGGCAGCTTCTTTGCGCCGCTGATGCTGGGCTGGATGCAGCGCCACTCGGTGCGCCACGCCGTGCGCACCGGCTTTCTGATGTCAGGCCTGTTTTTTGTCGCCAGCACGCTGGTGTCGCCCTGGCCCTGGGCGACGGTGGCGCTGGCGTTTCTCGGAGCATGTTTTCTGGTGCTGCTCGACATCTGTGGCAGCCTGCCGTTCTTGATGTCGGTGAAGCCGTCGCAGCGCACCGAAATGTCGGCCGTGTACTCCACCTTTCGCGATGTGTCGGGTATCGTCGGGCCAGGCTTGGCCTGGGTGGTGTTGCAGTTTTCGCCGGTGGCCGGCGTGTTTGCCGCCGCCGGGCTGGCCTTGCTTGGGGCCTGGCTGGTGGCGGGCAAGCTGCATCCGCAATTGGGCGTTCCGGGGGCGTTGCGGCTGCGGGGTGGGCAGCGAGAGGGCTCGGCCTGAGGCTGGTGCCGATTGGGATGGCAAGCTTGCCGCAGGCCGCCGGGCGGGATGGCCCGCCTACACTGACCGGCATGAACCAAGACGCACCTACCAGTTTGCCGGCCACTTCGGAACCGTCCGCATTTCCAAGGCGTGTCTTGCTGGCAGTCAGCGGCCTCACGCCGCAGGTGGTCACCGAGACCCTGTACGCATTGGCCGCCGATGAGCATGCACCTTTCGTTCCTACCGAGGTGCATCTCATTACCAGCGCGGAGGGTGCGCGCCGGGCCGAACTCTCCCTGCTGAGCGACGACCTGGGCTGGTTTCACCGGCTGTGTGCCGATTACCACCTGCCCGGCGTGCGGTTCGATCGCAGCCATATCCACGTGGTACGTGGCGCCCAGGGCCAGCCGCTGGACGACATTCGCAGCCCGCAAGACAACCAGGCGGCGGCCGACTTCATTACGGCGCAGGTGCGCAGCATCACGGCGGACCCGCATTGCGCGCTGCATGCGTCCATAGCCGGCGGGCGCAAGACCATGGGTTTCTACCTGGGTTACGCACTGTCGCTGTATGGCCGGGCGCAAGACCGTCTGAGCCATGTGCTGGTGAGCGAGCCGTTCGAATCGAGCTACGAATTTTTCTACCCTACGCCCTACAGCCGCGTGCTGCAAACGCGCGATGGGCAACTGGCCGACACCGCCACTGCACAGGTGACGCTGGCCGACATCCCTTTCGTGAGCCTGCGCCACGGCCTGCCCACGGCCTTGTTGTCCGGGCAGGCGAGTTTCAACGACACGGTGGCTGCTGCGCGCGCCGCCCTGGCCCCGCCCCAACTGGTGCTGGACCTGGCGCGCCAGCGCATCAGCGCGGGTGCACAGGAGATGGTCTTGCCGCCCGCCGAACTGGCGCTGCTGGCCGTGTTCGCGCGGCGCTTGAAGCTGGGGCTGGGTGCGTTGGAAGCGCCGTCCAAAGGTGTCGGGGACCGCGCCTGGGCCGAAAGTTACCTGCGCGAATACCGGGCCATCACCGGCAAACTGGCCGACATCGAAGGCACCGAGCGCGCGCTGCGTGACGGCATGGATGGCGAGTACTTTTCGGTGCGCAAGTCCAAGCTGGAAAAGCGGCTGGTCGCGGCGCTGGGGCCGGCTGCTGCGGCGTATCGGATTGACGATGGTGGGACGCGGCCGCGCAAATACCAATTGCGTTTGGTGCCGGAGGCGGTACGCTTTGTTGGTGACGTGGCCAATGGGGAGTGGAATTGATGACGATGCGTGAATTGACCTACCAGGTCAGCTTCAACACACCCGCGTTTCTGGGCAACGCGGAGCAGCAGGCGCAATGGCGCACGCCGCCGTTCAAGGCTTTGTTGCGGCAGTGGTGGAGGGTGGTGAAGGCGCCGGATGTTGGCTATGACCACCGTGCGCTTCTGAAACTTGAAAACGAGCTGTTTGGCAGCGCCGGGGATGATGAGGGCGGTGGTCGTTCAAAGGTACAACTGCGTTTATCGGGTTGGGATGCGGGTGCGTTGACTGAGCTTCCCAGGATGGCTACCCACCAACACCCAGAAGTCAAAGATAGACAAACCGGACAACTTCGCCCGATTGGGACGAGTGTCTATCTGGGGTTTGGCCCCGTCACCACCTCGGGCAATCGAAACGCCATCGCGCCCGAAGCCACGGCAGTCACTTTTAAACTGCGTTTACCCAAATCCGAAGAGCCAACGCTTTGCAGGGCGATGCAACTCGCAGCCTGGTTTGGCACGCTGGGCTCCCGTGCTCGCAACGGCTGGGGTTCTTTGCAAATCGAAGGCGAAGGCATTCTGGGCTGGGCCGAACTCTGTGACTCCAAGCTGTCAGAGCAATCGCCACTGCGCAGTGTAGAGAACGCTTTGGGTGATCGGCTTGCAAGTGACTGGCCCCACGCCGTGGGCTTGTGTACCGATGGACGGCCCGCAGTTTGGCGTGTGGTTGCGGGCAGTACCGTGAAGGAGGGGAAAACCGCCTACGTCGGATTCGACCATTGGCGGCTGGTCATGGAGCAACTCGCCGCACTGAAAATTGGTTTCCGTACCCAGTTCAAGCTCAACAGTGGTGCCCCGCACAGCCGGGTTGAGGACAGGCATATATTGGCTTATCCGGTCACCAACCACGGTTTGGCAGGGTTGCCCAATGCGCGTCTCGCCAGCCAGATGCGCTTCAAGGTAGCGAAGAGCAAAGATGGGAAATATTTTGGCCTCATCACGCATTTTCCCAGTGCTATGCCCCTGGCATTTTTTGAGCGCAGCAGCGTTCGCCCGCCCGAAATCAAAGACCAAGTGGCAGTCTGGCAGCAAGTGCATAAATTTCTGAATGCACAAAGCCCCACGCTGCTCATCCGTATCCGCAAGGGCTAATCATGACGCACAAAACCGACTACACCAAAAAACTCGGCGCATGGCTGCACGACCCGGCTGAAAAACAACTCGTGCTCATGCGCGATCCTGTCGGCCATGAGGGCGGCAGCATTGTCGAAGTTGGCAGGGCACTGGGGATGCCGACGCGTCCAGCAATGCGTAAAGAGAACGGTCAATGGATAGAACTCAATTACGACAAACTGAAACAAGACAAGTCAGTCCACATAGCGGATTGTTTAGCCGCCGCCGCCGATCGCCCCAACTGGCCGCGTGGGGACGATGCCAAGCGCTACCCCAAGTTCGAGTCTGTCCACTTCACCAAAGAGCCGGAACTGATTCACCCCCTCTCGGGCGAGTGCCTGAAGCTGGGGCCGCTGAATCTGGACATCGGCGTAGACAACATCAAGGCTGTCAGCCAAGACCACTTCCAAAGCCTGATCCAGGAAGACGATGAAGACCTGCGCAAGACCTTCCTGGCTTTCTGGCGCTTCGGCCCCGAGGCGGGCAAAGATGCAGACCAGTTAGGCGCCCTGTGGAACATGCTGCCCGCCGACTCCCGCACGCCTGACCACAGCATCTGGTCGCATGTCGACACGGTGTCGGCCATTCACACTGCACTGGTGGGTGATGAACAAGGGCCAGACCAACCCGCGCTACTGGTGATGAGCTTTGGGCCGGTGCAGGGTTTCATCGGGCAGGCCCGCTCCACATCCGATTTGTGGGCCGGGTCGCACCTGCTCTCCAGCTTGGTGTGGGAGGCCATGAAGCCCATCGTCAACCACCTGGGGCCGGATTGCATGGTGTTCCCCGCTCTGCGTGGCGTGCCGGTGGTGGACCAGTGGTTGATGCAACGCGACGTGGGCGGTGATGCCTTTGTGCAATTGTTTGAGAACATCGACTCCGAGTTGCTGGCCGACCGCAGCGACACCAACCCATTGTTTGCCGCGAGTTTGCCCAACAAGTTCATGGCGATCGTGCCGTCCAGGCAGGCAGAGGCTCTTGCAGAACGTGCGGTAGCGGCTATCAAAAACGCAGCAAAAACTTGGGCACGTGAAGCGGCCAAACTTGCGTTCGAGGCCGCTGGTGTGCCCATGACCGATGCCACCCACGCGCAAATCGATCAACAGCTAAAGGGCTTTCCAGAGGCCTATTGGGCGGCAGCCACCTGGCCCGTGAACGGCGTACACACGGCCGACACCGACGCATTTTTGAACGGCTACAAAGACGTCGGTGCGGCCAGCCGGCAACTGCATGCCGCTCTCGACCAGATTCATCCCGACCTCAAAAAACAAGGCGTGTTCCAAGATGCAACCTGGAAGGTGCTGACCAGAGAACTCAAACTCGACGGCTTGCAGTTCTGGGCGCCCAACACCGGCATCCTCTACCCCGCCGTGTACGAGCTGGCCGAGCGCTCTTTGGGTGCCGCCAAGGCCACCCGGCCCTTTGCTGCGCTGCTGGAAGAAGGCCACCGCTGCACCCTGACGGGCGAGGCTGAATGGCTCACCCACGACCGCAGCTTGCTGGGCCTGAACCGCAAAGACCGGGAAGCAAAGAGCGTATGGGGCCAGCTTGCCAAAAAGAAGAAGTCGTGGGTCAAACCCGGCGAGCACCTGGGTGCCATTGCCACGCTCAAACGCCTGTGGCCCACGATGTTTGCCGAGCGCATTGGCGATCTCACTGGCGGCACGGTGCGCCGCTTTGTGGTCAGCACGCATGCGCTGGCTTTGTCCACCACGCTGGAGAAGTTGGTGGACGCCGAACACCCCATGACCAGCGCGCAACAGGCGGCCTTGCTGGTATTGGCCGGGCCAGCGGCTGAATACGAAGCGGTAACCCTACCCAAGTCGCTGATGGGCAAGCTGCACCGCTTGCCACAAAACCAGTTGGACACGCTCAAGCGTTTGCCTGCACTGCTAGAGGCCGGGCAAGATGCGACCGATGGTGGTTACCACCTGGACAGCACCATTCGCCAACTTCTGGGCGACAGCCGACCTGAAACCTACTACGCCCTCATCCTGATGGACGGCGACCGCATGGGTGGCTGGCTGGCAGGGAATGAAGACGACTACAAACTGAAGTACCGCGAGACTTGGCACAGCAGTGTTCTGGCTGAATTGCAGAACCAGGTAATGCGCGAGAAGCATCAAAAAGAGCAACGCGAAGCCCTGCGCCAATACCTTGACACCAAACGGCCGGTGTCGCCCGGTCGCCATGGGGCCATCTCGCAAGCCCTGAACGACTTCTCCACGCACCTGGCCCGCCATGTGGTGGAAGACTGCTGCAAAGGCAAGTTGCTCTACGCCGGAGGCGACGATGTGCTGGCGCTGGTGGCTGTGGATGATTTGTTTGACTGCATGCAGTTGCTGCGCCTGGCCTACAGCGGCATTGCGCCCAGCGATGCGATGCAGTTGGGCGAGCGCATTGGCACCTTGCAGCCCGGCGGTAGTGCCACGCCACACAAGCTGCTACTCGCCAAGGGCTTTGGCTTGCTTCCCGGGCGGCGCATTGCCGATGATCGATTTTCTGCACGCCGCCTGATGACGCTGATGGGCCACAAAGCCACGGCCTCCATGGGCGCGGTCGTGGCGCACCACAGCGCACCGCTGGGCATGGTGTTGCGCGAGTTACGTGCGGCGGAGAGCAGGGCCAAGAACACCCCGCGGGCCAAAAATGGCAAGGGCGAAGATACCAATCGCGATGCTTTCTGCCTGCGCGTGCTCAAGCGCGGGGGTGGTGAGGTCAACGTCACCAGCCCGTGGTGGCCTGTGAATACAAGCACGCAGCAGCCCGACACAGCACACAGCGCCCTGGCATTGATGAAGCAACTGGCCGAGCAACTGGCGTTGACTGACTTTTCACGTGGTGCGATTTACAAGGCGCAGCTGTGGTTTGAAGGGTTGACTGACGATGCCAAAGATGCGAAGAGTGCAGTGTGGAGGGCGCAAATGGCGTCCTCACTGGCCTACCAGTTCAAGCGCCAAAGCGGCAGTGCCGAGCTGGCTCGCCAGGTGGTGGATTTTGTGTGCGATGTGATGCAACCTGCGCACCCCAAAACCGCGATTGATAACGTCCTGGTCACGAGTGAATTCTTCGCCCGCGAGGCCCGCAGCTTCCAGGACAAAGCAAGGCAAACCAAGCGCGATGCCCAAGTGCCAGACCAACGCGAGGAGGCCAACGCATGAGCCCGCAGGGCCGTCCCAAGGGCGAATTCCGCAATGCGCAGCATGGAGGTTCCCTGATGAGCACAGCCAACACAAGCACCACGACGATTACCACCACGTATTACTACGTGCGCCCCACGGACAGCCTGTTCGTGCGCGGCAACCTGGCCTTTGGCGACAGTGGTGAACATGGCGCATCCATGATGCCGCCACCGCCCTCTCTGTTCGCCGGGGCGTTTCGCTCGGCACTCTTGGGCAAAAGCGCAACGCAGCTCACCGCATTTTTGACCCAGGGCCACTGCACCGATTCGAACCTGGCCCAATGCCTTGGCACGCCCGCGGTGCCGGGTGACTTTCGCATTACCTGGCTGTCTTTGGCCGGCGATGCGGGTGGCAGCACATTGCCCGAAGCCATTACGCCACTACCAGCCGATCTGGTTATGCTGGGCAGCAACTTTGCCACCCTGGAGCCACGCGCGCCCCGCACAGGCGTGCAGTCCGCCGGCGACCTGCCTCTGCGTGCCACGCTGGTATCGGCAAAGCAAGAGAAGCCGCAAGGCGGTGTGTTTCTGCGCGGCAAAGGCCTGGCCCAACACCTGCATGGCCAAGTGACTGACAAAGCGCACAGCATTGAAAGCAAGCGCATCTACCAACACGATCCGCGCTTGGGTATTGGCCTGAATGCCGATGCACGTACGGCAGAAGAAGGGCAGATTTACACCACCGAAGGTTTTGCTTTCAGCCCCAGCGCGGGTCAAGGCCCGTTTGCCAGCACCGGCTTTCTGGTCGGGTTGGAAGGCGTGGCAAACCTGCTGCCCGATACAGGCTTGCTGCGCCTGGGTGGCGATGGCCGCAGTGCGTATTACCGCAAGGTGGCATTTGCTGCGCCCACTGTTGCCAACGTGCCAGGCGCAAAAAAGCAGTTTCGCTTGGTGCTGCAGACCCCGGCGCTGTTTGGCCAAGGTTGGTTGCCCGACGGTGTGACAGAGCAGGGTGGCAGCTACCGTTTGCACAGCAATGGTTTTGGTTTTAGCGCCCGCCTGGCCTGCGCCGCGCTGGGTCGCCGCGACGTGGTGAGCGGCTGGGACTTGTACCAATGGAAGCCCAAGCCAGCCCAAGCCGCCGCACCCGCAGGCAGCGTGTATTGGTTTGACGAGTTTGCTGGCGACGCTGGCAAGCTTGCCGCGTGGGTGGCCCAAGGGCTTTGGCCCGATGATCTCGACACCTTGCAACAAATGCGCCGTGCCGAAGGCTACAACCGCGCCTTGCTCGCGGCCTGGAATTGAAACCTATTATTTTTGCTGTCGCGACCACTTGAGGACCCCGCATGTTTGAAGCATCCCAACTCGTTTTTTACTACGCCGTCAGCCCCGTCCACATGGGCGCAGGCAGCGCCATTGGTGCGATTGACAGCCCCATTCAGCGCGAGGTGCATACCAAGCACCCCATGTTTGCGGGCAGTGGTTTGAAAGGCGCTTTGCGCCACCATTTCAACCGCGCATGGCCGCGCGGCGAGGGCGACAAGCCCAACGGATTGATCAACCGCATCTTCGGCCCTGATACTGGTGCATCCGACTTTGCCGGCGCTTTGAGCTTGAGCGACGCGCAACTGGTTGCGCTGCCCGTGCGTTCGCTCAAAGGCGGCTTTGCCTATGTCACCAGCCCGCTGGCACTGGCCCGGCTGCACCGCCTGGCTACCCAAACGGCTATGGTGGTGGATTGGTCTGTGCCTGCGGCAGCCGCGGACAAGGCATCAGCCGCCAGTACCAACCTGTTGCTGGACAAAGCCGACAAGAGCAAGCAGCTCATTCTGGAGGCATTTGAATTCCCCACCGAGGTGGACGACAAGCTCACAGCAATTGCCCAATGGATTGCCTCCCGCGCCTTGAGTGGCGATGGCAACAGCTTCTTTGCCGACAAGTTCAAGACCGATTTGGTGCTGTTGCATGACACCGACTTTGCCCACTTCGCCCGCCATGCCATGGTGGTGGAGCCGCATGTGCGCATTGATGACGACTCGGGCACAGCATCCGACGGTGGTTTGTTTTATGTCGAAAATCTGCCGCCCGAAACACTGATGGTGGGCCTGGCACAGGCCAGCATCGAGCGCTTCAAAAAGAACAGCCGCAGCACTGAGTCGGCTGCGCTGCTTGATGCGCCGGAAGTGCTGGCCCATGTTTTTGCGGGGCAAGCCAATGGGCTACCGGGCATCGGTGGCAAACTGCTGCAGATTGGCGGCGACGCCACCACCGGGCGCGGGTTGGTGATGGTGCAATCTGTTCATTCCAAGAGTTAGGAGTCTTGACCATGCAAGCCTATCAATTTGAGCGTCGCGTACCCCCTTCGCACACCATCACCGTGGAACTGCCTGCGGACGCGCCTACAGGCCTGGCGCAAGTCATCGTGCTGTTCCCGGAAGCACGCACCACTCCCAGCCAGCCCACGTATCCACAGTTTGCCAGTATCGCGGAGTACCTCGCTTGGCATGACACGCAGCCAGCGAGTGGGCGCAGCCCCGAGGATGTGGGACGGCAGATTCGCGAAGAGCGCGAGGGCTGGAGCGATTGACATGTTGTGCATCTATCTCGACACCAACGCCACCATCTACTTCGTGGAAAAAGTTGCCCCTTATTACCAGGGCATTCGGCAGCGGATGACTGATGCCCAAGGTCAACCAAAAGTGCATTGCGTCATCAATGAGCTGCTGCTCATGGAAGTGCGCGTAAGACCCATGCGCGAGCAAGACCAGGCCACGTTGGCCAGCTTTGAGGGTTACTTCGCTGCTTTTTCAAGTCAAACTGTCCCAATGAACAAGTTGGTATTTGAGCTTGCAACCCAATTGCGCGTGCGGCACAGGGTCAAGACGCCCGATGCCCTGCACCTCGCGACGGCCATCTACGCAGGGTGTGATCAGTTCTGGACGAACGACGAAAGGCTGGCCAAGGCGGCAGAAGGCCACATCGATGTCATCAACATTGGGGAGCCACATGGCACAAACACTTGATCAACAGCGCGCGGCGCTGGCTTGGGGCTATGCCACGACCAGCATGCAGCAGCACGGCAAGGAATACAAGAATCTGGCCAAGGGTGCGCCTGCGCTCATCATGAACAGCGGGCTGATGCCGACGCTGGCGTTTTACAACGGCAAGGGCGGCGCGCATCGGCAGTTGCTTGACGACCTGATTCGCGGCTTGTCGAAGCGGCTTGCAGGGCAAGACCTCAAAGCGGGTCAAGGTGGTCAGCTATTTCCCAAGTTCATGGAGTTGCTTCAACGCGGCGAATCACGCGACTACCTGCGCTACACCGACGAAGCGCTGGAATTGCTCAGTTGGGTTCGGCAGTTTGTGGATGCTGTTGACAGCGGAGACCGTTGATATGAGCATCCCGCAACGCATTGCCGCAATACCGGCCTACATTACGTCGCACAACAAAGACAGCTTTAACGACGTAGCCCCTGGGCATAAATTTCTGGGCTATTTCCGCAATTGGCAGGGCTCCGATGGTGATGCGTTTGCGCCGTATAAGGGAAAAGCCAGGCTGATCGGACAGATGCCACCAGGGCCTCAAAAACGTGCGGCGAATGATCAACTCAAAAGCGAGTTTGATGCGGTGTTGAATGAGGTGTGTGCCTTGCCAGCAACCAGCACCGCCCAAGTCTCCGCGCTACGCGCTCGCCAGCAAGCGCTCATCCAACACCACGGCAGCAACGGCTACCGCGTCAGCACCACCTCCACCGCCCCCTTCGCCACGGGCCTGGGGAACGAGCACCCGATTGAGAACGGTTTTGCCTTTCTCACCCCCTACGGTTTGCCGTATCTGGCAGGTAGTGGGGTCAAAGGTATCTTGCGGCGCTCTATGCAGGAGCTGATGGACGATGGTGAAGTGGGTTTTACTTCGGGTGCCATCAACGCGCTGTTTGGTCCGGAAGAAATCAACCAGCCCGAAGACGCGAAACGCGGTGCGCTCGACTTCTGGGACGTGTTTCCCAGCCCCGCCGGGGACAAGCTGGTGGTGGAAATCATGACCCCGCATTACAGCAAGTATTACCAAGGTCAGGAGTCACCACACGACTCTGGCGCACCGGTGCCAGTCAGCTTTTTGGCCGTGCCTGCCAAGTCCAAATTTGACTTCCACGTGGTGTGCCACACCGGCCGTTTGCCGCAAGACTGGGCGAGCCAATGGCGCACCTTGCTGGATGACGCTTTTCGGCACGCTTTTGAGTGGGTGGGGTTTGGGGCCAAGACTTCGGTGGGGTACGGGGCAATGGCAGCGATTGGCGCCAAAAAGGATGCGGTCACCAACGCTGCCACATCGTCGGCTCAGGCAGCCACATCTTCCAGACTGGAAAGTTGGCCCACTGCCCGGCTCAAGTTCAACAAGAACAACAACACGCTGACTGCAGAAGCCAATGGCAAGTCTGCCAGCGCCTACGCGCCGCACAGCGAGGCACTGCTGAAGTCACTGCCAGCAGACGTACAAAACAAGATTCGCCAGAATCAGTGCTTTCAGAAATTTGCAGTCCAGGTGGAGGGCGCTGAACTGCGTGCCATAGCGCCATGACCACCCCTGTGCGGTCCCAGCATCCTGCGCCGATACCAGAAAGCGAAGAGCTTGCACAACACCATGACCTGCAAAACGCCCTGATCGACAGCATGATGGACGTCTGGGACAACCCGGAAGACGAGGTCTGGAACGACCCCGATATTCCCGGCTGGGATGTCAATACATCGGGGTCAACCCTGTGAACCGCTTTGAAATCATCATTTTTTCCTGACGATGTGTGGATCAAACACTGACAGGAACTTCCATGGATGAATACGATTACCTGACGGATTCACAGTGGGATTTGTACGACCGAATGAGTGGGATAAGCGAAGACTGCTATTGCGCGGGCTGGGTCGGCGGCAATGAATACGACATCTGGGATGCGTTGCAACATGGTGACCCGTCACCAACGCATCGTTGCATGAGCCCCAGGCTTTTGCGCCGATGCCAAGTGCTTGCCTCGGAAATTGGCGGCTGGATTTATTGGGCCGATGGCCCGCAATTCGTCCCGATGGCGCGTTGGCTGGCCATGGTGGATGAGCGGCGCAAGCTGCGCCCAGTAAATTCCATCCCCTCTTGATTACCTGCTTCATCTCCCGCCATCGCGGTGCCGCCTCATGAAAACACAACACCTTTGTTATTATCTTGGCAATGAACTCCAAGCAGATGAAAAAGTGGCTGGAACAACAAGGTGCCACCTTCCAGCCTGGAAAGGGCTCGCATTTGAAAGTTCTGCTGAACGGCAGGCAGTCTGCCCTACCCATGCACGGCACAACGGAGCTTGGTAAGGGACTTGAGGCCGCCATCAAGCGCCAACTTGGTTTGAAGTGAGGACGATATGTTTGACTACCCCGTAACCCTGACCCCTGATAACGGCACTGTGCTGGTGACGTTTGCCGACGTGCCTGAGGCCATTACCTTTGGCATGGATGAGGATGAGGCCTTGCTGCAAGCGGTTGATGCGTTGGAAAGCGGGCTCTCGTTCTACGTGGACGCACGGCAACCGCTGCCTGTGGCCAGCAAGCCCAAGCGAGGACAAAAAACCGTGCGTCCCTGCGCGTTGGAGTGCGCCAAGCTCGGTGTGTACCAGGCGATGACCGAGCAGGGCATCAAGAAATCCGAACTGGCGCGTCGTCTGGGCTGGCACATGCCACAGGTTGACCGCTTGTTTGACTTGCGTCACGCCTCTGGACTCGCCCAGATTGAGGCGGCAGCACTTGTGCTTGGCCGGCGGGTCGAGATCACGGTGACCTGATATTTTTGGCAATGGGGTGTTTCTCAGCCCCTCAAGTAACACAGGGAACACGAGCGCCAACTCCAGGCACCGTCATCCCGTTACTCCGGTTGATCTGCACCATTTTCATAGATCCCCCAGTAAATTAGTTTTTTTGAATTCATGATGTTGTTGGACACCTCGGCCGTGCTGGGCTACCTGCAAGGTGAACCCGGTTGCGAGATCGTTGCATCCGAAATATTGACGGGGCAGGCCAGCATCTGCGTCGTCAACCAGACTGAAGTTCTCAGCAAGTTGTGCGACAAGGGCATGGGCTGGCCAGATGCCAAAAAGGCCCTCGGAAAACTGGCGCTGTTGGCGGAACCCTTTACGAGTGACACGGCACGCGAGGCCGCACGGCTGCGCCCTCTGAGACGTGGGCCTGAAAATCATCTCATTCCGCCCAGCGGCCCTTTGAGGCTGGCAAGCTTGCGGCACGCGCCCTAATGTCAGTTTGCCCTACCATCCCCGCATGACTTTGCAAGTGACTTCATGATCGCTTCTACCACCCTCATCAGCTTTCTTGGCAAGGGCCGAACCGACCCAAAAACCGGATATCGAACGGCCACCTATCGCTTTGACGATGGGTTTGCCAAAACAGTGCCCTTTTTCGGTCTTGCCCTGGCCGAGTACCTGCAACCAGATCGGCTTATTTTGGTCGGCACATCAGGCAGCATGTGGGACGTTTTCTTTGACCGGAATGACCCGCAAGACAACACCCTTGAGTTGATGGAGGCGGTCGAGCACAACCGGGTTGACGCAACCATGTTGGCGCAACACGCACTGAAACTTGAGAAAGAAGTTGGCGTGCCGGTTCAATGCGTATTGATTCCATTTGCCCGCGACACGGCAGAACAAATCAAGGTGCTCACTTTGCTTGCCGAGCAAGTTCAAGAGGGCGAATGCATCAGCCTTGATGTCACGCATGGGTTCAGACACCTGCCCATGCTGGCGCTGGTGGCGGCGCGCTACCTCACGCACGTGGCCAAAGTGAGCGTGTCTGAGCTGTATTACGGTGCGCTGGAAATGACCGAGCCTGGCGCTGAAACGCCGGTGCTGCGGCTTTCTGGTCTGCTGCGCATGCTTGATTGGGTCGAGGCCCTGGCCACCTACGACAAGGATGGCGACTACGGTGTCTTCGGTCCGCTGTTGCAAGCGGACGGCATGGATCCGAACCGTGCCTTGTTGCTGCAAAAAGCGTCGTTCTTTGAGCGCACTACCAACCCGGTGAAAGCACGAGAGGCGCTGTCCAGCGTTTTCCCGTCCATCGAGCAACATCAAGGTGGGCTGAGCGATCTTTTCAGGCCCGAGCTGGTGAAACGAATTGACTGGTTTCGTGCGCCGCAGCGACATCAGTGGGAGGCATCACTGGCACGCGCCAGCCTGCTGCGAGACGACTATTTGCGAGCCGCAGTGTTCATGTTTGAGGCGGTCAGCACCAAGGCTGTCTGGGATCAGAAGCTGGGGGACACCAATAGTTTCGACTGCCGCAAAGAGGCGTACAAGAGTTTGTCGAATGCAAATTCAAACGCCAAAGACCAGGAGTTTCTGCGTAACGCGCTTGCCCATGGTGTTCGCCCTGCCGGCCAACCCGAACGCGAAGCACTCAAAGACCGCCAGGCGTTGGCTGCAACGCTGCGACGCATGGCCAACGATCTGCTTGAGCCATGACCACGGTGGGTGATTCGTTCGCTCCCGCCACCGGCCTCCCCGTCGCCCGCTACCGCTTCACAGCCCAGGTCCAGCAAGCGCTGGCCCTGCCCGAGTACGCAGGCTCCCTGTTGCGCGGCCAGTTCGGTGCGGCCCTGCGCAACGTGGCCTGCATGACGCGCCAGCCCACGTGCCCTGGCTGCCCCCTGCTGCAAACCTGCCCCTACACGCGCATCTTTGACGCCCAGCCGCCGCCCAAAGGCCAGCACGCCCTGCAAGACTTCAGCCAAATCCCCAACCCCTACGTGCTGGAGCCACCGGCGCCTGGTGCACGTTTGTTGGTGCCCGGTGATCTGCTTCTATTCAACATCGTGCTGGTAGGGCAGGCGCTGGACCAATTGGCGCTGGTGGTGTTTGCCCTGCAACGTGCACTCAGCCAGGGCCTCACGCGCCAGCGTATTCCTGCCGAGTTGCAACGGGTGGACTGGCTCGATGCGCAAGGCCGTGCCCAACCGGTCTGGTCACACACGCAGCCCACTTTGGCTGCACACCCTGCGCGGCTTGATGTGCCCGCCATACCACCTGTTGTGGCACCGGCCCCGCAGGCCATCACCCTGCACATCCACACACCGCTGCGTCTGCAAAACCAGGGCCAAGCTTTGCGCGCAGACCAACTCACTCCACGCGCGCTGGTGGCCGCCGTGGCACGGCGTGCGGCGCTGTTGATGGAATTCCACGCCGCGCAAGGTGGCTGGGGTGACGAGGCAAAACGCATCACCCAGTCAAGTGAGGCCTTGACCGACACACGCGACCTGCACTGGTTTGACTGGACGCGTTATTCCAGCCGCCAGCAGCAAGAGATGACACTCGGCGGTGTGCTGGGCCGCTGGACGCTGCGCGGCAGCCCCGACGTGCTGGGCGACCTGTGGCCCTGGTTGTGGCTGGGCCAGTGGCTGCACGTGGGCAAGAATGCCACCATGGGCATGGGCGGCTACACGCTGCAGGTCAACCCGTGACCACCTGGTTCGTGAGCCGCCATCCGGGCGCGCTCGAATGGGCGGCGCGCCAGGGCCTGCGGATTGACCGTTTTGCCACGCACCTGGACCCGGCAGAAGTGCAGGGTGGCGACACCGTCATCGGCAGCCTGCCGGTGAACCTGGCGGCCGTGGTGTGCCGGCGTGGCGGGCGCTACCTGAACCTGTCGGTCACGTTGCCGGCAGAATTGCGCGGCAAGGAGTTGAGCGCGGATCAGCTCGATCAATTGGGTGCGCGTCTCGAAGAATTCCGGGTCACGGGTCGGGCCAGCCTGCCAACCTTAGAATGATCTGAAAAACAGCGGTCCATCCCGCACCACGCAATGCAACCACCGTCGCCTCTCGTCGACTTGAGCTGGAAAATGCTGAAGCGCCGGCTTGAGATCGATTTGCCCGACGCCCACAGTGTGGACGGCATGAGTTTTCGTGACCTCGTTCGTATCGGTGGTGAGCGTGGCTTGCTGCCCGATGTGGACGCATGGATGGTGTTCCGTGACAAGCGAAACATCACATCGCACACCTACAACGCAGCAAAGGCGGCTGAGGTTGCCGCGATCATTCCTTCGTTCGCGGATCAGGCGCAAGGCCTGCTTGCTCGCCTGGATGCTCTGGGGGCCAAGGATGCTTGACGTACCCACCGCCCACCTCACACTGGTGCTCGGCCTGATCCAACAGCGCTTGCCACACTGCACCGCAACTGCCTTCGGCTCGCGTGTAAGCGAATGGCCCGCGCGCGGCGCCCGCAAAAAATACTCCGACTTGGACATCGCGCTGTGGGGCCTGCAGCCGGCCGACGACCTCGCATTGGCGCACCTGCGCGCGGACTTTGAGGACAGCGCGCTGCCCTGGCGCGTGGACCTCAGCGACGCGCAGGACTTGCCCGACGCCTTGCGCGACCTGGTTCTGCGCCATGGCATTCCCCTGACGGGCCAAGCCAAACACCAGACGCTGGCGGCATAGGTGCAGCCAACCACGGTCACGTTGCCGGCGGAGTTGCGCGGCAAGGAATTGGGCACCGATCAATTGGAGAGTTTGGGGGCAAGGCGTTTCGGCGGGTGCAAAAATTTGATTCTGCGCTCTTGGTGAATTGACATAAATGTACTAACATTAATGTATGCAACCCCGATTTGAATGGGGCAGTGCCATGGCCGAGAGCAAATTGCGCAAGCACGGTGTCGCATTCGAAGATGCCATCTTCGCCTTTGCCGACCCCTTTGCCCTCACGGCTCAAGACCGGGTCGAAGGGGCAGAGTTACGCTGGCAAACTCTCGGGTCGGTTGGTGGTTGCATGGTCCTGTTGGTGGCACACACCGTTGGCCAGGACGAAGATGGTACCGAGGTCATTCGCGTCATTTCGGCGCGGGCCACAGGCCGCAGGGAGCGAAAACGTTATGAAGACCAAAATCATTAAACGCACCATGGATTTGCAAAATATGCCGCCTTTGACGGACTTGCAACGCAAAAGGCTGGGTTTGTTGGCCCAACGTCCTGACAGCCAGATTGATTACAGCGACATTGCGCCGTTGGAGGACGCTTTTTGGAAGGACGCCATTCGCAACCCGCTGTACAAACCCACCAAACAAGCCACCACCGTGCGGATTGACGCCGATGTATTGCTGTGGCTCAAGTCCAACGGAAAAGGTTATCAGACCCGCATCAACGCGATTCTGCGAGAGGCAATGCTGCAGAATCACAGGGCCGGTTGAAGCGATGCGCGGCGAACTACCTTTACTGGAACGACCCCGATATTCCCGGCTGGGATGTCAATACATCGGGGTCAAGCCTGTGAACCGCTTCGAAATCATCATTTTCAGGAGCGACGAAGACCAGGCCTGCGTTGCCGATGTGCCGGAGCTGCCCGGCTGCATGAGCGGCACAAACTTGCCATAACCCAAACACCATGAAATTGTGACTACAAAACTCAGGGGGATGTATGACCGCGCAAATCGCAGAAGAAATTTCTATCGATGGCGAGACGTTTGCCATGTGCACGGAGCCGCTTGCAGCCTATTTCGAGTTGGGGGGCAATCAGTTTAAATTTGCGGCGACCTGTACTGCCCTGTGGCGCGGGTATGTAGGGCGGTGGGAGTTGCTCAATGATCGGCTCTACCTCGTGGGTTTGTCTGGAACGTTGGAAGATGGAACAGAGGCTACTCTGGCGAGCATTTTTCCGGACTACCCGCTGCGGGTGTTTGCCCACTGGTACAGCGGAGAGGTGCGGATGCCCCAGGGTAAATTGCTCAACTACGTACACGGCGGATATGCCAGTACCTATGAAAGGGATCAGTTCATAACTTTTGACCGCGGGGTAGCCGTTGCAAGAAACACAACCGTTAACGGCGTGGCTACCGGAAGTGATGACTCTGAAGGCTACGAAATTGCCGCCATGACAACTTTCCCCATTCGACACCAATCAGGAAAGGACACGGACCAATGTCGCTAAATCCTTATCTGATCGGATACCTGGGTATTGGAGTATTGGCTCTGATCGCTGTGTTTGTTCAACACCGTTTAAGCGGCGATCCGGATTTGGGCTTTTCAAAGAAGTCGATTTTGGAGGCCAACCCCGGCAAAAACAAAGTCTGGATCATCTTTGCTTCCACCGTGCTGGCACCTGTTGTGTCAGTGCTTGGCATCGTAGCGCTGTGGCCTTTGCTGATAGCGATGTTCGTTCAAGAACTTCGACTGCATCAAGAACGCAGCAGGTTTGAGAACTATCCGGACTTTGGTGTGCAGCACAAAGACCTGATCTCAAGGCTCGCGTTGGCTGAAATTGAAACGAACGAGCGCGTTGTTGACCCGATGCACGCCGTGCCAAATGTTCCGTTCGGACATTTGAATCCGGCGTGGAATAGCTTTTTGAAAACGATGGCGGATGGCGACGTGCTCTGGTCGTTTCGGTCCCACTGGGTCAACCGCTGGAAAGGCACTGAATTGCACGCTGGCTACGTCAGGGTGAACGGTCGGGACATCAAAGTACACTTTCTCACCAAGAAATTGAAAATGAAGAAGTGACTGTTCAATTGTTACGTGCCGCGCTGATTTTGAGTATGCCGCCCCGCAGGCCATCACCCTTTACAGGTCTTGAGCGATCAGATTTTTCATGGTTCCAGGAGTGGTAAGCCCAGCGTTTTCGCGGCTGTATTGAGTTGTTTATCGAAGCAGCAAAAGCGCATGTTTTGGCCTAGCTGCAAGTACGTTTTTTGGGCGCTGGCGAGTTGCACGCTGTCGTAAGCGCGCAGTCCAAAACTCACAGCCAATTCGCCTGCGGTATTTAAAAGTG
>CAMAWD010000057.1 GCA_945861785.1 Rhodoferax sp. OV413 | reverse complement strand
CCAGCGTGAGGGAGCGCTCAGTGAGGCAGCACAAGGCGTCCAGCGTTGCCAGGGCGCGTGCGACCCGGGTCAGGCCGGGCACGTGGGCTTGCAACCCGTCCAGCAGGCGCTCGTACAGGAATTTCTCGCGCGCCAGCGCCCGATCCTGTGCGCTGAGCGCTTTGTCTTCGAACGCCTTGAGTTCGGGCGTGATGAAACGTTCGGCGTTCTTGAGTGTCTGGCGGCGGCGGTAGTCCGGCGGGACCTTGTCGGCCTGGCCCTGTGTCACTTCGATATAAAAGCCGTGTACCTTGTTGAACTGGACCCGCAGGTTGGTGATGCCGGTGCGGGCGCGCTCGCGTTGCTCCAGGTCGAGCAGAAAAACGTCGCAGTTGTCCTGGATGGCGCGCAGCTCGTCGAGCTCGGCGTCGAAACCGGTCGCGATGACGCCGCCGTCGCGGACCAGGGCGGCGGGGTCTTCCTTGATGGCGCTGGCCACCAATTCAGCGCATCCGGGCGTGGGCAGCAGGTCCAGGGACAGCTGGGTCAGCCATTCGCCCAGCCCGTTCAGTGGGGACTCCAGTTGCCGCGTCTTGCCCAGGGTGATCCGCAATGCGACCAGCTCGCGCGGCCGAACCTGGCGCAGGGCGATGCGCGCAGTGATACGTTCGATGTCGGTGCTGCCCTTGATCTGTTCACGCAGGTTTTGCCAGGGGCCATCGCGCAGCGCGGCGATCGCCTGCAGGCGCGCGCGCGCCACAGCGCGGTCGCGGCGTGGCTCCAGCAGCCAGTGGCGCAGCAGGCGGCTGCCCATGCCTGTCATGCAGGTGTCGAGTTGCGAAAAAAGCGTGGGTGCGGGGTCGCCGCGCAGGGTCTGCGTCAGCTCCAGGTTGCGCCGCGTCGTCTGCGGCAGCAGCACCAGCTCGTCGTTGTGCTGCACGCCGATGCCCTGCACATGCGACAAGGGCTGGCCCTGGGTGTGTTCGGCGTAGGCCAGCAGGGCTGCGGCAGCGGCATGCGCCTGGGGCAGGTCCTGTGCATTCCAGGCCGACAGGCTCGCCACACGCAGCAGGTCCTGCAGCTTGCGCTGGCCCAACGCCGCGTCGAACTGCCACTGCGGCCGCACCGTCACCGTCGACGCCTGCGCCGTGCTCCAGGCTTTGAGCCGGGTTTCGAAGGCGGGGGTGACACTCGCGGAGTACAGCAGCTCACTGGGGCTGGTGCGCACCAGCCAGTCACCCACCTCGTCGGCAGCGCACTGGGCCAGTTGCACCTCGCCCTGCGTCACGCTGAACCAGGCCAGGCCACACTGGTTGCGCGGCCCCTGGTGCACCGCCAGCAGGATGGACTCGACCCGGTCGGACAACAATTCGGCATCGGTCAGCGTGCCCGGGGTGATCACCCGCACCACTTTGCGCTCCACCGGCCCCTTGCCGCTGACCTCGCCCACCTGCTCGCAGATGGCCACCGACTCGCCGAGTTTGATCAGGCGTGCCAGGTAGGTCTCGACCGAGTGGAACGGCACCCCGGCCATGGTGACCGGCTGCCCTGCGGATTGCCCGCGCTGGGTGAGCGTGATGTTGAGCAGCCGGGCCGCCTTCTCGGCGTCGGCGAAGAACAATTCGTAGAAGTCGCCCATGCGGTAGAGCAGCAGCGTGTCGGGGTGCTCGGCTTTCAGGCCGAGGTACTGCTGCATCATTGGTGTATGCCCCGCGAGAGGGGTTTCAGCGGGCATTGCTTGAAATTTATTCTTTTGAATCAACGGTCTTGCACGATTGATGGAAAGTCACACGCCGAATACAACACTTTGTATTTTTCTATTTTCTGTGTGACTTTATTGGCGGCTGAATTTCGCATTGTCCTTTATTGACAGCCACTTACGGCGACTCAAGCCTGGCGCCACTGCAAATGGCGGAGAGGGAACAGCTTTGAAACAGGGTGCAAAGGGGACTGAACGGGGACTGCCGCACGCTCAACGGTACTTTTCAGGAAACTGGTCCCCTTGTTCGATGACAGCCTCGTGAAGCGGTGTGGGTTATGCCCACCATGGGCTTTTCGTTTGTGCCGGTTCAGTATGGAGGCGACCCGAGGCGGTCATAGACCGGCTCAGATTCAGGGTGCCAAAGCTGCCGTTCGCAGATCTGCTCTGAAGAACTGCGACTACAAAGAGGGTTCTCCAAATGAGTAGTTATTTCGCGTGTCGAGCAGCAGGAGGCAGTCGGCGAATGGCCAGGATTACGGAAGTTCTAACTTTTTGAATGCTGATGCCGGTCAATGGGCGCGTGAGGTGGGCTCCGGTGCCGCGATTGCTATCGGCGCAGGCTGCACCGTCGCCACATAGCCACATAATCTCTACCCGAAGCCGTCACCCGCCAGCGCCAGCGCCGTCGCCGGGCGGAGTATCGGTTGTGGCACCCCGACATGACTGTGTGCCGCTCTGGCGCGGCATCTTCAACGTCGGCTGCTTGCTATTGCGAACCAATGCTCTTGGACGAGGAGCCCAGGAACTGACGCCATTCAGCAGTGAATTCAACGGGGTCGCGCCAGGTCACCGGCAGTCGGCGGGCTGGTCAATCTGGCTTCTGCTCCACCAAGGTAGTGGAGAGGACATGAAAGTACCGACGTTTCATAGAAACACCCTTTGGAAAGTGTTACTGCTGACTTGCTACGCACATCCCGGTCGCGAGTTGAATCGCCCGACTGAATATCTTCGCACCCGTCAAGATTTGCGGGCAATGAGTTTTTCGAGATGCGCGAGTATTTCGCAAGCCTGTTCAACCATTCCCGGCACGAACTCGGCCACATCAATGAGCTCCTGCAGCGCGCCCGCGATCTGACCGCAGGGAAGTATGCCCCCTTCCATGTCGCCGTCGCGCTGGCCAGCAATGAGTCGTTCGTCCTTGAAGCGTGTCAAAGCGTCGTTGTCGATGCCTGCTGCGATCATTGCCGCCAGTTCGCCGATGCCGCCGCTTGGCAGCGCCCTTGACGGGCCGTAGATCGCGGAGAAAACGACGTCCTCGCCTTCTTTGGCCGCAAGGATGCGCGCAGCATACGCCGGATCCCAGTCAGGGTTGTCCCGACTCGCTACGAAACGCGTGCCTAACGCAACTGCATCGGCGCCCATCGCCAGCGCTGCTGCAAGGGAGCGACCATCGCGCGCGCCGCCTGCCAGGATGACTGGGATCTTTACGGCCTCCGCCACGCTGGGTACCAGAACAAAAGTATGAACGGGCCGTGCATGCGTGTGGCCGCCTGCTTCATAGCCGGAAGCAATGATGGCATCCACTCCGTCGCGCTCTGCGCGAATTGCCTGACTGGTGCCGCCTACCTTGTGGATGTGAATGAGTCCACTGTCGGCAATCAGCGCTCGCGCAACGCCTGGTGCGCCGGCGGAAGTCGTGATGACACGCAAGCGCTGGGCGATCATCGGATCGCGCACCGACTGCACTACCGCTCTCACATAAGCTTCGCTGAAGGGAAGCACTTTACCCGTCGCTTTGTCCGCGCCCACCGGTATGTTCACTGCCAGTATTCCATCCGTGAGCGCGCACGCTTCCTCAATGTAGCCACGAAGAACACGGGCCCCGCGCGTCGGTTCCTCGGTAATTCCGGGAATGCTGACTGTGCCCAAGGCGCCGGCATTGGCTACAGCCGCCGCCAGGCGCACCGTCTTGTAGGGTCCCAGGCCTTCCTGCATAACAGGATGGCGCACGCCAACGAGGCGGGTGAAGCGGGTTTCGATGGTCCGGCCGGTTTGAGCGATCATTTGGTTGTGACAGATTGAATGGAGACCATTTCGAACCTTACGGCTTGAGAATTCCGCCGGCAAAGAAGCCACCGTCAACGTCAAGACAATGACCGGTAATAAACGAAGAATCTTCAGATGCAAGGAAAACAGCGGCGGTGGCAATCTCTGCCGGGCGCCCCCAACGGTTCATGGGCACAACCGCAGTCCAACTCTTTCGCCCAGCTTCCGTGAGTTGCGGCGCCACGATTGGCGTCTCAATCGGTCCGGGTGCAATTGCGTTGACCCGGATGTTGTGAATGGCTAACTCGACTGCCATGATTTCGGTCATCATGACGATCGCAGCCTTGCCTGTGCCGTAGGCCGTGCGACCGTAGTTGCCGCGCCGCCCTGATGCAGAGGCGACATTGATAATGTTGCCGCCCCGGCCGACCATGGTACGCGCCACCTGTTGCCCCATCAGGAAGGTGCCTCGCACATTGACTCTGTGAACCAGATCAAAGTCTTCAACGCTGGTTTCTAGGAAAGGCCTCAGGCGCGCGATACCCGCAGAATTGAACAGAATATCGATCTGGCCGAAGCGCGCAATGACCTTCGCGACACAATCCTCGATCTGTTTCTCTTCTGCCACGTCCACTTGCACTGACAGTGTCGTCGCACCAGACGCCGCAAGCTTCGCCGCGATCTGGTTAGCTCCATCGATGTTTTGGTCAACGACCACTACGATGGCGCCTTCTTTCGCAAAATGTTCGGCTGTGGACTCACCCAGACCGCTCGCACCGCCAGTGACCACGGCCACTTTCCCTTTGAGTTTCATAATAGACATCCAATCGAAAAAAAGAACCTGTCAGAGCGAAATGCCTGCGGTAGATCCGCCATCGGACAAGAACACCGCACCGGTGGAATAACTTGAATCGTCGGACGCGAGAAACAACATCATTCTTGCCACTTCGTCCGCTCCCCCATATCTGCGCATCGGAATGTGGCTGAGCGTGCGATTCCGCGCACGCTCCATGTCACCACGCCCCAACCCTGCTGCGATGTGCGCCATCATCGGCGTGTCAATCGGCGCCGGGGCCACCGCATTGACACGAATGTTGTAGCGCGCACCTTCAAGCGCCGCAGATCTCACCAGGCCGATCACTGCGTGTTTGCTCGCGATATAGGGTGCAACCATCGGTGCGCCCTGCACGCCCCCTGTCGAGGCTGTGACAACGATGCTGCCGCCGCCCGCAGATTGCATGACCGGGAACAACGCGGCAATGCCAGACCAAACGCTGCGCACGTTGATGCGCATCACCTCATCGAAATCCGATACTGCCACTTCTTCAATTCGGCAAACTTTCCCTGCAATGCCGGCATTCAGAAACGCAGTGTCCAGACGGCCAAAGTGCCGCATCGCCAACGCAACATATACGGCTGCCGTATCGGGAGCCCCCACGTCGGCATGATGGGTTATGGTGTTACCTCCGATAGACTTAGCGACAGCATCAAGGCGTATCGCGTCGCTGTCTACCATCACGACGCGAGCGCCCTGCGCAACGCAAAGTTTGGCTATTGCCTCTCCGATACCAGATGCCGCGCCGGTGACTACTGCGACCCGTCCTGACAATTTCGTTTCAGACATATCCGGCGCAAAGGTCACGCAATCGGAGTGCCGGCTGACCTTGCTTTCAGCGCACTCAGCGTCGTCACGCCGTCTGCGTTCATGACTTTGACACCGACGATCTGGGCCTTCATGGCGCCTTGCATCTTGGTTTGCTTTGCAGCCGTTCGAGGAATAGCATCGACAAAAACGTACAACCGTGGCCGCTTCCATCTTTCCATCGAGGCAATGCAAAATTCATCGAGGCTCGCGCGTGCATCCTCTTCGTCCTGGGAAGTGCGCAGCACGATGAAGGCGGCTGGCACTTCACCGAAACGCTCGTGTGCCACACCCACACAGGCAGCATCACGCACATTGGGGTGATTTCGCAACAGGTCGTCGATCTCAAGCAGGGACAGCTTCTCGGCACCACATTTGATGATGTCGTCTGTTCGTCCACGAATGAAATACCATCCTTCAGCGTCACGGAACCCGACATCTCGCGTATGAAGGAAACCATCGGCATCGAAGGCTGCCGCCGTCCGCTCGGGGTCGTTGTAATAGCCGGGTGTCACAACGTCGCCGCGCACGCAGATTTCGCCCTCGACGTCGCCGCCCTCCAGCGTCACGCCAGTATGCTGGTCCTTGAGGACAACCTCACAGAATTCCTTGTTGGGCTTTCCGGCAGAACCGACTGGCAGATCACCCTCGTCACGGTAGTAGAGCGTTGATGAGAGCGCGCAAACCGGCATCAGTTCGGTCATGCCGTACATGGCACCAACCTGGGCTCCCTTTTCGCGCATTGCCTGTTGTATTTCTGGCGGCACTACTTCGCCAGCAATGTGTGTCCGCATACCGTTGATGTCCAATTCCTTCCAGGAAGGGTGGCGCATCAGATCGCGCAACATGGTGGGAACGATGTAGTAGGCGAAGTTCACCTTGTGTTTCTGGATGATGCGCACAACGCGCTCGACGTCCCAACCTTCACTCCACAAGAGCGTACCGCCCACCATGACAAGCCGCACCGCGTCGGCAATACCACCGCTATGAAACATGCCAACCAACGATAGATTGCGGCAGTTGCTGTTGACGCCCGCCAGAAAGATGGATCTCCAGCAAGACGTCTCAAGTTTTCCGTGCGTAAAGATGACGCCCTTTGAGGCGCCGGAGGTGCCGGCCGTGAAATTGATGGCTGCGACATCGTCACGGCTGCGCGGTTCGACGCGAAGTTCCGAAGACCTGTTCTGCGCAAGCTCCTTCAGATTCTTGAATCGCAGGTGCCGTTGATCTGTCATGGCGATCGAGATACCCGGATAGGCGCCGATCAGTTCGGCAATTTCTCCAAACTCGGAAGCCACAATGGCGGCCTTGGGTTTGCAGCGATCGATGTCAGCATGAAACTTTTCATGCAGCTGCTTGTGGTTCAGGCCGCTGAAAATCGCGCCAATGCGCATGACCGCAAACATGGTTGCGACATGCAGATAGTTGTCGCGTATGCAGGTGACCACCACATCATCAGGCCGCACTCCCATGTCTTCGCGCAACACATTGCCGATCCGGTTCACCAAACCCTGCAACTCGCGGTATGTCAGGCTTTCGTCCGACGCGTCGACAATAGCCGTCTTGTCTGGATATTCAGTTGCCGCTCTCTCTAACCACCAGCTCAAATTCATGTCATGTCTCCTTTTGTACGTGGTTCAAGAACTCGCATTTTTCTCAATCAGACGCAGTGCGCGCGAAAACCTGTGTGACCTTCAGCTACGCCTGCTCGCAGAATACCGTTTGATTCATATTCGCCGCCATTTTCAAACCGGTAGGGGATTGGCTGATCCTGCCAAATTCCCAGGAGTCGATGGATATAGCGAGCCCGCATATGCTGAAACTCTTCGTCTGTTGTCCTTACAGTTTGAAAAGCGACAAACGGACGCAGCGGCGCCATGCCGACATAGTGAAATAGACCGTGATTCAATGGAAACAGCAAATCATCAATGGGCCCATTGATGCCGCGCTCCGAAAACTGGCCCTCGCGACCCCCAGTGGTTACTGCGAGCATGGCGCGTTTGCCTGCAAATCGGCCTTCACCATAACGAAGCCACTGCTTAGTACCTTCTTTCGGAACCCCGATTGCCAGACCATTGACAAAGACACGGTCAATCCAGCCCTTGAGAATTGCGGGGACGCTGAACCACCAAAGCGGAAATTGCAGCACGAGCACATCTGCCCAGAACAGTTTCTCATGCTCCCGCACAACATCGGCTGCAAGCGCACCTGAAGCAAAGGCATCGCCGCTCGCGCGGTGGTAGAACAGCCGCTCCTTGGAATCGCGCGCTGGAAAGTCATCTGCATCCGCTTGCGCCTTGAACCCCATTGCGTACAGGTCGGATATTCTCACCTGATGTCCCGCGGCCTCCAACGCCTGGACAGCCGCATCTTTCAATGAACCATTGAGTGATCTTGGCTCGGGATGAGCGTAAACTATGAAATAGCGCATACGAAGGATTTGCTTAGCGACCCTTCCAGACCGGCTTGCGACGCTCCTTGAACGCGAGCGGCCCTTCGAGTCCGTCGTCGCTCATGTAGGCGGCTTCATAGATGCGATGGCCCTCCTCGAACATGTCGTGGTAACCCAGGCTCGCCGAGGCGTATACCAGCCTCTTCCCTGCGCGGACAGTCAAAGGCGCATTGTCAGCAATGGTACGTGCCATCCTCTCAGCTTCTGCCAACAACTCAGTCCCCGGAACGATCTTGTTGACGAAGCCAGCTTCGTAGGCGCGCTGCGCAGAGATCGGTTGCCCGGTAGTTAGCAACTCCATGGCCAGCCGCGGCCCGACAATCCACGCGAGCGGCGCTGCCCAGGGCGAGCCGCGACCGACTCGCGCCTCCGTGATCGCGAAAGTGGCATGATCTGCACAGATGACCAGATCACACATCTGAGCCAGTAGAAACCCACCTGCATACGCCATGCCATTGACGGCTGCGATGATCGGCTTGTCAGTTGTCAACGACCGGTTGAAGTACACAAAAAAGTCGCGTGGAGGAATCTGCATTTGGGTGCCAGCCATCTCTTTGAGATCGCCACCGGCAGAGAACGCCTTGTCACCCGACGCGGTGATGACAAGGACTTGAGCAGATGAATCGTCCGCGAAGGCCTGAGCCTTCTCACGTATGCCCTCGCGCACAGCCTTGTTCATCGCATTGCGCGCTTCGGGCCGGTTGATTGTCAACCAGGCTATGCCTTCGCGAACCTCATACAAGATTTCTTGAGTCACATCCATCTCCCTTTAGATTCTGAGAATTCCGCCTGGCGCGCGAACAATCGGAGCGTTGAGCGAAGCCGACAGCGCCATGCCCAGGCTGTTGCGCGTATCCACCATGTCGATCAGGCCATCATCACGCACTTCCGAGGTGATGTGATACGGGCCGGAGGTGCGGTCGAAATAGTCGCCGACGTCTGCCGTGATTTCCTGGATCTCCTCGGGCGTGGGCACCCTTCCTTGTTCGCGACGCATGCTTGCGATTCGGACTTCGGTCAGGGTGGTGACCGCCTGCTCGGGCCCCATGATCGCGGAGCGAGCGTTCGGCCAGGCGAAAAGGAATCGTGGACGCCAGGCGCGGCCGGTCATCGCATAGTTCCCTGCGCCCTGCGAGGCATTGACAAAAACCGAGAGCTTTGGCACCGAGACGTTCGCCTGGACCATCAGCATCCTGGCACCGCTCTTGGTGATGCCTCCACGTTCGTATTCCTGGCCGACCATGAACCCGGTCACGTTGTGCAGGAACAGCAAGGGGATGCCATCCCGGTCGCACAATTGCATGAACTGGGTGGCCTTGTTGGCGGCATCGGTGAATAACACGCCGTTGTTGCCCAGGATGCCAACCTTCATGCCCCAAATGAAAGCCCAGCCCGTTACCAGAGTCTCGCCATAACTGGGTTTGAACTCGGTGAAACGGCTGCCATCGACGATACGTGCGATGACCTCGCGCATGTCGAACTGGCGCTTGGTGTCGCGCGGGATGATTCCGTAGAGTTCCTGCGGGTCGTAGTAAGGCAGTTCAGGGGTGCGGCGATCCGTGTCTGCTTTGGGCCCACGGCTCCAATTTCCCACCAGTTCGCGTACCAGCGTAAGCCCCTCCTGTTCCGAGGAGACCGCGTAGTCTGCAACACCGGAAACTGCGGTCTGCATGTCGGCGCCACCAAGGTCTTCAGCGCTCACGTCCTGTCCTGTTGCAGCTTTAACGAGTGGCGGGCCAGCCAGGAAGATGAAGCCGGTCTTGCGAACGATGATCGAGATATCGCACAGTGTGGGGAGATAAGCTCCACCGGCCGTGCAAGGTCCCAGCACAAGCCCAATTTGTTGAATGCCCATTGCGCTCATGCGACACTGGTTGTAGTAGACCGCACCCCCCATCGAATAGATGTCGTCCTGCAGAGGCAGATACGCCCCGCCGGAGTCGATCAGGTGAACCATGGGCAGGCGATTCTCGATTGCAATATCCATGGCCCGGATCAGCTTTTTGATCGTGAGCGGATACCACGACCCTCCCTTGATCGTGCTGTCCCCTGCTGTCACCACGACTTCGCGGCCATTGATCACGCCGATGCCAGTCACGATCACGGCCTGTGGTGCGGTTCCGTCGTAGGCTTCACAGGCAGCCAGCGGCGACAGTTCCAAGAATGGCGTTCCTGGGTCAAGCAGCAAGTCCAAGCGCGCCCTGACCGTCAGCTTGTTTCGCTCCGCAAGCAGATCGAAGGCGCGTTGTGGGCGCTTGTACCGGGCGTCGTTTAGTCGCTGATGCAACTGTTCGGCGAGTTTCAGGTTATGCGCGCGGTTCTCCCGGAATGCGTCCGAGGTAGAAATGACATGTGAATGAAGACGCTGCATCTCAACTACCTTCCGTTGTCAGGGGAACGAGCGAGACCAACGTTGCGCCCAATGAAAACGACTCTCCTACGCGAGCATGCACGGTGTCGACAATGCCATCCCGACCGGCGATTATTTCCGTCTGCATCTTCATGCTCTCGATGATGACCATGGGTTGTCCGTCGATCACCGCCTGACCCGGGCTCACCATCACGCTGATCGCGACGCCTGGCATCGGTGCCTTGGCAACATCCGACTGGTCACCGGTCCGCAATGCACGCTCGGCCGGATCCGTCACGCTGACGCGCCATGTGCGGCCGAATGCATGGATCAGTACCATGTCCTTGTCCACTACCAGGGCAACATGGGTCGACAGACCGTCGACCTCGACTTCCCAGTTCTGACCCACCGTTGCGCGCGCAGCCTCAAGACATGAGGCGCCGAACCATATGCGGGAGCGCTTGCCGCCGCGGGTCAGCCCCACGTTGTTGGGCACACCGCCATTGATCGAAACGTCCCTGAATGTCATCGGGTTCTCCAGTCGCCCATGGTGGCCAATGGTTCCGGCGTCGCGAATCGGAAATCGAAGTCTGGGTGGGACAGCGCAGCCGCGGCGAGTAGCAGCTTTTTTTGCTCTGGCGTCGGATCGATCGCAATCAATGACTCTTTGTGCAATTCAAGAAAGCCGGTGTGAATGCGGCCAGCTTTGAATTCCGGGTGCCCGACCACGCGCCTCAGAAAGTCTGTGTTTGTGATCGGCCCCAGCAAAATGGTTTCTTCCAGAGCACGACACATGCGCTCAATCGCTTCCTCACGGCTGGCACCGTAGGTAATTAGCTTGGCGATCATCGGGTCGAAAGCCGCACCGATTTCCTGCCCCTCGACCACGCCATGGTCGACGCGGATACCTTCACCGCTTGGAAACCGGACTTTGAATAGTTTTCCTGTGGCAGGCAGGTAGCCGGAATCTGCGTCTTCCGCATAGATTCGCACTTCGATGGCGTTACCTTTGAGCTTGATGTCCTGTTGCGTGAACGGTAACGCCTCACCCGCAGCCACTCTCAACTGCTGCTCCACAATGTCGATGCCGGTGGTCATTTCAGTGACAGGGTGCTCCACCTGCAGCCGCGTGTTCATTTCCAGGAAATAGAAGTTGCGGTGTTTGTCCACAACCATTTCGACCGTTCCAGCGGAGGTATAGCCAACGGCCCGTGCGAGTGCGCAGGCCTGCTCCCCCATGCTCGCGCGTGTTTCCGCATCTATGAACGGGGAGGGAGCCTCTTCGACGACCTTCTGATAACGGCGCTGGATGGAGCACTCGCGCTCACCGAGATGGACGACGTTACCGAAGGAGTCGGCCAGCACCTGGATTTCGATGTGCCGCGGTTCCTCAACGTATTTCTCGATGAAAACACGCCCGTCACCAAATGCCGACTTGGCCTCGGCGCTGGCACGGATCAATCCGTCTCTGCATTCTTGAGCGCTGTTGGCGATACGCATTCCCTTGCCACCACCACCGGCACTGGCCTTAAGCAACACCGGATAACCGATCTTGTCGGCGACAGCCACTGCCTCGTCGCCGGATTCCAGCGCCTCCAGAGATCCTGGAACCGTCGTCACGCCCGCCTTCCTGGCCAAGTGTTTGGACTCAATCTTGTCGCCCATTGCACGGATGGCGGCGGGCGTTGGCCCGATGAACACCAGCCCAGCGGCGATAACCGCCTCGGCGAATGCTGCCTTTTCTGAGAGAAACCCAAAGCCGGGATGGATCGCCTCGGCGCCAACTGCCTTTGCAGCGGCAATGATCTGCGCGATGTCCAAGTAGGCGGAAACAGGTGGCTCACCGCTGATGCGGATGGCTTCGTCGGCATCACGCACGGCAGGGCCGTCGCGGTCGACATCGTGGTACACGATTGCGCTGGCAATACCCAGCCGCCGCAGGGTGCGCATGATGCGCAGAGCAATCTCGCCGCGGTTGGCGACGAGAACCTTGGAAAAGAGTGGCGCTGGTTGGCTCATGGAACTGTCTCGAATCCCAACAGGCCCTGATGGTCCCAACTGGAAGGTACGGATACCGACATCGCCAGGAGCATTGCGGCATAGGATTTGCCCTGCGGGTCATACCGCAGCGTGGACGTTCCGCCCGCGCCACCCAGAACCGCGTCGAGCAACAGGTTGATTGCGTTCTGACCCGGCAATTCCCAGCGCCGTACCGGCCCCTTCAGGTAGTGCCGGAACATCTCGGTGACACGAGCACATGTGACTTGCTCGCGCAAGATGGCGACGAATTCAGGTCGCCGTGCGATGACTCCGATGTTGGCTTTGTCACCTTTGTCGCCGCTGCGTGCCCATGCGATTGCGCGCAACGGCACGATCACGGTACCTTCACCATGCCGTGTGGCGGTCGGCTCTGCCATTTGCGGCGTCGCGATCACTGCATCGGGCGAGCCAAGAAAGACGTCGGCTGGCGAGGCGGTGCCCCCCATTTCAATACGCAGCGGCACCTTGGACTTCGACACCAACAGGTGTAGAACCTTATAGACGGGTGCAACACGCGCACGACCGGCGAAAAGGCCGGTAAGGCCCTGCGCCACCAGTCCCATGGTTGCGAACTCCTTGGAGAAGATTTCCAGGGCATCCTTGTTTCGATGCCGAAGGCCAACCTTCAAGACAACTTCATCGGTCGTACGCAATGTGGCATCCGCCGAGGTGGCACCCGCACCGATGACCTCGACCGACGTCTCAGTGGGGCCACCCAACCCATCCGCAAGCATCAGCCGTTGGGCACGCGCCACCGCCGCGTGCCCTGCTCGACGGGCACGGCCAGATGCATCCATGCCAGCGAACATGGCTGTAGACATCACGCGAAATCCATCCGTCACTGTGCATGTGGCCTTGTAGGTGTCTGTAGGCGCGGTTCCAACTGCACCAGAGACACGAACACGGTCGATTCCCGAAGGGTTTACCTGAACGCTACGCCAGTCGCATGTGACGTCGGGCAACAAATAGGCGCCTGGGTCGCCAATCTCATAAAGAATTTGTTCTCCCACCGTGGCGCGGCTAACAAGGCCGCCAGTTCCATCGGGCTTGCTTACTTCGATGGTGCCATCAGAGCCGACTGTGGCGATCGGATAGCCGATGTCGTCCCATCCAGGAACACGGTCCCAGTCGGTATGGTTGCCGCCCGTACACTGCGGACCGCACTCGATGATGTGCCCCGCCAGGGCGCCCGCAGACAGCAGGTCGTAGTCTGTGGTCTTCCAGCCGAATTCATGTATCAGCGGGCCGAGCACTACGGCTGCGTCTACGCAGCGTCCAGCAATGACAATGTCGGCGCCAGCTCCCAGCGCTTGGGCAATCGGAAATGCGCCTACGTAGGCGTTTAACGAGCCAAGCGACGAAGGAATTTTTTCGTCGGTGAACATGTCGCGAGAGGATTCGTTGACGATGTCGGAGGCACGCGACAACAAGTTGTCGCCGACCACGGCAGCAACTCGGAGAGGCAATCCGGCGGCACCGATAGCGGCACGGAGCGCTTCGGCGCAAGCAGAAGGGTTCAGAGCTCCTGCGTTGGTCACGACCTTGATCCCGCGACGAGCGATCTCTCCCAAGACCTTAGTCAATGCTTGTAGTGCGTCTGGCACGTATCCGGTCGCGGGATCCTTGGCGTGGGCTCGCGCGAGCAACGCCATGGTGATCTCCGACAGGTAGTCCGCCACCAGGTAGTCGAGGTGTGGAACGGTAAGAAGTTGGCCAATGGCGCGGTCAGTGTCTCCCCAGAACGCGGCCCAGCATCCAATTTTGACTTCTGACTTCACTTCGCACCCTCCATTGGGCCACCACGGCGCCGTTGTTGAGCGGCGAAAAGCAAGCAAGCATTGAATGGATCGCGGTCGATGCGAAGGCCAAGACCGCCATAGCTTGACCAGCCTGAACGGCGCGTCGCTGGGCGGAGGCTTTGGGATGCTGCGGGTGTTCGCAAGCCCTGGACGGCAGAACTCATGCATGTCTCCTGGTTTTCCGTCATCGACGGACTTCTCGATGGGAATTGAATCACCAATACATCATATTGTCAAACATTTTACAAATCGGTTTTTTGTTAAACCGTCCAACATTAAGTTTTCGATTTCCGGGTGCTATAGTCCGAGCGAAAGTCACCTACCGGGCGTGCTGGCGCTGTAGATGAAGTTCCAGGGAGACACCATGGGCAAAATTGACGATATCCGCGTGGAGAAGCGCTACGAGGCTCTGGCCGCCGCACTGCGTGAGCAGATCTTGAGCGGTGAAATCGCTTCTGGAGGCGCCCTGCCCAACGAGCTGGAATTGGTGGAACGATCGGGACTCAGCCGTGGCTCGGTGCGCGAAGCACTGCGGGTCCTTGAGGCGCAAGGCCTGGTGTCGACGAAGGTGGGACGCGGGCAGGGTCGCCGCGCCGTGCGTCCTGGCGCCGAGCTCGTACGCAACTCCCTTGAGTTCTTCATTCGCGGCCATCAGGTGGAGTTTTCCATGCTGATGGAGACCATGGAGACACTTGAGCCGAGCCTTGCCGCATTGGCCGCACTTCACCACACCGAGCAGGACGTCGTGCTGTTCAAAGCGCAGTTGGAGAAGTTGCGAACGACCACCGGGACCAAACGCTTCCTGGCCGTCAACATGCGCTGGCATGAACTGATCGCCCATGCAAGCCATAACCACGTACTCATCGCGCTGTACGACGCAGTCAGCCCCGGCCTTCTCGATCCTCATGTCGCGGGCTTCGCCTCCACGGAGATACGAGAGGCTGTTGTGCATGCAGCCAATCGCATTCAGGAAGCGATCGTGGCACGCGACGTCGAGACGGCGCGAAGGCGCATGCAGCGGCACGTGCAGGCTTATCGCCAAAGTGTGGAGCCGGTGGCGCCTAAAGTGGTCACACTCTAAACATTGCGCTGCCCGCGAGCCAACCGTGATCATGCTGCTGTTCGCTGAACGGTCAACCATTGTGATCAATCGTCGCGCCGAAACTCCTTCGAAATTGAAAGGGACGAGATGACCTATAACGCGACAGCAGAATTTCGGTCCGCGCGCGACCTGCTCCTCAAGCACAGAGAAGACTACGCCGTCGCTTACGAAAAATTCAAGTGGCCAGATCTGCCCGAATTCAACTGGGCACTCGACCACTTCGATCCACTTGCCCAAGGTAACTCACGCAAGGCCCTTTGGATTGTTGACGACTCAGGATCAGAGGTAAGTCGAACCTTTGATGACCTGTGTCGCGCCTCGAATCGCGCTGCGAACTACCTGCGCGACATGGGCATTCGCCGAGGCGATCGACTGCTTGTGATGTTGCCGAACCGTGTTGAATTATGGGAAATAATGCTTGCCGCGATGAAGCTCGGTGCTGTGCTGAGTCCGGCGACGACCCTGTTGTCAGAGTCCGACCTTGCCGACCGCATCGAGCGGGGGGGGATGCGGGCCGTTATTGTCGACGCCATTTGTTGCCCCAAATTTGACGGAATTACCGGCAGCTTCCTGCGCATTGTTTGCGGTGCTTCCGTCCGTGGCTGGAGTGACTACGCGGACAGCACGCGAGCCCCAGAATCCTTCGCACCAGACGCTCCGACACTCGCCACCGATCCGTGCATGCTGTATTTCACGTCCGGCACGACTTCCAAGGCAAAAATGGTCATGCATAGTCAACGGAGTTACCCGGTGGGTCACCTGAGCACGCTCTATTGGCTCGGCTTGCGCGAGGACGATGTGCATTTCAACATCAGTTCGCCGGGTTGGGCCAAACATGCCTGGAGCTGCTTCTTCGCGCCATGGACAGTTGGCGCGACTATCTTCATTTACAACCAGGGACGCTTCGATGCTGCGAGAACGCTGGATGCCTTGGTTCGCTTCGGAATCACGACGCTCTGCGCGCCGCCCACCGCACTGCGATCCATGATCCTTGAGAATCTGACCAAGTACCCGATCAAGTTGCGCGAGATCATCAGCGCCGGCGAGCCGCTTAATCCGGAAGTGATTGAACAGGTGAACGCCGCGTGGGGGCTCATTATTCGCGAAGGATTCGGTCAAACTGAGTCAACGGCCATGCTTGGCAATCCACCGGGCCAACCGGTGCGTTATGGATCCATGGGGCGGCCGTTGCCGGGCTATCAGATTGACCTTCTCGACATGGACGGATTGCCTGCAACTGAAGGCGAGATTTCGATACGCCTGAACCCTCGACCAGCCGGTGTGATGGATGGTTACGCAGGAGATGAAGAACGCACCCGACGCGCGCTCGGTGGCACACACTATGGCACTGCCGATGTAGCTTCCGTGGATGCTGACGGCTATTATTGGTATGTTGGACGCACGGATGACGTATTCAAGAGCTCGGATTACCGCATCTCGCCTTTCGAATTGGAAAGCGCCTTAATCGAGCACCAGTATGTAGCGGAGGCCGCTGTAGTGGAAAGTCCAGATCCCATGCGAATGTGCGTTCCCAAAGCCTGCGTCGTTTTGAAGCCCGGAGTATCCGCGAGTCGTGAGACAGCGCAAGCGATCCTGACGTTTGCGAAGTCACGATTGGCACCCTATCAGAAGATTCGCATTCTTGAATTCTGCGAACTGCCCAAGACTGTGTCCGGAAAGATCCGTCGAACTGAACTTCGTAAGACGGAGGCTGCACGTAGGGAGGCAGGTATCCGCGGCGAGCTTGAGTTCTTTGACAGCGACTTTCCTGAACTGACAGACGCGAGACTGGGCCGGTGAAGTGACCCACTTCACAGACGCAGGCTCAGATCGTCAAGCAGGGCGGCGCGTAGCTGTCCGCCACATCCATAAGACCCCGCTCCAGAGTCCGTTGGGCATACGCCAAATAAGTATCAAAAGCACCATGGCGTAGAGCATCCCTGTCGCAGACTTGGATACTTCCGAAGACAAATTGGGCACGACCAAGATGAAGGCAGCGCCAAGAAACGCTCCCCATATTGATCCTACCCCGCCGACCACGACACCAACGAGGAAGTAGATGGACAGAAACATCGTGAAGCTGTCCGGCGATACGAATTGGAGCACGATGGCGCTTAGAGCGCCCGCAATTCCCGTATACATGGCGCTGATGCCGAACACGGTTGTCTTAAATCGTGAGTTGTCGATGCCGGCCGTCTCCGCCGCCAGCGGCTGGTCGCGAATGGCGCGAATTGCACGGCCCACCGGCCCACGCAGGAGGTTTGCAGCACAGACAAAAAGTACCACGACATGGAGCAGCACAAACCAGTAGAGCCATCGGTCTTGGCTCATCGCCAGACCGAACGGTGGCTGCGGCTTCGACAGGAAGATGCCCTGCACTCCGCCGGTCCATTTTTCGAGAGCTGGGTGCTTCAGCAACTGCGGCATCGCCAGTGCCAGCGAAAACGTTGCCAGGGCGAGGTAATGACCGGCAAGCCGTAGCGCGGGCAGTCCAAAAACAAACCCGACGACGAAGCAGATTGCCGCAACCGCCGGAATGGTGGCCCAATAAGGTACACCGGCCTTGTCCATGAGAATAGCCGCCACGTAGGCGCCGAGCGCGAAAAAAGCTCCGTGCCCGAGTGAGATTTGTCCGTTGTAGCCGGTCAGCAAATTGAGCCCAAGGACTGCGATTGCGTACACCAATATCTGCGTCACCTGGAAGCTTCTGAAATCAGAGACAACAAGGGGTAGCAGGATGGCAAGCATGCACACTGCCGCCACCAAAGGTCGTGAGCTAGAGGTCTTGATCATCTGGCTGTGCATCACACTCTCCGCACGGTGACACGACCGAGGATGCCCTGCGGCCGGTACACGAGCACCAGGACGACTATCACCAGCGCAACGCTCATCTTCAGCTCAGCTCCGACGACGTAGGCGCCAAGCAGGTTCTCGGCAACGCCAACGACCAGCCCACCAATCACGGCGCCCGGTGGGCTGTCCACGCCGCCCAACAGCGCTGCGGCGAAGGCGTACAACAGTATTCCGGTCATCATGTGAGGGTCCAGGAAAGTGAGGGGCGCAATCAGCATGCCGGCGACGGCTCCAATTGCGGCAGCCAACCCCCAGCCCAATGCGAGCGTCCAAGAGACCCGGATACCAACCAGTCGCGATGATGTTTGGTTACAGGCAACTGCCCGCATCTTGAGGCCGAGCGTAGTGAACCGGAAGAAGCAGTAAAGCAACAACAACATTGCACCTGCGACTGCGCCGACGAACAGTTCATGTGCTCCAACCAGTGACGTGCCCGTCTTATAGCTGGATACGGGACTCGGGAAGTCCTTCAGCACCGGACCCCAGATCCAACCGGCGACAGCATTGAAACCGAGGAACAGCGCAATGAAGACAACAACCACAGATAGAAGTGGCGCGTTTCGAAATCGGTGTAGCACAAAACGTTCGAGCAACATGCCGCCAACAAAGGAGATCGCGACAGTTACAACGAATGCAACTCCATAGGGCATTCCCATTGCAATGAGTGTCCAAGCCACGTACGTGCTGAACATCGCCATCTCGCCTTGCGCAAAATTGATATGCCCGGTGGAATTGAAGTTCATCACCAGGGCCAGCGCGATCACGGCATAGATGGCGCCGGTGGCAAGTCCGTTGACGACTTGGTGAAGTAGCTGGTCCATGGTGTCGCGTTTCCCTGATCTGGTTAACCTGGAGTGGATTCCGGGCGGCGTGCTTTGCTACCCGAGTACCCAAGATACGCGCGCTGCACTTCTTCATTTGCCTTGAGTTCCGCGGATGAACCGTGTAGCACTATCCGGCCCGTTTCTAGCAGATAGCCATGGTCCGCCAATTCCAGTGCAAGGCGAGCGTTTTGCTCAACAATCAGCAGGCTGACTCCTTCCTCTTCATTGATGCGTTTCAAGATATGAAAGATCTCGAGCACCATCAGTGGGGCCAATCCAAAGGAGGGCTCATCGAGGAGCATTAGGCGTGGCCGCAACATCAGCGCGCGTGAGATTGCCAACATCTGCTGCTCACCCCCTGACAGAGTGCCTGCTTGTTGGCGGATGCGCTCTTTCAGTCGGGGAAAGTAGCGCAAGAATCGATCAATGTCCTGACGGGTCCGCGTCTTGTCTGAGTGAATGATTCCCCCGAGACGCAGGTTTTCCTCCACCGTCAACTCAGCGAAAGTCCCGCGTCCTTCCGGCACATGGGCGATACCCAATCGAACGATGTCTTCCGTAGCGAAACCGCGAATCTCTTGTCCTGCAAAGGCAATTTCTCCTTGGGTTCGAATCAATCCACAGATGGCGCGCAGCATCGTCGTCTTTCCTGCACCATTGGCGCCGAGCAAAGCGACCTTGCCTCCTACTTCGATACGCATATCGACGCCATGCAGGGCAGGTGCATCCCCGTAATATGCACGGAGTCCTCGGACATCAAGGAGTGTTGCCGGAAGCGCAGTCTGCTGTAGTGCGCTCATGCTGCGTCTGCTCCAAGGTACGCTTGAATCACCTTTGGATGCTGCTGAACTTCTTCTGGAGTGCCTTCCGCGATTTTCATTCCAAAGTCCATCGCCACGACACGGTCGGATACTGCCATTACGAGACTCATATGGTGCTCGACAAGCAGGATCGCGCACCGGTAACGATCTCGAACCTTGGAAATTTGTTCGCGCAGGACCTCCACTTCCTCATGATTGAGGCCTGCCGCAGGTTCATCAAGAAGCAAGAGACGTGGATTGCAAACCAGCGCGCGCGCGAATTCGACGCGCTTGCGTATGGGAAAGGGAAGGGCACCTGCCAAGGCATCAGCGCAATCTTCGATCTTCAGGAACGCCATCGCGTCCCGCGCCCGATCATGAATTGCCCGCTCCGCAATACGGACTTTTGGCAGCCACAAGGCATTTGCAATGAAACCGCTGCTGCTCGCGCGGTGGGCACCCACCAAGACATTGTCCATCACAGTGAGGTTGTCGAAGAGTGCCACGTTCTGAAATGTGCGCGCAACGCCCAAGGCGGGAATCGCATGTCGGTCGAGTTTGAGAATGGACTGCCCATCGACCCTGATGTCGCCCGAGTTGGGTTTATAGATTCTGCTCAAGCAATTGAATGCGGTCGTCTTGCCGGCACCGTTCGGCCCGATCAAACCAACCACCTGTCCGCTTGAGACTTTGAACGACAGGCCGTTCAGAGCGATGACGCCACCAAATCGGACTGTCAATTCCGATATTTCAAGTATCGGTTCAGCTGAGTTCGGCTGCGCCGTGTTTCCAGTTTCCATCAGCTTCCCTCAGCCAGCACTGGCCACTTGGCACAACATCTGCAGGAGTGTCGTGTCGATCTTCCAAACGCGACCCACATGTCCGGCGTTGGAACCTGCGTGAGGGCGTCCAATGCGTACTCAACAAGGTGCCTGTGTGCGCTGCACATCCCAAGGTTCTTAGAGATCCGCGCCCTTGATGATTTGACCGAATCGCACCCAACTCTTGCCGTCGAAACGTGTGAGTTGCAATTGCCTAATCGGGCGGTAGTTGGAACTCGATGTGTTGAGCGTGATTCCTGGCAACAGCCCCGGTACGGTCACGTTGTTCATGTTGGTGGCTTGCTTCAAGATATTTTCGCGAGTGAAGTCCCTCCCGCAAGCCTGCAGAACTTTGACCAGGGTAAATGCGAAGCAGTAGCCAATCAGATTGTTAATGTCCTTGAGATCGCCTTCAGGATAGTGCTTGGCCATGAATGCGCGCCACTCTTTCATGCCCGCGTCGTCTGCCCACACGACGTCGGTAGGATCTTTCAGATAGGACGAACTGATCAGCCCCACGCTTCGGTCCAGGCCTGCAGGCGTCAGGACCGACGCCACAGAGGTAGAAACATTGGTGACGATGTGTAGTGGTCGGGTTGCTGCTTCAGCATTCTTACGTATGGCAAGAGCCGCATGCTTGGGACCTGTGGCTGAAATGAGGTAGTCAATGCCTGCGGATTGCAGTTGAAGCAGCTGCGAATCGATGGACGCATCGGTCAACTCGTGCGCCGCTGTCTTCAGCATTGAGTCGGCCGAAGCGCCTAGGACATCCCTGACTCCTGCAACATAGTCTTTTCCAAAGTCATCGTTTTGGAACAAGATTCCAATCTTTGCGTTGGGCTTCTCGGCGCGGATGTACTTGGCGTAGATCTGCCCCTCGGTACGGTAACTGGGTTGCCATCCCAGAGTCCAAGGATAGGTCTTGGGGTCGCTGAACTTGTCGGCGCCCGAATAGACGAAGAGCTGTGGGATCTTCTTTTCGTTGACATACCGTACGGTGGCACTGTTGGCGGCCGTCCCAAAAGTATTGAAAAGAACCGCGACTTCATCCTGTTCCACCAGCTTGCGAACCTGCTCGATTGCCCGGGGCGGCGATGCCGCGTCGTCGTAGGAAATGAAGTTCAGCTTCCGACCGGCAATTCCGCCTTGGTCATTGATCATCTTGAAGTACGCCGCAGCAGTCTTCGCGTGGGTGGCAAACGACGATGCCGGACCGCTGTAGGCAAAACTGTTTCCAATTTTGATTTCTGTGTCGGTCACGCCCGGTGTCTGCGCTCGTGCCAGTTGTGGCATCAGCAAGGCTACGGCGCTCGCAGCAATGAATTCTCGCCTTTCAATCATCTCAGTGTCTCCTCAGGTAGGTTCTAACTGCCTCTAGCTCCAGTCACACACATTGGCTTCAAGGTTGTTTGGATCGTACACAAGTTATTTTTAATGTCAAACAATTTGTCATTTTCCTTGGCGCAGTCGCCGTAGGGGTTTTCCCTTGCCGCGACACATGTCGCCCAATGACGTCGCCTTTGGACAAGAGACCATGAATGGGCGTATTCGCGCAGGCCAAGGTGGCCAGGCAAAACCAGCGCTGGATGAGGTGAATGCAGCAGGCGATCCAGGCCTATTGGCAAGTGGGAGATGCCACTCGCACGTTGGCACGTTTGATGCCGTTACATGATGGGACGCCCATCTCAGTGTTTACACACAAATGACAGGATATCGGTGAAGTCAAGGCACCTGCCCAGCCTATTCTGCCCACTCCCAACCCGCCACTCGTGACTGTCCGTTCCTGGCCGGCTGCGGCCGACCATCGGTCAGTCAGCGGTGCCTTCCGCGAGGACCGGGCCGAAGGAAAGCAATGACAGCAACCGAGCCGGCAAGTGCCTTCAAATGCCTTCGGTCACACCTATGTCAAAGGGGGACCCAAGGGGGACTGGCAGTGCGACTTTCTTGATTAAGTTCTGGATTCGCCAATGAAAATGTTCAGCCAATAAGTCACACGCCGGTACTGCTGCATCATTGGCGTATGCCCTGCGAGAGGGGTTTCAGCGGGCATTGCTTGAGATTTATCCTTTTAAATCAACGGTCTTGCACGATTGTTGGAAAGTCACACGCCGAATACAACACTTCGTACTTTTCTATTTTCTGTGTGACTTTATTGGCGGATGAATTTCGCATTGTCCTTTATTGACAGCCACTTACGGCGACTCAAGCCTGGCGCCAAAGCAAATGGCGGAGGGAGAACTGCTTTGAAACAGGGTGCAAAGGGGACTCAAGAGGGACTGCCGCATGCTCAACGGTCCTTTTCAGGAAACTGGTCCCCTTGCCCGATGGCAGCCTCGTGAAGCGGTGGCTCCATTACGCGATCACGGGGTGGCTCCATTAGCCGATCCCCGTCTGGCTCCATTAGGCGATCCTGGATTGGCTCCAATACCCCGATCCTGAAATGGCTCCAATGGGGCGATCGCTGACACTCGGGTTCACCTCACCTTGTGAACATCGAACGTTGAAACGGCTGGCGCCGAATTGCCCCATGACAGACGGATATGGGTGGCGACGGCGGCGATGTCATCAATGCTCAGAATCTGGCCGAAAGGCGGCATACCGAATGGCTGCGGGTTGCCCGCCGTGCTGGGCGAGAAACCCCCCTTGCGGACAATTTGCACCAAGTTGTTTGGGGAGTCCAGCAGCACGGCGCGGTTGCCCGCCAAGGCAGGATAGATGGACGGTACGCCTTGCCCCTCGTCACCGTGACATGACGCGCACTGCTCTTCGTAAACCTTCGCACCGCGGCCCAGGACATCGAACGATGCACGCGGTGTGGTCTTTCTCGCGTTTTCGCGCACGGGCACGCTTGCCAGGTACTTCACCATGGCGTTCAGGTCCTGCGGGGTCAGATACTGCGTGCTGTTGTAGACAACATCCGCCATCGGGCCGGACACGGCAGCGTGCTTGGACACGCCGTTCTTGAGCAAATTGACGGCTTCCTCGCGCGGCCAATTCTGCAGACCAGCCTCGTTCGGGCTCGCGAGCGAGGGCGCGTACCAAGCCTCGTCCGGCATGAGTCCGCCAGCGAATTCGGCGTTCATGCTTGTCGCGCCCATGTAGTTGCGGCTTGAGTGGCATGCGGCGCAGTGCGCCAAACCATCCACGAGGTACTGGCCACGGTTCCATTCGGCCGTCCTTTGCGAATCCGGCAGCAGGGTTCCGGCACTGAAGAACATCGCCCGCCACAACGCCAACGCAGCTTGCGTGTTGTAGGGAAACGGAAGGTCATGCGCCTTGTTCGCCAGCTCCACCGGCGGCACAGTCCGCAGGTATGCGTACAGCGCGTCGGAATCTTCGCGGGTGACGTTCGTGTAGCTCGGATAGGGGAAGGCCGGGTACAGCAGCCGGCCATTCTTGGAGCGCCCGTGATGCATTGCGCGCCAGAACTCCCCCGCCGACCAGGCGCCGATGCCAGTTTTCGGGTCGGGAGTGATGTTGGAGGCGAACACAGTCCCGAACGGCGTTTCGACGCCGCGGCCGCCAGCGAATTCCGCTGCTCCAACCATGCTGTGGCACCCCATGCAGTTTCCTGCGCGAGCCAGGTATGCACCCCGCTCGATGAGCACCGGGTTGGCCTCCAACTTTGTGGGTGCTCCCGAGTCCAATGGGGATTCTCCGCGCACGTTCATCCACGCAATGAGGAGGCCAAAAAGAACAAGGAGCCCAACAGCGTACAGCATCCGGGGCACCCAGCGCCGGTGCGGAAATTTCAGTGCCGTCACTGCTCGCCACTCCCACAACGCATGGGAAGCGGCTGCTGCCCGGCAAAAGGCGCTGGCTTGGTGCCGCTCGGCAATGTCTGGGCAGAGAGCCATCTGGCCATGATTGAAACTTCGTCAAGTGAAAGTCGCTTGGCAACGGTCGCCATGCAATCTGGTTCCTTTGCATTTCGTTGGTCAGTTCTCCACGCGCCGAGCTGGGCCGCCAGGTAGTCCGAAGGCAGCGCAAGCAGGCCTGGCATCGCAGGCAGTGCCCCCGCCATCTGCTCGCCGTGGCATGTGGTGCAAGCCGGGATGCCACGCTCTGGCGCGCCTCGCAGGACCAGGTTCTCGGCGGTGCGTTGCTCAGCCGGGGTCAGACTGGCAACCTGGGCTGGCGGGTAGGGCAGGTCGAGCTCCGCGAAGTGCTTCGCGATGTCGCGAAGGTAGTCGTCAGACATGTGCTGCACGAGATGTTTCATCGCCTCGTACTTGCGCAGTCCGGACTTGAAGTTCTGCAGTTGGTTGTACAGGTAGCCTGCCGGCTTTCCGGCGATGCGGGGAAAGTAGCCCTGGTTCGTGGCGCGGCCTTCCTTGCCGTGACACACAACACAAGCCTGCATGCGCTGGGCCATCGTGTCCTGCACGCCGGCAACGGGCTGGGGGGGCTTGGTGGTTTGACTCCAGGAAGACTGCAGCCCCGCCAGCAACAGCAACGCTGCACCGCCGCGAAGAATCGAACGGATCACTTCAACGTACTCACGGCCAGGTTCGCCAATGCAACGAGGGTAGCTAGGAAGACGACCAGCAGGACTGCGGCCACGCCGAGCAAGCCCAGCGGCTTCACCTTGGCCAGGTCTTCACTGTTGCCCGAACGAGCACCAATTCCTATGAAGCTCCAGAGCACAGTACGGATGTAAGCAAGCAAATTCATATCGGCACCTCGTTGGCGACTATGCTATCAATGCGGGTACGGTTGTAGCCTCAGAATTGCGAAACAAATGCATATCAAGGGCTGTGTTTCAGGAAGATTTGCAAGACGTAACGGGCCATGCAGTACAGTTTTTCTATTTGTGTAATTCACCCGTGCCAGATAAGGCGAGTTCGCTGCCATGAAGCGCTACGAAACACTGGCTCAGGAAATCTCGGAGTCCATCGCGACCGGAGCATTTCGCCCTGGCCACCGGCTGCCCTCCGTACGCGGTACGAGCCAAAGCCGTGGCGTCAGCGCGTCGACAGTCTTCCATGCGTATTACCTTCTGGAGGCACGCGGGTTGGTAGAGCCGCGGGCACGCTCCGGGTACTTCGTGAGCAACGCCAGCACTGCACAGATTGAGCCGACCACTTCCGAGCCCCCTGCGCAAGAGCGCGAGGTCGGAGTCTCGGAGCTTGTTTTCGAAATTCTTGGTCATGCAAGGAATCGAAGCCTGGTTCCCCTGGGGTCGGCGTTCCCCAGCCCGAAGCTGTTCCCGCTTCCAAAGCTCGCACTCGCAATGGGTAAAGTGGCCCGCAACCTTGACGCCTGGAAGACTGTCGACGACCTTACGCCAGGCAGCGCGGACCTGCGCCGCCAAATTGGCCTGCGTTACCTGGCGATGGGCTGCAACGTGGATGTCCAGGAACTTGTCATCACGCACGGCGCGATGGAGGCGCTCAACCAGGGTACGAAGCGTACATTCCGGTGCGCAAAGACCAAGGCCTATGGCCCGCGGTCATGGAATGATTGAACGTCCTCTCAAGGGCCAGTCAGTGCACCCTGGAGCCACCTCCAAGGCATTGGATGTGGATGGTCACATCCACTCCTAAGTTCGCAATAGCACGTGGGCCGATCGTCTGAACAAGTAATCTTCATGCTCTAGACCGGTCATTGACCAGTGCCTGCACCTGGCCTATTGTGTTGAAAAACTCGCGGTGATAATTTTCAGGTGAAATTCAGGGGTCCTTGACCCCTTAGCCGGCTCGCGATCATCGTTCCAGAAGCGATCTGTGAGGTCGATTTTTTCACGTTCGAACACGGCAGCCAAGAAGCCGAGTTTTTCAACACAGTCGGCCGGCTGCAGGCGCTCGAGGTGAACCTGCTGGCGTGGCTCAGGCGGCCAGCGCAAACGGCTGGATCTCTTTGGCGATGGCTTTGCCGTTCTCGATCTCGGCCATTCGCAACTCGTAGGCTGCCTGAAGGTTCAACCAGCCCTTGGCCTCGCTGCCGAAGTAGCGCTCCAGGCGCAGGGCCGTGTCAGCCGACACGCCGCGCTCGCCCTTGGTGATTTCGCTCAGGCGCGAGTAAGGCACATGCAGGGCCATGGCCACAGCGCGCACGCTGACGCCCATGGGTTTGATGTAGTCCTCCAGCAAGATTTCACCTGGGTGGACAGGACGCATACCGTTCTTGAACATGATGCACTCCATTGCAGTTCAGGATTTCAATGCCAGCCGGGCATGGGTCAGTGTGGGTCTTCGATGCGCACGTCATAGGGTCCGCTCTCACCCCACTTGAAGGTCAATCGCCACTGGTCGTTGATTCGCACATGCCAGGCACCGTCGTATTCCTTCAGGTCGTTGCCTGGCGGGGCCTTCATGAAACTCACCGAAGGCGCCGCGTCGAGCTGGGCCAATTTGCGCTCGGCTACGCTCTTGATGTTGACGAACCGGCGACACTTGCCTGTGGTGAACAGACTCTCCGTGTCGGAGCAGGCGAACGACTGGATCGACATGGGACAATTATTATCTGTTAACCGGCTAACAGTCAAGTCGAAGTCGGTCGACAGCTATTTGGACATCGCGCCAGGACGCACCAACGAGGCGTGGGTGGCCCTGCTGAGTGGATGGCCCGGAGCCTGCCGCTCGCCAACGGCAGGTGGTGGCCGATTGCCGCCGCCTGTCGGTCAGCGAGTTTCGCCTTTCGCGAGAACCAGGCCGAAGGCAAGTGTCGAAAAAATCGAACTGGCAAGTGCCTTCAAATGCCTCTTTTCCCACCTGGGCAAATGGGGACAAAAAGGGGACTAACAGTACGACTTCTGCGGGTCTGTGCCTGCGCCACCAATGAAAAGGTTCGGCTGAAAAGTCGCCCGCCGGTACTGCTGCATCATGGGGGTATGCCCTGCAAGTGGGGGTTCAGCAGGCATGGCTGGGAAATTGTCTTTTTGCATCAATGGTCTTGAGCGAATCCTGGGAAGTCACACACCGAATACAAAAGCGCACCCGTTGCTATCGGGGGCCTGACTTTGTCGGCTGCGGAAGTTTGCATTGTCCTGTATTGTCAGCCACTTGCGAATGTGGAAGTTCGGCGCCATGGCAAGCCGGGGAGTGCGAGTCACCGCAATACCGGGTGGCAAAGGGGACTATCGGGGGACTGTGACCATGTGCACCGCGGGTCATCAGGAACAATTTTCACTTGCGGTCTTGCATGCTCGGGAAGTGCTGCAATGTGCTGCGGTCTCAGTCGGTCACTGCCGCGCGCCGCGAAAGTTCTGCGGGTGTCCGAACCGCCCCGGGGCTTTTTTGGTTGGCGGCTCGCAGGTGTGGGGCCCCGACCCGTCCGTGCCCCCGATCTGGCGCTGCTTCGCAGATTTGACGAAGTGCTCCTTGAATATCTGTCATGGGTGCGGGCAAGCTGCGAGAACAGTTGGAACGATGGGGCTTGCACGTTGGCGGGTGCCATGGCGCCACCACCGCCGTGGACTCTGCACCGCTTGCCTTGCTTGGCAACCCATCGGGCACTGTAAATGGTTCGCACCGGTGATCTCAAGAAGACCTCCCTGCAATCCGGCTTCGGAAAACTTGCCAATGAAGATCGACTGCGAAGAAGTCATCCGTTGTTGCTTTGATTGGCGCACGTCTCCGATCGACACACCGGCGGCGCTGCCGACTGCGTCGATGCTGGAGAATACGGCGTTCGGTGACGGGGCGCCGCCAAACACGATGCCGACCAGTCTGACCATTTGCAATGCTGCGCGCCGCAATCGCTGTCGCAAGCGGCTTCGGACCAATGGGGCAAGCTGGCTGAGGAATCGCAAAATGCCATTCTTCCCGGTGGCCCACCAATACTTTTGATTCCCGACAGGGAATCTCCGGAGCACACGACATGGAACTCGATGACATGAAGCAGTGGATAGGCAGGACCGAAACGCTGCAGGACCACATCACCCTGGCACCGCTACAGGCCCTGGCTGCCACATTGGACCGTGACGACCCGCCGCCCGGACCTGGTGACGAAGTGGCACCCGGCTGGCAATGGCTGTACTTCCTGCCATTACATCCCCTGCGCGCGATCAGCACCGACGGCCATCCGACGCGGGGCGGTTTTCTGCCCCCGGTGCCGCTGCCGCGGCGCATGTGGGCAGGTAGCCGAATGGAGTTCCGGCATGCGCTGCGGGCGGGCTCGGCGGTGACCCGAACCAGCCGGATCGCCGACGTCAGTGCCAAGCAGGGGCGCACAGGCCCGCTGGTGTTCGTGCGTGTGCACCACGAAATTTCCGATGCGCACGGTGTGGCCATCACCGAAGACCAGGACATCGTCTACCGCGAGATGGCCCAGACCGGCGAGACGCCGCCTGCGGCGCCGGCCGCACGCACCGACGAGCAGTTCAGCCGCAGCATCACCCCCGACCCGGTGCTGCTGTTCCGCTACTCGGCCCTGACTTTCAACGGCCACCGGATCCATTACGACCGCCCGTATGCGATGGGCGAAGAGGCCTACCCGGGCCTCGTCGTCCACGGGCCGCTGATCGCGACCCTGCTTTTCGACCAATTGCGCCGCGCGCACCCTGCGGTACGGGTCAGGGCCTTCGAATTCAAGGCGGTCAGCCCGCTGTTCGACACCGCGCCATTCGAGGTCTGCGGGCGGCTCGATGGCGATGTCGCGCGCCTGTGGGCGCGTGGGCCCCAGGGGCAACTGGCCATGCAGGCCTCGGCGACCATCACCAGCAACTGAACCAGGAGACCCCATGAAGACAGAAGGCGCACATACCCATCAGGAAATCCGGGACGCTGTACGCGCGTTGTGCGCGCAGTACCCGGACGAGTACTTCCGCAAGATCGACCAGGCGCGTGCATACCCCGAGGATTTCGTCAACGCCTTGACCAAGGCTGGCTGGCTGGCGGCCCTGATCCCGCAGGAGTACGGTGGCCCGGGCCTGTCGATGGCCGAGGCCTCGGTCATCATGGAGGAGATCAACCGCTCGGGCGGCAACTCCGGCGCCTGCCATGGGCAGATGTACGTGATGAACACGATTGTCTTCAGCGGCTCGAAGGCGCAACGGGAGTTCTACCTGCCCCGGATCGCCGCGGGTGAGCTGCGCGTGCAATCCATGGGCGTGACCGAACCGACCACCGGCAGCGACACCACCAAGCTCAAGACCACGGCGCTGAAGAAGGACGGCCGCTGGGTCATCAACGGCCAGAAGGTGTGGATCTCGCGCGTACAGCACAGCGACCTGCTGATCCTGCTGGCGCGCACATCACCCCTGGCCGAGGGCCAGAAGAAGAGCGACGGCCTGAGCTGTTTCATCATCGATCTGGCCCAGGCGGTGGGCAAGGGGCTGACCGTGCGCCCGATCCTGAACATGGTCAACCACGAGACCAACGAGTTGTTCTTCGACAACCTGGAGCTCCCGCACGACGCGCTGCTGGGCGAAGAGGGCAAGGGCCTGCGCGTGATCTTCGAGGGCCTGAACGCGGAGCGCACGCTGATCGCAGCCGAGTGCATCGGCGACGGCTACTGGTTCCTCGAGCGGGCCACCAAATACGCCAACGAGCGCCAGGTGTTCGGGCGCCCAATCGGGCAGAACCAGGGCATCCAGTTCCCTCTGGCCGAATCCTTCATCGAACTGGAGGCTGCCAGCCTGATGCGCTGGCGCGCCTGCGAGAAGATCGACGCGCGGCAGAACGCCGGCGCCGAGGCCAACATGGCCAAGTACCTGGCGGCCAAGGCGAGCTGGGAGGCGGGCAACGCCTGCCTGCAGACACATGGTGGTTTTGGTTTTGCGTGCGAATACGACGTGGAGCGCAAGTTCCGCGAGACGCGCCTGTACCAGGTGGCGCCGATATCCACCAACATGATCCTGTCGTTCGTCGGCGAGCACATGCTCGGCCTGCCGCGCTCGTTCTGAAAGGCAAGCGATGAGACCCTTGAACTGCACCGCTGTCGCCGGCCGAACCGGGATGGGCCGACGCCGCAGTCGCGTGCACGAGGCTCCTCGGCCCATGAAAGGACTGCCATGACAGACCCCATGACCGCGCGCATCGCCCAGGCGCGCACCCTGCTTTTCGTGCCAGGCAACCGGCCCGAACGCTTCGAAAAAGCTGCTCGCTGTGGCGCGGACGCCGTGGTGCTCGACCTCGAGGACAGCGTTCCCCCGGCAGACAAGCTTGCGGCACGGGCGGCGATCGCGCGCGAGTGGACGCGGCTGCTGGGCCTGGGCGTGCCCCTGGTTGTGCGGATCAACACCGCCGATGGCGAGATCGGCCGGGCCGACTTGGCCTGGCTCGCTGCCTTGCCTTCGCCCGCAGCAGTCATGGTGCCCAAGGCCGAATCGGTGTCCTCGCTGGAGCAGGTGCACCACGCCTTGCACGGCGTTCCCATCCTGGCGCTGATCGAAAGTGCCGCTGGTTATGCGGCGTTGCCGTGCCTCGGTGGCGCGTCCGGTGTGCTGCGGCTGGTGGTGGGGCATATCGATTTCGTGGCCGATACCGGGCTGCAGTGTGACGAGGACGAAAGCGAACTCGCACCGCTGCGCTTTGCAGTGAACATAGCCACGCGGCTGAACCGGCTCGCGCCGCCGGTGGACGGCGTCACCGTGCAGATCGGCGACGAAGCCCGCCTGCGCAAGGACGTGCGCCGGGCGCTGCGTTTTGGCTTCACCGGCAAGTTGTGCATCCATCCCGCGCAGGTGGCCGTGGTGCACGATGCCTTCATGCCCACTGGCGAGGAACTGGCCTGGGCGCGCAAGGTGCTCGCCGCCGATTCCGCTGCCGGTGGGGCTGCCGTGCAGGTCGATGGCCGCATGGTGGACCTGCCGGTGGTTCTGCAAGCCCGCAAAACCGTGGCGCTCGCGGCACGGGCGTGACTCACGGGCTGCGCGACGTCATTGCAGGCGCGCCAGCAGCCCACGCGGGCCGCGAGCAACTTCGCCATGCCGGCCTCGATGTCGCAGCGGTGGCCTTTTTCCTTCTCGTCGGCGGCAAACTGTGTGAGTTCGCGCGCGATCACGGTCTCAGGCGCTGGCGACGATGCCGGCGTCATGCAGGGCGCCGATCTGCGCCGCGGACATCGACAACACCTCGGCCAGCACCTGGTCGGTGTGTTCGCCCAGGTGCGGCGCCCGCACCACCGGCCCGCGCGGTGTTCCGTCCAGGGTGGCGGCCGCGCCGGGTGCCGGGTAGCGGTGGCCACTGGGGTGGTCCAGCAGATTGAACAAGGGCCGGTCCAGCGACAGGTGGGGGTCTTCCGCCAGCCCACGGCTCAGCGTGCGGTAAGGGCCCCAGCAGACGCCGTTCGGCTCGAACCGGCCTTGCAGTTCGACCAGGGTGCAGGCGCCGATGGCGTGCTCGAAGATCGGGAACAACATGTCGCGGTGCGTGAAACGCACACCTTCGTCCAGCGCAAAGGACACCTTCAGCGCCTTTTCCAGCTCGGCCATGGCGCTCTGCAGTTGCAGGGCTGCGAGCAGGCCCGACCACTGCTTGGCCGTGATCGCCACCACCATGACACGCTCGCCATCGCGGGTGGTGAAATCGCGCCCGAAGGCGCCGTAAAGCGCGTTGCCCATGCGTGGACGGTCACCGCCAGTCAGCACCTCGGCAATCTGCCCCATGTGGCCCAGCGACGCCAGTGCCATGTCGGACAGCGGCACCGTCAGCTCCTGGCCCAGCCCGGTCAGGCGGCGGTGCCGCTCGGCGGACACCGCCGCGAAGGCGCTATAGGCGCCGGTGAGCAGGTCCCAGGCGGGCAAGACATGGTTGACGGGCTGCTCAGGGCTTTCTGCCGGGCCGGTCATGTAGGGCACGCCGATGGCCGCATTCACGGTGTAGTCCAGGGCCGAGGAGCCATCACCCCAGCCGGTGACACGCACCGTGATGAGGTCGGCGCGGCGCGCGCGCAGCCGCGCGTGGGCGAGGAAACCGTTGGGGGGGAAATTGGTGACGAACATGCCGCCGCCTTCGCCGGGCGCGGTGATGAGTTCAACCGCCAATGCCCGGCCTTCGGGCCGGGAGAGGTCGATGGCCACCGAGCGTTTGCCTTTGTTGAGGCCTTCCCAGTAGAAGCTGCGGCCCTCGGGCGACAGCGGCCAGCGCCTGAAATCGGGGCCGCCCCCGATGGGATCGATGCGGATCACCTCGGCGCCGAATTGCTGCAGGTGCAACGCACACGACGGTGCCGCGATGAAGGACGCGCATTCGACGATGCGCAGGCCGGTCAAGAGTTGGTACATGGTTCAAATCCGATTAAGCGGTGCAATGGCACATGGCGCGTTTCTTTTTTGCGGGTCATGCCGTGCGCTCGAAGATCGCAGCCAGCCCCTGGCCGCCGCCGATGCACATGGTCTCAATCGCATAACGCCCCTGGCGACGTTCGAGTTCGCGCAGCATGGTGGCCAGGATGCGCGCCCCGGTGGCCCCCACCGGATGCCCCAGCGAGATTCCGGAGCCGTTGACGTTCAGTCGCTCGAAGTCGCCGGCCTGGAAGCCCAGGCCGGCCGTGCAAGCCAGCACCTGCGCCGCAAAGGCCTCGTTGAGTTCGATCAGTTCCATGTCCTTGAGGCCCAGCGCTGCGCGCCGCAGCGCCAGTTGAACGGCAGGCACCGGGCCGATGCCCATGCGCTCGGGCTCCACGCCAGCCACGGCCCAGGTCACCAAACGCGCCAGCGGACGCAGGCCCAGGGCAGCGGCTTTTTCGGGTGTTGTCACGATGCAAGCGGCGGCGCCGTCATTCTGACCGCTGGCGTTGCCGGCGGTCACGGTCGACTCGGGGTCGGCGCCCAGGCGCACTGCCTTGAGGGCGGACAGGCTCTCCAACGTGGCGTCGGCGCGGATGTGCTCGTCCAGCGAGACCATCTGTTGTCCGCCACGGCCCTTGACCGGGACAGACACGATCTCTGCATCGAAACGACCGCCTTTCTGCGCTGCGACCGCATTGGCATGCGAGCGCACCGCCAGTTCGTCCTGTGCCTGGCGCGATACCTTGTAGTCGCGGCGCAGGTTCTCTGCCGTCTCCAGCATGCCGCCGGGCACCGGGTGGTTCCTGCCGCCGGAGGTGATACGGCCACGCGCGATGCGGTCCCACAACGGTTGCGAATCGCCCTTGATTCCGAAACGCGCGCCCATCACGTAGTGCTCGGCCTGGCTCATGCTCTCCGCGCCACCTGCTATCACCAGATCGGCCGCGCCGGTCTGCACCCGCATGGCCGCGTCGATGACGGCCTGCAGCCCCGAGCCGCATCGGCGGTCGATCTGCAGGCCCGGCACCGTCACCCCGAGACCGGCGTCCAGCGCCGCGATCCTGCCGATGGCCGGTGCCTCGCCGTTGGGATAACACTGGCCGAAGATCACGTCATCGACATCTTTGGCCGTGATGCCGGTGCGCCGCACCAACTCCCGAAGGACAGTCTCGGCCAACTCCACCGCTGACTTGTCTTTGAAGATGCCGCCGTATTTGCCGACTGGCGTGCGCAGGGGTTCGCAGATCACCGCTTGTTTCATCAATTGCTCCGATTCATAAGGATTTGGGCAGGCCCAGCGTCTTCCGGGAGAGGCAATTCAGCACCAATTGCTGTGCAACGGGTGCGATTTTCAGCCGTCGCGCTTGGCGCCATTGCCGGTCCATATGGTATTCGGTGGCGCAACAGAGCCCGTCCAGTGCGTGGTTCTGGTCGGTGTGAATTTGCATGCCCGTCGCTGCTCCTCGCGGCTCGGCCGGGTTGGCCAGCCACATGGGAGCCCGTGGCGCATCGGGGATAATGGCGTTTTCGCGGGCTTTCATGCCGATGGCAGCGAATGTATTGGCTGACGGGCGTTAGCGCCCTCCGACTTGCCGTGCGCCAAGGGTTCATCCGCTGGTGCTCCAGAAGTGTCCGCCCCATTGAAATTCCCCAGTGACCTTGCCACTCCCACATAGAAGATGTTGATTGCCTCCCGTGGGCCAAAGAAATGACCTTGCGCAGGAACTTCGGAAGTTCAAGACTCGTTCGTCTGCTCAGTGATTGGGCGCCTGCGGATGCCGCGGCACCCAGACAGGACGTCGCCGAACGGCTGGGCGCCTGGCTGGGCGTTTCCGATGCCATCAGCCTGCATGCCGCGCACCAGTCCATGAAGTCTGCCCCGCCGGCCAAGCTGTCCGACGCGCGCCTGCCGGGCGTTCTGGATGTCGAAGCGGAGTTTCTCCGGGTGCGTGCGGCCCTGGTGCTTGCAATCCAGACACCTGATTCATCCGCTGCCCGTGCGCGCCGGCTCAGGAGCCCGACCGGCCAGCCGGGCATTGATGCTGAAACGGACGTGTCCTTCGCGCCATACCGCAAACGTTATCTGGATCTTCAACGCCACATGGAATTGCGGGTTGCGGCCTTGCGTGCCCATGTCAGGCGGGGGATTGGCATCGCCTCGCCCCAGCTCGCCCAACTCGCGAAGCTGGATGCGGTGATGGAGCAGGTGCTCGGTGCTCGGGAGCAACAGCTGCTGTCCACCGTGCCGCTGTTTCTGGCACGGCGTTTCGAGGAACTGCGCAAGAACCAGGTGGCCGCTGGTTCCCCCGGCCCGGTGTCGTCTCTCGCGCCCGCTCGTCAGCAACAGCCACACGCTTGGCAACGCGTCTTCGGCGGTGAGCTGCAGGCGGTGTTGCTGGCAGAACTGGACGACCGGCTGCAACCGGTGGCCGGCATGGTCGACGCTCTCAACAAATTACTCAAGAAAACGCAATGATCAGAATACTCTTGGCAGCCGCCTTTGCCCTGGGCCTGCTGTCCGTCGCCTGGGTCGGCCTGGGTTTTGTCGGCTCGAGCTGGATCGCCCTGGCCATGACAGCAGTGATTGGCGGCGTCTACCTGCTGGGCGCATTCGAAATCCGGCAATTTCGCTTGGCCACGTCATCGCTCGCTGACGCGCTCACCGACATCCCCCAGGCGCTGACCGACATCGGCGACTGGATCGGCCGCCTGCATCCGTCACTGCAATATGCGGTGCGACTGCGGATCGAGGGCGAGCGGCTTGGATTGCCGGGTCTGGCGCTGACGCCTTACCTGGTTGGCTTGCTGGTCATGCTGGGCATGCTCGGCACGTTTCTCGGAATGGTGGTGACATTCAAGGGGGCGGTCTTCGCACTGGAAGGGTCGGCCGATCTGCAGGCCATCCGGTCTGCGCTGGCAGCGCCGATCAAGGGCCTGGGGCTTGCGTTCGGCACGTCGGTGGCGGGGGTTGCGGCATCGGCGATGCTCGGGCTGATGTCTGCCATCAGCCGCCGTGAGCGGGCGGACACCGGCCGGCAACTGGACCAGCGCATCGCAACCGTGTTTCGGCCGTTCTCGCTGGTGCACCAGCGCCAGGAGGCGTTCAAGGCGCTGCAGGCCCAGGCGCATGCCTTGCCCGACGTGGTGCTCAGCCTGAAGGCGATGATGGACGGCATGGAGCGCCGGAGCGAACAGCTCGATGCGCATTTGCTGGGCCGGCAGGAGCAGTTTCACCGCGACGTGGGTGTCGCCTACACCGGTCTGGCTGGCGCGGTCGAAAGAACACTGACGGCCAGCCTGGCGGCGAGCGCCCGGGTCGCCGGCGAGAGCATCACCCCGGTCGTCGAGGCAGCGATGAAGGAAATCGCGCAGGAGTCCAAGCGCATGCACGAGCGCGTGAGCGACGCGGCGCAGTCCCAGCTGACCGGTCTGTCGACGCAGTTCAGCGCGACTGCCGCAACCGTGTCCGACAACTGGATGGCTGCGCTCCAGACACATGTGCGAACCAGTGAAAACCTGGTCGCCGGCCTGGACCGGGCACTGGCATCTTTCACCGGCACTTTCGAGCAGCGTTCGGGCGCGCTGCTGGCCAGTGTCTGCCAGACACTGGAGCAGACTGCGACCGGGATCGCAGAACGCGCCAGCGAGCAGGCAAACCGGTCGATGGACGGGATTGCGCAGCTGATCGCGAGCTCCGAAGACCTGGTGCGGACGCGCATCGATTCAGAGACCCGATGGACGCAGCAGCATGACACACGCCTGGACCAGTTGGCCACTTTGTGGCGCACGGAGCTGGGCGCGCTGCGCAGTGAGGAGGCATTGCGGGGAAATGCCGCCGTCGAGCGCCTGGGCGAACTCCAGACCGCACTGGCCAGCCACCTGGCCACCTTGGGTGTGGCGCTCGAAGCACCCCTGACGCGCCTTTTGAATACGGCAGCCGAAGTGCCGCAGGCGGCCTCCGGGGTGATTGCCCAGCTGCGCCAGGAAGTCAGCCGTCTCGCCGAGCGCGACAACCTCGCGCTCGAAGAGCGTGCCGGCCTGGTGGAAAGGATCAGCACCTTGCTGCAGACAATCAACCTGGCCGCAGGCGAGCAGCGCTCGGCCATCGAGTCACTGGTGGCGTCCGCAGCGCTTGTGCTGGAAAAGTCGGGCAGCCATTTTTCCGAAACACTGGACGCACAGGCCGGTGGTGCCCGCGACGTGGCAGCGCAGGTGGCCGCCAGCGCGGTCGAACTCTCCAGTCTGGGTGAATCGTTCAACCATGGCGTCCAGCTTTTCAGTGTGACCAACGAGAAGCTGATGGACTCGCTGCAGCGCATCGAGGGCGCCATCCAGCAGTCCATGGCCCGCAGTGACGAGCAACTTGCCTACTACGTGGCGCAGGCGCGCGAGGTCATCGACCTCAGCATCACGTCCCAGCAAGGCCTGGTCGAAGACCTGCGCCGGCTGGACAGCCGCAAGTCGGCACTGCCGGCCGGGAGCATCTGATGCAAAGCCTGGACGACCGGGACGACGGCATGGAGCAGACCGCGCCGGTCTGGGCTGTTTTTGGCGACCTGATGGCGGGTTTGCTGGGTGCCTTCGTGCTGATCCTGGTCGGGGTGCTGGTGGTCCAGATGGACCTGATGGCCAATCTGGAGTCTGAGATTGCGAAACGCCGGCAGGAAGAGCAACGCCGCATGGCGCTGGAAAAAGCCCTGGCCATCCCGCTGGCTGCCGGTCGGGTCACGCTCAATAATGGCCGCATCGGCATCAGTGGCAGCGTGTTGTTTCCGCTGAACTCGGACCAGCTGAGGCCCGACGGCCGGCTGCTGCTCAAAAGCCTGGTGCCGCCGTTGCACGTGTACCTGGGTGAGCGGGACGAAATGCTCATGGTCAGCGGGTTCACCGACGACAAGCCGATCCAGGAGGGTAACCGGCGTTTCGCCGACAACCTGGAACTGTCGGCCCAGCGCGCCCTGACGGTGACCCGGGCCTTGATCGAGGAAGGCATGCCCTCGTCGCGCGTCTTCGGTGCCGCCTTTGGGGCCGAACAACCGGTGGCCTCCAATGCGGATGAAAAGGGGCGTATTCAGAACCGGCGGGTGGAGATGGCGCCGGTACCCAAGTCGCCCGGTGCCAAGCCCGTTGCCCGTGAGTGAGGCAGCCCTGAATGCCGCGCCGGCGGCGAAGCCGGATGCCGAACAGGCGGCGCTGGCCATGCTTGGAGCCCTGCGGGACGACAAGGCCCAGCGTCTCGATCCAGCGCGGTTTCACTTTCTGGAAGTGATGGCGAGGCGCATGCTTGCAGAGCCTGGCCGGTCGCGGCAGAACCTGGCTGACAAGCTGATCGCCGCACTGGCCGTCTACGACAAACGTTTCAGGCAGGCGCGGCAGGCGGCGGGCGAGGTGGTGGCGGGTGCAGCCGGCGAACAGCCGGGCCTGGCCCGCGAAATGCGCCGACTGTTTGCCGAGGGTGAACTGTTGGCTTTGCATCGACTTTCTGCAAAAGTGGCGGTGGCGGTGGCGCCCGCCGCACTGGTTCAATTGAACCAGTACATCCGCACGGCGACCCGGGCCGACCAGGCAAGTGGGCTGGACAGCGATGGCGATGCGAAACCCGACCTGAAAAGCGCGCGCCGATTCAGGGAAACCTGGAGCCGGATTTCAAGCGAACGCCAGTTGGATCAGGCCGTGGGGCGGGGCCCCGAGAACGCCGGCCCACTCAATTCCCATTCTCTGGTGCTGCAGTCGCTGGCGATGATGCGCGGGCTTTCACCCGACTATCTGCAGCGTTTTCTGTCACACGCCGGTTCGCTGTTGTGGCTGGAACAGGCCAATCACAGACAAGGAGCGTTGGACAAAGACGTGGGCAACAAACCAAAATTGGCGCGCGCTGGTCGCCCAAAGAAGTAACTGCCGCTGGGGTGATTGGCGACGGTCGATCTCACGTGCCGCCCGGTTCCTGCATCTGCCGCCATGAATGCACTGACACGCCGCTGCGCGTCATGTTGTCGTCGCCGCCGTACACCAGATGCGCAGGCAGGGCCTTGTCTGCGGCATACCGCGCCCATTTGTTCAAGCCGGTCAGGAAGTCGGATGTGAAGGTCTGGCCAGACTTGATTTCCACCGGCATGAGCATCTCGCCGTGCTCGATCAGCACGTCGACTTCTTCGCCGGTGTTGTTGCGCCAGAAATAGAGGTTTGATGCCAGGCCCTGGTTGTAACGGCGCTTGAGCAGTTCGCTGATCACAAAGTTCTCGAACAAGGAACCTCGTGCGGAGTGGATGGACAGATGGGCAGGGTCGCGAATGCCCATCAAATAGGCGGCGAGGCCGGTGTCGTGGAAATACAGTTTTGGGGTCTTGACGAGCCGCTTGCCAAAGTTCTGGTGGTGCGGCTGTAGCAGGAACACGATGTAACCCGCCTCCAGAACCGAAATCCATGCGCCAATCGTCTTGTGGGATACACCGCAGTCGTTGGCCAGGCCTGAGGTGTTGAGCAGTTGGCCGCAACGGGCAGCGCACATTTTCAGAAACCGTTGAAACAGGCTCAGGTTCTGGACTTCGATGATCTGGCGCATGTCGCGCTCCACATAGGTCATCACATAGTTGGCAAACCATTGCTCTGGCGCCAGTGGTCGGTCATGCAGCGGTGGATACAGGCCGCGCCAGAGGAGTTCGTCGAGGTTGCCTGGCGCTGCACGGGCGTCCAGCAGTTCCTGCAAAGAAAATGGGAGCAGTTGGACCAGACCGACGCGGCCGGCCAGGCTTTGGGTGATGGTGGACATCAGGCCGAACTGTTGCGAGCCGGTCAGCACGATTTGGCCCATGCGCTGGTCCGCGTCGACGCGGGTCTGCAGGTACGAAAACAGGGTCGGGCAGCGCTGCGCTTCATCCAGGACAGCGCCGTCCGGGTACCGGGCCAGGAAACCGCGCGGGTCATCTTCGGCAAAGGCCCGGGTGTCGGGGTCTTCCAGCGACACGTAGGGCCGGTCGGGGAAGGTGCTTCTGGCGAGCGTGGTTTTGCCGGATTGGCGTGGACCGGTGATGGCCAGGACCGGATACCCCTTTGCAAGCTGCAGCAAAGCGGGTTCAGCTTGACGGCGGATCATTTTTACAAATTGGTAGTGCGATTTCCAAATTGTAAATCGAATCTCCCGAAAGCATGTCTGCGGCCAGATGCTTGCGCCAAATTGACAGGCTGCGCGCCAGTGCAAGCCGGTTTCGTCGCAGCCGGCCCCGCACCCCCGGAATCCGCCCCCAAAATAGAATAAAGTCACGGCGTCCGCCCAGCGCCCATCAACACCCGGAAGTTGCCGCCCATGACCGCCAAACCCACCAAGATCATCTACACCCTGACCGACGAGGCGCCGTTCCTGGCGACCTGCGCCTTTTTGCCCATCGTGCGCACCTTCGCCGCACCGGCCGGCATCGACGTCGTCGAGAGCGACATCTCGGTGGCGGCCCGCGTGCTGGGTGAATTCCCCGAGTTTCTGACCGATACACAGAAGGTGCCCGACAACCTCGCGGAACTGGGCCGGTTGACTCTGCTGCCCGACACCAACATCATCAAGCTGCCCAACATCAGTGCCTCGCAGAACCAGCTCGTCTCGGCAATCCGCGAGTTGCAGTCCAAGGGGTACAAGCTGCCGAACTTTCCCGAGAACCCGCAGAACGACGCCGACAAGGCGATTCGCCTGCGTTACAACAAATGCCTGGGCAGCGCGGTGAACCCGGTGCTGCGCGAGGGCAACTCCGACCGCCGGGCGCCGCGCGCAGTGAAGGAGTCGGCCCGCAAGAACCCGCACAGCATGGCCGAGTGGAGCCAGGCCTCGCGCTCACACGTGTCGCACATGCACCGCGGCGACTTCTACCACGGCGAAAAGTCGATGACGCTCGACAAGGCGCGCGACGTGCGGATGGAGCTCATCACCAGGTCGGGCAAGACGCAGGTGCTCAAGCCGGTTACCAAGCTGCTGGCGGGCGAAGTCATCGACAGCATGTTCATGAGCAAAAAAGCGCTGTGCGAGTTTTACGAGAAGGAAATCGAAGACGCCCACAAGACCGGCGTGATGTTCTCGCTGCACGTCAAGGCCACGATGATGAAGGTCTCGCACCCCATCGTCTTCGGCCACTGCGTCAAGATCTTCTACAAGGACGCCTTCGCCAAGCACGAAAAGCTTTTCGACGAGATCGGCGTCAACGTCAACAACGGCATGGCCAACCTCTACGACAAGATCGCCGCCCTGCCGCAGTCCAAGCAAGACGAGATCAAGCGCGACCTGCACGCCTGCCATGCCTACCGCCCGGAATTGGCCATGGTCGACTCGGCCCGGGGCATCACCAACTTCCATTCGCCCAACGACATCATCGTCGACGCATCGATGCCGGTGATGATCCGCTACGGCGGCAAGATGTGGGGTGCCGATGGCCGCCTGAAGGACGTCAAGGCCGTGATGCCCGAGAGCACCTTTGCCCGCATTTACCAGGAGATGATCAACTTCTGCAAGTGGCACGGCAACTTCGACCCGCGGACCATGGGCACTGTTCCCAACGTCGGGCTGATGGCGCAACAGGCCGAGGAATACGGCTCGCACGACAAGACGTTCGAGATCGCCGAAGACGGCATCGCCAACATCGTGGACATCGCCACCGGCGAGCTGCTCCTCTCGCAAAACGTCGAGACGGGCGACATCTGGCGCATGTGCCAGGTCAAGGACGCGCCGATCCGCGACTGGGTCAAGCTGGCTGTCACGCGCGCCCGCAACTCCGGCATGCCGGCGGTGTTCTGGCTCGACCCATACCGCCCGCACGAAAACGAGCTGATCAAGAAGGTCAAGCTCTACCTGGCCGACCACGACACCGCGGGCCTCGAGATCCAGATCATGTCGCAGGTGCGCGCGATGCGTTACACGCTGGAACGGGTGGTGCGAGGTCTCGACACGATCTCGGTCACCGGCAACATCCTGCGCGACTACCTGACCGACCTGTTCCCGATCATGGAGCTGGGCACCAGTGCCAAGATGCTGTCGATCGTGCCGCTGATGGCCGGCGGTGGCATGTACGAGACCGGCGCCGGCGGGTCCGCGCCCAAACACGTGCAGCAGTTGGTGGAAGAAAACCACCTGCGCTGGGATTCGCTGGGTGAATTCCTGGCGCTGGCCGTGTCGCTGGAAGACGTGGGCATCAAGACCGGCAACCAACGCGCCAAGATCCTCGCCGAGGCGCTCGATGCCGCCACCGGCCAGTTGCTCGACAACAACAAGGGCCCGTCTCCCAAGACCGGCCAGATCGACAACCGCGGCAGCCAGTTCTACCTGGCGATGTACTGGGCCCAGGCACTGGCCGCGCAGACCGGGGACGCCGCACTGGCGGCGCATTTCGCACCACTTGCCAGGGCCCTGGCCGACAACGAGCAGAAGATCATCGACGAGTTCAATGCGGTGCAGGGCGCGCCGGCCGACATCGGTGGGTATTACCTGGCCGATACCGC
>CAMAWD010000056.1:0-42366 GCA_945861785.1 Rhodoferax sp. OV413 | reverse complement strand
CGGCCGCCGGGCCCACGTGGGGGTTGTCGACATGGCCGACGTGGCGGCGGTGCAGGCCATGGTCGGGCAGGCCGCCAGGGCCCTGGGTCCCATCGATATCCTGGTCAACAACGCCGGTTTTGGCCAGCGTGCCCTGGTCGAAGAAATTTCGGAGGACGATTTCGACCGCATGTTCGCAGTGCATGTGCGGGGCTCCTTCTTCTGTGCCCAGGCGGTAGTGCCTTCGATGAAGGAACGGCGCTCCGGCAAGATCATCAACATCTCGTCGATGTGGGGAATGTCCGGTGCCCCGGTGGCGTCCCATTACTGCGCCGCCAAGGCGGCCTTGCTCGGCTTCACGAAGTGCTGGGCAAAGGAACTCGCGCCATGGAACATCCACGTCAATGCGGTCGCTCCCGGTGGTGTGCGTTCCGGAGGGCCCATGAAGCTGGACAACTCGGACGTACTGCGCGCCAAAGAGGAGAAGGTGCCGCTCAAGCGGTATTGCCAGCCCGTTGAAATTTCCTACACCGTTGCGTATCTCGCATCGTCACGCTCGGATTTCGTCACCGGGCAGGTGTTGAGCCCCAATGGCGGCGAAATGATTGTTGGTTTTTAAAGGACATACCATGACTGATAACCCCTCCCGATTCGACGGCAAGGTGGCGTGGATAACCGGCTCCGGCCGCGGCATGGGTCGTGCCCACGCTGAAATGATGGCCGCGCGCGGCGCCGATATCGTGCTCCATGACGTGCTGCAGGATGAGGTTGCCGCGGTGGCCGAGACCGTCAGGGCGCTTGGACGCCGGGTGATTGTCTCCACCGCCAGTGTGACCGACCTGGCGGCGATGCGCGCCCTGGTGGGTGAGGCTGAACGCGAACTGGGCTCGATCGATATTCTTGTCAACAATGCGGGCATCGGCCAGCACCTGGCGTTCGAGGACATCACGCCTGAACATTTCCAGCGCATGTTCGACATCCATGTGAAAGGCTCGTTCTTCTGCGGGCAGGCTGTCATTCCCGGAATGAAGGCCCGCCGGAGCGGCCGCATTATCAACATATCGTCCACCTGGGGAATGGTGGGCGCCAACACCGCCTCGCATTACTGTGCCGCCAAGACGGCCGTGCTGGGCCTGACCAAGGCGTGGGCCAAGGAACTTGCGCCGTGGAACATCCTGGTCAATGCGGTGTGCCCTGGCGGCGTGATGACCGAGATGCCGATACGCGTGCAGGGGATGGAAAAAATCCGCGAAAAGGAAAAGAAGATCCCCCTCCAGCGCTGGGCCCAGCCCGAGGAGATATCCGAGGCGGTGACCTTCTTCGCGTCCGACGAGGCCGCCTTCATCACCGGCCAGGTCATCAGTCCCAATGGCGGAGAGGTGATCGTCGGTTATTGACCGCCACCCCCACTCAACAAGGAATTTAACTATGCATTTCGGTCTGTTTTGTCTCAACACGCAACGCCAGCCGGGCAAGAGCCCCCGCCAGATCTACCAGGAGACGGTCGAGCATGTCCAGATGGCCGAGAAGATCGGTTTTGAGATCGCCTGGTTCGCGGAGCACCATTTCTCGAATTATTGCCTCTGTCCTTCACCGCTGACGATGACGTCCTATATGGCGGGCCTGACATCCACGATCAAGCTCGGCCCGGCCGTGGTCGTCGCGCCGCTGTACGAGCCGATTCGCCTGGCAGAGGATATCGGTGTCGCCGATCAGCTCAGCAACGGCCGGCTGGTCCTGGGATTTGGAACCGGCTACCAGGAGTACGAGTTCCGCAAGTTCGGTCGAGACCTCAAGCAGGCCCGCAGCGCCCTGTTCGAGACGCTCGACTTCGTCGACGCGTTTCTGACCAGGGATGCCGTGACTTTCAAGGGCGAGCTGATCAATCTTCCGGAAACCCATTTCGCTATACGCACGGTCCAGAAGCGCCCAAGCATCTATATCGCAGGAATGGCAACCGATGTGGAAGCACAGCGCCGCGCTGTCGAGCGCGGCTACACCCCCTTCTTCACGACCGGCTGGAACTCCATCGACGTGGTCCAGAAAATCCGGCAGGGGACCGAAGCGACCTACGCTGCGGCAGGAGGCGATGCGCAACGCATGCCGTTCGCCATCCAGCGCTATGTATTCGTCACCGACAACCATGAAGATGCCCTGAAGGCAGCGGATGGCGCCCGTTATGTCCGCCGCCTTGCGATGGCGATGCGCAACAAATACCACGAATTCGAGGGCAGCTTCCTGAAGGAGACTCCCGCGGTGGACGAGCCGGACCTGGAAGAAATCGTCGCACGCCTGCCCATTGGCGACCCCGATGCGGTGGCGGAGCGTCTGGCGCGCGACATCGAGACGCTTTCGCCCAGCCACATCAGCCTGTTCATGGCCATTCCGGGCCTGTCGCAGGACCAGGTCCTGAAATCCATGGAGCGTTTCGGGTCGGAGGTCATTCCCCGTCTGCAGCGGCGTTTCGGCGATCTGGGCAAGATCGGTTTTTCGGCGGCCCCACGGGAGCCGCAGCCGGCCTGAAAAGACCCGCCCGCCCACATGAGCAAGAAGCGGCCATTTGTACTGGGTCTCGGTGGGACGACCCGCGACGGCCCATCGACCGAGCGCGTTCTCAGGGTCAGTCTTGCCGCAGCCGAGCGCCTCATCGGCCTTTTCAGGCGGCTGGACGGCATCATCAGTGCGATCGGGCGCATCTGTTGCGCAGCAGCTTGGCAGGCCGGCGGTCCGACGCTCATCGCGATGCGCAACACGTCCCTACCCCTTTTTGGCGAGTCGGGCCAGCTGGTCGACGAGTCGACCAGGATGCAGCTCGCGCTGGTGGGACGCCAGGTGGCTGAATTCGCGCAGCTGCGTCTGAACAGCAGCGCCTTGTCCGAGGCCGCTTGATGGGCTGCGTTCCGCACCGAAGGAGCCCGGGATCAGCGCGATCCCCGGGCGCTGGCGAACATGGGTGTTGAGCGCGGCGATTCCCGGATGAAACTGACCGGCGACGAGAAGGACATGCTGGCGGGGGCGCGAGGCCGCGCGCAGCAGGTCGCATTGCAGCACCAGCTTTGTGTTGCCGAGTTTTTTGGCGCGAAGGATTTCGTTGCGGTGAGCCAGGCGCATATCATGGCCGACACCGAGAGCCTGGGTGAGTCCGGTGTGCGCTGGCTGGAGGAGATGGCCGATGCGGACAATGGCCGGGGTCGGGTCTGCATCCCGACCATCACCGATCCACGCGGAACGGATTTTTCCAAGGCCGGACTGCTCAAGCATGCTCCCTGGATGCTGACCCTGGAACGGCGTGCCATCGACGCCTTTGTCCGCCTCGGGGTCGCGATGACGGACACCTGCATCAATTACCAGACGATCCAGGCGCCCCTCAGGGGCGAGCACCTCGCTTTCGGCGACACCGGCGTGGTGATCTACTCGAACTCGATCTGCGCAGCGCGTTCGAATTTCGAAGGCGGGCCATCCGCGCTCGCCGCGGGACTGACGGGCCGAACGCCCCGCTACGGCTTCCATCTGGACGCCCAACGCCAGGCCACCATCCGCTTGCGGGTCGACTGGACACCCGCCACGCTCAACGAGTGGGGCGCGCTGGGCGGCGTCATCGGCCGGCTGGCGGGAAACTACTGGTCGGTGCCGGTGGTCGAAGGCCTGGACTGCGCGCCCGGGTCGGACGCGCTGAAGCATTTCGGCGCGGCGATGGCCAGCTTCGGGTCTGTCGCCCTTTTCCATCTGGTGGGCATCACGCCGGAAGCCTTCCGTCTTCAAGATGTCGGTGGTGAGCGTCTGCCGGTCAGCCATCGGATCGGCCGTGCCGACGTGCTGGCACTGCAGCGTTCCTACGCGGTCACCGACGAAGTGGATGTGGTGGTCTTCTCCGCGCCGCAGTTGAGCCTGTACGAGTTGCGCCGGCTCGCAGAACTCTGTGAAGGCCGCCATTTCATCAAGCCGATGCTTGCCGTGACCAGCCCCCAAGTGAAGCCGGACGCCGACCGCTTCGGATATACGGAGCGCATCGAGGCCGCCGGTGGCCAGGTGCTGTCGGGCATGTGTTTTTACCAGTCCTATGCGCGTGAAATGGCGGATGCGAATGGCTGGAAGCGCCTGGCGACCAATAGCGCGAAGCTGGTGAACATCCTCGGCGGTTACGGCTATGTGCCCATGCTGGCATCGATGGAGCAGTGCATCGATGCCGCCGCGACCGGCCGGCTGTCTTGACGACCGCGGGGAGCGATATGCAGATGACGCAGACGGTGGAATTCAGGGCCCGGCACGGGATCGGCGCGCTGGTGCGTGGCACGGCCCTCGTCGCGCACGACGGGTTTTCTGCGCGTTACGACCTCGATCGCGTTGCCGGCATATTCTCGCGGCCGGCACACAAGCTCGTGGGTCAGTCGTACGTCGGACGGATCCTGGTGCTCGATACCGCCAAGGGCGGCGTCGCGAGCGCATGGATGCTGCGCGAGATGGCATCGCGGGCAGCAGCGCCGCTGGCGATCGTTCTCAACAGCGTGAATCCGATCCTGGTCCAGGGCGCCGCATTTGCCGATATCACGATGCTGGCTGGTTTCGACGAGGACATCACCTGCAGGGTGCCGCACGCAGCGCTGGTCGAAATCGATCCGGCAGCACGCATGCTGCGCATCGTCCAGTGCTTGTGAATACGTCCGGCTTACCGGTGGCGCGCGGTTGACTGGTCCGCGGCGTGCATCATGGGGGCGGTTCGCAGCGGCACGTCCGTGGCCCAGCCCCGGTCTGAAAGCGTCAAGAGCCCGCAGTGATCCGCTTTCGCCTTGTGCGCAGGTAGGCTCCGGAGTCCAGCAGTTGCTGCTCGGCGCGTTCGATCCGTTCTGCCGCGTCTTCCCCCGCTTCGACCACCAGGACCTCCAGCAGGGCTTCGGCCACCGCCAGGCCGGCGGCGGTGGAGGGAAAGAACGATGGGCTGCTGACGGCAAACAAGATGGTTGCGTCCGCTGCGAGCGCCAGAGGCGAGGCGTTGCTGTCGGTCATGGCAAGGATCTGCGCGCCGACCGCCTTGGCCGTCTCGATCGCCGCCAAGGTCTCCCAGGAGTACGGCGCGAAGCTCACGATGACGACCACGTGGTTGTGTTCGATACAGCGCAACTGCATCTCCAGACCGCCACCCTGTCCATCGATCAGACTCACGGAATTGCGAAACAGGCGGTAACCATAGACCAGTGAAAGGGCGATCGGCAAGCTGGCCCGAAAACCCGCCACATGGACCCGTTCCGCACGCCGCAGCAGTTTTGCCGCCTCACGCAGGGACGAGACATTCTGGCTTTCGGTGACATCGAGATTGTCGTGATGGGCGCGAAACATTTCGCTCTGCAGTCCGGCATCCTGCCCGCGCTTTGCCAGGGTCTTGGCCCGTGGGCCATAGGGCTGGGCATGCAGTCCAAGGTCTTGCGCGATCGCGTCCTTCAGTTCCGGCCAGCCTCCGTAACCCAGATGCTTGGCCAACCGGACCATGGTCGCCGGCTGCGCCTGGGCCCGTTCGGCAAGGGTGCGCATGGATGTCAGGACCACGTCATTCGGATGGTCGATGACGAATCGAGCAGCGCCCTGAAGCTTCGGACTCAGCGAGTTGAAGCGATCGAGAATCATGCTCCTTGTTTTCACTTCATTTTCCCTGCGTGGTGGACTCTGCAAAGCCAGTTTAATCCCTCTATCGCAGCAAATCCGTCCGCCCGCCCGGGCCCGGCATGATTTTCTGTGCGTGCCAAAGATATACTTTGCTCTTGGCGTGGCACTGCGCAGCGCCCTTCGCGACACCACAGCCGGGAAAGTACACATGGCGAAAGCATCCCCGTCCGTCATCAGCTTCGCCGATGTCCCGGCAACGGAGCATCACAGCGTTCCAGATGCAGCGCGCCTGCTCGAAGGCACGCCTGCGCACATCACCCGATCCTGCTTCGAGAGCCCCGACGGAAGCTTCCTGACCGGAATCTGGGAGAGCACGCCGGGAAAATGGCGCGCGCTGAGCGGGAAGGACGAGTTCTGCTTCATCGTAAAGGGTCACCTGCGGCTGCTGAGCGACACGGGTGAAAGCCGGACCTTCAAGACGGGGGACAGCTTTGTCATTCCCCAGGGATTTCGCGGAAGCTGGGAGGTTCTCGAGAACACGACCAAGCACTATGCCATCAGGAAATATTCCGACGATTGAGGCCGCGCCCCGCACCGGTTTTGCGGGATGCCCGCGTGGCCCTCGGCCCGCCCGAGCCCGGGCTCACTCGTTCTGCGATCCCCGGTGCGCCCACGCCGTGGTGTGTTTTTCGATGTAGCTGAACAGCTCGTACATCGCCATCGCCATCGCGCCAATCACCACCAGCCCGGCAAAGGCCAGTGCCAGTCGCTGTTGCGATCCCGCCGTCTGCATCAGGTAACCGATGCCAGCATCGCCCGCCGTCATCTCGGCCAGCACGGTGCCCACGAAGGCCAGCGTGATCGACACCTTGAGCGACGCATAGAAGAAGGGCAACGAGCGTGGCAGGCCCACCTTCAGCAGTACGTCGCGCCGCTTGGCGCCGAGCACCCGCAACACGTCTTCCAGTTCCGGCTCCAGCGTGGCCAGGCCGGTGGCCATGTTCACGGTGATAGGGAAAAACGAGATCAGGAAGGCGGTCAGGATGCCCGGCCCCAGGCCGATCCCGAACCACACCACCAGGATCGGCACGATGGCCGCCTTGGGCACGGCATTGAAGGCGACCAGCAGCGGGAACACGGCCGCGTAGGCGAAACGCGTGGAACCCACCAGAAAACCCAGCAACACACCCACCACGATCGACAAGGCGAACCCGACCATCGTGACCCAGAAGGTCTGCCAGGCGGCCAGCGCAATCGGTCCGGTGAATTCACCCAGCGCCTGCGCGATCAGCAACGGACTGGGGAAGATGAATTCGGGAATGGCAAACACGCTGCACACCAGTTGCCACAGGGCGACCAGGGCCACCAGCAGCACGAAAGGCGCTGCGCGTTCGAGGTTCCTGCTGTTCATGGGGTCGCTCCAGATGCTGTTGCGGCCGGCGTGGCTGTGCCGCGAATCGCGCCGATATGGCTGCGCAATTCGTGCACGATGTCGGTGAATTGCGTGGTGTAGGTGATTTCCAGGTCGCGCGCACGCGGCAGGTCGATGGCACGGTTCACGACAAAGCGCCCCGGGCCCTTGCTCATCACGTACACCGTGTCGGCCAGGAACACCGATTCACGCAGGTCGTGTGTGACGAGCACCACGTTGAACTGCTGCTCCAGCCACAGGTCGCGCAGGATGCACCACAACTCCTCGCGGGTGAACGCGTCGAGCGCGCCGAAGGGCTCGTCGAGCAGCAGCATCTTGGGTTCGTGGATCAGCGCGCGACAGATGCTCACGCGCTGCTGCATGCCGCCCGACAGCTGCCACGGGAACTTGGCCTCATAACCCCCCAGGCCGACCCGGGCCAGCAGCGCGCTGGCACGTTGTGCGTATTCGGCGCGGCGGGCCTTGAAGTTGCTGCGGTAGGGTTCGACGATCTCCAAGGGCAGCAGCACGTTGTCCAGCGTGGTGCGCCAGGGCAGCAGCGACGGCGCCTGGAACGCCATGCCCGAAATCTTCAGCGGCCCGGTCACCGGTTGGCCGTCGATCATGACCCGTCCGCGAGACGGCTTGCGCAAACCCGTGGTGAGTTTCATGAACGTCGACTTGCCGCAACCCGATGGGCCGACGATGGCAATGAACTGGCCCTTGGCGACCTGCATGTCGATGGCCTCGACCGCAAAGTTGTTGTGTGCCAAGAGCGTCTCGTTGTAGGCCAGCCAGACGTCCTGGAAATCGATGAAGGAGGCGCCGGCCGCCGGCGCTGGCGAAGGCTGCGCCATGCCTACTTCCTGAGCGGCGGAAGGATGTTGAGTTCGGCGGCGCTGGGCAGGAAGCTGCCGTTCCACACCGCGTCGGCGCTGACGCGGGTCTTGGTGGCAAAAGCGTCCGACACCTGGCTGGCCATCAGCGCCAGACGCGGTGCCTTGACCTGGCCGTAACCTTCGGAGTGGGCGTCGGGGCTGTTGATCACGGTGTCGATGGCCAGGCGCAGGCGGCGCTGTTCCAGTGGCACGTTGATGATGCCGTCGCGTGCCTTGACGAATTCAATCGCGGCATCGGGCTTGGCGATCACGTCCCGGGCACCCTTGGTGAAAGCCTGCAGGAAGGCCTTGACTGCGGCAGGGTTGTCCTTCATCAGCTTTGGCGAAACGATGATGGCGTTGCCATACAGCTTGACGCCGAAGTCGGGGTAGGGCAGCACCACCACATCTTCGGCCTTCACGCCACGGGCTTCCAGGTTGAGCAGCGATGTGAAAGTGAAGCCGGTGATGGCGTCCACGTCGCCACGGGCCAGCATGGTTTCGCGCAGTGGCGGGTCCATCGCGGTCCAGGTCACGGCGCCGATGTTGTTGGCCTTCTGGAAGATCGGGAAGGCGCGCCGGCCGGCGTCAAATACCGGAGCCCCCAGCTTCTTGCCGTTCAGGTCGGCCGGGGTCTTGATGCCACTCTTCTTGAGCGCCATCACCGAGGCCGGTGTGTTGTTGTAGACCATCATGATGGCGACGGGCTTGTTCGGAGCGTCGGGGTTGTTGGCGTGGAACTCCATCAGCGCTGCCAGGTCGGCAAAACCCATGTCGTAGGTGCCCGAGGCGACCCGGGTCACCGCGCCGCCCGAGCCGTTTCCGGCGTCCACCGTGACGTCGAGCTTGGCATCCTTGAAATACCCCTTGGCGACCGGCGCCAGGAACAGCGCCGACGGGCCTTCGAAGCGCCAGTCAAGGATGAACTTGATGGGGGTGGTCTGGGCCTGTGCAGCGCCGATGCAAACGGTCAGGGCGAGGGCGGCGGTGAGTTTCAACAGCAGTCGTTTCATGGCGGTGGATCTCCTTTGGGTGGGCACTGGCAGGGTTTGCATCGGCACCTGGTACCAGGTGCCTTTGGCAAAAAGTATGCCATATTGTCCAGCCCCGCTGGTGCTGGGTTGCGGGGCGCGCCAGGCCGCCGCCCGGAACTGCGACTACAAGGTGTCGGGGGACTGGACCGCCGCCACCACGGTCTGGGACTCGCCGTCCCGCTCGCGGGTGCGCAGCCACCAGACTGCGCCCTTGCGCACCGGGCAGTTGTCGGTGTCAAAGGGCAGCAGTTGCGCGATCGTGGCGCCCAGCATCGGTTGGTGGCCCACCACCAGGACCGCCTGCTTGGAATTGGGCCACTGGGCCGCCACCAGCAGGTCGCCGACCGTGCCATCGGGCACCAGTTCATGGCGGAGTTTGTACTTGCGGCCAAGTGCCACCGCTGTCTGCTCGCACCGGCGGGCCGGGCTGCACAGGACGCGCGTGCCCTCGGGCAACTGGCGGTCGAGCCAGGTCGCCACCCGCGCCGCCTGCTTGAGGCCGCGCGGTGTCAGGGCGCGCTCGAGGTCGTCGCAGCCATCCACCCAGTCTTCGGCTTCGGCATGCCGCCAGAGGATCAGATCCATCGTGCCATTCCTGTACTTTTCCCTTGTAGCCTGGTCGAAGACCGCCTGCAAGTATTTACGTCAACTGTGACGCCTGCGTGACAAAGTGTCGCCCGTCCGGCCCGGTCCGGGTGGGCACGAGGTGGCCGACGAACTGGCGCGCCGCCTGGGCCCAGCTGAACTCCATGGCGCGGGCGCGCGCCGTGTCGCGAGGGGTTCCCAGCGCTCCGAAAAATGCCTGCCGAAGGTCGTCGTGCAGGCACCCGCCGCGATTGTCGGCCACCACCGCTGCCGGCCCCTCTGCACGGTAGGCGGCCACCGGTGTCCCGCAGGCCATGGCCTCCAGCATGACCAGCCCGAAGGTGTCGGACTTGCTGGGGAACACGAACACATCGGCAGCGGCATACAGCTGCGCCAGTTCGTGGCGCGGCAACACCCCCATCCACCGGACCTCTGGGAAACGCGCCTGCAAGGCGTGTTCCAGCGGGCCGACGCCGCACACGATCTTGGTGCCGGGCACATCGAGCTCCAGGAACGCGGCGATGTTCTTCTCATAGGAAACCCGGCCCACAAACAACGACACCGGGCGCATCAGACCTGTCGCACTGTGGTGCCGCTCCGCCTGGGCGTGGAACCGGAACAGCGCCGTGTCGACGCCGTGGGTCCAGGCGCGCAGGTTGCGGAATCCCCGCGCCGACAACATGTCCTGCACACCACGTGTGGGCACCATCACGCCGGCCGACGGCCTGTGAAAGTGGCGAAACAGTGCGTAACCCCAGGGCAGTGGAACGTGCAGCGCCGCCTGCAGGATCTCGGGGAACCTGGTGTGGAATGCGGTCGTGAAGGCCATGCCTTCGCGCAGGCAACACCGGCGAGCGGCCCAGCCCAGCGGCCCCTCGGTGGCGATATGGACCGCATCGGGCGCGATGGCCAGCAGCTGTTCGCGCACGCGCCGCTCGGGACGCATGGCAATCTCGATGCCGGGGTAGCCGGGGCAGGGCCGCGTCCTGAACTGGCCGGGTTGCACCACGGCAACTTCGTGGCCCATGCGCTCGAGTTCGCGCACCAGTTCCAGCAGGGTGATGACAACGCCGTTCACCTGGGGTTCCCAGGCGTCTGTGACAAGTGCAATCTTCATGCTGTGACCTGTTGTGTGTGGACCGTGTTGTTCGCCGTGGCGCGCGGGTTCCAGTGCACCAGTTCCAGTCGCCCATCGGGATGCTCGACCAGCGCGGTGCAACTCTCCACCCAGTCTCCGTCGTTGCAATACAAGGTCCCGTCGATGTCGCGCATCTCGGCCCGGTGGATATGCCCGCAAACAACGCCCTGGTGGCCGCGCTGGCGCGCCTCGCGCGCCACTGCGGCTTCGAACTCCATCACGTAGTTCAGCGCCGTCTTGACCTTGTGCTTGAGGTAAGCCGACAACGACCAGTAGGGCAAACCCAGCCGGCCACGCAAATGGTTCAGGTGGCGGTTGAGCTTGAGCGTGAATTCATACAGGTTGTCACCGAGGTAGGCCAGCCATTTCGCGCTCTGGACCACGGCATCGAAGTAGTCGCCGTGGACGACCCACAGCCGCTGCCCTGTGGCCGTGACATGCACCGCTTCGGTCGCCACTTCGATGCCACCGAAATGCAGGCCGGCAAACTGGCGGGCGAACTCGTCGTGGTTGCCGGGGACGAAGACGATGCGGCAGCCCTTGCGTGCGCGTTTGAGCAGTTTCTGGACCACGTCGTTGTGCGACTGGGGCCAGTACCATTTTCGGCGCAGTTGCCAGCCGTCGACGATATCGCCCACCAGGTACAGGTAGTCGCTTGGATGCGCCTTCAGGAACTCGAGCAGGGCGTCGGCCTGGCAACCAGGGGTGCCCAGATGAAGGTCGGAGATGAACACGCTGCGGTAGTGCCGCTGGTTCCCGCTGACAGCGGGTGTGTCGTCGTCTTCGGGTCCGACGAATTGGGCCATCCAGGGACCAGCGGCATCCAGGGCCGTGCGCATCAGGTCGCCTGGAAATGTCTGCGGTACCGTGCCGGCAGGTTGGCGATGCGCAACATCATTGGCAGGTCCGCACTGTTGAAGTCAGGGTCCCAGGCCGGCGGGCCCAGAACTTCGGCGCCCAGGCGCAGGTAGCCCTTGATCAGCGCCGGCGGTTCGATGGCCTGTGTGCCGTCGAACTGGCCCAGTGGCAGGGGCAGCCGGGGCCGCACGTGGTATTCGATCGGTGCCAGATGGGTGCGGCGCACCTGGTTCCAGATGCTCGCGGCCGCATCTCCGCCGCCTTCGATGCCGCTGGCCCCGCCGTGCCGCAGCGGGATGCTCGCGCAACCCACCATGGTGTCGAGCTGGTTGCGTTCCATGAAACCCGCCAGGGCGCTCCACAGGGCCAGGATCACGCCGCCATGGCGGTGTGCCGGATGCACGCAGGCACGACCGGTTTCCACCATGCGTTCGCGCAAGCTGCGCAGCCGGGTCAGATCGAACTCGGTGTCGCTGTAGGTGCTGCCTATGCGCAGGGCCTGGGCGGGTGTGAGCACGCGGTAGGTGCCTACCACCTCCCGGGTGTCGCTGGTGCGCACCAACAGGTGCTCACAGAAGTCGTCGAACAGGTCGACGTCGTGGCCGGGCACCTGCGTCTGCAGGCGGGCACCCATCTCACCGGCAAATACCTGGTACCTCAAGCGTTGCGCCGCCCGGACCTCGTCCTCGTGGCGGGCCCAAGCCACCTGAAGGCCGCCGATCGGGCGTGGAGCAGCCTGTCGGTGGTCGCGGCCTGTATGGCCCGGATGAAGTAACCCCCTGGCCAGGGTCACACGGCTGGGTGGCAACGTGGGGGTGGGCTGTTCTTTCAATGCGGTCTCCTTGGGTTCTGCCGCCAGTGTTCCGCGCCGGCATGACGCCGACAAGGCAAGTTCCGGGCAGTTTCGTGACAGCCGCAACCGCGTCGCGGCGCGCCACTTCCACCGGTGCGCGATGACTTGGCGCAAGACGCCCGGAATGAGGGCAGGCACGGCGAGCGTCGCGCGCCGTCCGGCAGGGGTTCAGCGTGTAAACTGGACCGGGGTTTCCAGTTGCCCATTTTCATCACCCGCCAGTCAGGAGTTCATGTGTTCCAAAAAGTCGCTCCGGTCAACAAGGATGTCCACGCCCGCACCAGGATCAAGGAGATCACTTCCTTCGAATTCGCTTCCAAGTTTCATGTGGCGTACCTGACGATGCATGAGTTCACGCGGGCCGCAGCGATTTTCCCCATCGTGTTTCTCGAAGACAAGGACAAGGACGAGTTCCGACCGGTCGCGTTGCTCGGCCTGAATGCCGGCCAGAACCTGTTCGTGGACGCCGCGGGCAAGTGGCAGGCCTCGTATGTGCCGGCCATCATCCGGCGTTACCCGTTTGCGCTCACCCCGCGCGGCACCGACGGCCAGTACATCGTGTGTATCGACGAGGCGAGCAGCCTGGTCAGCGAGACCGAAGGCGCGGCGCTGTTCGACGAGAACGGTGAACCCACCCAGGTGATCGAAAACGTCAAGCGCTACCTGTCCGAGTTGCAGCAGATGGACGCGCAGACCCACACTTTCTGCAAGTTCCTGACCGAGCACAACATGTTCACGCCGCTGAACCTGCAGGTGCGCGACAACGACAAGGTCAAGACCATCTCCGGTTGTTACGTGGTCAACGAGGAAAGGCTCAACAACCTGTCGGATGAACTGTTCCTGGACATCAAGAACAAGCGTTTCCTCCCTGCCGTGTATGCGCACCTGATTTCGCTGGCGCAGACCGAGCGACTGGTCAAGTTGCAGGAAGAGTTGCCGGCGGCTCTGGCATAGAGACCACGCTCGCCGCGCCGTTTCCGGTCAGATAGCTGCGAGGGGGATTGCCCAGAGGCCGTTGCCAAAAGACAGGGCCTGGGTGCCGTCGTACAGCACCAAGCCGGTGAGGAAGGCGTCGCCTGCGAGGAGTTGAAGTCGCCTCAGGCCCTTGAAATCGCCGTTGTTCACGGTGGCCGAGGCCTTGACCTCGATTCCAATGAGCAGACGCTGTGGGGATTCCAGCACGAAGTCCACTTCGACCTGGTCCTTGTCGCGGTAGTGCGAGAGGTACCAGCCCTCGGGGCTGAGGCTGAGGCTCTTGCGCAATTCGGCGTACACCCATGTCTCCAGGGTGGTGCCCCAGCGTTCACGTTGCGTAAACACCGGCGCGTCGGTCAGTCGTGTGAGAGTGGCTTGCAGCCCGGCGTCCAGGAAGTGCAGCTTGGGTGTCTTGATCAGGCGACTGAGTTCGTTGCGGCTCCATGCGGGCAGTCGCTGCACCAGGAACAGTTTTTCGAGGATACCCAGGTATTTGTCGGTGGTCTTGTTGTTGAAGCCCAGCTGCCCGCCAATCTGCGTGGCGTTGAGCAACTGACCGGCGTGGGTGGCGGCCACCGCCAGCAGCCTGGGCAACTGGCTCAGGTGCTCTATCTGGGCTACGTCGCGGACATCACGCTCCACCAGTGTCTGGAGGTAGGACCGAGCCCAGGCCTGCCTGCGGGTGCTGGTAGCGCGTTGGCGCATTTCCGGGTAGCCGCCGGCCAGTACATGGGCCACCGTGTTGCCCTGTGCCATAGCCCAGGTGGCCTGGGTGAGCGGCCAATCCTGAATCTGCGCGCGTTGCAGGAAGTCGTTCGCCCGGCCCTGGAGCTCGGATTGCGACAGGGGCAGCAAGGTATGCAGGGCGATACGGCCCGCGAGGCTGTCGGCAACTAGGGGCAGGGCCATGATGTTGGCCGAGCCGGTAAGCAAGAAGCGTCCGGGTCGCCGGTCCTGGCCAATGACAAGCTTGAGTGCCAGCAAACTGCCGTACAAGCGTAGTCTTGCCGCATTGGCGTGGGCCGTTGACGAGTACAGCCGGGGTGTCTTGCAGGGATTCGCGTAGCAGCGGGGCCAGATGGCGGTCCACCATGCCGGTGGGCGCGTCTCGTTGGGTGTCGGGCATCGCGCTCACAGTACCGTCCGATCAGAGATTTTTGACCGTCCGTTATGATGTCGCCTCACGTCCAATTGGAAAAATACCTTCGTCCAAGTGGAATTTGGGTGCGATTTCTTCTGATTTTCAAGTGCCGAAAATCTTGCGCAGGCGGGGGTGGGGCGGCCCTGGCGCGGGGGCGTTGGCACCAGCTACCCAGGTTGGCAAGCTTGGTCAACGGAGTTGTGGTGTCCCCGCACCGGCCGGCAGCATCAGCCAGTGCCGGGCGATCGAGATCGTTCCGTAACGTGCGTGTGTGTTTTTCCAGGCCATGGGCGCATCTCCTTGCTCAAAACGTCTCGGTGTGTCCGTCCACGGTGATGTCCTGGCCGGATATACGTGCTCCGGCCGCCGAGGTCAGGAACAGGATGGTGTTGGCGATGTCGTCGGCGCTGATGAAGGTCCGCAGAGATACCGCATCGGTGTACTGAGCCCGCACGGAGCTTTCCGGCACGCCGGTCTTGGCGGCTTCGGCCGCAATCACCCGGTCGATGCGCTCGCCGCTGACCGAGCCCGCACAGATGCAGTTCACCCGCACACCGTGGGGGCCGAGTTCCTGTGCCAGCGTGCGCGTCAGGCCCCGGATGGCCCACTTGGCCGACGCATACGGCGCGCGCCGTGGCAGGCCAAACAGGCCTGCAGTCGACGACATGTTGACGATCGAACCCCCACCCTGGCGGCGCATCAGGGGCGCTGCCGCGCGGGCGCACAGGAAGCTCGCGTCGAGGTTGACGGCCAGGCATTGCCGCCAGTCGGCCAGGGAAGTCTCTTCGACCAGCGCAGTCGGCCCGGAGACACCGGCATTGTTGACCAGGATCTCCAGACCGCCGAGTTCCTTCAGCGCGGTTGCAAACAATGTGGTGACCTGGTCCTCGACCGTCACGTCGCATTGCAGGCCATGCAGGCGGGGTTCGGCTGCCAGCGTTGCAGCCAGTTGCGCCGGGTTGCTGTCGCAGATGAACACCTGCGCCCCGGCGTCGAGCAGGGCCTGGGCCGTGACCCGCCCGATGCCGCTGGCTGCCGCAGTGACCAGTGCACGCTGGCCGACGTGGCTTTGCGGCTGCAACACGCTGGTCATTCGACCCGCCGCCCGCGATGCCCGTCGCCGCCAGCCTGTTCGCGGCGCGTCACAGCGTCAGGATGGTGCAGCCTGTGGTCTTGCGGGCCTCCAGGTCGCGGTGCGCCTGCTGCACCTGCTCCAGCGGATGGCGCTGGTCGATGCGGATCTTGACCTTGCCGCTGGTGACGACGGCAAACAGGTCGTCGGCCATCGCCTGTGTGCTTTCGCGCGTGGAGATGTGGGTGAACAGCGTCTGGCGGGTGACGTAGATGGAGCCTTTGGCCCCCAGGATGCCGGGCGCGAATGCAGGCGCCGGGCCCGAAGCGTTGCCGAAACTTGCCATCAGGCCAAATGGCGACAGGCAATTGAGCGACTTGTCCCAGGTGTCCTTGCCCACCGAGTCGTACACCACCTTCACGCCCTTGCCGCCGGTGATCTGCTTCACGCGCACCTCGAAATCCTCGGTGTTGTAGTTGATGGTGTGCGCCGCGCCCATCTCGGCGGCGAGCGCGCATTTGGCGTCGCTGCCAGCCGTGCCGATCAGCTGGTAACCGAGCGCCTTGGCCCATTGGCAGGCGATCAGGCCGACACCGCCAGCGGCCGCGTGGAACAGGATGTGGTCGCCGCTTTGCAGGCCGCCCTGGGGCAAGGTCTTCTTCAGCAGGTACTGCGCGGTCAGGCCCTTGAGCATCATGGCCGCGCCGGTGTCGAAATCGATCGCGTCGGGCAGCTTGCACACGCACTTGGCCGGCATGACACGTTCTTCACAGTAACTGCCGGGTGGCTGGCTGGCATAAGCGGCGCGGTCGCCTGCTTTAAGGTGCGTAACACCTTCGCCAACGGCCTCCACGATGCCCGATGCCTCCATGCCCAGTTGCAGCGGCATGGCCATCGGGTACAGGCCGTCGCGCTGGTAGATGTCAATGAAATTCAGGCCCACGGCCTTGTGCCGGATGCGGATCTCGCCCGGGCCGGGCTGCCCGACGGTGACGTCCACCAGTTGCAGGACCTCGGGTCCGCCGTGTTTCTCTATGCGTATGGCTTTGCTCATGGGAGTTTCCTGGGTTTCAACAAAAGTCGATTGTCAAGCCTGCCACTGCGGCGGTCGCTTGTCGATGAAAGCCTGCACGCCTTCGAGCGCCGACGCGTCGATCATGTTGCAGGCCATGGTCTGCGCGGCGTCGGCATAGGCGGCGTCGATGCCCTTCTCAAGCTGGCGGTAGAACAGGGCCTTGCCCAGCGCCAGGGCCACCCGCGGCTTGGCAAGGATACTCGCCACCAGACGTTCGACCTCGGCGTCGAGTTCGGCTGCGTCCACCACGCGGTTCAGCAACCCGCGTGCGCGGGCCTCGTGGGCGCTGATGAATTCACCGGTGACCAGCATCTCGAACGCGTCCTTGCGCCCCAGGTTGCGCGACAGGGCCACGCTGGGGGTGGAGCAGAACAGCCCCAGGGTGATGCCGCTGACTGCGAACCGCGCATCGGTGGCGGCCACCGCCAGATCGCACATGGCGACCAACTGGCAGCCTGCCGCGGTGGCCATGCCCTGAACCCGCGCGATGACCGGCACTTGCAGGTGCTGGAGTGCCAGCATCACCTCGCCGCATTGGCGAAACAGCTCCTGGTAGTAGCCCAGCGACGGGTCACTGCGCATCTCCTTGAGGTCATGGCCGGCGCAGAAAGCCTTGCCGGCGGCAGCCAGCACCACGACACGTGCCAGCTCGTCGCCGGCGATACGTTCGAGTTCGGTGCGCAAGGCAGCCAGCAAGGCTTCCGACAAGGCGTTGAACGCAGTTGGCCGGTTCAGGGTGAGGGTCCATACGCCGCGCGCATCGCAGCTGCTGAGCAGGACAGGTGGGTGTTCAGTGGTGTTCATGGTCGGCAACTCCGGTGGTGCTTTGGCCAGTAGTGTGGCAGCTTGGCGCATTCAGCCCTTGCCGGCGGCTGCCAGCGCCTGGTCGATGTCCCACAGGATATCGTCAATGTGTTCGATACCCACCGACATGCGCACCATGTCGGGCAACACGCCAGCGGCAAGTTGCTGGTCGGGTTCGAGTTGGCGGTGCGTGGTCGAGGCCGGGTGGATGATCAGCGTGCGGGTGTCGCCGATATTGGCCAGGTGGCTCATGATCTGCGCCGATTCGATGAAACGCACGCCCGCCGCGAGCCCGCCCTGAACGCCGAACGCCAGCAATCCGGAAGCGCCAGGCGCGCCGTCCACCACACGCATCTGCTTCTTGACCAGGTCGTATTGGGGGTGGTCGGGCAAGCCGGGGTAGTTGACCCAGCTGACACGCGGATGGTTCTTCAGGAACTCGGCCACCTTGCGCGTATTGGTGCAGTGGCGCTCCATGCGCACGTGCAAGCTCTCGACGCCCTGCAGGATCTGCCAGGCGGAAAACGGAGACAGCGTGGAGCCATACACGCGCAGCACCTCCATGCGCGCGCGCATCGTGAAGCCGAAGTCGCCGAAGGTCTCGTAGAACTTCACGCCGTGGTAACCCGGCGACGGGTCGGTCATGCCGGGGAATTTGCCGTTGTCCCAGGGAAACTTGCCGCCCTCCACCAGCACCCCGGCCAGCGTGGTGCCGTGGCCGCCGAGGTACTTGGTGGCCGAATGCACCACGATGTCGGCGCCATGGCGCAGCGGGTTGCACAGGAAGGGGGAGGGCACGGTGTTGTCGACGATCAGCGGCACGCCATGGGCGTGCGCTACCTCGGCCACGGCGGCGATGTCGAGCACCGTCAGGCTCGGGTTGCCCAGGCTTTCGGCAAACACCGCGCGCGTGTTGGGGCGCATGGCGGCGGCGAAGGCCTGCGGGTCGGTGGCGTCGACAAAGCTGGTCTCGATGCCAAAGCGTTTCAGGCTCACCGCCAGCATGGTCACGCTGCCGCCGTACAAGGCACCGGCGGCCACCACATGGTCGCCCTGCTGCAGGATGGTCATCAGCGCCATCGCCTCGGCTGCCATGCCGCTGGCCGACGCCAGGCCGGCGCGCCCGCCCTCCAGTGCGGCGACGCGTTCTTCGAGCGCCGCCACCGTGGGATTGGACAGGCGCGAATAGATGTTGCCAAAGGTCTGCAGGTTGAACAGGCTGGCCGCGTGCTCGGCGCTGTCGAACACGAAACTGGTGGTCTGGTAGATCGGCAGCGCGCGTGCGCCGGTGGCGCTGTCGGGCACCTGCCCGGCGTGAATGGCGAGCGTCTCGGGTTGGAACTGGTGGTCTGCCATGGGGTCACTCCTTTGATCCAAGCCGTTTGGCCGAAATCACGCCGGTGTTCACCCCGACCAGGTTCAGGCCGCCGAACAGCCGGCCGTGCTCGATCTTGACGCAGCGGTTCATCACCGAATCCATGCTGGCATCGCGCGCCAGCGCGTCCGCCTCCAGGTTCGTGACGCCGATCTGCTGCCACAGGCACTTGGCACCGATCTGCACCGCCTGGCGTGCGATCGGCAACACGTCTTCGGTGCGCCGGAACACGTCGACCATGTCCACCGCAAACGGGATGTCGGTCAGCTCGGCGTAGCAGCGCTCCCCGAGGACCTCGGTGGACGTCTTCGCGTAGCGCGGATTGACCGGGACGATGCGGTAACCATGCTCCTGCATGTATTTGGCTGCGAAGAAGCTGGGGCGGTGCCACTCGGCCGACAGGCCGACGACGGCGATGGTGTGGTTTCGGTTCAGAACCCTGCGGAGTTGTTCAATCGTGTTCATGTTGCGTCATCACGGTTTGCGGCCCATGGTCGGGAGTCTAAGCTTCGGGGGCGTTCCTGCCCGCCTGCAGGTCTTTGCCGACCGGGCCAGGATGTGCCGTCGCGAAGGCCGGCGGGTCGAACGCGGTCAGCGGTGGCACCACTCCCTCCCAACGCGCAATCTGCACCAGACAGCTCTGCGCCGACGGCCCCTGCGCCAGCCGCGACGTGCCCGCGTCGCGCGTCAGCACGTTGGCGTTGCCGTGCTTGCACAACGCACGTTCGCCTTCATCCTGCAGGTCCAGCCACGCGCCGGTAGACATCTTCACGACGCTGCGGCGCATGGCGTCCGAGATCACGACGCCAGCCAGGCAGGTGCCGCGATCATTGAACACCCGCACCACCTCGCCGGCTGCAATGCCGCGGGCCAGTGCATCGTCGGGGTGCATCCAGACCGGCTCGCGACCGGCCACCTTCGATGCAACGCTGTGCGACGAGAAGTCGAGCTGGCTGTGCAGCCTGGTTGCGGGCTGGTCCGAGATCAAGTGCAGCGCAAAGCGCTCGGCCAACGGACTGCCGAGCCACTCGTGCGGCTCGATCCAGCTGGCATGCGGCGGACAGTCGGCATACCCGAAACCCGCGATCGTCTCGGAGAAAAGTTCGATCCGCCCGCTCGGTGTGTTCAGTGGATGTGCCAGCGGGTCGCGCCGGAAGTCGGCCAGCATCACGGGTGGGGCCGCCGCCTCCCCGGACAGCGGCGCTATGCACCACTGGCCCTGTGCGCGAAAGGTCTCGTAGTCAGGCATATCCGGCGCAGTCGCCGCCAGTTGGGCGCGCCAGTCCTTCCACAGCTGTTCCAGCCATTGGTCGGGTGTGCGGCCTTCGGTGAACAGGTCGCCAAAACCCATGCGTTGCGCGATGCCCGCAAAGATGGCGTAGTCGTCGCGCGCCTCGCCCGGCACCGCCAGCACGGCTTTCGTCGCAATCACCCGCTGCTCGCGCGGCGCGTAGGCGATGTCGTCGCGCTCGACGCTCGCGCTGGCCGGCAGCACGATATCGGCGTGTTTGGCAAGCGTATTCCAGACCTGCTCGTGCACGATCACGGTTTGCGGCTTGCGCCAGGCCTGGCGCAGCCGATGCAGGTCCTGGTGATGGTGGAACGGGTTGCCGCCGACCCAGTACACCAGCCGGATGTCCGGGTAGGTCCTGGTGCGGCCGTTGAATTCGTAGGCGGCGTTCGGTTGCAGCAACATGTCGCTGATGCGCGCCACCGGGATCACACTGCCGATCGGGTTGGGAGGGAACGGCATGCGCGGCCCGCCATCGAGCAGGCGGTGCGGGCTGCCCAGGCTGTTCTCGCTGCCATACCCAACGCCGAACCCGCCGCCCGGCAGCCCGATCTGCCCGATCACGGCGGCCAGGGATACCAGGGCCCAGTAGGCCTGTTCGCCATGGTCGCCGCGCTGCAGCGCCCACGCCGCGTTGACGAGACAGCGCCCGCCGGGCGCGGGCAGGCTCATCTCCAGCGCCAGCGCACGCAGGCGCGATGCCGGCACGCCGGCGATGGGCCCGGCCCAGGCGGCGTCCTTGAGCACGCCGTCACTGCGGCCGAGCAGATAGTCCTGCAGCGCCTCGAAACCGACGCAGTGGCTGGTCAGGAAGTCGCGGTCGTGCCGCTGCGCCAGGATGATCTCGCAGGCCAGGGCCAGCATCACCGCGCTGTCGGTGCCGGGGCGCACCGCAATCCATTCCAGTGCCCCCTGCGGCAACTCGAGGTCCGCGCGCACCGGGCTGAAGTTGACGAAGCGGCAACCGGCCGCGACCATGGCGTCCAGGCCGCCGCGCAGGCGGTGCTCGAAGGCGCCGCCGCTGGCCACCTGCGCATTCTTCCACGGCACGCCGCCGAAAGTCACGAACAAGCGGGTGTGCCGCGCCAGCACGCTCCAGGCGGTGTGGGAGGCCTTGAGTTCCGTCATCGGCGCCACGATGTGGGGCAACAGCACCTCGGCCGCGGCGTAGCTGTAGGTCTGGCTGTGCACCGTGCACCCGCCCAGGTGGTGGATGAAGCGGCGCCACTGGCTCTGCGCGTGGTGGAAACGGCCAGCACTGGCCCAGCCGTAACAGCCGCCGTAGATCGACGCGTTGCCGTGTGTGTCGATCACGCGGCGAAGCTCACACGCAACCAGGCGCACGGCCTCGTCCCAGGAAACCTGCACGAACGGCTCGTGCCCGCGCTGTGCAGTTGCCGTGCCTGGCCCATGCTCCAGCCAGCTGCGCCGCACGGCCGGACGCAGGATGCGGGGCCCACCCTGGTAGGCGTCGAGCATAGCCGTGCCGATGGGCGAGGGGTCCGGGTCGTTCTGGTGCGGCCGCAAAGCGGGTTTGCCGCCCGGACCGCGGACGGATTCCAGCACGCCCCAGTGGCTGGCGGTGAAATCGGTCATGGCTGCCGGGGTTGCGTGAAGCGCGGGCCGCTACCGGCTGGCCGGGTGGTGTTGTGCATGCGGCCCTTCACGCGGCCAGCCACGGGCTGTCCTGGCGCACTTCGATCACTGTCGGACGATCGGCCCGGAAAGCGGCGCCCACGAGTTCGGAGAGCTGCTGCGCGCCGCTGGCGCGTACACCGTGGCACCCCAGGCTCTCGGCCAGCTTCACGAAGTCGGGGCTGGGCGGCTCCACACCCACACGTGGGATGCCGCGCTGGTCCATCTGGTCGGCGATCTCCCCCAGTGCGTCGTTGTTCCACACGATCACCGGCAGAGCCAGCCGCTCCTGCACTGCGGTCGCCAGTTCGTTGACCGTGAACATCAGGCCACCGTCGCCCGCCACTGCCAGCACCGGCCGCGCTGGCGCGCCGATCTTGGCGCCGATCGCCATCGGCAGTGCCACGCCCAGCGCGCAGTAGGTGCCGGAGTAGATCCAGCAATTCTCCTGCTCCACCGGAAACGCGAACGAACCGGAATAGACGATCTGGGACATGTCGCCGATCACCAGTGCGTCTGCGGGCAGTGCCTGGCGCAGCACCTGCCAGACACGCGCATGCCGGCGTTCGGCGACCGTCATGGCGGCGGCATTGCGCCCCCGGATCTCCCGCGCCCAGGTCTCCCCATCGGCACGTGGCACGCGGCCCTGGCGCTGCGCCAGCGCATGGTCCAGCGCAGCCATGGCCGGCCGGGCGTCGGACTGGATCGCCACCGCCGCGCCGTATTGGGCGGTCAGCTCCCGGGGGTCGATGTCGATGCGAACGATCGCGCCCGCAATCTCCAGTCGCGGCAGGAAATGGTCGCCCTCGGCCACCTGGCAGCCGACCAGCAGAACGACATCGGCCTGTGCCAGCGCCTCCTGGCTGGCCTTTTGCAGGATGCTGCATCCCAGCGACAGCGGATGGGATTCGGGCACGATGCCCTTGCCGGCATTGCTGGTGAGCACGACGGCACCGATGCGCTCGGCGATGGCGCGTGCGCTTTCGCCCGTGCCAAGTGCTCCGCCGCCGAGCAGCAGCAAAGGCCGGCGCGCTTGCGCCAGCAACTGCGCCGCCTCGGTGATCGCCGCCGGGTCTGGCTGCGCCCGGGAGGGCGCGCAGCGCACGGCCCATCCGGTTCCAGCGGGCTGCGGCATCACGTCCCACGGCAGGGAGAGATGGACCGGCCGCGGCCGGCTGCCACGAAAAACCGCGAACGCGCGCGCGACAAGTTCCGGCAGTTCCCCAGCCTGGTGCACCATGGCGCTGAAGGCCGTGAAACTGGCCGTGACGGCACACTGGTCGTCGAGCTCGTGCACGGTGCCCCAGCCCTTGCCAAGTGAGCGCGTGAAACCTGCGCCAGACAGCACCAGCATCGGTTGTGAATCGCAGTAGGCCTGGGCGATGCCGGTAGCGGCGTTGGTCACGCCCGGGCCGGTGACGATGGTGCACACGCCTGGCTTGCCAGTGGTACGCGCGTAGCCGTCGGCCATCAGGCTGGCGCCTTGTTCGTTGCGGCACTGCACATGCCGGATGCCAGCGCGGGAAATACCGCGGTAGAGCTCCAGCGTCTGCGTGCCAGGCATGCCGAACACGGTGTCGACGCCGTACTCGGCCAGCAACTGCATCAGGGCTTCGCCACACGTAAGGGTGTCATCCATGGGCCGTCTCGCGCGCAATATGCCGGCCACCTTTGCCGATGACGAGGGTGGTTTCATGGATGACCACGCCATACCCGGTGCGTCCCGGGCACATGAATCGGGCGATTTTCATTGGAATGCCTCCTCGCGCCTGCGCACCACGGCGCTCAGGGTGTCGTTGTACGGCGTGGGGATGCCCAGTTCGCGCCCCAGGACCGGCACCATGCCGTTGATGGCGTCGATCTCGGAGACCCGCCGCGCCAGGTGGTCCAGCAGCATGGACGGCCGGGCAAGCGGCATGCCCGCCCCGAAACTGGTCACATACTGCAGCACATCGTCAAAGCCGAACCGGATGCGTTGTGCCTGGCCGCAGGCAAAGGCTTCGCGCGCGCACCCGGTGGCGATCTCCCACCACGCCGGGTTGGCCATCAGTTCACCGATGGTGCAGTTGAATACCGTGCAAGGCGCGGAGAACGCGACATTGCACAGGAACTTTTCCCAAATCAACTGGTGGATGTCCTCAAACGCCCTGGCGTTGAAACCTGCCGCCTGCCACAGCTGCTCGACCCGCGTCAGCCGCTCGGTCAATCCGCCATTCATTTCGCCCAGCCGGATCAGCTTCATGGCGTTGTGGTGCGCGTGGCCGGGTCCCTTCATGGAGGCGCCAAAACCATCGGCCACTCCCAGCAGCACGTTGTCCGTCGGCATGAACCTGGCAATGCGCTGGCCCGAGCCCAGTCCGTTCTGTATCGTCAGCACCAGCGCGGGTGGGCGCAGGAGAGGCGCGATGGCTTGCGCCGCCGCCCCCACAGCCGAAGCCTTGGTGGCGATGATGTAGAGGTCGCAGGCGCCCGCATCGGCGACCCTCATCGAAGTCCTGATGCCTTTGACCGTGCGCTCGCCACTCGCGCCTTCAATCCGCAAGCCACACTGTGAAATGGCGCGAAGATGGTCTTCCCAGGTATCGATCGCCCAGACTTCGTTGCCGGCATCTGCCAGCAGGCCTGCATAGATCGAACCCATGGCACCGGTGCCAACCACTGCAATCTTCATACGGCTTTCATCTCCTCTTGCGCCAGTCTGATGTCCAGGTTCGCCCGCAACGCGGCCTGAACTTCCGGCCCCATGTGGGTCGGGAAATGGCTGGCGAGCAACTGCGCCGTGCGCCGTCGGGCCACCGTACGGATGTCCAGGGAACCCGCCTGTTCCCACTGCGCCGGCGGGCGCCGGTCAGCCAATTGCGGGTAGACAAAGTCGCTCGACATCCGGGCCAGCGTGTCCGGTTGCCCCAGAAAGTGGCCCTCGCCGGCGACCACGTCCCGGATGTTGTCAAGGACCAAGGTATGCGGCCCCACCTCGATCGGCGCCAGCGACTTCAGGATGGTCCCCAGCATGTCGTTGTCGATCACGTAGGCCTCCAGCGACACAGCCATCAGGCTGGCCTGCATGCCGCAGGCCTGCGTGATGAAGTTGCATCCTGCCTGTGCTGCCAGTGTCACGCTCAGCGCCTTCTCGTAACCTGCCTGCGCGTCCGCGATCTTGCTGTCGGTCGCGCCGGCAATGGTGGAGTTGGGCAGATTGAAGTGCCTTGCCATCTGCACACAGGCGGCGGTCAGGGTCGCTTGCTCACCGCCGCCGCCGGCCATGCCGCCCGTGCGCAGGTCGGTCACCATCGGGCGCGGGCCAAAGACCAGGCGTGCCCGGCGGTCTACCAGCCAGCCCAGCACCATGCCGGCGAGGGTTTCGGCGATGGTTTGGGCGACGCAACCGGCCATGGTGACAGGGCTTGACGCGCCCATCTGGCCGAAGGTGTTGACCATGGCCGGAATGCCCATCTCCGCCGCCTTGAGCAACACCTCGCAGGCGTCCGGATCAAAGCGCAGCGGCGGCACGGCATGGTTGATGTTGAGCGAGAGGAACGGTCGTGCACGGAAGGCCTGCTCCGAACCTGCCACCGTGTGGCACATTGCGGCGATGAGCTCCACGTGCGCGGGCGTCGAGGCCGACACGCACACATGTTTGGACGTTCCGGCCAGGCTTGCGAACGCGGTGTTCAGCTCCAGCGACATCACGTCGGGCATGTCGCGTGCGACGAGCGAGCGTGAGAAGAAGTGCACGTGCTCCAGCGTGTCGACCAGGCGCGCAGCGTCATACAGGTCGCGCAGTGTCGACTCGCGGTAGGCGCCGCTCTGGAGATCGACGATCAAAGGCGCGGCGCCGCCAGAACCGACGTGCACCCGGGTGCCGGCCAAGGTCAGGTCATGGCGCGGGTCCTGCCCGCACAGCACCACCTCGCGGGGCAGCTCCTTCAGGCAGCGCATGACCAGATCGGCAGGAAACAGCAAGCGGCCAGCGCCGGTCACCGATCCACCTGCGCCGCACACAAGCGCCAAGACGCGGGGCGGGGCACCGGACAAGCCTACGTTGGCGAGAATGTCCAGGGCGGCTGTCTCGATGGCAGCCACCGCGTCGGCATCCATCGGGGCATAACGCCCGCCCACCGCTTCGATGCGCCCGCCGGTGCTGGAATGGTCGCGGTCGCGGTCGCGCCGGCGCCGGGGGCGGCCAACAGGCACGGTCTTCTCTGCCGAGTCCATCATGGCAACAAACAAGCTTCCCCGAGTCCCAGCCGGCGACCGAGGGCGCGCAGGCACTCGAGCGTCTCCGGGGGGATGGGGATGCCGCTGGACAAGCGTTCCGTGCGCATCCTGGCCTCGCGTTCCCCAGGGACTTCAACACGTTCGAATCCGGGCGCGGACGGGCAGGCCCTGAGTTCGGCCAGGCACTCCTCGGCGGCTACGCGGTAGGCTGCCGGAGCCCGAAAAAGCGCCAGGTCCACCGCAATACCGATCCAGTTCATGCCGTCCATGGCTTTGCCGAGAATCGCCTCGCCCAGCAGCTCCGCCACCAGCGCCATGCCATATCCCTTGGGGCCGGCCATCGGCAGGATGGCGCCCCCGTTGAAATAGTCGTCCGGATTGGTGGTGGGTCGTCCTGCGGCATCGATGCACAACCCCTCGGCCAGCTGCCGGCCGGCCATTTTGGCGGCGTAGATCTTGCCGCCAGCGGCCATGCCAGTTGCAAAGTCGACCACCACCGGGCCATGCAAGCCGCCCGGAATTCCGAACGCGTAGGGATTGGTCGGCAACACGCCGCGGGCGCCACCGTAGGGTGCCACCTGGGGCCAGTCCTTGCGCGCACCACCCCCGAATATGATGGTGAGGCAACCGGCGTCCGCGCCGCGCTTGACGAACGCGCCAATGCGGCCCGTGTGGTCGACGTTGGCGATGCCGACGGCCGCCACGCCGCGCGCACGTGCTTCGTCGATCAGGTGGTCGGTCGCCAGGCGGAAGGCCGGCATGCCCAGGTTGTTGCCGCCGTCGACCAGGGCCGCACCGCCTTCGGCATGGCCCAGCACCGGCAGCGCGGAGCTGTCGAACTTTCCCACCGCGGAGCGTTCGGCGTACCAGTCGAGGCGGAAGATGCCGTGCGAATACACACCGGCCAGATCGGCGTCCACCAGATGATCGGAGATCTCGGCGGCGATGGCCGGCGCGCAGCCCAGCGCCTGCATTACGCCGGTGCCGAAGCGCCGCAGTACATCGGCTGCGATCCTCGGGTCCGAATCAAGCACCTGCGGTCTCCGTGATGGCGTGGATCGGCCGCGACAACTCCGCGATCGGGATGTGGCATCGGATCTGGTGGCCGGCGACGCCCTGCCGCCACGGCGGCGTGACGGCGTCGCAGGCATCGCCGAGGTGGCGCGGACAGCGGCGCTGAAACGCGCAGCCGCGCGGCGGCGGTGACGACTCGATGACGTCGTCGGCCAGCAGGGTCGGCCGGTGGTCCGGGTCGGGCTCCAGCACGGCGCCGAGCAACACCTCGGTATACGGATGCGACGGCATCGCATACACGGCCGCGGCTGGGCCCACCTCGCACAACCGGCCCTGGTAAAGCACCGCCACCCGGTGCGCCAGCGCACGCACCACGGCCAGGTCGTGCGACACGAACAGGTAGGCGGTGCCGCGCTGCGCGCGCAGCTCGTCGAGCAGGTCCAGCACGGCGGCCTGCACCGAGACGTCGAGCGCCGAGGTGACCTCGTCGCACAGCACCAGCTCGGGCTCGGCGGCAAATGCACGCGCGATCGCGACGCGTTGTTTCTCGCCGCCAGACAACTGGTTCGGAAGCCGTTCGAGGTAGTGCGCGCCCAGGCGCACGCGCTCCAGCAGCGCGACACTGCGGGTGTGGACCTCGCTGCGCGACAGCCCGAAGTACAGCTCCAGCGGTTGCGCCAGGATGTCGGCGATGGTATGGCGCGGATTGAGGCTGTCGTCCGGGTTCTGGAAGATCAGCTGGATGCGCTGCAGGTCCTTGCGGCTGCGGGTCTCGACGCTGCCGCCCAGCGCGGCCTGGCCGCCGAACCTGACCTGCCCTTCCGCGGCCGGCCACAAGCCGGCCACCGCCTTGAGGATGCTGGACTTGCCGCTGCCGGACTCGCCGACCAGCGCCACTGTTTCTCCAGGAAGGATCTCCAGATCGATGCCCTGCACCGTCAGCGTCGCGGACGACTTCCTGCCGAGCAGCTGGTCCACGATCCGCGGCCGGGCGTAACTCACGCCGAGCTGCTGCAGGCTGAGCACCGGCGCCCCCGCGGGCGCGGTGGCGCGTGCAACGCGCTGCGCCGCAGCACCCAGCGAGGCCGTGCCTTCGGCGAAATGGCAGCGCACGATCTCGCCGTTGGCCAGCGGCCGCAGTGCGGGGCGCTCGTTGCGACAGCGCTCCTGGGCCATCGCACAACGCGGCGCGAAACCACAGCCCGCACCCGCCTCGCCGGGGGCCGGCGGGCGGCCGTCCAGCGCGGCCGGAATGCGTGCGTCGGACAGGCGCGGTATCGACGCCAGCAAGCCGCGCGCATACGGATGCGAGGGCTCGGACAGCACCTGCCGTGTCGCACCGCGCAGGATCACCTCGCCCGCATACAACACCACCACCCGGTCGCACACACGTGCGATCGCGCCAAGGTCGTGGCTGACATAGACCATCGCGGTCCCGGTCCTGGCGTTGATCTCGCGCAGCAACTCCAGGATGTGCGCCTGCGTGGTCACGTCCAGCCCGGTGGTCGGTTCGTCGAGCAGCAGGGCTTCGGGCTCGCCGGCCAGCGCCATCGCGATCGCCACGCGTTGTTGCTGCCCGCCAGAGAGTTCGTGCGGGTAGCGCCGCAGCAGCCCGGCCGGGTCCGGCAGCCGCACCTGGGTCAACAGTTCGAGCACCCGCTGCGTGTGCTGCGCCGCCGGTACCGCGCTGTGCAGGCGCAGCGCCTCGGCCAGCTGCGCACCGATGCGCAGCGTGGGCGTGAGCGACTGCCCCGAGTTCTGCGGGATCAGCCCGATCTTGCCGCCGCGCAGCCGCTGCAGGGCCACGCCGTCGAGCCCGAACATGTCGTTCCCGGCGAAGGTCGCCTTGCCACCAAGCACGCGCAGGCCGGTCTTGAGGTAACCCATGGCGGCCAGCGCCAGCGTGCTCTTGCCCGAACCGCTCTCGCCCACCAGGCCCACCGTCTCGCCCCGGCGCACCTGCAGGTCGATGTTGCGCAGCACCGCGCGCTGCGCGCCGGAGCGGCCGGTGAAGCCGACACTGAGGTCGCGGATGTCGATCAGCGGCGCATCAGACATGGCAGTTTTCCACGGCGCAGCGCGCCACCCGCAGGGCATAAAAGGGCAGGCGACCCCAGTGCAGGCCCGTCCAGAGGCCGCCGCGCACGGCCGCTCCGAAGCGGCCGGCCCGCCCCCCAGTGGGGGGTTCGGACGGTCTACACGCAGTGAGACCGGACAGACGGGGGGCGTCCTTCATCTAGATCGGAGCTTTCTGTGCCTTGTCGACGCCAAGGGTCTTGGCCAGCGCGTCGGCCGTCAGGTTGATGCCGATGATCAGCGTGCTCAGAAACAGGATCGGGTACAGGCCGGCCCAGGGCGCGATCGGCAGGTAGGTGCGCGAGTCGGACACCATCAGGCCCCAGTCGGGCGTGGGCGGCGAGACGCCGAAGCCCAGGAAGGACAGCGAGGTGAAGGCCAGCAGCATCCAGGACCAGCGCATGGCGCCCTCCACCATCAGCGCGTCGAGCACGTTGGGCAGCAGCTCGCGGCGCATGATCGTGAAGTGGCCATGCCCGCGCGCGCGCGCGGCGAGCACGAAGTCGCGCGCCACCACGTTGTGCGTGGCCGCGCGCGCGATCCGGATCACCGGGATGCCGTAGAAGAACGCCAGCGTGGGCACCAGTACCCGGGTGCTGGCGCCGAAGATCACGATCAGCAGCAGCATCTTCAGGATCCATGGCAGCGAGAGGAAGGCGTCGACCATGCGCATCAGCACGTCGTCACGCCGGCCGCCCACCAGGCCCAGGTAGATGCCCAGCAGGCCGCCCCAGACCACCGCCAGCGGCGTGGCGATGGCGGTGACCAGGATCGCCTCGCGGCCGCCCATCAGCGTGCGCGTGAACACATCGCGCCCCAGGTGGTCGGTGCCGAACCAGTGCTTGGCATCCGGTGGCAGCAGGATGTTGATGGCGCTCACGGCCTTGTAGTCGTGCGTCGCCAGCCAGGGGCTGGCCAGCGCGATCAGTACATGCAGCAGCACCAGCAGCAGGCCGATCGCGCCGGACGGCCGGGCCATCAGCTCGCGCAGGGTCTGCAGCAAGCGCTGGCCAGCGCCGGGCCGCGCTGGCAGGGCGAGGGGCGGGGCCGGCAGCGTGCTCACTGGTGTACCTTCGCCCTGCGGGCTGCGGTGCTGAGCACCTTGGGGCGGCCCGGCGGTGCTCATGGGTGTCAGGCCGCGCGCGTGGCCGCGGTGCGCAGGCGCGGATTGGCCAGCAAGGTCAGCACGTCGGCGCTCAGGTTCACGCCCACGTACACGGAGGCAACAATGAGTGCGATGGTCTGCACCAGGGCCAGGTCGCGATCGGAGATGGCACTGACCATCAGCCGCCCCAGCCCGGGGTAGTTGAACACGGTCTCGATCACGACCACGCCGCCCAGCAGCCAGGCCACGGTGAGCGCCACCACGTTGATAGCAGGCAGCAGCGCATTGGGCAACACGTGCACCACGATCATGCGCCGGTAGGGCACGCCCTTGAGCGTGGCCATGCGCACGTAGTCGCTGTCGAGCACCTCGAGCATGCTCGAACGCACGGTGCGCAGGATATGCGCCGTCATCACCATGGACAACACCACCACCGGCAGTACGATCTCGGGAAAAAAGTCCTTGATCGGCGCGCTGGCCGAGGTGGTGACGATGCCCGGCAGCCAGCCAAGCCAGCCGCTGAACACCAGGATCAGCACGGTGGCCGAGACGAACTCGGGAATCGTCATGGCGGCGATGGCAATCGAGGACACCGTCAGGTCCAGCGCGCGGTCGCGCCGCAGTGCCGCCAGGATGCCGAACAAAAAGGCCAGAGGCAGCCCGACCGCCAGCGCGCACACACCCAGCAACAGCGAGTTGAGTACCCGGTCGCCCACCATCTCGCTGATGCGCTTGGTGCGGTGCGCATTCATCCCGAAGTCTCCGCGCAGCGCGCCGGTTATCCACTCCGCATAACGCGTCGTGGCCGGGCGGTCCAGGCCGAGTTCCTTCTGGCAGTTGAGCAGCGTCTCGCCGCGTGCGTCCTGCTGCAGCACGGCTGTGCAGGCATCGCCCGGCAGGGCTTCGATCGCGCCGAAGATGATCAGCGAGACCAGCACGAGGGTCAGCGCGCCGAGCGCAACCCGGCGCAGGATCAGCTTGAGCATGGGATGGTCATCCGGCGGAGCGGCGCCGGACGCGGTTCAACTCAGCCCCGCTTCCGTCAATTGACCGACAGCTTGTGCCAGCGGATGCCGAAGTTCTCGACCGGATCGAGATTCTTCACCCGGGATGTGTGGGCCACGTTGATCAAGGCATGAAAGCCCACCAGAGTGCCCGTGTTCTCCCACAGGTAGTCCTGCGCCTCGATGTAGCGGGCCTTGCGCTTCTCGAAATTGAGTTCGGTGCGTGCCGCGTCGAGCAGGGCGTCGAACTTCGCATCCTTCCAGAACGACTCGTTCCAGCGCGCGCCGCCGCGATAGGCCTCGTTGAGGATGCCGTCGGCCGGGCGGTCGTTCCAGCGCGTCATGCTGACCGGACGCTTCATCCAGATCTGGTCGAAGTAGCCGTCGGTCGGCACCTGGACGATCTTGGCGCGGATGCCCGCCGCCGCCACCTGCTGCTGGAAGGCCTCGGCCATGGCCGGCCATTCGGGCTGCAGCGTCGACACCGGGATTTCGATGTCGATGCCGTTGGGGAAGCCGGCCTCGGCCAGCAGGGCCTTGGCGCGCGGGATGTCCTGCGCGCAGGTCCGGGGCGAGCGGTACTGGTCCTTGGGGCCCACGGGGGTGTCGCAGCCAATCACGCCCGCGCCGCCGGCGGCGAGTTCGACCATGGCCTTGCGGTCCACGGCCAGGCGGATGGCACGGCGCACGCGCGGGTCGTCATAGGGCTTCATGTCGGTGCGGAACACGATGCCGCGCCAGTTGCCGGTGGGCACCTCCTGGAAGGCAAAGCCACCGGAGCGCTCGAGCAACTGGCGCTGCTGGCGGTTGATGCCCTGGACCATGTCGATCTGCTTGCCCAGCAAGGCCTGGAAGCGGGCCTGCGCGTCGGGGATGCCGATGATTTCCATGCGCGCGATGGCCGGCGGGCCTTCGAAGTAATTGGGGTTGGCCACCAGGATGGTGGTGCCCTGCGGGTCCAACTTCTCCAGCTTGAACGGGCCGGTTCCGGTGCCGGTGACCTTGATCGTCTCGCCGGAGTTCACCGGGATGATCATCAGCCGGTAGTCGGTCAGGACCAGCGGCATGTCGGCATAGGGTGCGCTCAGCACAAACTTGACGGTCTTGGCGTCCACCGCCTCGACGGTCTTGACCATCGAGATGGTTGCGCGCACCGGTGAGTTGAGCTTGGGATCCTGGACGCGCTGCAACGAATAAACAACGTCGGCAGCCGTGAACGGTTGTCCGGTGTGGAACTTGACGCCCTCGCGCAGCTTGAAGGTCCATTCGGTGGCGGCGGCATTGGACGACCAGCTCAGCGCGAGGTCCGGCGCCGGCTTGCCGTCCAGGCCCGGGCGCACCAGACGGCTCATGATCTTCTCGGTGATGGTGAATACGCGCCCGCGGGAGGCCGGATCCACATCGGAGGCGCTGCCGAAGCCGACCTCATGGGCCTGGCGGAAGGTGCCCGACGGCTGGGCCGAAACCAGCGACGAGCCTGCCAGCGCGGCCATGGCCAACAAGCCTGCAAACTTTTTCATACGGTGTCTCCTGGAAGTTTCATGAAGAACATTTCCTGATCTGATCGGGCCCGCCTTGTGGGCCCGGTGCCACTCTGGCGAGGTCAGGTCAGTATGCGTTGGCGACAGGGTTCAAGCAAACAACATTTGCGCCGCGCATGGATAAAGGAATATTTATCCATTCAGCCCGAAAACGCGCACCGTCCGCGTCTGGGCAGTTCCCTTCAGCGGTCCAGTGCCTGGGCGGTTTCCTGCAGCAGGCGCGCGACACGCTCTGCCACGGTCTCGATCTGGTTGAAATAGCCGATGCTCTGGCCGGCGGGGTAATGCATCAGCGGCGTTATCGCGTGGTCGTCGATGGCGCCCAGCAGGTCACCCACCAGGATGTCCTGCAAAGGCATCTTGAGGGGCGCGGGGGCGTCGGGTGCAGCCCAGGCTTCGCTCCAGGCGGTGCGGATCTGGCGCAATGTCTTGCCGCTGTCGGCGCGCGAGATCACCGTGTCTTCGATGCCGGCGGCCAGCAGCTTGTCCAGCGTGGCGGGGGCGAGGTGGCTGCGGTACTCTTCGGTCGTCAGCCAGGCCGTGCCCATCCATACACCCTGGGCACCCATGGCCAGTGCGGCGGCAATATGGCGCCCGCTGGCCACACCTCCGGCGGCCAGCACCGGCACTCCCTCGGCGTGGGCCATGTCCACGATCTGCGGCACCAGGCTGAAGGTGCCGATGCTGCCGGTGTGTGCGCCTGCGTCGTACCCCTGCGCGACCAGGATGTCCAGCGGCTTGCGCAGTGCGCTGCGCGCGTGGCGCGGAGAACCCACCAGCGCGATCACCTTCTTGCCCCGGTGTTTGAGCGCTTGCACCACATCGTCCGGGGCGCCGATACCGCAGGCCACCACATCCACGTCCGAATCGAGGATGACCTGGATCTGGCGCGCAGCCATTTCCTTGGAGCGCACAAAACGCGAGCGCTCACCGGCCCGGGTCGGCGCCGGCACATCGAATCTGTCGTACAGCTTTTTCACAAATTCGCGGTGGGCGGCGGGCAACTGGGCCTCGATCAGTTCGCGGTTGTCGTGTTCAGGCATGCCGTCGGGCAAGACCAGGTTCACTCCGAACGGGCGGTCGCCGACCTGCCCACGGATCCATTGCAGATGCGCCGCGATTTCCTCGGGCGTGTTGCGGGTTGCGCCCAGCACCCCCAGGCCGCCTGTCAGGCTTAGGGCGGCAACGACTTCGCGGCCATGGCAGAAGCCGAATATCGGGTGGGTCAAGCCCAGGCGCCGCAGCAGCGGGGTCATCCAGCGGTCGTGGGAGGGGTGGGTCATGGGTGTTCCTTTGTTCAGCGCAATCCGGCGGCGTTTTCGACCTGGCTTGCGAGGTGCTTGAGGCGGGGTGCTATCTGTTCGTGCAGGGCGTTGCCGTTCAGGTTGAACGACGCCACTGCGCAATTGACGACCAGTGTTTCACCTTCGAAGTTGGAGCGCAGCGGCACCGCCACGGCTTCAATGCTTTGCATGGCGCCGGAGCGCACGCAATATCCATGTTGGTCGAACAAGGCCTGTGCCTGCGCCAGTTGCGTCTTCAACGCCGGCCAATCCAGTCCTTGTGCCCGCTCCAGGGCATCGGCCAGCTCCGCCTGCTCGGGCTGGCCGATCGCACAGTAGTAGGTGTGGCCGAGCGCAGTGTTGTCGATCGCGCGGATCGCACCGATGTCCGGGCGGCCATTGGGGGCAGACTGGTCGACGCAGCTTTCCACGATCACCATGTGCAGACCGCTGCGCATGGCGATCGAGACCGCTCCGCGGGCGTAGTCCGCCAGCTCCTGCATCGGCGCACGGGCCAGGTGCCGTACACCCAGATGGCTCAGCAGCGGGTAGCCGAACGACAGGTTGGAGGCCGTCAGCCGGTAACGCGCGTCCGCCTTGTTGTAGCTGAGGTAGCCCAGCAGGGCCAGTGTGCGGGTCAGTCGGGAGACCGTCGGCCGGCTCATGCCGGTACGCTGGGCCAGCTCCCGGTTGCCCAGATACGGGGAGGCGACATCGAAAGCGCGCAGCACTTCCAGGCCCTTGGCCAGGGTGTAGGCGAACTGGGGGTCCTTGGCCTGGGTGGCCGCGCCGGGGGAGGAGGAGGGGATCGGCTTCACGGGTTCAAGGCCGGGTGTCTCACACCGCCGTCTGCCCCGTCAGTTGCCGGGTGACCGGGTGCGAACTCGACAGGCCACCGTCAACCGCGATCGCCTGCCCGTTGACGTAACTCGACAGGTCGCTGGCGAGGAACAAGGCCACGTTGGCAAGCTCTTCCGGCTGCGCGCCGCGGCGCAAGGGATTGAGCCGGCCCACCTTGTGCATGACGTCCTTTTCCCGGGCGTAGTCGAAGGTCGGCTTGGTCATGCCGGTCTCGGTCAGGCCCGGGCACAGTGCATTGACGCGCACGTTGGTTTCGCTCAGTTGCTGCGCGGACACCTGGGCCAGATTGATCACCCCCGCCTTGGAGGCCGAATACGCCGGGCCGCCCGCACCGGAGCGGATGCCCGCCACACTCGCGGTCAGGATGATGGCGCCGCCGCGTCCGGCATCGGCCATCACCTTGCCCGCATGTTTCACCATCAGCCAGGGACCGATCAGGTTGACGCGCAGGACTTCTGCAAAATCGAGCACGGCGATGTCGAAGATGCCGGCCCTGCCGCCCGATATGCCCGCGTTGGCAAAAGCTATGTCGATATGGCCGTGCGTTGCGAGCGCCAGCGTCACGATGCTTGCCACGTCCTCTTCCTTGCCCGCATCCATCTGACACGCCGTTGCGGCATCGCCAACCATCCTGGCCGTCTCAAACACGCTTTCGCTCCTGTCGCCCAGCACCAGCTTGGCACCCTCGGCGGCGAAACGAATCGCTGACGCCCGGCCAATGCCGGATCCGGCGCCGGTGATGATCGCGACCTTGCCGTCCAGTAACTTGCCCATCGTCGTTCTCCTTTGCCACTCACCAGGGGTAAAACGCGGGCATGTCGGAAGACGCCTTGTCGGAGAAAACCGGTGGCTGTTTTCCGCAGAAGGCGCGACCCGCCCCGGTGACCACGATCGCCCCTGCATCGTCGTCCTCGCTGGCGCGGTGGAAAGCCTGGACGAGTTCATGGGACATCTCCACCGTGAACGCGTTCAAGTGTTCAGGGCGGTCCAGCGTGGGCGTGAGGATGCGGTCCTGAACGTCATAACGCAGCGTGGTGTAGGTCATGCGCAGTGGTACGCCGGGTTGTCGGCGTTCTGAATATCAGACAAAATGAAGAATATGTTGACGCCGCAGATTAGCACAGCCAGAATCTGCCAGGTTGACCGACTTTCGTGGCACGGCCGATCCGGTGACAAAACGGCGCGCCATCACCGGGTACTGGTCTTGCGCACTGGGTTCACAATTCTTCTGGAGACAAACCATGGTGGTGTACAAACGGCGCGCCGGTGCGATGCTGATCGGTCTGTCAATCGCATCCGCACTCGTTTGGCAGTTGCCCGCCGCCGCCCAGGACAACTGGCCCACCAAGCCGGTCAGGCTGATCGTTCCCAGTGGCGCCGGGAGCGGCACAGACATCGTCGCGCGGGTGTTCGCCGAATCGCTTTCCAGCATCTTCAAGCAGCCGTTCGTGGTGGAGGTCAAGCCTGGCGCCAACGGGATGATCGGCACGCGCGAAGTCGCCAAGGCACCAGCCGATGGATACACGTTGCTGTTCACGTACGCGGCGGCGCAGGTGATCAACCAGAGCCTGTATCCCAATGCCGGCTACGACGGGGCCAAGGATTTCGCAGCCGTGGCCCAGATCGGCTCGGGCGGGAACTTCCTGGTGGTGGCGCCGGATTTCCCGGCCAGAAATCTGCAGGAGTTCATCGCGGAGATGCGCAAGCGGCCCGCCGGGTCGGCGTCTTACGGTACCTGGGGCGTCGGGTCGGGCGGTCACCTGAGCATGGAGATGATCCTGCAGCAGACCGGCCTGAAGATGCAGCATGTGCCCTACAAGTCTGCCGCGGAGTCCAACGTCGAGACCATGGCCGGCCGACTGCAGGCCGGCTTCTCTGCGGCACCGCCCGCGGTGCCCCTGGTGAAGGCCGGCAAGCTGCGCGCGCTGGCCATCAGCGGCCCGAGCCGCGACCCCGCTCTGCCCGATGTGCCCACCATGACCGAGCAGGGTGTTCCGTTTCCCAACGCATTCTGGTATGCGCTGGTTGCTCCGGCGGGCACACCGCGCGCGATCGTCGAGCGCCTGAACGCGGCGATCAATCGCACGATGGAGTTGCCGGATTACGCCAAGCGCTGGGAGTCGCTGGGCCTTGCCACCATGCGGCCCAAGTCGGTCGAGCAGTTTGCCGAAACGATCCGCTCCGACATCGCGACCTGGGCCGATGTGATCCGCAAGGGTCAGATCAAGGTGGAATAAGCGGCAGCCCGCGCAACAAGGACCCCCGTGCAATTGACCAGCCCCCATATCCCCGCGTCAGCCTGCCTCGACGCCCTGCGTGCGGCAGGTTGCGACCATGTCGTCACCGTGCCCGACTGGGTGCAACTGGCCATGCACGTGCGGCTCGAGTCGGGTGAGCCGGGCCTGAAGCTGGTGCCCTGCTGCGCCGAGAATCAGGCGGTGACGGTGGCGGCCGGACTCACCGTGGGTGGTCGCCGACCGGTGATCGTGGTCCAGAACCAGGGTTTCTACAACTGCGTCAACACCGTGCGGGCGGTCGCGCTGGATGCCCACATCCCGCTCGTGTTCCTGATCGGCCAGTTCGGGCGCGAATTCGGCAACTTCGGCGGCGACCCTGCTGCATCGCGCCGCAACATGGTGCGGCTGCTTGAACCCGTGTTGTCCACGCTTGGCGTGCCCTTTTACCGCCTTGAGCAGGTATCCGACCTGGTCCATGTGCAAACCGCATTCGACCGTGCCCATCTCGAGCGCACCGCCACCGCGCTGCTGGTCGGCGCGCCGATCGCCTGGAGCTGACATGATGTTATGCAGGAGAAGACCATGGCGATGACGATCGGTGAGGCCTGCGGTGCGGTTGCCGCTGCACGCGGCGACGCGATCGTGGTTGCCACCATGAGCGCCATGTTCGCGTTCGACCAGCTGGCGCTGCGTGACGGCCGCATGGGTTCGGTCCCCCTGATGGGTGGCGCCGCCGGGCTGGGCCTGGGCTTGGCGCTGGCGCGTCCCGATCGCCAGGTGCTGGTGGTCGACGGCGACGCCAGCCTGTTGATGGAACTCGGTGGCCTGGTCACGGTAGCGATCCAGGTGCCACACCGGTACCTGCACATCCTGGCGAACAACGGCACCCAGTTCACCGGCGGCTCGAACCTGAAAGTGCCGGGTCACCAGCAGGTCGACTTCTGCGCCATGGCCCTGGCTGCTGGTTACCGCCATGCGCAACGGATCGACTCCCTGGCCGAGTGGACTCTGCGGCTGCCCGCTCTGATGGCCGCGCAGGGTCCCGGTTTTGTCGAACTGGTGATCACGCCCGCGCCGCCCCGTTTCGGCCCGGCGATGGCGCAGTCGGAAGTTCCCGACCTGCAGTTCAACCGCATGGGTCAGGAGGCGGTGGCACTGGCGTCATGGCTGGCGGCGGCGCCAGCATGAGCGGCCAGCAGGCTGCTTTCGACTACATCGTGGTGGGTGCCGGCTCGTCGGGCGCTGCGCTCGCCCGTCGCCTGGCCGACCAACCCGGCACACGCGTCTTGCTGCTGGAGGCCGGCGCGCCGCGGCACAAGGACTTCTGGGTCGAGGTGCCGCTGGGCGTGGGCAAGCTGCTGATGGACCCGCGCTACGTCTGGCCGTTTCGCACCGAGAAGCAGCCCCGACTGGGTGGGCAGCAGATCTACTGGCCGCGCGGACGCATGCCGGGTGGATCGAGTTCGATCAATGGCAACCTGTGGGTACGCGGCGACCCGGTCGAATACGACCGATGGCGCGCCATGGGCAACCCGGGCTGGGGCTGGGACGACCTTCTGCCCTATTTCAAGCGCCTGGAATCCACCACCTTCGGCGACGACGCGCAGCGGGGCCGCAGCGGGCCGGTCAAGGTGTCGCCGCTGGCCGAGCGGCCTTCGGAGCTGGGCGATGCCTTTCTGGCCGCCTGCGTTGCCGCGGGCATTCCGTCTACGCCCGATTACAACGGCGGCCGTTACGAAGGGGTGGCCTACCTGCAGGTGTCGATCCGCAACGGGCGTCGCAGCAGCACAGCCAAAGCCTACCTCGGCACCGGCGTACCGCCTGGGCTGGTCATGCACACCGAGGCGATGGCCACACGGGTCCTGTTCGAGGGGCGGCGTGCGGTCGGCATCGAATACCGCCACAACGGCCAGACCGTGGCCGCACATGCACGCGCCGAAGTGGTCCTGTCCGCGGGATCGATCCAGTCGCCCCAGCTGCTGGAGCTGTCGGGCATCGGGCAGAGCGCATTGCTGCAACGCCTGGGCCTGCCGGTGGTGCATGCGCTGGAGGGGGTCGGCGAGAACCTGATCGACCACCTGCAGTCGCGCATCACCTACGAATGCGCGCGACCGATCACGCTCAACGAGATCATGGCGAGCCCGATCCGGCAGGCCCTGATGGGTGCGCAGTACCTGTTGACGCGCCGGGGTTTCATGTCGGCGCCACTGGCCACCGTCCATGCGCTGGCACGCACCGCGGCTGAAGACCCGCAACCTGACATGAAGATCCAGATCACCCACCGGACCGGGGCCGATCGTTATGCCAGCAGTGCCGCGGCCGGTGCGGACACTTATCCCGGCTTTGGAATCGGCATGTTCCAACTGCGGCCCGAATCGCGCGGCAGCGTCCACGTGCGCAGCACCGACGTGGCCGATCCTCCGCTGATCGACCCCAACTACCTGGCCACCGATGCCGACTGCCGCGCGCTTCTGCGTGGCGCCCACTTGGTACGCCGGGTCGCCGCCGCGGCCCCGATGAAAGCCCTGATCGTGCGCGAAACGCGCCCGGGCCCAGAGACCGATTCCGACGACGCACTGCTCGACTACCTGAAGACCTCGGGCCAGACATCGTGGCATCCGATCGGTACCTGCCGCATGGGCAACGACGCCCTGGCCGTGGTCGATGCGCGCCTGCGCGTGCACGGCATCGACCGCCTGCGCGTGGTTGACTCGTCGATCATGCCGACGATGCCGAGCTCCAATACCAATGCGCCGTCGATCGCCATCGGAGAGAAGGCCGCCGACATGATCCTGGCGGATCGCGGCTGAGGGGGTTGTCGCCGGATGCGGGCGAGCCGGGGTGGCCTTGGCCCCGCTGGCCTGCGCGATATCAGTGGTAGTCCTGCTCGCGCTGGTGGCGCACGGCAAGAACGATCACCAGGTCAGCCGCCTCGTCATATTCGTACATGGCGAGATAGCCGGTTCTGCCGCGTGAGATCACCAGCTCGCGCAAGGCAGCCCCCCTGGGACGGCCGATGCGCGGGTGCTGTTGAAGAATGTTCAGCGCATCGGTGATGAGGTCGACCGTCTGTACAGCGTCCTCGGGAAACCGCTCCAGCAGGAAGTCGACGAGGCGCTCAAGGTCTTCTGCTGCTGCTGCCGCGAGTACCCATCGGGTCATTTGCCAGCTGCAACCAGCGAACTCAGGCCGATGGGCCGAGGGCGCCGGACCTTTTCCCCACGCGTCTTGGCTTTCAGATAGTCCCCAAAGGCCTTGCCATCCAGAACCGTGCCTGTGGCGAGCACCTGCTTGCGTGCCCGCAGCGCAGCGGCAACCAGGGAATTCTGATGTTCCGCTGTGCAAAGCGCGGATTCAATCGCGTTCACCATGACGGCATGCACCGTCGTTCCCTGGCTTTGTGCGACCGACTGGATGCGTTGTTTCGTTTCTTCCGGGAGTTTGACAGACAGGGTGGGCATGGCATCTACCTCAGGTGGGTCAGGCAAATCGTAACACTACCTTGGTAATACCCGGTGTGCGGTGTCACCATGGGTGCTGACGACGTGTCCAGCGTCGAGCGCTCAAGGCAGCGCGAAAGTGGCCCAACCTCTGCCGAGCACGCTGTCGCCACGCCGGAAATCCAGTTCGATATCGACCGTGCGCGCCCCTTGCTCCCCGGACATGCGCACCACCCAGCCGTTGTACGAGATCACGTCGCCCGGGAACTGCATCTCGTCGAAGCGGCACTTGAAGCGGCGGATGTTCCCGGGCCCGAGCCAGTTCACCGCGTAGGTGGCCATGGCACCGCCGTGCAGCATGCCCATCGAATAGATGCCCGGGTAGCCGCAGGCCCGGGCCGAGCCGTCGTCGTGGTGCGTCGGGCCGTCCTCGCCTGAGGCGTACTGGTAGGCGACGATGTCGGTCACGGTCAAGGGTGGCATGGTTACGCGGCCGGGCCCATGGCCAACCCGCAGGTCCGCCCAACTCTGGCGTGCGACGGCGTTGAACTGGTCGCGCGGGTCGCCCTTCATGAAATACGGCCGGTTGTGTGGACCTGCGTCGTCCAGCGCCTGGACCGGTGCCTGTGCAGTCTTGACGTTCCACTCGTACCAGTCGGCCACATGGCGCCCGTCGGGGGAGTGGAATTTCGTGCGGGTGACATAGATGCGCAGACGCCCGCCACGCCGACCCTGCCGCTCCTTGAAGTCGTGCATGCTGGTGGATGCGATGAGCCGGTCGCCGGCGCGCGGCGGCGGGCCGTGGAACACGAACTCCTCGCCACCATCGGCGCAGGTGCGGAAGTCCTCGTCGATGCGCCCGAAAACCGATTCCTTGGGTGCACGGGCCAGGATGTAGCCGTAGTGGTAGCCCGACATGATGAGAAAGGTGGGCGGCACCACCGCACGCGGGTCGTCGTGGTAAGCCGGGTCGAAGGCGTAGATGGACTTGGCGAACTGGCGGATGCGCCCGCGCTCGATGTCGACTTCGTAGGTCGGACCCTGAAGGCCGATGATATGTTCGTCCACGGGGATGGTTGGTTCGTGCAAGCTGGGGCTCCAGTCGTCAGTCATTTGGGTTGGCGTGCGCCGGATGGTGAACGTCCATCACGATGCGTGCGTCAACGGCGATGGCGCCGTCGGCCATCGCCATGACCGGATTCAGATCGAGTTCGACCAGTCCCGGGGTGCGGGCTGCAAACGTACTGACGCAGGCCGCCATCTCGGCCAGCGCAGCCAGGTCGGCTGGCGCGCGGCCGCGACCACCGGTCAGCAGCGGCAGGCCGCGCAGTTCGCCAAGCATGGCCTGCGCCTCGGTCGGCGAAACGGGACACAGGCGCATGGACACATCGCGCAGCGCCTCGACCCAGATGCCGCCCAGACCGAGCAGCAGCATCGGGCCGAACACTGCATCCCGCTTGACACCGATCAGCACCTCGGCAACACCGCTGGTCATGGCTTCCACCAGCATGCAGCCGGGCGTGATACTGCCGGCACGCCTGGCATTGTTCAGGATGTGGTCGTAGGCGTCGCCGACGGACTGGGCATCACACAGACCCAGCGCCACGCAGCCGAGGTCGGACTTGTGCACGATGTCCGCCGCAGCTGATTTGAGTGCCACCGCAGCGCCGATGCGTTCTGCCGCGCGGACGGCCGCTGCACGGTCCTGCACCTGCTCCCAGGTCGCAAAGCGCACACCGGCATCGGCCAGCAGGCGGCGCGCCTCGGAACCCTCAAGCAGCCTTGGCACGGCCGATGCGTCCTGCATTGCGGTAGTGGCGCAGGAACGCCAGCGCCTCGCGCATGTCGCCGAACACCGGCAGGGCGAAATCCCGCGCCAGGCGCT
>CAMAWD010000055.1 GCA_945861785.1 Rhodoferax sp. OV413 | reverse complement strand
CGCAGCAGCAGCGCCGACAGCGCCGTGATCAGCAGCGGTGCGATGAAGAAGATGGCCGAGGCCTCGGCCAGCGGCAGCGCGGCGAGGGCCAGGAAGTAGGTCAGGTTCGAGATCACCACACACACGCCGCGAAAGACATGAGAACCCAGCCGCTGCGTTCTGAACACGTTGGCGATGCTGCGCCCGGGTGCGAAAAGTGCCAGTGTGAAAACCAGCGCAAACAGCGCCCGAAACAGGACCACCTTGTGCAGTGGCAGGCTGCCGGAGAACGACTTGACCGTGATGTCGTTGATCGAAAAGGCAAGCGACCCGCCCAGGGCGCACAGGATGCTGAGACGGGCTTTGTCCGGAACGCGGATGGTGCTGCTGTTCATGCCGCGATCATCGCATCCCGCCACGTGGCACACGGTCGGTGTCTGCACACAAGGGAAACCCGGCGGGTTGCGCCGGGTTTCGATCCGCAGAGTGCGGCACGGTTCGAACATCTCAGTTCCGCGTGAGGCAATCGCCCAAGACAGAGAATGCGCCTGGGCGGCCGCCAATGTTCTGACGCAGATCAAAGATTCACACAGTCGACACAGGCTTGGGCGGAGTCAGTTGGGCGCACCGGGCCCCGCAAACATGTCCGGCTGGCCCCGATGGCCCTGGGCATCGTGTTTGCCGATCTCCGACGCCACCGCCCGTTTGAGCTTGCGCAGCGCGCCGTCGATGGCCTGGTGTGCGGGCCGGGGTGCCTTCGGGCGCGTGTTGTCCGGGCCATGGCGGTCGGCCAGGCCGGGGAGCGCGTGTTGGAGTGCCCTTACATTAGGGGCTTGAGTGGAGACCTATGAACAAAATACCCAAAGAATCCCTGCGCAGCGCGCGCTGGTTCGCCCCCGACGACCTGCGCTCATTCGGGCACCGTTCGCGCGCCATGCAAATGGGTTACGGCCCCGAGGATTGGGCGGGCAAGCCGGTGATCGCGATCATCAATACCTGGTCGGACATCAACCCCTGCCACACCCATTTCAAGCAACGCGTGGAAGACGTGAAACGCGGTGTGTTGCAGGCCGGTGGTTTTCCGCTGGAGCTGCCCGCCATCTCGCTGGCCGAGCAGTACGTCAAACCCACCACCATGCTCTACCGCAACATGCTGGCCATGGAGACCGAGGAGTTGATTCGCAGCCACCCGGTCGATGGCGCGGTGCTGATGGGCGGGTGCGACAAGACCACGCCGGGGCTGGTGATGGGGGCGTTGTCCGCCGGCCTGCCGTTCGTGTACCTGCCCGCCGGCCCGATGCTGCGCGGCAACTGGAAGGGCCAGGTGCTCGGTTCCGGCTCGGACGGGTGGAAGTACTGGGACGAACGCCGCGCCGGCAAGATCACGCAGACGCAGTGGCTCGAGGTCGAGGCCGGCATCGCCCGCAGCCACGGCACCTGCATGACCATGGGCACCGCCGCCACCATGATGGGCATCACCGAGGCGCTCGGCCTCACGCTGCCTGGTGCGTCCAGCATTCCCGCGCCCGACGCCAGCCACCCACGCATGTCCGCCGCCTGCGGCCGGCGCATTGTCGACATGGTGTGGGAAGACCTCACACCCGCACGCATGCTCAGCCGCGCCAGCTTCGACAACGCCATCGCCGTCGCCATGGCCATGGGGTGTTCGACCAACGCCATCATCCATGTGGTGGCCATGTCGCGTCGCGCCGGTGAACACTGCACCGTGGGCCTGGACGACTTCGATGCCGCCAGCCGGCGGGTGCCGGTGATCGCCAACATCCGCCCATCGGGTGACAAGTACCTGATGGAGGACTTCTACTATGCGGGTGGTCTGCCGGCGCTGATGAACCGCCTCAGCCCCCACCTGAAGCTCGACGCAATGACAGTGACCGGCCGCACGCTGGGTGAGAACATCGCCGGTGCCGAGGTCTACAACGACGACGTGATCCGCCCGCTGGCCAATCCGCTGTACGCCGAGGGCGCCCTGGCCGTTTTGCGCGGCAACATCGCGCCGGGCGGCGCGGTGATCAAGCCCAGCGCCTGCGCGCCGCAGTACCTCAAACACACCGGCCCGGCGCTGGTGTTCGACAGTTACCCCGAGATGAAGGCCGCGGTCGACGATGAGAACCTCGACGTCACCGCCGACCACATCCTGGTGCTGCGCAACGCCGGCCCCAAGGGCGGGCCCGGCATGCCCGAGTGGGGCATGTTGCCGATCCCGCTCAAGCTGGTGAAACAAGGCGTGCGCGACATGCTGCGCCTGAGTGACGCCCGCATGAGCGGCACCAGTTACGGCGCCTGCATCCTGCATGCCGCGCCCGAGTCCTACATCGGCGGCCCATTGGCACTGGTCCGGACCGGCGACCTGATCACGGTCGACGTGGCTGCGCGCAGCATCCACCTGGAGGTGAGCGACGCAGAACTCGCCACGCGCCGTGCGGCCTGGGTCGCACCGGCGCCGCGTTACGAGCGCGGTTACGGCTGGATGTTCAGCCGCCATATCCTGCAGGCCAACGACGGCTGCGATTTTGATTACCTCGAAACCTCCTTCGGTGCGCCGGTGGCCGAGCCCGACATCTATTGACCACCGCGCCTGGCGCTGCCCTTGCTTTCACCCGCTGGAACCACCATGCCATTGACCACCGACACCCGCAACAAGCTCATGACCGTGAGCGTCGCCACCCTGTGCACCGCACTGTTCAAGCGCGGCCTGCGTAACCAGTTCATCCAGGACGTGCATCCGCTCAACGCAGGCCTGCCCAACATGGTCGGTGAGGCGTTCACGCTGCGTTACATCCCGGCGCGGGAAGATCTCAACCCGATCAGCGTGTTCCTCGACCGCGGCCACCCGCAGCGGGTGGCGGTGGAGCAATGCCCGAGCGGCGCGGTGCTGGTGATCGACAGCCGCAAGGACGCGCGTGCCGCCTCGGCGGGCGGCATCCTGGTGAGCCGCCTGATGAAACGCGGCGTGGCCGGTGTGGTCACCGACGGCGGCTTTCGCGATTCACCAGAGATTGCCCGGCTGTCGATGCCGGCCTACCACCACCGCCCCAGCGCACCCACCAACCTCACGCTGCACCAGGCGATCGACATCAACGTGCCCATCGGTTGCGGTGACGTGGCGGTGTTCCCCGGTGATGTGGTGGTGGGAGATGCCGAAGGCGTGATCGCCATTCCGGCCCACATGGCGGACGAGGTCGCCGCCGAGGCGGTGGAGATGACGGCGTTCGAGGACTTCGTGACCGAGAAGGTGCACGAGGGCCGCTCGATCCTCGGGCTCTACCCGCCGACCGATGAACAAAGCAAGGTCGATTTCGTGGCCTGGCGAACCCGGCACAAGCGCTGAATACCGCAAAGCGCATGTTGGCGGCGTCTATCGCCGATGCAATGCCACTTGCGCTCCCAGCGCAGCGAGCGTGAAGCCCATCATCAGCCACGCCAGGTTCATCGACCCGTGGTGCGGCACCAGCCCCACGGTGTAAGCCCCCAACGCGCCCATCAGCTGCTGCACCAGCCCGCCCACGCAGGCGCTGAAGGTGAGTTGCACCGCAGCCTGGTCGGCATGGAAGATCGCGCCCCACTCCTGCATCGAGGGCAGGCAGATGGTCATGGCCAGCAGCCCGAAGGCGATCTGGGCGAGCAGGTTGGTGATCAGCAAGTCGTGGGCTCCGCAGTGGGCGGGTCGAGTATCGTTCACGCGTCGTGGTCCAGCGGCGGTGGATGGGTGTATAAACAAACGGCCAGGCGCGCACGGCGTTCTGACAGCAACAACAAGGAAATTCAGACATGGGCGCGCAGTGGAAAGCAAAAGGCAAGGACCTGGCGGCCAGCGCCAGGGGCAAACTGTTCGGCCGCCTGGCCAAGGACATCATGGTGGCAGCGCGCAACGGCGCGGACCCGGCGTCGAATTCACGCCTGCGGCTGGTGGTGGAGCAGGCGCGCAAGGTGTCCATGCCCAAGGAAACCCTGGAGCGTGCGATCAAGAAGGGCGCCGGCCTGACCGGCGAGGCGGTGCATTTCGAACACGTCATCTACGAGGGTTTTGCGCCGCACCGCGTGGCCGTGATGGTCGAATGCCTGACCGACAACGTGAACCGCACCGCGCCGCAGATGCGTGTCCTGTTCCGCAAGGGGCAACTCGGGGCGTCCGGGTCTGTGTCCTGGGATTTTGACCACGTGGGTCTGATCGAAGGCGAGCCTGCAGTTGCCGGCGCCGACCCGGATGTCGCTGCCATCGAAGCCGGCGCACAGGACCTGGAGCCGGGCGAGGAAGACGGCACCACCCTGTTCGTGACCGCCCCGACCGACCTGGACATCGTCAGCCGCGCATTGCCGGCGCATGGTTTCAAGGTGCTGTCGGCCAAGCTGGGTTACAGACCCAAGAACCCGATCGATCCGGCCACACTGAGTGCCGCCGACCTCGCCGAGGTCGAGGGCTTTCTGGCCGCGATCGACGGCAACGACGATGTGCAGAATGTGTTTGTGGGCTTGGCGGGCTGAGAAGACGCCTCCCCCCCTCTTTTCGATGCCCGGAATACGGGTCGCGTCGAAAGCGCCTTGGGACGCACACGGGATCAGGAATCGCCAGTCAGTATTTGCAACCCGGTCACTGATGCGATGGGCATCGGCCTGATGTCACCGGACCGCCGGTGGTTTCGGGCGAGCGATACCTCTGGAGCGGGAATTCTCTCAGGTGTTTCCCCCGCATCGGCTCAGGTATAGGCCCGATACCGCCGAACCCTCGCTCTGCGTACAGTCCAGCACATGTATTCCCCCGTCCGCAGACCCACAAATGCACATGCCATGGGCCGCGCCAACCCGACAAGGCTGGAACAGCAATGAGCGCCGTACCCGACCTGCTGGCGCCATGGTACCAAGCCTGTGCCAACCATGTCACCGACGCCATCTACCACCGGTACGGCAGTGCCGAGCTTCACTGTGGCGGTGCGCGTGTGGTGCCGCTCCCCCAAGTCGGCGACTACCAGTTGTCCATCTTGCGGGGCAACCGCGGCGCGGCGTTGGGATGTGTCAGCGCGGCCATGGACGCAGGCGCCTCGCTTGCGCAGGCCTGTGTACAGATCGTCCAGCCGGCCATGTACGAGGTAGGCAATTTGTGGCAAAAGAACCAGATATCGGTGGCACAGGAGCATCTCGCCACTGCGATCAGCGAGAACGTGATGGCTGGTGCCTACATGAAGGCAACGTTTCGGCCTTCGACTGGAAAGTCAGCCGTGTTTGCCTGCGTGCAGGACAACTGCCACGGCCTGGGGCTGCGCATGGTATCGGACGCTTTCGAGACGCAGGGGTGGGACGCCACCTGGCTCGGAACCGATATTGCGACCCAGGACCTGGTGCGCGAGATCGATCGCCGGCGACCTGACCTGCTCGGGCTTTCGGCAACACTGCCGCAGCACCTCATCACCGCGCGCCAGACAATCGATTCGCTTCGCTCCGAGCTGGGCAGTCGCTGCCCTACGATCTGGATCGGCGGCCTGGCTACTTTGTCCAGTGAGCCGGTGTGGCGCAACTCCCGGGCCGATGGTTGGGCCGGCGATGCGTTGCATGCGCTCGAACAACTTTGAGGCGGCTGTGTGCTGGCACCCGTGCCCGCCGCAGTGATACAGGCGCCGCCGCCAAAGTTGCATTCGGCGGGGTGGCTGCGATCCCTGTTGTCTGTCGTGATGGTACAGGTTGCCGACGATGGCCGACTGCTCGATTGCAACGCCGGGTTCCAGCGTTTGATGCCCTGCACACCGGACAGTGGCGCCGCGCAACCCGATATCCGCAGTTTTTTTGTCCGGCCTGCATTCGATCAACTCCTTGCCGTGCACGGCCCCGATGGTGAGCCGGTATTCGAGGGGATCCTCAACGTGGTGGACATGCATGGCGTATGCCGCTCGCTGCTTGGCAGCGTACACAGGGTCGGACGGCACGTGATGGTGGTGGCCGAATACGACGTGGCCGACATGGAGCGACTGACTGCGCAGGTGATCACGCTGAACCAGGAGCTTGCCGAAGTGCAGCGCAGCCTGGCGCGTGCCAACCGGGATTTGCGAACCAACGAAGCGCGGCTGGAGCTTCTCAGTGTGACTGATCCGCTGACTGGGCTGGCCAACCGTAGGCGCCTGATGGAATTCATGGCCCTGGCCTGGGAACGCGCCCAGCGCCACGCGTCGCGCTTCTCGATCATCATGGCCGACATCGACTTTTTCAAGAAGATCAATGACGGGCACGGCCATGACCAGGGCGACGCGGTCCTGAGGGCGGTATCGGCGCAAATGCAGACCATGGTGCGCAAGACCGATCTGGTGGCGCGTTTTGGTGGCGAAGAGTTTGTCATTGTGCTGGAGGAGGCTCCGTTGCCCGCCGCGCTCGATCTGGCGGAACGCCTGCGCCTGGCGGCTTGCGCACTGCATTTCGACTGCATGCCCGATGGCATCACCTGCAGTTATGGCGTGGCACAGCTGGGGCCGGGTGAAAAGGTCGAACAGGTCATCAAACATGCCGACGAAGCGCTGTACCGTGCGAAGCACGGTGGGCGCAACCAGGTCACCCATTACCTCCCCGACGTCTGAAAGCTTGCCAGACGGCTGCGACAGCAGGGTGCGAAGCACTGCGACCAGGGGCAGCTGGAGCTGCCGGCGCAGGCGAGGGGCTATTCGAGCACCAGCACCAATCGCTTTCCCAACGCGGCTGCGGCCCGGTCCAGTGTCTTCAGCGATGGCCAATGTGTCGGGTCTTCAAGCCGTTTGGCGGCTGGCCAGGAGGTCTCCAGCGCCCTTGCGAGCTCGGACAAGCTTCGTTCGCCGCGCGCCAGACGCAGCAGCATGGCCGCTTGGGTCTTTGCATCCGGTGCGATGTAGTGCGCACGTTTGACTTTCTGGCTTGGTGCCGGAACGTCCCGGGCTTCATCCAGGCGCCACGCCAGCATCGCAGACAAGACTTCGCCTGCATTGAAAAGCGCTTCCTCCTTTGTTTGACCTTCCGTGAACGTGTCTGGCAGATCAACGAACTGAACGAGATAACTCCCGTCGCTTTGCAATTCGACAGTGGCAGGGTAACGAATTTCCATGGTGGCACCTCAGTTCAGTTTGACGCCCGACTGCCTTTGAATGGCAGACAGCAAGCCGGCTCCGATGTCACGCGAACCATGAACCGGGACAGGAACCGCCTGACCGCCCTTGGTCATGATGTGGTGACTGCCGTGTACCCGGTCAAGTTTCCAACCTGCGGCCTTGAGTCGCGCAATGACTTCTTTGCCTGTCATGGGTGTGATGATAGATCAAAAAAGATGTATCTGACAAGCGTCTATTTCGTGGTTCCTCCGTGGCGCACTCGGGGTGGTACTGTCCGACGGTCAGGTGAACGACAAGGCCATGCAAGTGATGCAGGGCGCGAAGCACTGCTACCAGGGCAGCTGGAGCTGCCGGCGCAGCAAAGCTAATGCAGCATCTCCAGCGCGTGCTGCGCGCGTGCTTCGATGCGCCCGAACAGGTCATGGGCCGGCCCTGCCCAGTCCATGCCAAGCAGGTCGGAACAGTCGGGGCTGATCCAGGTAACGGCACTGTGGGGCGAATGCGCCAGGTCGAGCGCGTTGCCCAGGTTCTGACCCACATGCACGACCGCCACCAGCGGCTCGCGCGCGAAATTGCCCGGGCGGTGGTGATGTCCGATGGCCTGGGTGATGGATTCGTTCAAGCCCCAGGACTCCGACAACCAGGCGCCTACGGTGGCGTGGTCCACGCCGAACATGTCCACCTCCGCGACGTTCATGGTCAGATGCTTGTCTTGCGATGCGCGCCTGGCGGATTCGAATCTGGCAGGTTCGAATCGCGCCAGCCACAGCTGACCAATGTTGTGCATCAGCCCCGTGATCAAGGCGAGTTCCAGGCTCACGTCGAGCGCTGTTTCGCGCGCCACTTCGACGCAGCAAACCGCAGTGACGACGCTGTCTCGCCAGAAATACTCCAGCAGCGAGGCTGGCATCGAGTCCGGTGCGATGTCTTTCATGAAGTCGACCAGTGTCGCCGCGATCACCACCTCGCGCACGCGGCGCAGCCCGATGAGCGCGGTGGCAGTGTAGATGTCGCTGACTTTCGATTCGACGTGGCTGGAATCGGCCCGGTTGGCCACCGACAAGACACGGCCCGCGATCACCGCATCGTGCTCGATGTAGTTCACCAGCAGGTGCAGATTCGCGTCCGGGTCGTCGAGGGTCTTGAGGATCTTCAGCACGATGCTCGGGCAAGACGGCAGGCCGGCGGTGCTTCTGGCTACGCGGTCGCGGGTTATTTGAAGGGGTTGCGTGGTCATCGGTGGTCTGCGGGTTGCCTCAGGCGCGGCGGTACGCCAGCACGCTATTGAACAGCGCGGCCATGGCAGGCTGGGTAACGTCGGCGTCGCGGAATACGGCCCGCACACCGTGCGCGGCATCGCGAGCCTGCGTGGCAACCTCTTTGGGGGTCCGGTGGTCGGGAGAACCCACAGTGATGAATTCCACGCCGTGGACCCGCAGTTGCCGGATGTTTTCGTCGTTGAGCAGGGCGCCTGCCGCAAGCAGCGTGTGCATGTGCTGGGTTTTCGCCGCCTTGGAAAGCACCATGCCCGGCGCCGCAAGCTCTACCGCCAGGAAACGGGTTCTGACGGGTATGTCGTCACTGTTGCGCATGGTGCCCTCTTGCCGATAATCCGGGCGAACGGCCGATCGTGCGCGCTTGTCTTGCCGAAAGGGCTCCGTTTCGCTTCGGGAACTGCATGAGCGTTACCAGGCCCGGCTTGAGCTCCAGCGCCATGGCGAGGCCGGTATCGCCCGAGTCAGCCTCGAACATTTCGCAGTCCTCGAACTGGACCGTCATGCAGATGAGTTGTCGCGTTTCAATATGGTCCTCCACGACCAGCACCCTCTTGCGTTTTTGGGTGGTGGCCAGCGGCGCGCGCTTTTGCATTGCATACACGCTACGCAAGTCGTCCACCAGCCGCTGTATCTGCATGTCCGCGACGACTGGGAAGTCATCTGGGTGGGGCCGCCCGTTCATGGTCCCACCGGGTGCCGATGGGGCCAGGACTTCGAGGATCGATTGCTTCGCCATGCTATTGCTGCTCGATGGATTTTTTTGGACTTATATGATGAATATGATGAAATCATAAGGATATTTGTATGATTTTTTTGGAGCATTTGAAATTACCCTGATGCCGCTACGGTCTTATAGCCACTGAATCCCCGTTTTCATGCCGTTGTAGCGGGGGAAGGCCGCATGAACCCGTCCATTTTTGGCGTGAATATGGAGTCACTACAAATACTTGTCGGTCCAAAATAGCGGGTCATGATGTGCCAATGGCCTCAAGAACCGGAGCCGCGCACGTCGTCACCACGACCCGCAAGTACAAAGATCAGGTGTCTCGCACCCCTCTGCTGCGGCGCAGCTACCGCGAAGACGGCAAGGTCAAAAACGAGACGCTTGGCAACCTGTCCCACCTGCCCGATTCCGTGATCGATCTGATTCGCCGCTCTTTGCAGGACGAGACTTTTGTGCCCGTGGGGGATGCCTTTGAGATTGCCTCATCGCGCGCCCACGGGCTTGTGCGGGCCGTCAGTGTGGCCATGCGGCGTTTGGGCTTTGCATCGCGGCTGGCGGCCAAACCGTGCGCTGAGCGCGAGCGGGTGCTGGCCATGGTGGCATCTCGCATCGTCTCGCATCGTCTCGCAAAAGGCCATCGACGCCATGGGCCAAGCAAAAACGCGCCATCGAACTGATCGATCAAATCAAACCGCAGACAGAACGCGGAACCGCATTGACCGCTGTCTGAGAGGGAAAAATCGGCTTTTTCTTGGGGGGCTGCAGATGATTGACTTATTCCAGAAATTTGAACAATAAGACGCCCAATTCCATGGGTGTGATTTCGATGGCGGTGACACCGCCATGTGGTGCCAGCGGTGCATTTGAACGCTTGGCGATCAAAAAAATGCCGCATCTGGAAGGTGTCTGTTTCGCGGTCCCTCAACGCCTGGCATGGGCGGCGGTGCCGGATGGCGAAACAAGCATGGTGGAGTGACCATTGCGATGGCCCTGAAAGTTCCCTTCAGTCGGGGCCCGACAGTGGTTGCGGCCGCGACAATCCAAAACCCTGGCCGTAAAGGACTTTGATTTTCCGAAGGCTCGCAATGGTGGCGTCGTCCTCGACCATTTCGGCGACGGTCGCGATGCCGATCGATGTTGCGAGCCGGTTGATCGCGACCAGCTTTCCCATGCTGACCGGGTCCCTGGTGGCTTGAAGAACGATGCTGCCGTCGATTTTCAGGAAATCCACGGGCAGTTCCTTCAACACCTGAATGCTGGCGCGATTGCGCCCGAAGCCGCTGAGTGCAATTTTGCAACCGGTTGACCTGACGGCCCTGACAAACGCGTCGACGTCGCCACGATGGGCCACCACGTCGCTTTCCGCGATCTCGAAGCACAAGATCGACCCGGGACACGTGCGCTTGTGCAATTGGTGCGCAACATGGTCGGGGAAGTCGACATCGCGCAGCGTTTCCGCCGCGATATTGATGAAAAAAATGTCCCTCTCGTGGTTGCCGGAACTGCCGTGGTGGCGTGCCACCCACTGAAGCAGATTGGTGATTACCCAGCGGTCAAGCTGTTGCAGCAAGCCGGCCTCCTCGACCAACGGGAAAAAGGCACCCGGCGGAATCAACTTTTCCTCTTCCTCACGCAGGCGAATCAGGATTTCATGGTGCCTTGGCCCCTGCGCCGACGCTTCAATTGGCACGATGTGCTGGCAGTAAAGCACGAATTCGTTGCGCTCGATGGCGGAGAGAATGCGCTCCCGCGCATCGGGCATGCCGGTCACCACTTGCGCGATGGAACTGTTGAACTGGGCTTGCGCGCCGATTGCAATCTGTGCGGGAGTCGGCGGCAGCGCGGGGCTTGATCCCGTGGCGGCCGGACCGATCGCGGCACCTGCATGCATGCTGGTTATGTCTGTAATGACCGCGTAAAACCCATCCAGTTTCCCGCCAGCCGCGAGCACGGGCAGCAACTGCACATGCACACGAACAATTGCGCCACTGGCCATCTTCTGGGATCGCACATACCGCACCGGCTCGCCGGCCAATACGCGAAGCACTGCAGGCTCGATGCCGGCATACACGACCGGTCCCAGGGCATCGCGCATCGGGTGGCCGTCGATACGCGCCGACGGAAGGTCAAGCCAGCGCCTGAAAGCACTGTTGTGGTAGCGATAGATGCCTTCGGCGTCGACATAAGCAATCATCACCGGCAGCATGCCGTCTGCATAGTGGAGCTCCATGTTTGCTGCTGCGAGCATGGCGTCCAGCTTGTCGCTGCGCTCGACCTGCTGCGACAGTTTGCTTTCGGCCACTGCCAGTTTGGCAGCGCCATCGATCAGCGCGTATTCCGCACGTGTGGCCCGTGACACGACAGCGATGAAGCCGGCAAACAATACGCCCGAGAGAAAGGCGATCCACGCGAGATCGAGCCACGTGAAATAGATTGCAAAAACCAGGACGGATGCGGTCGCGACCAACGCCACGGCCGCAATGAAGGGTTGGACCGCCTGGGCAAGTTTAGAAAGTCTCATGGCGCAGCCTGGCGCAGCCTGGCGCAGGGCGCGCACGGTGTGGGCGGCCTGCTCGAAGGCGAATTGGTTGATCTGCCGCGCCAGGTCCTCGGTTTTCCCGCCCAGTGCAGCGGCGAGCATGGGCCGGTGCGCGCCGAAGTACGCGATCGCGGCGGTGTCATGCGGGTGAGGTTGTTCTCCTGCATGCGCCGCGCGACTTCGGCCTCCAGCGTGGCGTTCTGGTCGGCCATCCAGTCGCGCGCCTGCTTGGCCTGGAGCTGCGTGCGCACCCGCGCCATGACCACGGCAGGCTGGATTGGTTTGGTGATGTAGTCGGCAGCACCTAGCTGCAGGCCGTGTTCTTCGTCTGTCGCGGCGACCAGCGCGGTGAGAAACACCACCGGAATGTTGCGCGTTGCCGGATTGGCCTGCAGTTTGGCCAGCGTTGCATAACCGTCCATGCCAGGCATCATCACGTCGAGCAAAATCAGGTCGGGTTTCGATTGGCCACCGGCCACCCGTATGCCGGCCTCGCCGGAGGTGGCGGCAAGTACGCGGTAGTGAGGCCGCAGCAACTCGCTGAGCACAACCAGGTTTTCCGGGGCATCGTCGACGATGAGGATGGTGGCGGAGGCTTCAGTTGCCATGGGGCATTTCTCGACGGTCAGGGTTTCGGGCGTGGCGCCTGCTGCCGGATCGCCTTTCTGTCCATCGGACGCTTTGTGCAGTCGAAAGGGGTGACATAGATCAATTTGTGCGGCGTATGGCTGATCCCCGGCCAGTTTTCGCAAACCGCCGTCGCGTTACTGCGATTTTCTCATTTGCTGGCACGAAGGTCCACCCCCTTTTCCGGGTCTAATCCATGGCGGCGGTCGATTCGCTGCTTGTGCCAGACAGTCGTTGCGGAGCAGGTCGCCCACACTGGACAATGGGCAGTTCCGGGCAATCATTGCGTCTCCTGGGTGTTCGGTGGGCAAGCACATGTGCCGTCCCAAAGAATTCACTTGGGAACAATCTGATTAAGATGCATTGAATTTCAACCAAGTCAATCGGACCCAACCATGTTCAAAGCGCTCCAACTCACCAAGGGCGACAGCTTCGCTGCCCAGGTCACCGAGGTCGACGAGTCCGGCCTGCCGCCGGGTGACGTAACCGTTCGTGTTGCGTATTCCACGCTCAACTACAAGGACGGTCTGGCGATCACCAACAAGTCGCCGGTGGTGCGCAACTGGCCGATGGTCGCCGGTATCGACGGCGCCGGCACGGTCACCGCGTCGAGCCATCCGCAGTGGAAGGCGGGTGACAGCTTCGTCCACAACGGCTGGGGTGTGGGCGAAACCCATTGGGGTTGCCTGGCCGAGACGGCGCGGCTCAAAGGTGACTGGCTGGTGCGCTTGCCAGCGGCATTCACTGCGCGCCAGGCGATGGCCATCGGCACTGCCGGCTACACGGCCATGTTGTGTGTGCTGGCCCTGGAGGACCATGGCGTCACACCCGCCATGGGCGAAGTGCTGGTGACCGGAGCGACCGGCGGTGTCGGCAGTGTCGCCGTGGCCCTGCTGGGGCGCTTGGGCTACAACGTGGTGGCTGCCACCGGCAAGGCATCGGAAGAGGCGTACCTGAAACACCTGGGTGCTGCCAGCGTGATCGACCGCGCGAGCCTGTCGGCGCCGGGCAAGCCGTTCCAGAAGGAGCGCTGGGCCGGTGTGGTGGACGCGGTAGGCTCGCACACGCTGGCCAACGCGCTGGCGCAGACGCGGTACGGCGGCGCGGTGGCGGCCTGCGGGCTGGCGCAGGGCATGGACCTGGCGACCTCCGTCATGCCCTTCATCCTGCGTGGCGTGACGCTGGCCGGGGTGGACTCGGTCATGGCGCCGCTGGCCAAACGCCAGCGCGCCTGGGACCGCCTGGCCCGCGATCTCGACCCGGCCTTGCTGGAAAGCATGATCGATGAAGTGGACCTGGATGGCGCGATCGCCAAGGCCCATGCCCTGATGGCGGGCAGCGTGCGCGGCCGCGTGGTTGTGCGTATCGTCTAGTGGTCTTTCCCGCAGTCCTGTCAGCCCGGATGCCGGCGGCTTGGTGTGGTGGGATCAGGCCGGCGGCGCATTCGGCTCCGCGGCTGTCCCCCGCCCTTCGGGCTCCTCCTTTATGCCGCTGCGCCGAATGCACCACCGGCCTGATCCTGCGACTTGGTTGGCGTGCGGTGGGTCAACCCTCGTGGCGCGCCAACAGGGGATCGGTCGACGCCAATGGTCTGGTCCCACTACCATGCATGACGACTGTTTGACCTTCGACCTGATCTGTTTCGACCTCGACGGCACGCTGGTCGATACCGCCTCCGAAATCGCCGAGGCCGTCAACCTGGCCCTGGAAACCCATGGCATCGATCGCCGTCCGGTGGCCGAGATCACGCTGCTTATCGGGGCCGGCACCGCCGACCTGATGCGCCGCCTGCTCGAGCGCCTGGTGCAGGAGCAACCCGCGCTGGCGCCGAGGGCGCAGTTGCCCGGGCTGTTGCAAACACTGGACGGCTGTTACGCCAGGACCACCGGCACGCTGGCGCGGCCTTATCCGGGGTGCGCGCAGGCGCTGGCCGATCTTCGTGCTGCGGGTCTGCGCCTGGCCTGTGTCACCAACAAGGAGATCCGGCACGCGCGTGCTGTGCTGCAGGCGACGCAACTCGACGCGTGGTTCGACCTCACGGTCGGTGGCGACTCGCTGCCGCACAAGAAACCCGATGCCCGCGTGCTGCAGCATGTGGCCACGGCCCTGGGCACAAGCACCCTGCGCACAGCGCATGTGGGGGACTCGTCGACCGATGTGCTCGCCGCGCGCAATGCCGGCGTGGCCGCCTGGGCAGTGCCTTACGGCTACAACGCCGGCCGGCCGATCGAGGAGGCACGGCCCGACCGCATCTTCCAGACGCTGGGTGAGGTGGCGGCGCATGTGCTGGCGCTGCGGCGCACCGCACCCTGACGCCCAGCCGGGTGTTGCAGTGCGCCCCCCAAGGCGCGCGTTTGCATCGCCGGTTTGCGTGCTCACCAACCGGTGCGTTGATCGAGCACGCCGTCCGGGGGCATCTGGGCTGCTTCACCCCAGCCCGGCCTCATCCGCGCCCTGCGAATCACACGCGTCCCACAGCGGAGGCCCGCGTGCCGGGGCGATGGGCGGTGTCTGGGCGTCCACTCCGATGTGCTGCGGGATCCGCCCGATCTGCACCCCTTCGGTGAGCTAGCCGCCTGGTGCGATGCCTGCGGGGCCTGTGGCACGCGAAGCCGGTAAACTGTGACTATGGATCGACAAGCGACAATTCGTCTTCTCTCCGAGCACAAGGCGCATTTGACCAGCGAGTTCGGCGTCATCAAGCTCGCGTTGTTCGGCTCGACGGTGCGTGACCGTGCCACTGCAGCAAGCGATGTCGATGTACTCGTCGGTTTTGACGGCCCAGCCACCTCGGCCCGTTATTTTGGTGTTCAGTTTTATCTCGAAGACTTGTTGGGGCGACCAGTTGACTTGGTGACCGACAAGGCGCTTCGGGCGGAGCTTCGGCCCTTCATTGAGCGGGAAGCGGTGCATGTCTGACAACACGCCGAATCGGGAGTGGCGCTTCTATCTCGACGACATGATCGGGTTTTGCGCGAAGGTCGAAATTTTTACGCACGGGCTTGATCAGATTCGTTTTGTGGGTGATGGACTGCGCTTCGATGCCACGGTTCGCAATATTGAATTGATTGGTGAAGCCGCAACGCACGTTCCGGAGGCAGTGCGTTTGGCGTCCCCTTCCATTCCCTGGAGGATGATCATCGCGACACGCAATCGACTCATTCATGGCTATTTGGGTATCGACAATGACACGCTTTGGAGCATTGTCAAAACCGATATTCCAGCTTTATGGTCTGAGCTGCAAAAGTTGAAGGCCGACCTGCCGCCTTGACTGTCCGTGAAATACTGAAAATCAGGAGTAAGCTGCCCCCAACTTGGGAACAGGAGTTCCATGCACCCGAGCCCGGATATCGACTCCGCAGCCATCCTCAAGACCCGCACTCTGCGTGCGCCGCCCCGAACACTGGGCCTCACCAGCTCCTGATACGGCGCTTACCGAGCCACTTGAGGCGACCGGGAGCCCGACCAGCCCGCCCCGCCCCACGGCGCGCGTTTGCATCGCCGGTTTGCGCGTTCACCATTCGGCGCACCCTGACGCCTACTCGGGTGTTGCCGTGCGCCTCCACGGGCCAGAAGCCACCGTGTCGTTGCTCAGTTCCTCAACACCAGCGCCAGCTCCTGCGCATCGACCGTGCGCGCAGCACCGAAGCCGGCCACGTGGCGCGCGCCAGCCACATGCAGCGCGACAAAACAGAAGTCGCCCAGTTGCGTCATCGGTTCGGCCTCGGGAAAACGCGCCAGGTAGGCCGAGCGGCAGGCCATCCAGGATGGCGTTTGCGGCGCCAGCACCTCGGCCCGGGCCTCCAGGCTCACACGCGGCAGTGCGTGTACCGGCGCGCCCGCCATTTCGGGCTGCACCACCATCAGCGAGACCGCCGGTGCGAGCTGCAGGTTGCGGGTGTGGGCCGCCAGCCCGCTCACATGGATGGTGATGCAGCGCTGCCCGGCCGCGATCGCGTAGGGGACCATCGAGACCTGCGGCTCGCCGCCCTCGCCGAGGGTGCCCAGCGCCGCGACGCGTTGCCCATGCAGCAGCGCCCGCAGCTCGCGCATCAGCCGCGGTTCATGTGCCATGGGAGCGCTGGAAGCTCTGCTGGTCTCGGAACTGGTTGGCAGCAGCCACCAACGCGGCTTCCGTGCCGGGCTCGAAGGCAGCGTGCCCGGCATCTTCAACGATCTGGAAACGCGCCTGAGGCCAGGCCTGGTGCAGCCGCCAGGCCGTGGCGGGCGGGCAGATCACATCGTAGCGGCCCTGCACGATGACGGCGGGCAGGTGGCGGATGCGGTCGATGCCACGTAGCAGCTGGTCCGGCTCGAAGAAACCCTGGTGGCGGAAGTAGTGGGCTTCCAGCCGGCCGATGCCCAGCGCCACGTCGGGGCTGTCGTACTTCTGGTGCACGTCGGGGTCGGGCAGCAGTTGCAGGCAACTGCCTTCGTAGCTGCTCCAGTGGCGCGCAGCGCGCAGGCTCTCGGCGGGGTCGTCGCCAAACAGGCGCCGGCTGTAGGCCGCCAGCAGGTCGTGCCGCTCAGCTTCGGGTACCAGCCCTGCAAACTGCTCGCTTGCATGCGGGAAGAACCATCCCATGCCGGTCAGGAACCAGTCGATCTCGGCCTGGGTGCACAGGAAGATGCCACGCAGGATGAAGCCGCTGCAGGCCTGCGGATGCGCCTGGCCGTATGCGAGCGCGAGGGTCGAGCCCCAGGAGCCGCCGAACACCAGCCACTGCGGGATGCCCAGCATGGCGCGAAGCCGCTCGATATCGGCCACGAGGTGCCAGGTGGTGTTGTCGCGCCATTCCCCGAGCGGTGTCGATTTGCCGGCGCCGCGCTGGTCGAACAACACGATGCGGTAATGCGCGGGGTCGAAGAACTGCCGGTGCCTGGGCGAAGTCCCCGAGCCCGGGCCGCCGTGCAGGAAAAGCACCGGCACGCCCTGGGGGTTGCCGGACTCCTCCCAGTACAGCGTGTGCAGGTCGTCGACAGGCAGCATGCCCGTGCGGTAGGGTTCGATGGGCGGGTAGGAGTTTGAAGTTCTGGTGTCGGCCATGGTGGTTCGGTGGGTGTGGGGCGCCGGGGCACATTGTCACTCGGGCGACGCCGGACCGCATGCCCGAACCGGCCGCTGCTTGCGTGGATATGAATTAGCATTCACAATTTGCCGAAACGACACCTTCCCGCCCATGTGTCCCAAAGCATTGCCAGACAAGCCCGCCGCCACGACCGGCTCCAGCCGGCGCGACGATGACATTCCCGGCCATGGCCTGCCGGCGCGTCAGGAGCGCAGCCGTGAACTGCGCGATCGCCTGATTGCCAGCGCCCGGGCGCTGGTCGACGGCGGTGGATTCGCGGGCACGTCGATGGCGCAGATCGCCAGCGCCGCAGGTTGTTCGGTAGGGGTGTTGTACCAACGCTTCAAGGACAAGGATGCCTTGTTCGACAGTGTGGTGCACCTGGCGCTGGACGAGGCGCTGGCGCAGTTGCGCGCGGGTGCCTTGCGCGGGCGTTACGAACTTCCAACGCTGGAAAGCACGGTACAGGTCTGTGTCGCCGACTATCTTGCCTTTGTGCGCGGCCACGAAGGGCTGGTGCGTGCGTTGTACCAGCGCACCCTGGTGAACAGCCGCGAGTGGATGCCCATGCGCAGCGCGGGGTATGCGATGGCGCAGGTCTGGGTCGACGCCATCGTGCGCCGCGCCGGGCGCGACGGCGACCAGGGCTTCCAGCGCCGCACGATGGTGGCTTTCCAGTTTGTTTCCGGAACGCTCGTCCATGCGGTGCAGATCCAGCCGATCGTGGTCGGCCTGCACGATGAAGAGCTGCTGCCCTGGCTGGTGGAGATGGTCAACGGCATGGTGCGGGCTGGCCTGCCTGCCGCGGCAACAGGCGGGCGTCCGAGCCTGTGCGTGGTGGCACGCAAGGGCCTTGCCACATGATGCGCTGGGTGATTGCCGGCGGGGGCTTCACCGGAATCGCCACGGCACTGCACCTGGCGCGCACGTCGCCCCGGCCGCTGCACATCCAGGTGCTGGAGCCGCGTGCCCAGTTGGGCGCGGGCCTGGCCCACTCGGCAGAACACCCCGATCTGCGCCTGAATGGCACGCCCGGCATCCACGCCATGTACCTGGATGCACCCCTGCATTTTCTGCAGTGGCTGCAGGACAGCGGCGCACTGGCCGGCGACCCCCAGGCGACCAACCCCGATGGATCGATCTACCCGCGCCGGGCGGATTTCGGGCGCTACATGGCGGCCGAACTGGCGCGCCATGCGCGCTCCAACTCCAGCGGGTCTGTCATCGAGCATGTCCAGCAGCGCGCGACACGGGTCTGGGCAGGTGCTGGCACCGCGCGCGTGCAACTCGAAACCAGTGGCGCGGTTCTGGATGTCGATGGGCTGGTGCTTGCGCCAGGTTGGAACGCGGTGGCGGTGCCGCCCGCGCTGTCGCCGTTGCAACCGCACCGTGGGTGGGTCGGTGACCCGTGGAACCTGGCGCAGATGGCAGCGATTTCACGCGACGCGCCAGTGCTGCTGGTTGGCGCCGGGCTGACGGCGGCCGATGCGTTCTCGGTGCTGGTGGCGCAGGGCCACCAAGGGCCGGTCACCGCGTTGTCGCGCCGCGGCCTGCGCCCGGCAGCCCAGACGCCGCACCGCCTGCCGGTGGGGGTATGGGAGCGGCTGCTCGACCCCAACCCGGATTTCGTGCGTCGCCATGGCCGACCGCGCTCGGCCCGCGAGGCATTGCGCGCGTTACGGCAAGACGTCGCAGCAGCAGCGTCGGACCCGGCCGGTTGGTATGTGCCCTTCGATGAACTGCGCGACTGCGTCACCCATTTCTGGCCGCACTGGAGCGATGCCGAAAAGCGCCGCGCCTCGCGCCATCTCAAGGGCTGGTACGACGCGTTTCGTTATCGCAACCCGCCGCAGACCCAGCGCATCGTGGAGCAGGGCGTGGCGCGCGGCCAGCTGTGTTTTGCCAGCGGCCGCCTCGAAGGTGCACATGTGCTGGGCGACGCATTGGCTGTCGACTTCCAGACGCGCGCGGGCGACCTGCATCGTCTCAAGGTGGGGGCGGTCGTCAACTGCACCGGGCCGCAGCCGCGGCCGAGCCGCTCGGGCAACCCGTTGTGGCGGGCGATGGTCGCCGATGGCCTGGCATGCGACCACGGCAGCGGCAATGGCGTTGCGGTCGACATGGACTGCCGCGTGCTGGATGCCAATGGCCGGCCACACCCAAACATCCGTGCATTGGGTCCCATCACCTCTGGCTGTTTTGGCGAAGCCACCGCCGTGCCCTACATCGCGCGGCAGATCCTGCAGACACTGACACCCGATATCCTGAACGGAGGCGCCCCATGACAACGGAACACCACACCAACAACGCTCGCGAACTGGCCTTCAGCCTGCCGCTGGACCAGATCGACTGCAGCGACCCCGGCCTGTTCGAGCAAGACACCGTGGGGCACTATTTCGAGCGCCTCCGGCGCGATGACCCGGTGCACAGGACACGCACCCGTCTGTTCGGCGACTTCTGGTCGGTCACGCGTTACCAGGACATCATGGCCGTGGACACCAACCACCAGGTGTTCTCGTCCGACTGGTCCAACGGCGGCATCTCGATCCTCGACCGCCCGGCGGAACACCGGGGGCACTCGTTCATCAACCTGGACCCGCCAGCGCACGACGGGCAGCGCAAGGCGGTCAGCCCGATCGTGGCACCTGCCAACCTGATGAACGTCGGCCCGCTGATACGCGAGCGTACCTGCAACGTGCTGGACGGCCTGCCGCACAACGAGACCTTCGACTGGGTCGAGCGGGTCTCGATCGAACTCACCACGCTGATGCTCGCCACGCTGTTCGACTTTCCCCTGGAGGACCGCAAGCTGCTGACCTACTGGTCGGACGTGGCGACCAGCGCGCCGGAATTCGATTCCGAGCTGGTCCAGACCTTCGAGCAGCGCACCGACGAGCTCAAGAAGATGGCGCGGTACATGGGACGCTTGTGGAACGAGCGTGTCAATGCGCCGCCCAGTTCCGACCTGATCTCGATGCTGGCGCACGACCCGACCACGCGCAACATGTCGCCGATCGAGTTCATGGGCAACTGCATCCTGCTGATCGTTGGCGGCAACGACACCACGCGCAACTCAATGAGTGGTGGCCTGCTGGCGATGTGCCAGAACCCCGCGGAATGGGCCAAGCTGCGCGCCAATCCGGCGTTGCTCGACAGCATGGTGCCCGAGGTCATCCGTTGGCAGACGCCGCTGGCGCACATGCGCCGCACCGCCACGCAGGACATCGAGCTGGCGGGCAAGCAGATCCGCAAGGGCGACAAGGTTGTCATGTGGTACTACTCGGGCAACCGTGACGCGGCGGCCATCGACCAGCCGGACCGTTTCATCATCGACCGCGCGCGGCCGCGCCAGCACATCTCGTTTGGTTTCGGCATTCACCGCTGTGTAGGCAACCGCCTGGCCGAACTGCAGTTGAAGATCCTGTGGGAGGAGATCCTGCAGCGCTTTCCGGTGATCGAGGTCGTCGGCGAACCACGGCGCGCGCGCTCGAACTTCGTGCGCGGTTTCACGCAGTTGCCGGTGCGAATTCCCGGATAAGCACCGGCCCCGGGGGTAGGGAATTGCCGTCGCCTAAGGGTCACGCAAATTGCACGCGCCCTTTGACCCTTTCGATCCCGCAAATATGATTTTGTCCGGTCCGATCACAAAACCCTCAACTTGGAGACACACATGCCAACCACGCTCAACCATCCCCGCCGCCGGGTCCTGCAGGTCGCCGCCGCTGCGGCCGCCAGCCTGGCCCTGCCGATGCGCGCCCAAACCGTCTTTCCGAGTGGACCGATGCGTATCATCGTTGGCGTGCCGGCTGGTGGTGCCGCTGACGTCGGAGTCCGGGCGCTGGCCGTGGTGCTCGAACGGAACATCAAGCAACCCGTGATCGTGGAAAACCGTACCGGTGGCAATTTCCTGATCGCGTGGCAGGCGCTGCAAGCAGCGCCTGCCGACGGGCACACGCTGATGCACGTGTTCAACAGCTTCCCTGCAGTGCACGCCGTGCAAAAGCTGTTCGATCTCGAAAGGCAGGCGGTGCCCATCACGCTGGCTGGCACCACTCCCATCGCATTGCTGGTCAAGGGCGACTCACCGTACAAAACCCTAGGAGAATTGGTCGGCTTCGGGCGGGCCAACCCGGGAAGGCTCAGCTACGCCACCACCGGTGTCGGCACCGGCGAACACCTCAAGATGGCCCAGTTCGAACGTGTCGGTGGCTTCAAGGGCCTGGCGGTACCCTACCGCGGCGGCCCTGACGCGATCAAGGCACTGCTGGGTGGCGACATCAACTTCATGATGGCACCGGCGATCTTCGCCAAGCAGTTCGCGCCGACCGGGCAGGTGCGGGTGCTCGCGATGATGGATGCCACCCGCTGGAAGGACATGGCAGACGTTCCGACTTTTGCCGAGGGCGGGGTACCCCTTCCACCCATGACCTACTGGGGCGGTTATGTGGCTCGCGCTGGCGTATCGCCTGAAATCGTGCAGCGCCTCTACCGCGAAGTAAGTGCGGCAGCCATGGATCCGTCGGTGGTAGAAAAGATGACCGCATCCGGTCAAACTGCCGCCGTTAGCAGGTCGCCTGAAGACTTCCGGCAGTACATCGCGGCAGAAATCGCCTGGATGACAGAAGCCGCCCAGGGCCTGGATCTGAAATCCTGATGGAGGCACAAGACAACTCGCTCCCGCAGGCCCGCCCGCAGATACAAACCGCACCAGGAACCACCATGAAAGCAGCCATTTTCCATGGCCCGAACCAGGCGCTCACCATCGAGGACGTGGACATTGCCCGCCCGGGCCGGCGGGAAGTACTGATCCGCACCGCGGCCACGGGCCTGTGCCACAGCGATCTGCACCTGATCGAAGGCAAGTATCCCGGCCCGGTGCCGGCTGTGCTCGGCCACGAGAGCGCTGGCATCGTGGAGGCCGTGGGCGAGGATGTGAGCTACGTGCAGCCGGGTGACCATGTCATCACTTGCCTGTCGGTGTTCTGCGGGCAGCGAAGGTGGAACCGGGCAGCACCGTCGCCGTGCTGGGTTGCGGGGGTATCGGGCTGTCGGCCATCAACGCAGCGCAGATTGCGGGCGCGGTGCGCATCATCGCCATCGACATCGACCGCTCCAAGCTGGAGCTGGCGCGACGCTTCGGTGCCACTGATCTGCTGGATGCCTCTCAGGGCGAGGTGGCGGCGCGCGTGGTGGAACTGACCCAAGGTGGTGTCATGTATTCCTTCGAGGCCATCGGACTGAAGCAGACGGCCGAGGACGCCTTCGCCATGCTACGCCCCGGCGGGGTGGCCACGGTGCTGGGCATGATTCCCTTCGGCACGAAGATCGAGTTGCATGGTTTCGACTTCCTGCGCGAGCGCCGCATCCAGGGCAGCCTGCTCGGCAGCAACCGCTTCCGCACCGACATGCCACGCCTGATTGACTTCTATCGGCAGGGTCGGCTGCATCTGGACGAACTCGTATCCGGCCACCTTGCGCTGGAGCAGATCAACGAAGGCATGGCCATGCTCAAGCAGGGGGGCATCGCCCGCAACGTCATCGTGTTCGAAGGCGTGTAGCCATGTCCCGGCAAACCGAACATGTCGACATACTGGTGGTTGGGGCGGGCCTGTCAGGTGTAGGTGCGGCCTGGCACCTCAGGCACCACAGTGCTGGCACCCGCTTCGCGGTGCTCGAGGAGAAAGACACCTTCGGCGGCACCTGGGTCACGCACCGGTACCCGGGCATCCGCTCGGATTCTGACCTCTACACATTCGGGTATCGCTTCAAGCCATGGGTGGGGGCACCTATCGCCACAGCCGTTGAGATACTCAAATACATGGGGCAGGTGATCGCCGAAAACGACCTTGGCCGCCACATCCGATACCGGCATCGCATCGAGCGCGCGCAATGGCGCAGTGACACCCGTCGCTGGCACCTGCAGGTGCGCGACCTGGCAACCGGCAACACCGTGGAGATGACCTGCAGCTTTTTGTGGATGTGCCAGGGTTATTATCGGCACGACCAGGGTTACACCCCCCAGTGGCCAGGCATGGCTCGTTACCGCGGCCGCATCGTGCACCCTCAGACCTGGCCGGATGACCTCCGCCACCATGGCCAACGGGTGTTGGTGATCGGCTCCGGGGCCACTGCCGCCACACTCATTCCGGCCATGGCAGGTGAATGCGCCCACATCACCATGCTGCAGCGTTCTCCCACCTACTTTCGCACTGCGCGCAATGCCAACGATCTGGCTGACGTGCTGCGCTCCCTGGAGGTTCCCGACGCGTGGACACACGAGATCGTGCGCCGCAAGATACTGAAGGACAACAGCGACTTTGCGCGTGCCGCCCACCGCGATCCCGAAGCCATGAAGACGCTGCTGCTGGACGGGGTGCGTGCCGCGCTGGGTGATGACCAAGCGGTGCAGGACCACTTCACCCCCTGCTATCGCCCCTGGCAGCAACGGGTGGCCTTTGTGCCCGATGCCGACCTGTTCAAGGCGATAAAGAGCGGCCGGGCGTCGGTGGTGACGGACGAGATCGAGACGTTCACCGAAGAAGGTGTGAAACTGCGCTCGGGCCGCGAACTGAAAGCCGACACCATCATCACCGCCACCGGCTTTCATCTGAGCCCCTTCGGCGGCATCCCGTTCGAGATCGACGGTCGGCCGCTCGACCTGCACGATACCGTGACCTGGCGGGGCGCGATGTTCACCGGCGTGCCCAACCTGTTGTGGGTGTTCGGCTACCTGCGCGCCAGTTGGACGCTGCGCGTGGACCTGCTGGGGGACTTCGTATGCCGACTGCTGGACCACATGAAGGCACGTGGGTCGACCGTGGTGGTGCCGAAGTTGCGCATGCAAGACCAAACCATGGCCTGCAAGCCCTGGATAGAAGAGGACACATTCAACCCCGGTTACCTCGCCCGCGGCATGCACCTCATGCCGAAGCAAGGCAGCCACGACCCCTGGCGGCACACACAGGACTACGAAGAAGAGCGTGTCACCTTGCCAGCCGCCGATCTTGCCGATGGTTCGCTGCATTTTGCGTAAGCCCGACCCTTCGCGGCTGCATTGTGCAAGTATTGCCAGAACTGCCCGCGCCTTCTGAAGCACATCCGGGGTGGTTTCGATAGCCGGAAACCGATTGCCGGGGCGGGTGTTTTCGGGGGCCATGTTGTACCAGCGGCAGCCCGACAGCGCGAGCGTCGGCATGTGCGCCCTGCTGATGGTGGGTGCCGACTGCAAGGTCGGGGCAGACGCCTATTTCAGGTTGAACCCTTGCGAGCGCACGAAGCGGCCCCAGTCTTCGCGTTGCGGCGTTGCATATTGATGTGTCCGTTCGGCGGACCACGTGCGCGGGTTGGGCGCGCCACCTGGCGAGGCGGCTCGCGCCTCGACGTGGCGCGCGTCGAAGTCGTCGATGGCTGTGTCGTCGTCGGCTGCACCCATGCGGTCGACATGGAAGGTGGCCCGCAGCGGCAGTCTGGGCTGCAGAGGCGCAAGTGCGCTTGCCTCGAACGACGGATAACCAATGCACAGCCCGGCCACCGGTACCACGCGTTGCGGCAACTGGAGTATCCGGGCCAGGCGCTCGGCCTCATTGCGCAACATGCTGATGGAGCAGCAGACCAGGCCCGCAGCGCTGGCCGCGTTGATGAAATTCATCATCACCATGGAAGCATCGACTACGCAGTTGAAGAAGCTGTCCAGATGGTCGTTCGTGAAAGGGAGGCCCTTGCGGTCGAACAGTCGCTTGAAGCGCCGGCCATTGCCGCAGAAAACCAGCAACGCCGGCGCATCGGCCAGCCAGGGCATCGTGGGCGTCAGCGCCGCCAGTGCAGCCCGCTGGCCGGCGTCACGCACGTCGATGATGTCGACTTGCTGCAGGTAACTCTTGGTCGGAGCCGAGAGAGCGCAGGCTGCCAGGAGGCGTGTCAGCTCCGGGGGTAACGGGGTCGTTGCCCAACGACGGTGGGATCTGTGCTCGGCAATTCGCAACAGGTCGCCTGCTCCGGGCAGATCGGGCGGCAGGTCGAGAGTTTCACCGAAGCGCTGCTGCAGCGTCGTTTGCAATCGCCGGTTGAGGTTGTTCACAGGCTGCTCCTTCATGTTCTTGCGTGCGCACCGGGCCTGGCGGGTGTCAACGCCCGGTGAATTGTGCAGGGCGTTTTTTCAGGTAGTGCCGCACACCTTCCTTGGAGTCCTCGCAGGCGTGGTGGCAGGGGGCTCACGCCGGCCGCCTGCGCCGCCTTGAGCGCGGCCAGGTCGGCACCGGCGCAGAAGGTGCTGCCGGCACCGGTGAACACGATCACGTGGACCGCATTGTCGGCGGCGCAGCGCCGCACCAGGTCCTCGAGCATCCGGGCCATGGCCGGGCTCCAGACGTTGAGTTGTTCCGCCCGGTTGATAGTGATGGTGGCCACGAACCCGTGCTGGGTCAGCAGCAACGGATCGGTGTCGGTCGTCATGGGCACTCCTTGCTGTGATCCGGTGGGAGACGCGCTCAATCCACCTTGATGTTGTTGTCGACCACGATCTTTCGCCAGGCCGGAAGGTCGGTCCGGATCATCCGGACGAACTCTTCGGCCGTGATGGGTGGGGGGTTGGCGGCATTCATCACGGCCAGCCGCTTGATGCCCTCCTCGCTGTGCACGAGCTTGTTGACCTCGGCGTTGAGCGCCCGGATGATGGGCTCGGGCGTTCCGGAACGGGCAAACAGTCCGAGCCAGCCGTTGAGGTTGAACGGGATGCCCACCTCGTTGAAGGGAGGCACGTCGGGGGTGCGCGGCGCGCGCACGGTGGCCCCATGCGCGAGCGGGCGGATTTTGCCGGCCTGGATCAGACCCAGCGACGAGGTGGTGTCGACCCATCCGATCTGCAACACGCCGCCATTCAGGTCGCGCAGCACCTCGGCCGACGACTTGTAGGGCACGTGCGCCATCTTGAGTCCGCGCTGCGACAACAGCGACGCCATGATCAGATGGCCGGTCGAGCCGACGCCGGTGGTGCCGTAGGTGTACTTGTCCGGGTTGGCCCGCGCCAGGTCGAACAACTCCTGCACACTCCTGACCGGCAGGGCTGGATGCACCGACAGGAACAGGCCGCCAACGCCGACCTGCGCGATCGGCGCCAGGTCGCGCAGCAGGTCGTAGGGCTGGTTGGGGTTCAGCGCCGCAGGCACGATGGTGAACGATGCGGCGCTGAACAGCAGCGAATAGCCGTCTGCCGGTGCGTTCACCACCGCCATGGTGCCGATGTTGCCGCTGGCGCCGGGCTTGTTGTCCGGCACGAACGGCTGACCGAAGACCTTGGACAGATGGTCCGCGACATAACGCGCAAAGATGTCTGTCTGCGCGCCGGGGCCCGAAGGAATGATGAACTTGACCGGCCGGTTCGGCCAGCCGTCGGGCAGTGCGCCCTGGGCGCTTGCGCCCAGTGGCCAGGCCAGTGCGGATGCACCCAGGGCGGCGCCGGCGATGTGGCTGAGTGCTTTGCGTCGGTCGATGGTGGTGGTCATGGGTTTGGTCTGGTGGGGTTTGGAAGGGAGGCGAAGGGCGAGGACGGGTGACTGTCTGGCCGGCTCAGGCCGGCTCCAGCGGTGCCACCAGTGGCACGCCCGGAATGCGGATGCCGTCCGGCCGACCGCTGGCAGTTGCGCCCTGAAAGTCGGTGGTCATGGTGGGGGGCAATGCGGGCCCATCGCTGCAGGACACCCACAGGCGCAGCAGGTGGCGGCGGCGTTCGACCTCCGGCCAGTCTTCGTAGGCGGTGCGCGAATGGAAGATCGAGTGGTTGCACAGGAACTGCATGTCGCCGGGCTGGAAGTCCATGTCCAGGCGGATCGCCGGGTCGCTCGCCAGCGCCTCGGTGACCTCCAGTGCCTCGGTCTGGAGCGCGGTCAAGCGCGGTACCTCCTCGAATGCCTGCGCCTTCTGGATGAAGCTCTGGACCAGCACGGCAATCATTCGCCCCTGCCAGGGCTGGAAGGTCGGCGAACGGAAGAAGCGCTTCTGCCCTGGCCTGACCTCGCCCACGCGGGAGAAGTGCAAGGGCTCGGCCAGCACGCGCGCGAGGTCGGGGCGCTGGCGCAGCAGTTCGTTCCAGACGGTGGTTGAACTGGCAATGCGAGACAGCCCACCGGACCTGGACGGCCGGATGCACAACAAACCGACGACGTCACCACCGTCGGTGTGAAAACGCAGGTCGGCCTTGGTCTGGTAGCCGCGGGTCGATGGGTCGGCGTAATCGAGGCCCAGATTGGCGACGTGCCCCAGGATGTGGCCCTTGGCATTCTGCGATACCGCCTCGCCCAGATGGGCGCCGATACCGCGCAATGCCATTGCCGACTGTGCCATGCTGCGCTCGCCGCTACGCCAGCCACGTAGCAGCACAAAGCCGCGCCCATGCAACACCTCGCGGCGCAGCGCCACCAGGCGAGCGCCGAGCAGTGGCAGCGGAAAATCCCGCTCGGTCATCGTCACCAAGTCGATGCCACGCGCGATTGCCGCGTCTACCGCGCTGTCGAGCTCGGCGAGTTCGGCCGGGGACAACTCGACTTTCCAGTCGGAGCGCCCGGCCAGCTCCGGGCCGTACCAGGCACATGCGTCGCGAACCGGTGACAGCACGGAAATTTGGGTCAGTGGGGTGGTGTCGGTCATGTCGGCTTCCTCGTGTCCATGGAGATCAGCGCGGTTCAATGCGCCAGTTCGGCCCGCAGAGCGGACAGATCGAAGATCGGCGGGCGCGGGTTCTGCTGCCAGATCAGGCTGTCCTCGAAGCGATCCAGGTAGGACGCCGGCATCGGCCCGATGCGGCCGGTGTGCAGCCACAGCCGCAGCAGGTAGCGGCGCCGCTCCGGCTCCGGGTGGTCCTCGTAGGCCGTGCGTGAGTGCAGCGTGGTGTAGTTGCAGATGAACTGCATGTCTCCGGGCTCGAGCGCCATGTCCAGATACAGCTCCGGGTCGTTGCACAGGGCGTCGATCGCATCGAACAGCACCTTCTGCTGCGCGCTCAGGCGCGGAACGTCGGGGAAGCGCTGGGCCGACTCGGCGTAGCTGCGGTTGTAGCGGCAGAACAGGCGATCACCCTGCCATTCGAAGAACGCGCTGCTGTAATAGGGCAGTTTGCCGGCCGGCGTCTCGCCGCGGCGGTCGAAGTGGAAGGTCTGGCAGGCCACCGCGAGCAGGTCGGGGTGCCGCTCGAGCAGGGTGTTGTAGATGCGCGTGGAGCTGACGATGCGCGACAGGCCGCCCCGCAGCGCCGGCTGCACGCACATCAGGCCGACCAGGTCCTGGGTGTCGTTGTGGAATGGCAGCAGCTGCCGGGTCTGGTAGCCGCGCACGTTGGTGTTGGCGCGGTAGTCCACGCCCAGGTCGGTGACGTGGCCCAGCAGGTCGCCCTGTGCGTTCTGCGCGCGGCCGGTGCCCATGTGCGCGCCCAGGCCCCAGTAGATCAGCGCCGCGTCCTGGATCGCATAGCGGTGAATTTGGAATCCACGGATCAACTGGAAGCCGCGCCCCTCGAGCAGTTCATCGAGCATGGCGGCGATTCTTGGCCCAAGGGTCGGCAAGGGGAAATCGGCCTCGGTGAGATGTGCAATGCTTGCGCCGCGCGCCTGGGCAATCGCCAGGGCCGCCTGCAATTCGTCGTTGTCGGCCAGGCTCAGTTGCAGGATCCATTTGTCGGATTCCCGCAAATCGGCGCCTTTCCAGGCACTGGGATGCTCGTAGGGTCTCATTCGCTGCTGGTTCATGTCGGTCGATCCTCAGTTTGGTTCCGGGCGCGGTCAAAGGTCGCGTCCTTGGTTGACAGGTCCGGCTGCCGGTGCCGCTTCACAGTTGGGCCTGCGAGCGGAGCTCAGACCCTGCCGGTCTCCACGATCCGGCGCGCCTGTTCGACGAACTTGCGGTCGGCCTCGGCCTTCTCTGCATCGGTGCGCCCCGCGCTGCGCGAGGGCGGGTTCTGAAGGCCTCGCTGCACTGCGGGCCGCGCGTCGATGGCCGCCATCCAGCGCTGCAGATGGGGCAGGCCATCCACTGATACGCCGGACCATTCGTGGATGCGGGCCCAGGTCCAGTTGGCGATGTCGGCGATGGAGTATTCGCCGGCCAGGTACTCGTGGTCCTTCAGCTGGTGGTCCAGCACCGCCAGAAGACGGCGCGACTCGCCTTGGTAGCGGTCGATGGCGGGCTGGATCTTCTCGGGGAAGTAGCGGTAGAACACATTGGCCTGGCCCATCATCGGACCGACCCCCCCCCCATCTGGAACATCAGCCACTGCAGCACGCGCGATCGCTCCTGGTCGTCGCGCCCCATCAGGCGCCCCGCGCGCTCGGCCAGGTAGATCAGGATCGCGCCGGATTCGAAGACGGCGAAGTCGCCGTTGCCATGGTCGACGATGGCAGGGATGCGACCGTTGGGGTTGATCGCCAGGAATGCCGGGTCCTTCTGCTCCTGCCGGCCCAGGTTGAGCACGCGCAGCTGGTAGGGGATGCCCAGTTCCTCCAGCGTGATCGAGACCTTGTGGCCGTTGGGTGTGGCGGCCGTGAAAAGTTCGATCATGGCGCCGCTGGGGCCTCGGGCCGCAGCGGCGGCATCAGCGAGTCCTTGCCACCCTCGGCGTAACGCGGCATATCGGCGACGCTGTCCAGCCAGGGCAGTGCGGAGCGGCACCACATCTGCTGCAGCGGGCGCAGTTCGGCACGCTGGCGTGCCGTGCCCAGGCGCAGCGAGTAGTAACGCGTGTTTTCCAGATCCGAGCCGTGGATCGATGTGCCGCAGTCGGGACAAAAGGACAACCGGCGCGGGTTGCCGCTTTGCGCCGTCTTCACATAGGTCTTGAGTTCGCCGGCGAGCAGGCGAAAGTTTTCGGCGCGCACCAGCACGCCGAAACGGAAGGCTGTCGCCGAATTGACCTGGCAGTCGGTGCAGTGGCAGATGGCCACACGCGCGGGGTTGATCATGGCCTCGTAGCGGACCTGCCCGCACAGGCAGGCGCCGTCGATCTTCTTCAGGGTGGCATCAGACATTGGATCAGACCCCGCCTTGGGGTGCCTGCGAGGCGAGCAGGTCGCGCATGGCGGCTGCCCGGTCCAGCGACGGGCGGACGTTCTTCGACCACGCCGCCACGCGGTACAGCCTCCGGAACTGGCCGCCCAGGTCGCCTGAAACGCCATAGTGGCTGGTTCCGAAGTTGTCCCAGATCGCGATATCGCCTTTTTGCCACTGGTGGCGCACCTGCAACTCGGGGGTGCGTGGCAGCTCGTTGGCAATGCGCAGCACCAGTTCGCTCAGGTCGGTGCTGTAGTCGTGCACGCGCTTGACATAGGCATTGCCGACAAACAGGCACAACTTGCCAGTGAATGGATGGTTCACCACCGCGGGGTGGGTGACGTTTTCGGCCGCCTTCATGACTTTTTCGATGAAAGCCGGGTTGTTGGTGTAGTCGTGCCGAAGCGTCATGTACAGCAGGTCGTGGTCGATGTCCAGGTTCAGGAACAGCAGCTTGAGCGCATAGGGCAGTCGTTCGTAGGCGGCCGTCGCGCTGGACCACATGGTGTCGGCGCCGAAAGGCACTTCATCAGCCTGCAACACAGCGGCCACGTTGGGGTGCACGCGCCCGGTCACGTCGTGGTGCCAGACGTCGGTGCCGTTCTTCGGCGTTGCGGTGGGTTTCACCTGGATCAGCAGGACCTCGGGGTGGCCCTCGGCCGCCAGCGTCTTGCCGAAGGTGTGCTGCTCCAGTTCCTCGGCGAAGCAGCGCGCCAGCGCCTTGTGCTGGTCGTGGTCCAGGTGCTGATCGCGCGCGAACAACACGCCGTACTTCCACAACGCGGTGCGCAGCTCGGCGGCGACCTCGTCATTGAGCCTGGAGAGGTGCAGGCCCTCGATCGTGCCGCCGATCGTGGGGGTGCAGGGTACCACGCGGAAGTGCTTGAATTCCTGTGCCATCAGGCGGGACTGGGCGGGGGACATGGGTGCGTTCATGGAGTCTCCGTGGTGTATTGGGGATAACCTGTAGCCGTCGGAAGATTGTGGCTCCGGGCACCGCGATGTGCCACTGACATCGCAAGCCTGAGGTATAGCCAAACGGTTATGTGACAGGCAAAATGCGATGAAATACTCCATAACCTGGAATCCCAGAAAAACCTGCGCCATGACCGCGAAGCGCTTTTTGTCCCGCGATGTCAAGCTGCGCCACCTGCGCCTGATGGTGGCGATCGACGACGCGCGACAACTCAGCAAGGTGGCTCGGATGATGCACATCACACAACCCGCAGTGTCCAAGACGCTGGCTGAGATCGAGGCATCGGTGGGTTCGCGCCTGTTCGAGCGCACGCCGCGGGGTCTTTTGCCCACGCCGGGTGGCGTGGCCCTGATCCGCTCGGCGCGTGACGTGCTGGCCGAACTCGACCGCGCCGGCGCGGAGATGGAGCAGTTGTCTCGGGGCCGGTCACGCGCGCTGGTGATTGGTGCAATGCCCAGTGCCGCGCTGTCGATCCTGGCGCCGGCGCTGGCTCGGCTGCGCCGGGTCGAGCCCGAACTGGTGCTGCGGGTCATCGAGGGCGTTACCGAAGACCTGCTGGCGCAACTGGTGGCTGGGCGGCTGGACGCGGTGCTGGGGGCACGTTTCCGGTCCGTCCTGCCCGAGGGTGTGGCAGCGCACGCCCTGTACGCCGATCCGCTGGTGTTCATTGCCGGCCCCGCCCACCCGGCGGCGCGGCGCGCACGCACCGGATGGGATGAACTGGCTGCCATGCCTTGGATCCTGACACCGCCTGCACACCCGCTGCGCGCAGGATTCGAGCGCGCCTTGCGCGACCACGGCATGGCGACGCCGCGCCTGGTGATCGACTCGTCGATGACGGACCTGACCATCGGACTGGTTGCGGCGGGTGATGCCCTGGCCCTGACGGCATCTCGCCAGGCGCGTTATTTGCAGGGCCTGGGCCTGGTGCGCACCGTGGCGGCGGAACACGCCAAACTGCTGGGGCTGGACTTGAAAGTGACACTGTTCACGCAGTCTGGCGCCGGGACGCAGGCCGAGATACTCCGGCTCATCGAATGCCTGGAGCAGGTGTCGGGCGTGGCCTAGCGGCCCCCGCCTTGCCAAGCGGCAGCACCCGATACCATCGCCTCAGGTTGGCGGCCAGAGGCCCACGGTTTACGGTTGCGCCACCCAGCCCGTACGAGCAAGTTCGGGCTGGCACCGCCCCATGCCAGTTGCCAGGGCCTGCGCGCCAGCCAAGCCGTATCGGCATGCGGGCCCCTGCGCCGACCCGCAACCCCGCTCACCGGCGGCGGCCAGATCCAAGCGCTACAACCCGCGCCATCCCGAGCGCATGCTGCTGTACCGTGCCGTGGCCGGGCATTTGGAGAGTGGGCTTGCGCTGTCTGGCGCCGGCCAGTTCGATGGCCAGGGCGACCCGCACCCCCCACCGACCTATGTGGAGCAGGCGTTTCGCAAAACCCTGGAGTGCGGCCAACTTGGCCCGCGGTTTTGCGCGGGCGTGGTGCGAGGGCGGCGCGAGCGAGGGCGCGCCCGGCCGAGGGCTGCCGGGCAATGCGCCGGGTGGTGGTGGTGTGGCGGCAGCATGCGCATTCTTGCGTTCATCACCGAGGGGGTGCAGATCAGAGGCGGATCACGGAGCACATCGGTGTGGACGCCGTGGCACCCGCCCATCGCCCCCGCACGCGGTTGCCGCTGTGGGACGGGTGTGATGCGCAGGGTGCTGATGGTGCCGGGCAGGGCGTTCCAATCGACCCGGGCTGGGGTCTGTACCGAGCTCGGCATAGTGGGGCGAGTCAGCCCAGACAGCGCCCGAGGACGTGTTCGATCAGCGCACTGCGTGGTGAACGGGTAGACCGGCGATGCACACGCGCCGTGGGTCGGCCTGCGTCGGACGGGCTGCCGGTCGTCCCAAATGGCCTGGCAAGCGCAGCATCAGGACCAGGTGAAGCCCAGTGGTAGCCCAGTGGTCGTGGCGGCGCACGCAGACTGCGGGTTTTGAGGATGGCTGCAGGGGCGATATCTGGGCTCGGGTGCTTGGATTTCCCCGCGCCCTTCAAGTCCCGCGTCGCATCGCAGCCGATCACGCAGCAGAAGATGCTGCGCGCGCTCGGCAAGGTGGTGGCTGATTCGACAGGCCGCCGTCGGGTTCCTTCACCCCGGTTGGTCTGGGCCACGTTCTCTTGGCCGCACCGGTTGGTGCTGCGCGCTACAGGTAAACCGGTAAAATTGATAAAAATATTAGAAATATTTCACAAATAAGTAAACTTGACAGATACTAGGCAAAGTCGATAAATCGAACTCTCAATAAAAGTTGCTTCTATGCGTCCAGGCAGTTACCAGGTGGCCCCCAGCGCTGTTTGCCATCGAACGGGTCATCTCCCGGCATCGTCTGCCCCCGCGTAGGTACAGGAGTGTCTTGTGCTGTTTGATCACTGCGCCGTATGCCGGGGATGCTGTCATGTCGATACGGGTTATCCCGCACTCGAAGTCACACTGACCGCTGTGGAGAAAAAAAAACATGGCAGCCTCTGCATCGAAACCCGCTGCCAAAATCTTGGCGATTCAGGTTGCACCTTGGGCGATGACAAGCCATTCAGCTGCCAGTTGTACCCGCTTTCGTTCAACCCGAAAACCAGCAGCTTTATGTTCGACGTGGCTTGCCCTTTGATGCCCGAATACCAGCGCCAGTTGCAGGATGGGGCGAGCGAAGCGGCGGCACATTTCGGCCTGATGGCGGCCGAGCTGAAACGATTGGCCCTGGCCGACCCCAGCTTTCTGCGCAATAACTTCAAGGTCGATGAATACTACTTCGACCTGCAAGCACTCAAACTCACGGCTGGACCGGAAGACAAATTGCCATGAGAATTGATGAAGGTCTGGCATCAGGTTTTTTCGAGCCCGCTGGCTGTGCGCCGAATGAGCAGACAAGCCGGTCGCTGGCCTACCAGAGCTGGACTGCAGAAAACCTTTGTGTCGAGAGTTACCACGAGGTCATCAAGTACTACACCAGCCGCTGGGATGCGCTGTGCCCCTATATCGACGTCACACCAGAAATGTTGGCGTCCGCGCGTAAACCTTTCCTCGTCTATGCGCTGCCGCCAGACGGAAATCTCGGGGTGCCGATCAATGACAACTACGGCTTGGCCAATGTCGCAGCCGAGAGTTTCTGGACCGATCCTTGGCGCGCGCGGAAATTTCGCGAACTCGACAAACTGTTCAGGGATTTCGAGATTTCAGAGCGCGTCGTAGCGGGCAAGGACCTCACGGTCGAATACATTCTGAAAATCGGCTCCGAGCATTTCGATGCCTACGAAATCCATGCGATGGAAGTCGATGGATTTGTCGACTACATTCGAAAGCTCGACGTTCTGATCCTCCAGGTGCATGCCGCCAATGGCGATCTGGTTCTCACCGACATCTCGATGCTGCTGCCGGCGCGCGACCAGGTCTATGGTAGTTTCTGCCAATGGAACATTGATTACAAGAAGCGTTCGCCGGGCATTTTTGCCTGTGTGCTGGCGGCGCGTTGGGCGGCGCGCAATGGCTACAAGTATTACAACCTCGGCCCGGTCGGAGATTATGGTTACAAGTCATTGCTGGTGACAGACCTGGAGCCGATTTATGGCATCGCCATGACCGACCCCGACCACCCGCTGGCGCTCGACCCAAGCTCCCCGCTGCATACCGACTTCAATCCAGCGCAGTGGAACCAGATGCATCGCAACTCAGCCGATTGATGCGGCGGCTTCAGTCAAAAGTATGAATGGCGCCGAAATTGATGTCGTAATCCATCATCAATTCCTCGCCTGACTTGATGGCGCGCAGCGTGATCAGCTGGCCGTTCTTTCGGTACTTGACGGAAGGGGTCTTTGAATGATTGAGATAAACCGCCATGTTCATCGAATTGAGCCCGATCGATGGTATCAGCACAGCGTTGTCGTCGTAGTAGCAGAAAATCTCTATTTCCTTGCGCACGCTGCGTGGCAAGGCCTTTATCTCCTGGTGAGAAAAACTGATCTCATCAAACTTCAGGCGCGATTTCAGCGGATTGATCCCCTTGGGAATGGCGCGGATCGCAAAAACACCAATACCATGAACTGGTGACACCCCGAGATGGCAGTAAACCTCTTGACTTAAATGCGCTAATATTTTTTGCTTGGCATTGGACATGTGACTGAAAAGTTAGGTGGCTGGTGAAATTCGGGCGCGCCGACCGCGTGACGCTGCCGAAATGGTTTGGCGCAGCGCGATATTACGCCGGTTGCAGGCCGTCTGGCGGGGCTGTCTTGCGTTACCACCCGAGGGTTTTCCCGGGTCTGAGGGCTGGCTGGCGCAGCGCGGCCGGGCTCGCACTGAGTTGTACTGGCCGCCGGTTGCTGGCTTGCCGAAGCGGTGCGGCGTGGTGCCACCTGCAGTGGGACCAAGCGCGTTGACTGGGGACGATTTTCACCGGAACTCAAATGAAAAAATTATTCACGAATGAATATCTGGTCAAGAAAGAGTTTCTCAGCACCGCGCTTTGCCAGCGGTGGGAGAAAAAAATCTTCGACAATCTGGATATCTTCGGCTCGGATGTCGAGCCGCAATATGGGCAGTTGGCCGCATACTATGGAATGATCGAATCCGGTCTGAATGAAAGCTATTATCGATTTGCCGACAAACACAATAAATATTTGCGCAAAGAATTTCCAGAGATCGAGGAAATAATCGAGGCTGTGGCCGCTCTGATTTTGGATCTGTCGGGCCTGCCGCCCGGTGCGCTGCCGATCGTGCCACGCGACAAGAAATACTTTTTGATGGCCGGCTTCAACCTGCAATTGCGGAGCTGGCACTTGTACAACATTCATACCGATACAGAAGGCCTGTTGCTGTATCCTGAAAGTATCTTCAAGAAAAGTACCAGAGCCTATTCGTGCGTGATTTCGATCAAACGCACGGCCCAATATGTAAATGATCGCGGCGGTGATCTTGATATCTGGCAAGAGCGCTATCTGGCGGATCACCTCGACGATTTTTACAAGCCTGACGGCAGCGCCGCCAAATCGCTCAAAAATCGCAAGAAAATTCCTTATGATGTCGGCAATATGCTGCTCTTCGACAGCTTCATGCCGCATGTCGTTATACCGTTCGACATCAAGAAGAAATCTGACCGGAGAATTTCATTCGTCGTTCATTTCAATTACAGAAAACATACCGATAGAAATCCGTTTCCGCATCTGGAATATTGGTATTGACGGCCAAGGCCGGGTCTCGGCCTTTCGCCCGACTTGTTCCTTGCCGGTGTGCAGCCCGCCAGGCCGGCATCGCGCTGGCGTTCGATCAGCCGGTAGAACCAACGCAAATCGACCAGATCGTCGCAAACGCTGACCGCAGCAATACCGAGCGCAGCAATGACCTGCGCCGCAAGCGCGCGCAGATGCTGGCCTTCATTGCGCCTCGGCCAAGTGCATCCTGCGAACGAAAAGTTCAGGCGGGATGCGGACTTGCGTTTCCAAGAGAGAAAAGTTCGGACCAAGCGACACCCCGATGGTTCATGGCCACGGGTTTTCGCAGGGCGCGCACTTTTCACAAAAAAATTGAATAAGGTGAAATACGCGGTTTCTTTGCTTTTACTTTGATTAAAATGCTACAAATGATCTAAATGATCTAAGCGGTACGCAGATGCGGCGAGTTCAATCCTTGCAATGGCGCTTCTGTGGGGCCGATCGAAAGCGGTCTTCGGCATCCTGTCGCTGATCACCTGGGCGCTGATTCTCGTGGTGACTGTCAAGTACGTGTTCATCATCATGCGCGCTGACAACCGGGGCGAGGGCGGAATCTTTGCGCTCACTGCGCTGGTCCTGCAGCACTTGGGAAAAGACTCTGCCTACCGCTAGCCCGTCATGATTGCCGGCGCACTGGGCGCGGCCTTGTTTTTTGGCGACAGCATGATTACGCCGGCGATCTCCGTGCTCAGCGCGGTAGAGGGCCTCAAGGTCTTGTCTCCTGACCTGGAAAAGTACGTGATCATGATTTCGCTGGGCTTGATTACTGGTCTTTTTGCGGTTGAGCGTTTTGGCACGGCGGTGATCGGCAAGGTTTTCGGCCCGGTAATGCTGGTCTGGTTTCTTTCGCTGGGCGCCATTGGCCTGGCCGAGCTGGTCCACTCCCCAAGTATTTTTGTCGCACTCAACCCCTTGACAGGTATTTCCTTTTTGTTTGCCCACACAGGGGTGGCGATTGCCATTTTTGGCTCGGTCGTTCTTGCCGTCACAGGCGGCGAGGCCTTGTATGCGGACATGGGTCACTTTGGCCGCGGCCCGATCCAGAAGGCCTGGCTGTTTTTGGCCTTCCCCTGCCTGCTGCTCAATTATTTTGGCCAGGGTGCCATGCTGCTGCGTGATCCCGCAGCCCTGGACAATCCCTTTTTTCGTCTGGCACCGACTTGGGCCCTGATTCCCATGCTGTGTTTGGCGGCCCTGGCCACCATCATCGCCTCGCAATCAGTTATTTCGGGCGCTTTCTCCATCACTAACCAGGCGGTGCAACTGGGTTTTATCCCGCGCGTGCTGGTCAAGCACACTTCGGCCGATGAGATTGGCCAGGTTTATGTGTCTAAGGTCAACATCTTCTTGCTGGTGGGCGTGGTGATTTTGGTGCTTGGGTTTCGCAGTTCCGAAAACCTTGCCGCCGCTTATGGCGTATCGGTGACGGGCGCAATGGCGGTTGACACGATTTTGGCAGCGTATTTCATGGTCTTCGTCAAAGGCTGGAGCAAGCTTTTGTTCGTGCCGCTGTTTGGACTGCTGTTTGCGATAGATTGCGTTTTCCTGGGCGCCAATTTGTTCAAGTTCTTTGAAGGCGGTTGGTTGCCGGTAAGTGTGGCAGGCGTGTTGCTGCTGGTTATGATTTGCTGGATTACGGGGCGCGAACGCTTGCTCAAGGCGCGCTGGGCCAACGCGAGTCCCTTGCAGGAATTTCTTCAAACGCTGGATGTGAGCCAGCCGCACCGCGTCGCAGGAACCGCCATTTTCATGGTTCCGTACAAAAACATCGTTCCGGTTTCCCTGTTGCACAACCTCAAGCACAACAAGGTGCTGCACACGCGGGTGATTTTGATGAGCGTCGAGACGGCCAACATGCCATTTGTGCCGGACGAGGAGCGTCTCACCATTGAGCACCTGAGCCACAATTTCCACTCGGTCTGCGTGCGCCATGGTTACATGGAAGAACCGCACGTCATGCGGGCTGTGGCACTGCTGCGCGCGCGCGAGTTCCACTTCAGTTTGATGGAAATCTCATTCTTTGTGGGCAAGGAGCGCGTGGTGTCCAAGGCCTCGTCGGCATTGTGGATGGCGCCCTTTATTTATCTGCACCGCACCATGCAAAGTGCCACCGAATACTTCAAAATTCCCTATGACCACGCGATCGAGATTGGCGGCCACGTGGAAATTTGACAGGCTGTTTGTTGCGCGCCAACGATCCGGTAACCGGGTTCAACGCCGGCCGGTGTAGAAGGCGCGCAGCCCGTGCCATCATCCTCCCCCACGAACTGGTGATTCGCGCCTGAAGCGCAACACCCCCGCTGCCAGGGACGTTCCCAGCACGACGACGGTGCCGCACAGCAGCATCCAGGGGGTGAGCTTTTCGCCGAGGAACACGGTGCCGTACAGGATGGCGAACACCGGTACCAGGAAGGTCACGGTCATCGCCTTGGACGGCCCCAGGTGGGTGATGAGCCGGAAGTACAGGATGTAGGCCAGCCCGGAGCAGACCACACCGAGCACCAGCAGCGCCAGCCAGGGGCCGGCGCCCGGATTGTGCGTGGGCCAGAACCACCAGGTGGGCAGGGCCAGGGCCAATGACGCGCCGAGCTGGCTGCCCGCCGCAAGGGCCATCGGGTGCACTTGACCGAGCTGCCTTTTCGTGAAGTTGGCAGCCAAGCTGTAACACATGGACGCCAGCAGACAGGCCAGCACTGCCCAGCCGCTGCCGCCGGGTTTGAAGCTGGCCGAGTCCTTGGCCAGCAACACCACACCCGCAAACCCGATGACCAGGCCCGCGATGCGCGCCGACCCCGGGCGGTCCTTGAGCCAGACCCAGGCAATGATGGCGCCGAACAGGGGCACAGTAGCGTTGAGGATGCCCGACAGACCGGTGCTGATCGAGGTGACTGCATACGCGAACAACACGAAGGGCAAGGCGGAGTTGAGCATGCCGATGAACAACACCGGCACGGCGTTGCGGCGCAACGAATCCGACTGCCCGCTGAACCACAACACTGGCATCAGCACCAGCGCGCCGATCACCACGCGCACCCCCGCAGTGGCGATGAACCCGAACTCGGCACCCCCCAGGCGCATGAACAGGAAGGACGAGCCCCAGATGGCCGCCAGGGCCAGGTACTCCAGGGCTATGAATTTGGGTGCCATGCAGTGGGTGCGGGTTGGCCAGTGCGCCGGGCGCCGGATTCCAGTGTGAGAAGGGCGGCCTTGCGGCCCAAACCCCCCGCATACCCGGTGAGGGACCCGTCGGCACCGAGAACCCGGTGGCACGGCACGATGATACCCACTGGGTTGCGACCCACGGCCGTGCCCACCGCGCGCACGGCCAGCGGCTTGTGCAGCATGGCCGCGAGCGTGCCGTAGCTGGTGCACACGCCAAAGGGTATGCCCAGTAGCGCCTGCCACACCGACTGCTGGAATGGCGTGCCAACACGCAGGTCCAGTGGAACGCCGAACCCGGTGCGCTCGCCGTCGAAATACTGGTGCAACTCGGCAATAACCTGCAGCAACGTGGGGTCCTCGTCCCGGTCGGGCCAGCCCTGCCAGTCTGGCCGGTGTTTCTGGTCGTCGAACCACACGCCGGCCAGGCCCTGGCCGGTGGCAGCCAGGATGATGGCGCCCAGCGGGCTGTCGGTACGGGTCTTGCGGATATCGGGTGCGAACTTCATGGTGTCGGTTTCCTTGCGTTGGTGCGACTGGCGGGGGGTGGCGCCGAGCCTGGATCGGGCGGCATGGGCAGCGGTGGTGTTGCCGCCAGGCTGCTCCATGCGCGCAACACGGCGTAGCTGCGCCAGGGCCGCCACAACGCCGACTGTTCTTCGGCGGCGCGCGCCGCTTGTTTTTGCCCTTGCACACCGAGCGCCTTGTGCAGCGCCACGTCCCCGCTGGGGAACGCGTCGGGCCAGCGCAACGCGCGCATCGCGATGTACTGCGCCGTCCAGTCGCCGATGCCTGGCAGCGCCCGCAGCGCGGTGATGGTGGCCGGCACATCGGCACTTGCCGTGAGTTGCAGGCCATGCTGGTCGACAGCCTGCGCCAGCGACTGGATGGCGCCCTGGCGCTGCCGCACGATGCCCAAAGCGCCGATGTCCTCCGCGCTCGCGCGTGCCAGGGCCGCTGGTGTCGGAAACAGGCGCGACAGGCCCGGCAGTGTGGTATCCAAGGGTTCACCGAAACGGTCCACCAGGCGTTGTGCCAGCGTCCGGGCGGCAGCCACCGTGATCTGTTGGCCGAGCACCGCACGCACGGCCAGTTCGAACCCGTCGAAGGTACCCGGCACGCGCAGGCCGTCGCCTTCGGGGAAACTTTCGTGGAGCACGGCGTTGATGGCTGACGGGTCGGCGTCGAGGTCGAAGGCCTGGCGTGTGCGGCGTATCACTGTGGGCAACACACCACGCAGCCCGTCACTCACCTGCAACAACAAGCGGGCATGTTGGCGGTCGAACCGTGCCACCAGCCAGCCAGTGTGCACGCCACCACCCGCCAGCACAAGACGCAGTGTGCGCGCGAATTGCCAGTGGCCGTGTGTGTCGCGTGCCACGTGCTCCACGGCATGCACCTGGCGGCGCTGCAGGAAAGCGCCCATCGCGTCCACGTCGTAGGGCGGGCGGTAACCGAGCTTGACGGCCGTGCCTGCCTGTTCCTGGCTGACCCCGGCGCGGCGCAGTTGGGTCGGGTTGAGTTTGTACTGTGCCACGAACGCCGCATTGAACTGGCGCACACTGGCAAACCCGCTGGACAGCGCCACCTGCGTGATCGGCAGCGTGGTGTCGGCCAGCAGCTGTTTGGCCGTCAACAGGCGGCGGGTCTGCAGGTACTGCATCGGCGACACACCCAGGGCCGCCTCGAAGATGCGGCGCAGATGCCGGTCGCTCACCCCCAGCCGGTCGGCCAGCGCCTGCACCGAGAGGTCTTTGTCGCACCAGGCGTCGGGGTCGTCGAGCAGCCGCGCCGCCTGGTGCGCCAGGATGCCCGATGCGTCCTGGATCGACCAATGCACGGTGTTCGGCGCCAACTCTGGCCGGCAGCGCAGGCAGGGCCGGAACCCGGCGCTTTCGGCCCGGGCCGCGTGCCCGAAGAAGCGGCAGTTTTCGCGTCTGGGCGTGCGCACGCTGCACACCGGGCGGCAGTAGATGCCGGGGGAGGTGACGCCGGTGAAAAAGCGACCGTCGAAACGCGCGTCGCGCGCCTTGAGCGCGAGGTAACAGGCGTCCTGGTCGGCGATGCTGGGGTTGTCGTTCATGGGGTCGATCGTACCCCTGGTTGGAGAGCTGACCAGCGGTTTTCGGACATGTTCACGTGCCCGCCCGATCCCTTGGGGTGCAGCGTGAACATGGCAGGGTGGACCGCGCCGGGACCGACCTGAAACCGGTCGCCAAGGTGACCTGCCGCGCTACAGCGCGGTGATTCAATCGTGCCATTCCCACTCAACTCCATGCGACCACCATGATCGGCACTTACTCCACCAAGACCCAGGACCTGCTGGAACGCCTGAATGCGTTCTTCGACCAACACATCTACCCCAACGAGGCCCGCCACCACGCCGAACTGCATGCTGCAAGGCTGGCCGGCGACGCCTGGCAGCCGCTGGCCCTGATCGACGAACTCAAGGTCAAGGCGCGTGCTGTCGGCCTGTGGAACATGTTCTTGCCGCACCCCTACAAGGGCCAGGGCGGTATCTCCAACCTGGATTACGCGCCGTTGTGCGAGGTGATGGGGCGGGTGTCCTGGTCGGGCGAGGTGTTCAACTGTTCGGCGCCCGACACCGGCAACATGGAGACCTTCGAGCGGTACGGCACCGACGCGCAGAAGCAGCAGTGGCTCGAACCCCTGCTGGACGGCAAGATCCGCTCGGCTTTCCTCATGACCGAGCCGGCCGTGGGGGGGGG
>CAMAWD010000054.1 GCA_945861785.1 Rhodoferax sp. OV413 | reverse complement strand
GTGGCGAGCGCGATGGTGATCGAGCGGACGCACCTGCGGTAGGAAACCCTGGTCGCGCCCCTGCTCCCTAGGGTAAATCCCCTGTGCGGCGCCCTTGCACGCCATACACTGGGCTTCGTTCAACGCTTGGGGCACCCATGCCACACCTCGCCGTCCGCACGCGCCGCGCAACTTTTTACGCACTGCTCGCCCTGACCTTGCTGAACGCGCCCGAAGCCGCGCAGGCCCAGGCCGCATGGGCGCCCAGCAAGCCCGTTCGCATCATCGTTCCCTTCCCCGCCGGCGGTATCGTCGACCTGATGGCACGGGCTGTGACGGAGCCGCTCGCTGCAGCACTCGGCCAGCCTGTGATCGTGGAGACCAAAACCGGCGCCAACGGAAGCATCGGCACCGACGCGGTTGCCAAGTCCGAGCCGGATGGCCACACGATCCTGCTGGCGACACTCACGACGGCCACGCTGCCAGGGTTTGGCGGCAACCTTCCCTGGAGCCCGACCAAGGACCTTGCCGGCGTGGCCATGCTCGGGCAGGTTCCCAATCTGGCCGTCGTCCCCTCGGGTCTGGAGCCGAAAACCCTGAAGGAATTCGTCGAATACACCAAGGCGCGCCCAGGCAAGATCAACTTCATCAACGGGGGCAATGGCACCTCGCCCACTCTGGGCGTCCTGCGTCTGCAAAAAAACACCGGCATGCAGATGGTGGGTGTGGGCTACAAGGGTTTTCCGCCGGCCATTCCGGACCTGATCAGTGGCCAGGTGCAGTTCGGCTTCGTGCCTTTTGGCGTGGCCGCGCCCCACGTCAAATCCGGCAAGCTGCGCGCGCTGGCCATCGCCGCGCCCACGCGCAGCAAGCAATTTCCCGATCTTCCGACCATGGCCGAGGCGGGTTTTCCGGAGTCTCCGGTGATCTCCTGGTATGCCTGGATGGTGCCTGCGGCCACACCCCGGCCAGTGATCGAACGCCTGAACCGTGAGTTCGCCAAGGTGCTTGCCGACCCGGCCGTGCAGTTGCGTATCGACACGGTCGGTGGCGCCACCTTGCCCGCCGGAACGCCGGCCGAGGTGAATGCGCTGGTGGCGCGCGAAGTCGAGTTCTGGGCCCGCTTCATCAAGGAGACTGGCCTGACGCCGGATTGAGCTGGGCAATTGCCAGACGCACGCGGCCCGGGCCTCTGACGCATCGGTCTTCTCGTGGACAACCCGCCCATGTTGTCTCTGCAGTTCCTGGCCGATCTGGTCTTGCTGGTGCACTTCTGCGTTGCCGTGTTTGTGGTGGGCGCTCTGGTGGTTATTCTGGCAGGCAACCTGGCCGGCTGGCGCTGGGTCAATGGGTGGTGGTTCCGGCTGGGCCATGTCTGCGCGATCGGTTTCGTCGTGGCCGAGTCATGGCTCGGCGTCACCTGCCCCCTGACAACGCTGGAGTCCTGGCTGCGCACCCGTGCCGGGGGGGAACCATATGCCCGCAGCTTCATTGCGCATTGGGTGCAGCGCATGTTGTTCTATGAGGCGCCGGAATGGGTGTTCGCCGCCGCCTACACTCTTTTCGGACTGCTTGTTCTTGCGGCTTGGTACTTCTTCCCACCGGTTGCCACGGATGTGAAGCGCCGATGAACCAGCGGCGACCGATCCGGAGATTGCCGCCAATGCGCTCTCTCAGCCTGATCGGGCGCGCAACTGAAGGAAGACCGCCGCGGGCCGGCGCCGGTGCGGCACTCGCGATGCAAGGTGTGCGCGGCATACACATGCCGGTGCCGCGGCTCGAGGTGTGGGTGTCGACGGAAGCGACGCGGTAACGATGCACCGCATGCCGATGCGTCAGGGGCGCACGGCGGCGCGACCGGGCCCGAGACCGCGTGCCAGCGCGATGCTGGTCACGCAGGCTCAGCTGCCATAGAAATCCTTCAAGGATGCATACCGTGCGGCACGTGCTGCCCGCACGTGGCGGATCGCCCGGTTCATCGGTATGCCGGCGTGAACCAGTGTCTCCGCGGCGATGAGCAAGCCGCTTTCGAGCACTTCCGGTACCACCTCGGTGGCGCCGGCGGCCTTCAGGCGGGCAACGTCCTTGTCGTCGCTGGTGCGCACGATGATCGGCATGTCTGGCCTTTTTTCAAGCACCACCTGCATCACGCGCTCGGCGGAGTGGATGTCCGGGTAACTGACCACCACGGCACGCGCGCGCCCGATGCCCGCAGCCACCAGCACCTCCGGGCGGTCGGCGTTTCCGAACACCACATTGATGCCCCGGGCCCTGGCGCCGGCGACGCGCTGCGGGTCGGCATCCAGCGCGATGAAGGGAATTTTCTCGAGAGCCAGAAAATCGGCGATGCACTCACCCGTGCGCCCGAAGCCGCAGATCACCACATGCTGTTGCAGGTCGATGCTGTGCACGGCGATGTCCTGGACCGTCGTGACCTTGTGCGCCCAGTCGCCCCGCCCCAGATCGACCGACAGCCGCGCAGCGCGCTTGATCAGAAACGGCGCGGCGAACATCGAGATCAGCATCGCCGACAAGGTGATCTGGAACACCAGCAGCGAAATCAGCTGCAGCCGGTGCGCCAGTTCCACGAGCACCAGACCGAATTCGCCCCCCTGCGCCAATTGGGCCGCGGTTTGCAAGGAATGGGCCAGCGGAGTTCGCACAAACCAGGTGATGAACAGCACCACCGCGGCCTTGCCACCCACCAGCAGCACGACTGCCAACACCAGTTTGTCGATGTTGGCCAGGACGAACTCCAGATCCAGCATCATCCCCACGGTGACAAAAAACAGGCCCAGCAGGATGTCCCGGAACGGCCGGATGTCGGCTTCCACCTGGTGGCGGTAGATCGTCTCGGATATCAGCATCCCGCCCACGAACGCCCCCAACGCCATCGACAGGCCGCTGAGCGCGGTGAGATAGGACAGGCCGACCACGATCCACAGCGACAGCAACACCAGCAACTCGTCGGAACGGTGGCGCGCCACGGCGCCGAAAATCCGGCCGAGGTATTTCTGCCCGAGCCAGACCAGCAGCACCAGCACGGCAGCCGCCTGCAGGAGCGCCAGCGCCAAGGCGTGCGGCAGTCCGTCACCCGGGGCGGCCAGGGCCGGCAGCAGGATCAGGCACGGGACCACGGCCAGATCCTGGAACAACAACACGCCCATGGTCTGGCGCCCCGAACGCGAGTGAAGACCAAGGCTATCGGACAACATGCGCGCCACGATGGCGGTAGAGGACATTGCCACCGCAAGCCCGATCACAAGCCCGCTCTTCCAGCCCTGCCCGTAACCAAACCAGGTGATCGCTGCCGTGGCCAGCGTGGTCATGGCCATCTGACTCAGACCCAGTCCGAACACCAGTTTCTGCATCGCCCGAAGTCGCTTCAGGCTGAACTCCAGCCCGATCGAGAACATCAGAAAGACGATGCCGAACTCGGCGACTTCAGACACTGCATCCGACTGCATGAACAGGCCCAGTCCATGGGGACCGAGCGTTATGCCGATCAACAGATAGGCCAGCATGCTGGGCAGCTTGAACCGGCGCGCCAAGGCCACGGCAACGACTGCCGCTGTCAGCAACACCAGCAGGGTCAGGAGGTTGGCATGCACTCGATCATCATAGCCCCGTACATCGCGCATTCCCCCAATGCGGCGCAAAGACACCTGGGCGACACAGACACCCCGACGCCGTCCGTGTTTACCCTAGATTCATGGCATTTTCACTTTCTCAACTAGACTTGCTCCACGGGTTTGACTATCATCAAGAACCAGACGAAACCAGCAGCTGGCCGGCCGGCCAAAACAAGCGGCAGACTGGCCACCCAAAGGAGACTGATGTGACACTTGCGTCGCCACGCAAATCCGCCCGGGACCCGGCTGCGTGAGCCCGGCCCTTGCGCAGTTGGCGCAGTTGACGATCAACGGCATGGCCATTGGGGCCATCTACGCATTGGTCGCGCTGGGGCTGGTGCTGACCTACAAGGCCACCGAGGTGCTGAACTTCGCCCATGGTGACGTTCTCATGGCATCGAGCTTTGTCGGCTGGGGCCTCATCGTTGGTCTGGGCTGGCCATTCTGGCTGGCGGCGCTCACCACCGTGGCGCTCGCAGCGGCCTTGAGCTGGTTCATCGATGCCCGTGTGATGCGCCTGATCGTCGGGCAACCGCAGTTCGCCGGCGTGATGCTTACCATCGCCATCGCCTTCATGCTGCGCGGCCTGGTGAGCATGCTCTTCGGCCCGGAATCGCGCACCTACCCCACGCCCTGGAGCGGTCAGAAGACCCAACTCGGCACCCTGGTGGTCGCCGACCTCAGCCTGGTCATCGTCGCGGCCGCATTGGCCATCACCCTGGTGCTGTTCTGGTTCCTCAAGAAGACCGCTTTGGGTGTCGCCATCCAGGCCGCCTCGCAGAACCAGTTGGCCGCCTACCTGAGCGGCATCCGGGTCAAGCGCGTGACCTCTCTCGTGTGGGCCATCTCGGGGGGCATCGCCGCGGTCTGCGGGTTGTTGCTCGCGCCGATCGCGCTGGTCGACATCGGGCTGTGGATCGTGGTGCTCAAGGCCCTGCCCGCCGTGGTGCTGGGTGGTTTTGGCAGTGTGCCAGGCGCCATCCTGGGTGGCCTGCTGCTGGGCGTGATCGAGCAGTTCTCCGGCGTCTACCTGCCCGACGGCTTCAAGGATGCGATGGCCTACCTGGTGCTGATCGGCGTGCTGATCCTGTGGCCGCGCGGCCTGCTCGGCGAAGCCCACGGCCGGCGCGTCTGAACCCGGCCTTCACCGCCATGCGTTTCCATTACGACACCAGCTACCGCGACGGCCAGACGCTGCTGCGTTACCCGGTGGGCCGCATCGCCTACGTGCTGCTGCTGCTGGCCCTGCTGGCCGTGCCCTGGGTGTTGCCCAAATACTACGTGGGCGAGATCTCGTACCTGTTCATCATGTGTATTGCCAGCCTCGGCCTGATGGTGCTGGTGGGTTACACCGGCCAGGTCTCGCTGGGGCATTCGGCCTTCATCGCGATCGGGGCCTACACGCACACCTGGCTGCTCAGCCAGGGTGTGCCATTCGGAGCGTCGATCCTGCTGGCCGCGTGTGCCAGCGGTGCCATCGGCCTGGTCATCGGCTTGCCGGCAATCCGGGTGTCGGGCCTGTACCTGGCCATGGTGACACTGGCCTTCGCCATCCTCACCGAACACACCATCGGCCACTGGAAGAGTGTCACTGGCGGTTTCAACGGCCTGAGCGTCGGCAACCCGGTGATCGCGGGTTTCGACATGGCCGGCCTCAAGCCCTTTTATTACCTGTGCCTGGGCGTGCTGGTGCTGGTGCTGCTCGGCCTGATCAACCTGATGCGCGCCAAGACCGGGCGCGCGTTCATGGGGGTGCGCGACTCCGAAGCCGCCGCCTACAGCCTGGGCATCTGGGTCGCTGGTTACAAGGTGCTGGCCTTCGTCATCTCGGCCATGGTGACAGGGCTGGGTGGCGCGCTGCTCGCGCACCATGTGCGCTTTCTCACGCCCGAGGGCTTCGGCCTGATCCTGTCGCTGGAGCTGGTGCTCATGGTGACTATCGGCGGGCTTGGCTCGTTGCGCGGCGCCATCCTCGGTGCGGTGCTGATCAGCATGCTGCCCACCTTCATCTCGCGCATCAAGCCGATGCTGCCCGAACAGATCTCCAAGCAGTTCGGCCTGGAGACCTTTGTCTTCGGCCTGGTGCTGGCAGTGTTCGTGCTGTTCGAGCCCAAGGGGCTGAACGGTCGATGGACCAAGTTCAAGACCTTCCTCGAAACCTTTCCGCTGTACCGCAAGGACATGTTCAAGCGCGGCAAGAGTTACATGAAGTCGGAGCGCTACAAATGAGCGTGTTCGCGGCCAAGGATGTCTCGCTGCGTTTCGGTGGCGTGTTGGCCGTCGGCAACGTGAGTTTCGAGGTCGAACAAGGTGAGGTGTTCGCCATCATCGGGCCCAACGGCGCGGGCAAGACCTCCATGCTCAACGTGATCACCCGCGTCTTCGACCCTACCGCCGGCAGCGTCGAATTCGAAGGCCAGGACATCACGCGGCTGCCGCGGCACAAGGTGGTGCACAGCGGCATCGCGCGCACCTTTCAGAACATCGAGCTGTTCGAAGGTGGCACGGTGTTGGACAACCTGCTGCTCGGGCGCCACCGCTTCGACCATGGCAACTTCGCCGCGCAGTGGTTGTGGACACCCGGCGTACGCGCCGCCGAGGCGCAATCGCGCGCGCATGTGGAGGACGTGATCGACCTGCTCGACCTCATGCCCCACCGCAACAGCCCGGTGGCCGGCCTGCCCTACGGCGTGCGCAAGGTGGTGGAACTGGCGCGCGCCTTGTGCACACAGCCCCGGCTGCTGCTGCTCGACGAACCCGCGTCCGGACTGAACCCCGAGGAAACACGCGAACTCGCCTTCTGGATCGACGACATCCAGAATGACCTTGGCATCACCGTGATCATGGTCGAGCACGACATGTCGCTGGTGTCCGAAGCCGCCGACCGCGTGTTGTGCATGAACATGGGGCAGGTGCTGGCGCTCGGCACGCCGCAAGAGGTGCAGGGCAACCCGGCCGTTATCGCGGCCTACCTTGGGGGATGAGATGAGCAGCGGGCCGGTCCTCGCCGTCAAGAACCTGGAAACCTGGTACGGCCCGGTGAATGCGATCAAGGGTGTCAACCTGGATGTGCAGGCCGGGCACATCGTGGCCGTGCTGGGTGCCAACGGGGCCGGCAAGACCACGCTGCTCAACACGATTGCCGGGGTCATCGACCCGTTCAAGGGCAGTGTCGAGTTCAAGGGCCAGCCGATCCACGGGCAGGACCCGGACCGCATCGCCCGCAGCGGCGTGGTGCTGGTGCCCGAGGGGCGCCAGGTGTTCCCGTTCCTCTCGGTGCGCGAGAACCTGACGATGGGCACCTTCGCGCGCGCCGGCCGGGACGAGATCGACGCCGACATGGCGCGTGTGTTCGGCTGGTTCCCACGGCTGCTGGAGCGGCAGGACCAGCACGGCGGCCTGCTGTCGGGCGGCGAGCAGCAGATGCTGGCCATCGGCCGCGCGCTCATGGCCCGCCCCACCGTGCTGCTGCTCGACGAACCCTCGCTGGGCCTGTCGCCGCTGCTCACGCGCGAGATCTTCGCCATCGTGCGGCGCATCAACACAGAGTTGCGTACCTCGATCCTGGTGGTGGAGCAGAACGCCGCCATCGCCCTGGCGACGGCGGACGACGGCTACATCATGGAGCTCGGCCGCGTGGTGGCCGCCGGCACCTGCACCGAACTCATGGCCAAGGACGACGTGAAGGAGTTCTACCTGGGTGGGGCCGGCCAGAGCGACCGTGGCGATGGCCAGAAACAGCGCTGGAAGCGGCGCAAGACCTGGAGGTGACATGGCCACATCAACCGCCGCCTCCGACGCACTGAAGGCCTACGGCCACGCAACGCCGCAGAACCTGTTCCGCGCGCGCTGTGTCGACTGGGCCGCGCAGCCCGCGTTGCGGCACAAGCGCAAGGGCATCTGGGCTTCAACCACCTGGGCGCAATACTACGAACATGCACGGGCCGTGGGACTGGCGCTCGCGGATCTGGGCCTGCAACGCGGCGAGGCCATCGCCATCCTGTCCGAGAACCGGCCCGAATGGCTGTACGCCGACATGGGCGCGCAGTGCATGGGCATCCTGAGCACGGGCATCTACCCCACGTCATCGGCCGAGCAGGTGCAGTACATCCTGAACGATGCCGGTGTGCGGGTGCTGTTTGTCGAGAACCAGGAGCAGTACGACAAGGCGGTGGCCGTGCGCGGCGATTGCCCTGCCCTGCAGCGCATCGTGATCACCGACCTGAAGGGGCTGCGCGGCCTGACTGACCCCATGGTGGGCACCTTCGAGAAGTTCGTGGCAACGGGCATGGACCTTGCCCGCCAGCAGTCGGAACGGTTCGAGCAGGGCATCGACGCCAGTGCACCGGACGACACTGCCTTCCTGGTCTACACTTCGGGCACCACCGGCGCCCCCAAGGGGGCGATGATCTCGAATCGGAATCTGGTGTTTCAAATCGGCAGCGTGGCCCAGTACCTCGACCTGCAGCCGCTCGACCGCACGCTTTCCTTTTTGCCGCTGTGCCACATCGCAGAACGCATGAGCACGGTCTTCAACCCGCTGGCACAGGGCCAGATCGTGCACTTTCCCGAGAACGCGGGCACGGTGTTCAACGACGTTCGCGAGGTTGCGCCGCACCTGATCTTCGGCCCGCCGCGTTTCTGGGAAAAGCTCTATTCGCAGGTCACCTTGTACATGCAGGACGCCATTCCGGCGGCGCGGCGTGTCTATGCCCAGGTGCTGGCCGAAGGCGCCGCGCTGGCGCAGGCACGGCTCGACGGCGCGCCGGTGACGGGCTGGCGCGCCACGCGTTACGCCTGGATGCAAAAGCTGGTGTTGTCCAACCTGCGCAGTTTCCTGGGCCTGCAGAACATCAAGACCGCCATGACCGGCGCCGCACCCGTGCCCCCCGACCTGCTGCGCTGGTACATGGCGGTGGGCATCGACCTGCTGGAAGCCTTCGGCATGACCGAGACCTGCGGCTTTTGCACCTCGATGCCGCCGGACCGCATCAGGATCGGCACGGCCGGCATTCGCGCCCAGGGCACCGAGATCCGCCTGGGCCCGGACAACGAGGTGCTGGTGCGCGGCCCCAACGTGTTTGCCGGTTACTGGAAACTGCCCGAAAAGACCCGCGAGGCCATCGACCCCGAAGGATGGCTGCACACCGGCGACTGCGGCGAGATCGACGCCGATGGTTACCTGGCCATCAAGGACCGCCTCAAGGACATCATCATCACCTCGGGCGGCAAGAACATCACACCCAGCAACATCGAGAACCACCTCAAGTTCAGCCCCTATGTGTCGGACGCGGTCGTGATCGGCGAGGGCCGCAACTACCTCACCTGCCTGATCATGATCGACCAGGACAACGTGGCCAAGTTCGCGCAGGACCGCCAGGTGCCCTACACCGATTTCGCCAGCATGACACGCGCGTCAGAGGTTATCGCGCTGATACGGGCCGAACTGGAGCAGGTCAACACCCGGTTGGCCCGTGTCGAGCAGATCAAGGATTTCCGCATCATCGCGCAGTTGCTGACCGCCGAAGACGACGAACTCACCCCCACCATGAAACTCAAGCGCAAAGTGGTGGCGCGCAAATATGCCGATGTAATCGCTACCATGTACACGGCCTGAACATTTTTGCATCGGGCCACCGGCCCATTTTTTGAAGGAGACTGCCATGTTGAAGAGACTCAAGAACACGCTGCTTGCGGCGCTGCTCGCCGCCGGTGTTGCCGGTGGCGCGCAAGCGGCCGGCGTCAGCGCAACCGAGATCGTGCTGGGCACGCACCTCGACCTGTCCGGCCCGGTCGCAGCCGGCATGCCCAGCCTGCGCAACGGCATGCAGATGCGCCTGGACGAGGCCAACGACGCCGGCGGCGTGAACGGCCGCAAGTTCCGCATGGTCGTGGAAGACAACGGCAGCCAGCCGCAGATGGCCGTGCGCGCGATCGACAAGCTGATCCGCAAGGACGAAGTTTTCGCCATCGTCAACCCGTTCGGCTCCGCCACCAATGCGGCAGTCGTCAAACGCGCGGTGGACGAAGGCGTGATCTATTTCGCACCCTGGGGCGCATCCTCGATCATCCGCAAGAGCGCGGCCGACAACCAGCTGCTGTTCACAAGCACCCCCAACTACGACACCATCATGAACACCGGTGTCACCTGGATGCTCGACACCTACAAACCCAAGAAGGTCGGCTACATCTACCAGGAGGGCCCGCTGGGTTCGCTGATGGGCGAAGGTGTGAAGAAGGCGCTCACCGCCAAGGGCATGGCCTATGCCGCCGAGGCCGGTTACAAGGCCGGCGACATCGACTTCTCCTCCCAGGTGGCGCGCATGAAAGCCGCCGACGTCGACCTGATCGTGATCGCCACCGTGACGCGCGAGACCATCGGCATCATGGCCGAAGTCAAGAAGCTCGGCTGGACCAATGTGAAGGTGATCACCGGCAACCCGGGCCGCACCGGCATCGTGCTGCAACTCGGCAAGGACACCGTCGAAGGCCTGTACGGCGTGGGCGTGTGGAAACTCTTCACGCCAACCAACGGACCGGACGCCGTCAAGAAGTGGTTTGCCGACTACAAGAAGAAGTACACCAACGAGCCGGACGAGAACGCGCTGCTCGCTTACGCCTACACCGACATGTTCGTCAAGGCCGTGCAGGGTGCGGGCAAGGACCTGACGGCCGACAAGGTGGTCAAGTACCTGCAGACCAACAGCTTCGAGCACCCGATCTTTTACGAAAAGCAGACTTTCAAGGGCAACCACCAGGGTCCCGAGTTCGTCGAGGTCGACCAGGTCAAGGGCGGCGCCTGGACCTCGCTGACCAAGCCAATGCAGTGATCGGATGAGCGATTTCGATCCCGCCCGCCTGGGCCCCGCGCCCGGGTCCCGGGTGGCGGTGGTCGGCGGCTGCGGGGGTATGGGGCGCGTGCTGGTGCGCGCCCTGCTCGACACCGGTGTGTTGGTGGCCGTGCTCGACCTGCCGGCCTCGCTGGCGCAGAACCCGCCCCCGCCGGAAGCTCTGGCCCTGGCCATGGACGGCAGCGATGCCAGCAGTGTCGAGACCGCGTTTGCCGTGTTGGCCGCGCGCTGGCCCCACCTGGACGGTTTCGTCAACCTGGCCGGGTTCTTCAAGGGCTTCCTGCCGATCAGCGAACTGCCCGTGGAGGTTTTCGACGAGACCATCGCCGGCAACCTGCGCTGCCATTTCCTGTGCGCTCGGGCGGCATTGCCATTGCTGCACAAATCCGGCTAGGGATCACTGGTCAGCGTGGCGTCCACCATGGCGGTGGACGTGGTGAAGAACTACACCCACTACGGCATGGCCAAGGCCGGCATCGTGGGCATGGTCAAGGGCCTGGCGCGCGAGAACGCACCGCGCGTGCGTGTGAACGCGGTGGCGCCCGGCCTTACCAACACCGCCTTCCTGACCGGCGGCACCGGGCGCGAGAAGATATTCGACGGCATCCCCGAAGCGGTCTACGCCAAACGCGTGCCGATGAAACGCATGGCACAACCGCAGGACATGGCCGGGCCGATCCTGTTCCTGCTGGGCGCGGCTTCGGCTTTTGTGAACGGCGAGATGCTGATCGTGGATGGCGGGGTGGTTACGCAGTAGCTGCGGGGGACGTCGGCATCAACACCTCACGGGTACTTCATCGCCACATGCAGTACCTCAAGCACCGTCACGGTATGAGGTGATTGCTCCAAAATCACAACGTAATTGGGATGCACCACCAGCTCGAGCGTGCCTGCTACGCGGCCAGGTCTGCGGGGAAAATTCGGGTCGGCAAGCAGACTGACTTGCTCGTCAATGCCCAACCACAGATCGCTCGCAGCGAGGGGATTGTCATGGGCAATGTAGTCTTCGATGGCTTGCAGGCTCTCCCAGTACTGCGGCTTGCGCAGCACCTTCATGTCTTGTCAGCCAGCGCTTTACGTTGCGCCAGTTTTTGAGCGCGGATGGCTTTCCATTCTGCGGGCTCAATGGCAGGACGCTGGTCAGCCTGAGCGGCTCGCACCTTGGCTTTGAACCAGGTGTCGTACTCCACAATGCCGCGCAAAGAATCACGCACCAGTTGGGACACCGTGGTCTCGTTGTGCAGCGCATATGATTTGAGCGCGAAATACTGTGACTTCGGCAGGTCAACATTCAGGCGCTGGGTGGGTTCTGGCGCTGCATCCGTCATGGTGATTTGAGTAAATGTGTAAAACTGAATTATCAATTGATTTTCTGCTGACTTCAAGCGCAATCTGGGCCAAGGCAAGATCTTGGGCGGCGGCATGGTCGGCAACTGCGCGGGCGGCCCTGCTGCACAAGTCACTCCGCGGAGCGCCGGTCAAGTGGCGCGCCGGGCTGTGGCGTTCAGCCAAACCGCACCGACCCGCGCACAATCTCCTGCGCACAATTGCGCCAGATGGCGGGAACAGCAGTGGTCGGCTTTTCCCACTCCCTCAATACGTCAAATTGGCAAAGCCAGAATTTCACCAAGCAACTCGTTGTAACGCGCGGCCTGGTTGACATGCGGATAGTGCCCGCCACTTTCAAATGAAACGTGTCGCGCCTTCGGATAGGCAGCGCAAACCAGGTTGCCGATGTCTTTTGTGGTGACGCCATCGTCATCGCACGTTAATACCGTCATCCGTTCCTGCGCCACTTTGCTCAGTGGAATCGCGCCAACATTGGCAACCATCCGAAGTCGACCAGACAACTGCTCTGCCGTCTGGACTCGCGCAAAGCAAATTTGGGCTGAGCGCAATTCGCCATCTGGCATGGCCTCGATGAATCCCGAAAATTTCTTCTTCAGTTCATCGGCCGGTTTGTCGTTGACAAGAGACCGCACAAAAAGCGGGTTCAACTGGAGTGGTTCGGCGTCGACAAAGGCGTTGCCAATCAACAGGTGCTCTGTGCGCTGAACCATCGATGGCGCGATCGAAGACGTAAAAACCTGCAGCCAGCACGCGCCGAGCGAGGAACCCGCAAATATCGCACGCTCGACTTTAAGCAGACGCATCAACTCCTCGAACGCAGCGGCCATACGAGTCAAATCCGAAGACCCCGGATAGTCCACCAAAATGACTCGACGGGCCGGCTGGTAAAGATCAAGGTGCTTCCATTGGCGATAGAAAACCAAGTGCGAACCGAGTGCGCCCGGCAGCATCACCAAGGGGCAAAGATCGGTCCCGGCTGTGCTTGCGGTGTCAACTACCCTCCACACTCGCTCATCGATCACGTAGTCCCGCACTTCGTAACGCCGCATCAATTCAGAGAGCGGCTCCGGCAATGGGGGAAAGGGAAGCTGGTCATTCATGGGAGCTCTCTCGCTTGTTGAACCGAATGTGAGACCTCGGTCGGCTCCTTGCACTGGGTCGGGTCAAATTACGAGCCGCAGCAGACTCAAGAGCTAAGCGCGTTGGCCAAGGCGCACTTTCTTGATCAACCAAGAGACGGTCTCCCGCGACAAAAATCCACTGGGCCGAAGTACCATGAAGCTCGTCAATAGCAGGCCGAAGAATACCAGCCGATACTCGCGTGAAAACCTCAGAACCTCTGGCAATATCCCCAATGAGATTGTGCCCAGAAGCGCGCCGGCCCAATGCTCGACGCCACCCACGGCCAAGTAGATCAAGAAGAACAGGGATCGGTCAAGCGACATGTCAACTGGCTTGACGACTCCAAGGTAATGTGCCCATAGTCCCCCAGCCAAACCCGCCACCGCTGTCCCGATGGCAAATGCCCCCACGTGTGCAAATCTGGGATTGATGCCAACTGCCTCGGCGGCAATTTCCGAATCGCGAACTGCACGCAATGACCGCCCGAACGATGAGCCATCGATGAAATACACGAGTACCAGGACTGCCACGAGGCAGACTGCGACCACTGGCAAGTCAACGGCCAATGGGACGCCATAAATTCCTGTCGCCCCCCCCAGGCTTTCTACGCTAGAAACAATTCCAGAAAGCATGACCGAGAAGGCCAATGTCGCAATGGCAAAGAACCAGTGGCTTAATCGCTCTGCCAGCAAGGCGAACAGAAGTCCAGCCATCGCCGCGCTGACCACACCAGCCGAGATCGCCAGCCACACCGGGTACTTCAACTGGGCGGACAACAGTGCGCTGACGTAGCAGCCGATGCCAAAAAAGGCGGCATGCCCGATGGACAATCGTCCGCTGCTCACAATCACATAGAGTCCCAACACGGCAATCGCGTCGATCAAAACGGGAATAACTATGGACGCAAGGTACCCATTCATGGACGTGACTCCCGGGACGCAGAGGCAAATAGTCCCGTCGGGCGGAACAGCAAAATAATCAGAAGCAGACCGAAACTTATCACCATGCTGAAACTCGACGACAGGTAACCAACCGCCAGCGACTCGGCGACACCCAAAAGCAGGCCAGCAACGACTGCGCCGGCGAGACTGGTAACGCCGCCAATAATCATGACCACCAGGCCTTTCAGGCCATACTCCATGCCCATGAACGGTGAGACGGCATTGTTTCCAGCAGAAAAAAGGATCCCGGAAATCGCGCCCAGTACAGTGGCAATGGATATGGTGACGATGATCGTCAATCTGGCCGAAATACCCTGCGACTCGGCAACAACAGGATTTTCGGCAACGGCGCGCATCGCACGCCCAATCTGGGTTCGCTTGACAATCCAGGCAAGGGTCAGCGACGCGACGAAGACGCAAGCCATACTGACGACCTGCATGGGCACAAGGACGATTGAATGAATGGTCCAGACTTCTCGTGGAATCGCGATGGGAAATGATTGCGAATCCGTCCCGAAGATCTTCCCGAGCAAATTCTCGATGAGCAACGACGCGCCAAAGCTACCGATGAATGGTGCCAGATAGCCCGACTCTCGCCCAGCCACGAGAAATGGCCGGATCGCACCATAGTAAACAATGAACGCAATCAGAACCGTCAAGGCAATAGCCAGTGGCAGCGCCACCGCAGCCGATACCTTGCATTGCTCCATCAAGACGAATATCAGAAATGGTGCCAGCATGATGGACTGCGCGTGTGCGATGTTCAGGACATTCGCCACACCAAATATGAGCACAAAGCCTAGCGCGACCAGGGCATAGGTGCCACCGACTGAGAGACCTCCGACAATCAACTGAATAAAAAATTCCATCTTCAAATCGCCCTTAATACTTAGCTGGCGGCAGGCGCGGAGCCAAGATACAACTGCCTGAGGCGCTCGCGATCTATCAACTCGCCGCCGGCCATCTCGGCGACTATCCTGCCGCGACGGAGTACGTAAGCCTGGTCAGCGCAGCGCTGTGCGAGCGTAATGTCCTGCTCCGCAAGCAGGACCGCAACGTTCTTCGAATCAGCGATCTCCCGCAGCAGCCTCGCGATATCAAGCCGGATTAGCGGTGCCAGCCCGAGGGAAGGCTCATCCAGCAGCAGAACCGAAGGGTTGGAAATCAAAGCCCGCGCAATCGCCAGCATCTGTTGCTGCCCGCCGCTCAGGAGACCCGCAGCAACATGTGTCCGATCCTTCAACATTGGAAAACTATCGAGCACTTTGTCCAGAGCCGCCTCAGCGCCTTCCTTTGGGCTTCTTATGCGCAGCAGTGACAAACCAAGCTGCAGGTTTTCCAATACCGTCAGTGAATTGAGAATGCCTCTGCCTTCCGGCACGTAAGCGACACCCATTCGCGCGACTGCGTGCATGGGCAAGCGATCGAGTGATCTTCCTCCGGCCACCGAGATGCGTTGGCAGGAAACGACGGGCATGTGGCCCATGATGGCCTTGAGCAACGTCGATTTTCCGGCACCGTTCGGCCCAAGGATGACGCTGACCTTTCCTGCCGCAACTTCGATTGAAATATCGTGCAGTACAGGCGCCTGTCCGTAGGAGCAGCTCAATTTTTGAATAGAAAGCATAACCAGGAGGACCGTCAGGTGCCCAGGTACGCGTTGACAACCTGCGGGTTCACCTGAATCTCCTTGGGCTCGCCGGCGGCAATCCAGCATCCGGCGTCGATCACGACGATTTGATTGCAGACTGCCATCACCACATCCATATTGTGCTCAACGAGCAGGATGGCCAGTTTGCTTCGGTACTTGGCAACAACAGATAAAACCAGATCAATTTCTTCCAGGCTCAGGCCAGAGGTTGGCTCGTCGAGGAGCATGACGGAGGTGGCATAGGCAATTGCTCTTGCGATCTCAAGTTGCTTTTGCTTTCCGTAGGGCAAAGACTTCGCCAATAGCTCTGCCTCGCCCAGCAGTCCTATTTCATCAAGCAGGGCGTCGGCATTTTGAACTGGAGACGGCTCAAATCTACCTGCGCGTTCAATCTTCTGGCGCTGTTCGATCGCAATCTGGATGTTTTCGCGGGCTGTCAGTTGGCCAAAGGGTCTGCCTCCTTGGAATGTCCGGGAAAGCCCTAAACGCGACCTCTCATACGGCCTCAGACTGGTTACGTCGTGACCATTCACCAACACCTGCCCTGCATCCGGCTTATAGACTCCCGTCGCTATATTGAGGACAGTTGTCTTCCCCGCGCCATTCGGGCCAATCAAACCTTGAATCTGCCCCACATGGACATCCAGGCTAAGCCGTTGAAGCGCTTGATTTCCGCCAAAGCTCTTGCTGATTTCTCTAAGAGCCAACACCCCATGCATACTGGAGCCGCAAAGCTAATTGAGTGGCTTGAAGTTTCCTTCAGCGGTCATTTCCATCAGGAAGGGGAATGGAGCCACGTTGTCCCCCTTGCCGGCATAGGTGTAGCTTCCCGAAACCGTGACAAACCCCTTTGTGTTGCCCAGTGCCTGCATGACCACCTTTCGGTCCGTGCTTTTTGCTGTACTGATTGCGTTCGCCAAAATCATCACTCCGTCGTAGCCATACACGGCGTAGACAGGGATCGGCCCCTGCCCATGGGCCTCACGATAGCCCGCAATAAATTTCTTCACTTGAGGCGCGTTTGACTCAAAATTAACCGGCAAAAATGTCACTATCCCCGCGGCGGCTTCCTTCGCCAGCTGCGCAATTTTTGGATCATTCATCCCCGCGCCGCCCAGGAAAGAGCCCTTGAAGCCCCTGGCCCTCGCTTGCTGCAGCAACAGCGAGACCTCGTTGGTTACGCCGGCAATCCAGATCGCGTCCGGCTTCTCGCGAAGCATTTTGTCCAGGACTGCCCCAAAGTCCTTGTCGCCTGCGGCATATGCCTCATCCGCCACAAGCTTGACACCAGCGCCTGCTTCAATTGCCTGACGAACAGCCTTCGCCTCGGCCTGGCCCGAGTCATTTGCACGGTCGCGGATCAATGCAACCGTCTCCAGCTTTCGGCCCTTCTTGGTCTGCGCCAAAACAGCAGTGATGAGGGCGGGAGTGACTGGCAAATTCACACGGACAATCCAGTCAGAGAATTCAGTGCTTGCCATCTCCTTCTGAGATCCCAAACTGATAATTGGTATGCCCAACTGGCCGGACAGCGGAAGTATGGCGAGAAAGTCGGGAGTCCCCACCGGGCCAACAACACCAACTACATCGGCTGACCCGGCAAAGCGGCGCAGCAGACTAACCGCCTGCGCTGAATCGGACACTGTGTCTTGAAGGTCCAGTTCGAGCTTTGCGCCTCCCAGCAGTCCGCCACCATCATTGATCTGTTTGATTGCAAGGCGCATTCCTTTGCCAATATCCTGCCCGTACGAACCAAACTTACCGGTAAGGAATGACAGACCTCCAACCTTGATGGGCCCCGCAGGCGATTGCGCAAGAGCCGCAATGCTGGTGGCCATGGCAGCAAGCACGGCCGCACTCGCTGCAACACGTGACACGACTCGGCGGTTGAATTTCAACATTGCATTTGTCTCCTGAAAATTCATTTTTTGGACGCAGAATGCGGCGGGCCTGACAGACGCTCAACAGGAGGCCTGACAGGCTGGCTTGCATTCAACTTCGACACAATCCATGCCCGCATGTGCGCGCATGGTTCCTCGAATTGCGACGATAGTATGTGATCTAATCTAATCATGTCAACACCCTCCCACGCCTCTAGGGGTAGACCCTAGGTGACCTTTGAGTTACCCGCCGCCTAGAATGTTTTTGGGCATGACAGAAGACGGTCTCTCGTTCAAAGGGCCTCGCGCTTGGCGATGTGACCAGGGCGCGGTTCACATTCAACAAGTCCTTGGCGGCACTGCGATGCCTCTTGAGAAAGAGGCCGAACGTGTTGACCCAGCAAGTCGCGAGGGCTATTGGCTGTGTGCGATTTGATGCGCGGAAAAGGTCCCTTGGTGAGTCTTTCGTCTTCACAATAACCAATTTGGGTCGGACCTAGCATGACAATCAAGCACGCGTATCGAAGGTTGGGCAACACGTTTGTTGCAGAGGCCGCGGGCTTTGACCTGAGGCGCCCTCTGGCAGCGGATGATGTGGGCCAAATTGAATCTGCGATTGCAACCTATGGGGTGTTGGTCTTTCGAAAACAACCCATGGATGCGGAACAGCAGGACGCATTCATTCGGCAATTTGGTCCTGGCAGAACTCCTTTGTTCAAAGAAGTTGCAGGCGCGAGTGCGACCCTCATCGATGTTGGCACTGTTGATGATTCAGGCAACCCGATCAGCAAGGACAGCGTCCAGGGATGGTACAACCTGGCCAATCGCCTGTGGCATACAGACGGCTCATTTTTGCGGCTGCCGATCCGCCTGACTGGCCTGCTCGCGAGAGAACTTCCTCCGAGTCCTCCGCCTACCGAATTTGCAGACACACGGTCTGCTTGGGCTTCATTGCCGGCGTCGAGACAGGCAGAACTGGAAGGGCTTCAAGTCATTCACAGTGTGATCCGATCGCGAGAACAAGTCGGATTCACTGCGGACAAGTTCGACCCGGCGACGCTCCGTGATCATCCGCCGGTAACGCATCCGTTGGTGAGAGTTCATCCACAGGATGGGTTGAAGTCACTGTACTTGGCTTCACATGCATCGCATGTTGACGGGTGGGAGGTTGAGAGAGGGCGCGCACTGATAGCGGAGCTGATTGAATATTCGACGCAATCGAGATTCACGTATGCCCACTCTTGGCAACCGGACGATTTTGTACTTTGGGATGATCGCAGAACAATGCACAGGGCAACGCCCTATGATGGGACTCATCCCCGAAAAATGCGGCAGTGTGCGGTGCACGAAACAGTCCCCGTGTAAGTGCAGTGTCGAACTTTCCTCTTGGTGCAAATGGGGTCGGTGCGATAGTGGGTGCCAACAACTCACCGCTGCAAGCGTTCAATCAACATCAAAAGTAGAGGAGACCCATCATGGCCAAACCAGAATTGCCACCGACCCAAACCATTAGTCCGGAGGAGATGGAAAAACTGACAGTGCGGTTCAAGGACCTTCGTCCGCAGAGCAGTTACTACGCAAAGGACTCAGGCATCCCGACAGAGGCCTACACATCGATCGCGGCGAGGACCCTCTATACGCTCATGGCACCATCGCAGAAGGCGGGGCCCATGTCCGCCAAACCAGCTATCGTGACGGGTGAAAATTTGTCCGTCATCATTGCCGAGTGCCCCCCTGGTGATAAGCCGATGCTGCACGCCCACTTCCACACGGTGGAGCATTTTTTTTGCTTGAAGGGGAGATTCTTGATCCGTTGGGGCGATCACGGGGAACACGAGACGGTGCTTGAGCCCTATGACCTCATCCGCGTGCCCAAAGCAGTCTGCCGAGACTTCACCAACATCAGCAGCGAAACAGCCTTGCTGCTGGTACTCATTACCGGTGCCGCAGAGGCTGACTACAACGACATTGCATTTTCGCCAGAAGAAAGCAAAAAGTTCAAGGCGGAGTTTGGCGAATCAGTAAGTGAGAAACTGGAATCAATTGGCTTCTCATTCATGAAATAGCGAAGGGTCAGGTCCAAGCCGATCGTGCCACGACCTTTTCATCCCATGCAACACCACACCCAGGGTCCTCGGTTGCAATCAGGTTTCCATTGACAGGCCGAACCGGATTCAAAAACAGACTGTCAAATATTTCCGCATGCTCCAGCCAGTGCGGCGTTGCGGCCAGAGGCAAAAGTTGTGTGGAGATTTCCGGGTAACTATGGGCAGATATGGGGATGCCCCGAATTTCAGCCAAGGCGGCGCATTTCAGCCAGGCAGAAATCCCACCCACTGTGAGTACGTCGGGCATGACTACATCCGCTGCCCCACTAAGAATATCGCGTGCGGCTTCCATCGGATTGTGCCAATTTTCGCCAAGTGAAACAGGCGTCTTGACGGCATTCGCAATTTTGACATGGCCCTCCACGTTCATGGCGTCTGTGGGCTCCTCGATCCAGCCGAGCCCCATATCATCGAGTCTTTGGATTCGTTGTATCGCATCTGGTACTGAAAGCGATTGGTTGTAATCAACCATGATTGGAAAGTTGGGGCCACAAACGCTTCGCACCGCGTCGATGAGCGCCAGATCCTTGGACGGGTCTGGATGCCCAAGTTTGCACTTCACCCCCGCATATTGAAGTTCAAGCGCCCTCTGTGCGAGCTCCCGAACTCGTGATGGAGTCATGGCCGGAATAGTCAGGTAGACGGGGTGTGCCCGTGGCTTGGCACCAAGCAGCCGACACAGGGGCAGATTGGAGGCCTTTGACAGGGCATCCCAAGCGCTGATCTCAATCATCGCCACCGCCATCGCAATCGGTCCCTGGGTTCCGATGAGTCGACTCTTGGCTCGCAATTTCGCTTCGATGCTCACTGGGCTCAATTCGTCACCCTCGATCATGGCGCCCATGTCCTGAAGCAGCGACACGACAGGCTTCACCAACATGGGCATGAAGCAGCCAACAAAACTTACACCAACGATCCCGGCATCTGTGTGCATGTCCAGTATGACCACTGGCCACGACCCGATCTGACCGCCTGCGGTTTCCAAAGGTCGGTCCAGCTTGAAATTCAGAGGCCGAACATGCAGCTTGCGAATGCGAATTCCTGACATCGATATCACCTCTGCGAAAGTATGCAATGCTCGTGACGATGGAGGGCAGGGATCAGCCGATCCGGCGCCACACCAAGCGGACCTTGGTCAATGCGGCACCCGCCAGGGTGATGTTTGCGTCAATGGTCAGCCGGTCACCTTCCATTGATACGTACCTCAACTGCGCCGTTCCAATCCACGCCGGGTTGGAAGCGACTTCAACCTGATGCGTGACGGTGCTGCCCGCCACCGTGTAGGTGCCGGCGTATGCATTGACGCTGTGAAAAAGATCAGCACTCGCTTTGACGATGTCGTCGTTACCTTCGAGCGGCTTCCTGCCTTCTGCCGTTACCACGGCACACATGCCGCCCCCTGCGGTGTAGATCAGCCGCCCGCCGGGGTGTATGCCACGTGGGCGTGTGACCTCGCCGGTAACGGAGTTCTCGACCAGAGAATCGACCAGATCCCAGGTGCCAACGGGATCAACTTCAGGTGCGTGCATAAGGGTGACGCCAAGATTATTGACTTGACAGTTGAACATATTGGGGTGCCACCATTGGAAGAAACCCGTCTTTGCGGGAGACACCCGGCGGTGTCGACAAACACACTCCAACGATTTCGTTTGATAGTACCACTCGCCAATTCGACCACTTTGGTCGGGCGACGGCGGGATGCATCGGCAGATTTCAGGCGTGAATGGAGACCCCGGCCCCGGCGCATTCAACCCGCACCGGCTCCCGCACGATCTCCTGGAACGAATCCCAATCGAAATACGGCTCCGGCGTGAAGCGTTGCGCGCGCGGCTGACGAGCGCCCGCGCGGGCACTGCGGCCCGGACTATGCCGCCCCCACCGACAACGCATGCGCCCGGCGCGCCTGCCCCACGCAGCGCTTGAACAGGCGCTCGATCTGGCGCCGCGACAAGCCCACCAGCGCAGCGATCTCGTCGAGCGAGAGCGGCCCCTCGATGTTGGCCCCGAACAGCACACCCAACCCGCCCTGTTCGGATCCAGATCTGCGACCTAATTTTCTTGAAATGTCGGAGTGCAACTCCGATATTTCGCATTATCATGCGCCATGATCCGACGTGAACGGCACCTGCAAAGTATCCTCCGTGGGCTGGAACAGTTTCCGGTGCTTGCCTTGCTGGGCCCCAGGCAAGTGGGCAAAACGACACTGGCCAGGCAACTCGCGGCCGAATGGCCTGGGCCGCATCACCACTTCGACCTGGAAGACCCGGACGATCTGGCGCGCTTGAGCGACCCTTCGTTCGCGTTGCGTCCGCTGACCGGGCTGGTGGTGCTGGATGAAATCCAGACGCAACCCCAACTCTTTCCCTTGCTTCGGGTGCTGGCAGACCGGCCCGAAACCCCCGCGCGCTTTCTGCTGCTGGGCAGCGCCGCCCCAGCCTTGCTGCGCAACACCTCCGAGAGTTTGGCGGGGCGCGTGGTGTTCCACGAGCTGGGGGGGCTGAGCCTGGAGGAAGCCTCCCCAGCAGCGATGGACGATTTGTGGCTGCGCGGCGGGTTTCCCCGTGCCTTTCTGGCCCCCGACATTGCGGCCAGTCGGACTTGGCGCGAGGCGTTCATCCGCACCTATCTGGAGCGTGACTTGCCACAGTTGGGCATCAACCTGCCAGCGCTGACCTTGCGCCGCTTCTGGACCATGCTGGGGCATTACCACGCCCAAACCTGGAACGGCAGCGAGCTGGCCCGTGCCCTGGGTGTGACCGACAAAACCGTGTCGCGCTACCTCGACATTCTGGAAGGCACCTTCATGGCCTGGCGGCTGCGCCCCTGGCACGCCAACCTGGGCAAGCGCGAAGTCAAGGCCCCCAAGGTGTACCTGAGCGACACCGGCCTGCTGCACAGCTTGCTGGGTATCACCGATCACAACAACCTGCTCTCGCACCCAAAGTGCGGCGCGTCGTGGGAAGGTTTTGCTTTGGGTGAAGTCATTCGGCATACCCAGGCTCAACGAGATGAGTGCTACTTTTGGGCGCTGCACTCGGGTGCGGAGCTTGACTTTTTGTGGGTGCGCGGCGCACAGCGCCTGGGATTTGAAGTGAAGCTGACGCGCTCGCCAAAGGTCACCGCATCCATGCGCACAGCACAGCAGGCGCTGGCGCTGGATCACCTCTACGTTGTGTGCCATGCACATGAACAAGCGGCCCCCTGGCCACTCGCACAAGGCATCACCGCCGTGCCATTGCATGCTCTGGCAAGCGTGGTGACTTGATCGCCCCCCCGTCACACCCGCACCCGCGCTGCCCGCTTCGGATCTGCTGCGAAAAGCAGACCTTCAAAGGCCACCACCAAGGCCCCGCGCATGGTGGGCTGGTGACCAAGTATCCATTAGCTATTCCACAATATATTTGACTTTATCAATTGGACGTTCGGGTCGCTCACGATGCTCCATGGCAACAGGGTGCACGTCCGCGGGCCGCGGCAACAGCAATGGCTTGCAGATGCGGCGCTGCCCTGGTGGTTGTCGCCGTTGCAAGCCCAGGGATTTCTCGGCCGGCAATTCGCCCGCTTGCGGCCGGATTTCTCGCCTGACCCCGAGCACTGGAGCCTGCTGCAGACGCTGTACATGGCCGCAAACCACCTGTCGGACCCGCCTGGCGCGTTTTCGCTGGGGGCGACCAACCTGCAGACCGGATCCCACGACACGCTCGCAGCCAATGACGGAGTTGCATTCGATCGCCTGGCCGAGCGCGCTTCGGACGCGTTGCCTGCGGGCTCGTCTGCGGGAGGCGAACAGCCCAAGTTCATTGCCCGGGTCGATGGCATGCCGGTCATCGTCAAGTTCACCCCGCCGCGCGGCACGCCGTTCGGCGAGCGCTGGCACGATCTGCTGCATCTGGAACATCTGGCCCTGGAGGTGCTGCGGGAGCACGGCGTCGCAAGCGCGCAGACGACGCTGGTGCACACGCCGCGGCGCACTTACCTGCTGTCGCTTCGTTTTGACAGGATCGGCGCAACCGGCAAACGCCATGTGGTCGCCGCATCGGCCTTGCACGACGCGTTCGTGCAGGGTGCGCGTCGCCACTGGGTGGCAAGCGCCGAGAGCCTGTGCACACAGGGCATGCTGACCAACTCGCAAGTGCGCAGCATTGCCAGCGCCTACCTGTTCGGGCAGTACATCGGCAACACCGACATGCACTTCGGCAACCTGTCTTTTTTTGTCGACGACGTGAGCCGCCCGATTCTGGTTCCCACACCGGTCTACGACATGTTGCCGATGCTGTGGCGCCCCGGCGTCCACGGGGGCGAACTCGACGCCGGCCCGGTGCAACCAATGCTGCAGCCGGCGGGTTTCGAGGCGCAAGCCGCGCAGGCCCGCGCGTGGGCCGCCACTTATTGGCAGCGTGCCGCCGGGTTGCCGGCGCTCAGTGCCGGGTTGCGTGCCAGCAGCGCTGTGAACGCTGCCCAGTTGCGGCAATAACCGCAGCGGGTTGCGAAAGCCTGATGAATCCGGCACCAGCGAACCGGCGCGGGCAGGGCCCTGCAGGCAGGACTTGGCCCGGGTATCGAAGGGCAGCACCAGTTGCCGGCAGGCCAGGAACGGCGACCAAGGGCCCAGTCCGCGCTCGGTCAGGCGGTGCTCGCCGTGGGTCCGTCGAGGCCAATGCGATAGGTTGTACGCCTGATCCGCGGAGTGGCGAGTGCCACCTGGTCGCATCGATCGGCATCTTTCCGGCCGGAATTTCTGTACGCAATTCGTTGCACCATCCGTACATTTGGCGTACATTGCAAACGGTCCAGGAATCCACCTGCACCGCCCCTAAGGAGTTGCGCCATGCAATCCACCACGCCGGAAGCCGCTGACAAGTTGCGGGGTGCGCGCCTGGAAGCCCGTATCTCGGTGCAACAAAAGATCGTACTGCAGCAGGCCGCCACCCTGTCAGGGCGCACCCTGAGTGAGTTTGTCGTCGCCAGCGCCCAAGAGGCGGCCAGCCGCATCATCCAGGAACACGAGACCATCCGGCTGGGCCGCGCCGAACAGATTGCGTTCGTGGGTGCTTTGCTCGATCCACCGCCGCCGAATGCGCGTCTGCGCAAGGCCGCAGCGACCTACCGAAAACAGTTGGGGCTGTGATTGCCCGCGCCTGGCACGCCGTATCGCATTGCGGTACTCGGCAAAACCCACGACCGCGCCACTTTCAATTGCGGCAGCGCGGCGCTTGATCGTTACCTGCACCAGCAGGCCCGTCAAGACACCGAGAAAAGAGTCGCCGCGGCTTTTGTCCTGGTCGAGCCACCCGGGTTACGGGTTCTCGGGTACTACACGCTCTGCGCATCGTTGGTAAACGCCAGCGAACTGCCCGCCACCCTGGCCAAAAAGCTGCCTCGTTATCCGCAACTACCGGTGACGCTGATTGGTCGGCTGGCCGTCGACCAAAACATGAAGGGCAAGGGGGTTGGACAGTTGCTGTTGCTGGACGCGTTGCGTCGCAGCCTTGAAGCCGCAGTCAACATTGCAGCGATGGCCGTGCTGGTCGATGCCAAGGACGAAGCGGCGGAAACCTTTTACCGGCATTTCAGCTTCTTGCCTCTGCAGCAGCAACCACGCCGCCTGTTCCTGCCCATGAAAACCATCGCCGGTCTGTTCCATGACTGATCCCCAGCCCCCAGGCCGCAAGGCCGAGAGCCTGAGGCAGGGCATATTCAAGGTCAAGGCCGCTTCGATCTCTGGCAAATGCAAAACGATGCTCAGGTAAACCGCACTGCGTCCCGCGCCAGCTCCTGCACGCAGTGCCCGCAATGCCAGCGGGCCTGCAACACGCTGCCGCACGGCAGGTGGCGCACGGCCAGCGGGTCGGCACCCTCCGACAACCAGCGATTGCCCCAGCGCACCAACTCGAGTGTCATCGGGAACAACGCGATGCCCGCTTGCGTCAGCCGGTATTCCAGGCGTGCACCAGCGAGCACCCGCGTGCGCAGGATCCCCAGTTGCTGCAGTTCGGCCAGCCGATCGCTGAGTTGCGCCGGGCCGATCTTCAGTTCTGCCTCGAAACGCGCAAACAGGCGTGTACCCCGAAAGGCGGCTGCCACCACCGCGCTGTTCCAGCGGTCGCCGATGATGCGCGACAGGCGCTGCGTGCGCGCCGCCGGTTCGGCACTGGCGCGGGCCTTGCGAAAGCCCGATGAGACTGGCACCTGCGAAACGGCACGGGCGGGGTCTTGCATGGAGGGCTCGGCCCGGGTATCGAAGGGCAGCACCAGTTGCCGGCAAGCCAGGCAACGCAACTGCGGCCGCATCGGGTGACCACACACCGAATGGGAGACCTGCGAGCGTGGCAGGTCGGGCGCCCAGGTGTCGGGGTCGCGTGCCGTGCCCCAGTCGATTTCCCACTGCCACATGGCCAGAAACAGCGACCACAGGTCGAGGCCGCGTTCGGTCAGGCGGTATTCGGGATGGCTGCCGTCCAGCACCGCCCGCTCCAGCACGCCGTAGCCCACCAGCCGGGCGAGCCGGTCGGACAAGACGGCGCGCGACACACCGAACTCTTTGACGAACTCCCCGTGGCGGCGCTGGCCCCGAAACACCGAACGCAGGATGCGCAACGTCCAGGCGTCACCGACGACGGCAATGGTGCGTTGGGCCACGCTGCCGCTCGCCTGGACGGCTGCGTCGGGCACTTCGCTTTTTGGAATCATGCTGCGGCTGCGGTGTCAATAGTGGTATGTCAACGATAGCTTAAGCGGAGTCCGAATATGTTTTCTATTTGCCAATTTTTCGATATGATCCAAAAACTTTTAGTCTGCTAACGAAAGTTAAAGGTGCCCCATGACCGATGTTCTTGTCATCGAAGCCCTGCGCACGCCCCGTGGCGCGGCCAAGGACACTGGCGCCCTGCACAGCCTGACGCCCATGGAATTGCTGGCTGGCACCCTGCGGGTTTTGCAGCAACGCACGGGGGTGGACATCGAGCAGGTGGCCGACGGCGTGTTCGGCTGTGTCACCCAGACCGGCGAGCAGGGCGGCAACATCGGCAAGTCGGCCTGCCTGCTGGCCGGCTGGAGCCCGGCCATGAGCGCAGTCACCATCAACCGCTACTGCGCCTCGGGCCTGAGCGCCGTGAACTGGGCGTCGCAGCAGGCGCGTGATGGCGACACGCTGGCGGTGGCCGGTGGTGTCGAGATGATGTCGCGCGTTCCGATGTTCGGTGACAAGGTGCCCTACTACACCGACCGAGATCTGGCCGGCAAGATCGGGTTCGTGCCGCCGCCCTGGTCCTCGGACCTGGTCGCCACGCGCATGGGCACCTCACGCCAGGATTGCGACGCGTATGCGGCGCTGTCGCAGTCACGCGCCCTGGCAGCCCGAAAGCGCGGGCTGGCCCGCTCCATGGTGCCGGTACACAATGCCCAGGGCGAAGTGCTGCTCGACCACGACGAAAACATCCGCGAGGCCAACACGCCCGAGAAACTCGCCATGCTGCGCACCGTCTACGAACCGGGCGCCAACGGCCTGGACGCCTGGGGCCTGGAGCGCGAGCCCGAATTGCGGGAGATTGCGCACGTTCACACCGCCGGCAATGCGCCGTGCATGGCGGACGGCGCGGCAGCCGTATTGCTCGGCACCGAGGCGGCGGCACGGCGGCTTGCACTGCCGGTGCGTGCACGCATCCTGGCCCATGCCGACGCCTGCGTACCGCTCACGCAAACCGGCGCGGTGGACGCGACCCGCAAGGCACTGGCGCGCGCCAACCTGAGCGTGGCCGACATCGACCTGTGGGAGGTGCGCGACTCCTTCGCCGCCATCACCCTGCACTACATCCGCAGCCTCGGGCTCGACCTGGAGCGCTTCAACGTCAACGGCAGTTCGATTGCGCTCGGCCACCCGATGGGCGCCACCGGCGCCATGCTGGTGAGTTGCCTGCTCGACGAGATGGAACTGCGCGGCCTGCGTTACGGCGTGGCCGCGTTGCCCGGCGCGTTCGGGGTGGCCACCGCGACCGTGTTCGAACGCGTCGCCCACTGACACTTCCCTGCAACGTCCACCTCCTGGAGCCCACCCATGCTTGAAGTCCACAAGGCCTACGACCTGCCCTGCCTGCCCTCCGACAACCCCTACCTCAACGACGGCTGGCGCCCCAGCGACACCGAGTGGACCGCCAGCACGCCCGACCTGCAGGTGATCGGCGATATCCCGAAGGACCTCAACGGTGTGTACCTGCGCAACGGGCACAACCAGATCCACGCCAGCATCGGAAAATACCACCCGTTCGACGGCGACGGCATGCTCCATGGCATGCATTTCGCCAACGGCACGGCCACCTACCGCAACCGCTTCGTGCGCACCACCGGCTTCATGGCCGAGGAGGCCGCAGGCGAGTCGCTGTGGCCCGGCATCATCGAGCCGCGCCGCGCCGTGCGCCGTGGCTGGGGTTCCATCGGCGCCATGAAGGACAACGCCGGCACCGACGTGAAGGTGCACGCCGGCCGCGCCCTGGCGGCCATGAGCCAGTGCAGCGAGCCCTACCGGCTCGACCCGGTCACGCTCGACACCCTGGGGCCGGACCCGGCCTGGGCGCGTGCTCTGGGCGACCGTGGCATCTGCTCCCACTACCAGGTCGACGAACACACGAAGGAGATGATGTTCTTCAACTTCGGCGAACATGCACCCTACTTGAACTACGGCGTGATCAGCCCCGAGAACAAGCTGGTGCATTACGAGCCGATCGACCTGCCGCACGCCACCTGGCCACACGACCTGGGCATGAGCGAGCACTATTGCGTGATCCACGACCTGTCGATGTTCTTCGAGCCGGAGGCGCTTAAAAAGGGCCAGCACCGCCTGAAGTTCCACCGAGACCGGCCAGCGCGTTTCGGCGTGATCCCGCGTTTTGGTACCAGCCGCGACGTGAAGTGGTTCGAAGGCATGCCGTGTTACATCCTGCACCTGGCCAATACCTACGAAGTCGGTGACGAGATCGTCATGGACGGCGCCATCCAGACCAACCCGGTGCCCGACCTCAGCGCCCTGCCCAAGGAGGGTTACGCGCGCATGCATGCACTGCTGTCGATGGACCTGCAGGAGACGCGCATGCACCGCTGGCGCTTCAACATGGTGACCGGCCAGACCACGGAAGAAGATCTCGACGACGAGGTGACCGAGTTCTCGATGGTCAACGGCCAGGTGAAGGGCCGCCGCAACCGCTATGTCTACAACGCCTTGATGAAGCCCAACTGGCAGGTCGTCGGCCTCAAGAAGTACGACTGGCAGACCGGCAAGACCCAGCGCTGGGAAACGCCCGCGGGCTGCTTCGTGAGCGAGACGCCGTTCGCGGCACGCGACGGTGGCGTCGACGAGGACGACGGTTACCTGGTCACCTTCATGACCAACCTCAACACCGGCCGGGGCGAGTGCGCGATCTTCGACGCACGCGACATCACCCCGGGCCCGATCTGCCGCATCATCCTGCCGCACCACATCCCGATGGGCGCACACACCGTCTGGACCCCGGCCGCGGCGCTGCAAGGGGTGGCTGCATGACAACACCTGCAGTCACCCTGCCCGACTACGCCGTGCACCATCCGGTGGGTGCGGCCAACGGGACCACCGTCGTGCTGTTGCATGGCGCCTTCGGTGCCAAGGAATACTGGCGCGAACAGTTGCGCGCCTTCGTCCATGCGGGCTACCGGGTCGTCTCCTGGGACGCGCCGGGTTATGGCCTATCGGCCCTGCCCGTGCCGCTCACCATCGACCACTGCGCGCGGGCCCTCGCTCTGCTGCTGGCCAAGGAAGGCGGCGCACGCAACGTGGTCATGGGACACAGCATGGGCGGCATGATCGCGCAGCAGGCCTGGCGCCACGCACGCCCGCACATCCACGGCTACGTGTTGTCAGCCACCAGCGCGTCATTTGGCAGCCCCGATGGCGACTGGCAAAAGGAATTCGTGCGGGCCCGGGTCGCGCCACTGGATGCCGGCAGGTCGATCCCGGACTACGCACCCGAAATGCTGCGCGCCATGATGGCACCCGGCGCCCACGGCCCCGCGGTGGACCTGGTGGTGGGCACCGTCAGCCAGATGCGCGAGGAGACCTTCCGCGCGGCGGTGGCTGCCATCGTCGGGTTCGAAGGCCGCGACCTGCTGCCCACGCTGGACATCCCGGTGTTGTGTATCGCCGGCGAACTCGACACCACCGCACCGGCAGCCGTGATGCAGAAGATGGCGGCCAAGATCGCGGGCGCCGAGTTCGCCAGCGTGGCCGGCCTGGGCCACTTTGGCTGGGCCGAGGACCCGCAAAGTTTCAACACCGCCGTGCTGGATTTCCTGGCACGGCGATTTCCCGCAAACTGATTTTCCAACAACGAGGTGAACCCGATGAGACAAATCGCCAAGACAACTTTGACCCTGTGTGCCAGCCTGTGGGTCGGTTTTGCCGGTGCGCAGGCCAGTTACCCGGACAAACCCATCACGGTGATCGTGCCCTTTCCGCCCGGCATCGTCGACGGCTACGCACGCCTGGTCGCCAACAAGGCTGGCACCATCCTGGGCCAGCCGATGGTGATCCGCAACCAGGCCGGCGCCGGCCAGCGCATCGGCACCGACGCATTGGCCAAATCGCCGAAGGACGGCTAAACCATCGGCGTGATCACCAACGCCGGTGTGGTGTCGGGCCCGGCGCTGGCCGCCAATGTGCCTTATGACCCGATCAAGGACCTGAGTTACCTGACCATGATCTTCGAGTCGCACTACCTGATCAACACCCAACCGGCGTCTGGCATCAAGAGCCTGCCGCAACTGGTGCAACTGGCCAAGGCGTCACCAGGCAAATACAAGTTCGGCTCAACCGGCATGGGCACCGGTTTTCACCTGGCCACCGAGCAGTTTGTCTACAGCGCGGGTGTGCAGATGCTGCATATCCCCTACCGCGGTGAAAGCCCCCTGCTGACCGACCTGATCGGTGGCCAGGTGGAAATGGCTTTTTCGTCCCTGGGCAGCCGCGGCATGATCGAACAGGGCAAGCTGGTGCCCCTGGCCTTCACCGGCGAGAAGCGTTCAGCGCTGTTGCCCAACGTGCCTACCGTCAAAGAGCTGGGCATTGCGCACGTCAGTTCGGGCTGGCTCGGTTTTGCGGTTCCTGCCGGTGTGCCACCAGCCATCCGCGACAAGCTGATCGCGGCGCTGACCGCTGCGGTGAAAGACCCCGAAGTGGTGGCCAACTTCACCAATGGCGGGGGCGAACCGCGCAACCTGAGTGGCGACGCATTTGCAGAACGCGTGAAAAAGGAGTTCGACGACATGCGTGAAATGAACAAACAACTCAAGATCACGCTGGAGTGATGGCCGTGGGCATCCTCGACCAGGTCCGCGTGCTCGACCTGACCCGCGTGGTTGCCGGCCCCTGGTGCACGCAGACCCTGGCCGACCTGGGTGCCGACGTGGTCAAGATCGAGCGCCCGGACGGCGGCGACGACACCCGCAAGGTCGGCCCGTTCGTGACCGGCGCCGACGGCAAGCTTACCAATGACTCGGCTTTCTTCATGGGGAGCAACCGGGGCAAGCGCTCGCTTACCATCGATATCGCCAGCCCTGAGGGCGCGCAGCTCGTGCGCGAACTGTCTGCGCAGAGCGACGTTTTCATCGAGAACTACAAGGTCGGCGCGCTGAAGAAATACGGGCTGGACTACGACAGCATCCGCGCCCTGAACCCGCGCATCATCTATTGCAGCGTGACCGGTTTCGGGCAGGACGGCCCGTATGCACCACGCCCGGCCTACGACTCGGTGATGCAGGCCATGTGCGGCCTGATGAGCACCTGCGGCCAGCCCGACGGCGAACCCGGTGCGGGGCCGATGCGTTCTGCAGTGCCCATCGCCGACATCTTCACCGGGCTGTACGCGGCCATCGGCATCCTGGGGGCACTGATCCAGCGCGGCAAGACCGGCGAAGGGCAGTTCATCGACGCGGCCATGGTGGACGTGACCACCGCCATCAACGCCCACCTCGCGCTCGGTTACCTGATGACCGGCCAGGTGCCACAGCGCCAGGGCAACAACAACCCGATCACGGCACCGAGCGAGGTGTTCCGCGCCCAGGATGGCTACTTCAGCATGTCGGCTGCCAATGCCGGGCAGTTCACTGGCATGCTGCAGGTATTGGGGATCGAACCCGCGCTCGACCAAGACCCGCGTTTCGCCACTGGCATGGCGCGCATCAAGCACCGCAAGGCGCTGCATGACATCCTGGAGGCGCGTACGCTGGAGCAACCGGTGCGCCACTGGATCGACCGCCTGTCGCCGCTCAACGTGCCCTGCGCGCCGATCTACGACATGCAGCAACTTTTTGACGACCCGCATGTGCGCCACCGCGGCCTGGCAATGACGCTGCCGCATGCCAGTGGCGTGGACGTGCCCGTGCTGCGCAGCCCGCTGCACCTGTCGGCCGCGCCGGTGCAGCACCGTGCACCACCGATGCTGGGGCAACACACCGACGAGGTGCTGCAATCCTTGCTGGGGAAAACCGCAGCGCAGGTGGCGCAACTGCGCGCGGATCAGGTGGTGTGAACGCGCAGGCGCGCCAACCCCCAAAAACCCGCACTTCAGCACTTCATCCGCACTACTCCAGCGCTGACACGAACACTGTGCTTCATTTGGTCCCGATGAAACGGTCGTCCGGCCTTTTGCGGTGCCCGGGTGTGCACACCGATGTGCGCCAGGATCCACCTGATCTGCACCCCTCGGTGATGAACGCGATCAGGTCCATGTTGCCACCACGCAAGGGGCACACCAGCGAAAAAGCCTCGTAGATACGCGCGATGAGGCCACCGCCCAGAGGCAGTGCGCCGGCTCGACACGCACTTCTACGGTTTGCAGAAATGTGTTTCTGGCGCAGTTTCCGTCGGTGACGCGCTCGATGGCTGTCTCTGTCCTTGAGCAGGCAAGAGCAGCTCTTGTGCAAGATGCGCGTCCTGCTTGACGACCCTTCCCATCGCGATAGTCGTGCTTCGACCTCGCAACAACCGTATTCAGGCGCTGGAGCAGTTGCTCCCGGAGTTGCCGCAGAGGCTTGTGCCAACCCTGGCAGTCAGTGCCTGAGCGAGAACTGCCGTTCCCCAATGGCGGCATGGTGTTTTGGCACCTTCGGGGTGCCTGATGTCCTGAACGCCCGCATTGCCCGGTGACAAAGGGCCCAGTGCCCGATCACCGTCTGGCGCCCAGGAAGGCGTCGATCGCCGCCGCCAGCTCACGCTCACGGCCGGTGTAGTTCTGGTCGGCTGCAGCGATCATCACCTGGCGTGATCCGTTGGACTGTTTGAGGGCAAACCGGCGGCGTGCCGCCGAGCTGAGCGTGGGGCCGTAGTCCTGCTCGCCGTAGACGTCCAGGATCGGCATCGCATAACCGCGCATGCCCCACGAATAACCGCCGGTGTGCCCAAGCACGACCCAGGCCGTGTAGGGTGTCGAGGCATAGGCGCGGTCGAGGTACTCGTTGGCCATCCAGGCACCCATGGCATGCGACAACAGCACCACATCGGTGTGGCCGCGTTCGCGCAGCCATGTGGCGGCTTTGGCCATGCGGTCGGCGGCGTCGGGAAAGACCTTGGGGTAGTAGTCCGCAGCAGTGGCTTCGCGGCCCTGCACCGGGAGTTGGATCGAAAGGGTCGTGTAGCCCATGTCGGCCAGGCTCGCACGAAGGATGCCGACGACCCCAAAATCAGGGTGTACGCCCAAACTGTGCACCAACACGATGGCTTGCTTGCCCGCCTTGCCCGGCGTGTAGATGGCCAGGAAGTCGCGCCCGGATGCGGCCCGGATGGATACCGCGTCGCCCACCACAATCGCTGGAATGATCTCGTCGGCCCATCGCTTTTCTCGCTCGTAATCCTGGCCACAGACACTTGCCAGCCCGAACAGCGCGAGGGCACCGATTACCAGCGGCTTCATTTTCATGGATCACCTCGGTGCAAAAGTACCGTCGCAGGACAGGTCCGCGCGCCGTCGGCCTGGTGTGCCGTGATCTGACGGTCGACGAACTCCCCGCTGATCCGCATCGCCTCGCGCCCCTCGGGCAGGAGGCGCTGGAACACCGGCCAGGCATGCGGCACACCGCTCACGCGCTCAAACTGCACCTCGACGCCGCTGGCGCGGGCGCGTTCGACCAGGCGGGTCGAATCATCGAGCAGCGCCTCCTCGTTGGCCGCAAACACCAGCATCGGCGGCAAACCGGTCAGGTCGGCGAACAGGGGAGAAATCTCTGGGTGCCCCGGCGCGGTGGACCCGGGATACAGGCTGGCGGCGAAACGCACACTCTGCGCGCTGAAGATGGAACAACTCCGGTCGTTGGTCAGCAGCGACGCGCCGCTGCAGGTCAGGTCGGTCCAGGGCGAATACAGCAGCAGGGCCAACGGAGTTCGCAAACCCAGGCTCCGGATGCGCCCCGCCAGCGCCAGGCACAGGCCGCCGCCTGCGGAGTCACCCGCCAGCACCCATTGCCGCGCCGGTTCGGTTTCCAGCAAGTAGCGGTAGGTGGCGAGCGCGTCGTCCAGGGCTGCCGGATACGGGTTCTCGGGCGCAAGCCGGTAGTCAGGGGCCCAGACGGGCGCCTTCAGCTGGGTGGCAAGGCCCAGGGTCATCGGCCGGTGGGTCTGGGGCGAGCAGAAAAAATAACCACCTCCGTGCAGGTACAGGACACCGAGCCCGCTGTTGGGCGTCAGCCATGGCGCCGGCGCCACCTGGTCACCACTGACCGCGCCGGCCCGGAACCCGGTGATGCGTGACAGGAGTTTGCGTGACAGGTGCCGGCCCTGCACCTTGCTGCGGGTCTCGACCGGATCGATGGGCAGATGCGCCTTGCGCTTGACCATCCAGCGCAACACTGCCTGCAGAAAACCGGCTTGCCAGCTGGCCATACGTTCACCCGACCCGCGTTTGCATGTAGCCGTAACGCAGGTTCGTGCGGCCCGCGCCATGCAGGTCGTACTCCGCGCGGGCCACACTGACGGCGTCGTCGCGCAGCGACAACTGTTGCTGGCGTGTGAAGTGGTACAGCCGCGCCGAGTTGTGCCCGAAAATCGCCGACTTCACCGGGCCATCGGCCGCACCCAGCGGGGCAAAACCGTATTTGCGCTGCATTTCCTCGGGAATCTCCAAGCGGCGCAGTGCCTCGATCTGCCACTGCGGCGCACCGGTCCACACCGCGTCGGAGCCCCACACCACGTGGTCGGCGCCCAGCCCCTTGACCAGCTGGCCCATCATCGCGGCGCACAAGCGCGGCTCCGCCACCGTGCTCTGGGCGAAGATCTGGCCCAGGTCGCCATAGACATTCTTCACCCCGTGTTTTTGCGGAATCTCGGCCAGGTCGGTCACCCAGTCGATGCGCCCGGTCTTCTCGAACTGTTCCCACCCGGTGTTCTGCGTTCCGCCAACAAAACGAAACCCCGAGTGGTAGACGATGAAGTTGAGTTGCGGCCAGTCCTTCGCCGCCTTGGCCACATCGCGCACGTCGGCGTATTTCACCAGGTCGGGAAAACGATCCGTCACCGCCTGCGGAAACAGACCCTTGTGCACACACGCATTGGCCAAACTGGGGCGGGTCTTGCTGGCGCGCACCAGTTTCTCGTAGAACGGGTACAGCAGTTTTTCATCGTCGAGGTGCCAGGGGTGGCGGGCCAGCTGCTTGTTGGTGTTGTCGCCGACGGTGTACCCCTTGAAGGAATCCGGCTTGAGTATTTCCAGGTCGCGGTCCACCTTGTCGAGCCAACCCGGCATGCCGGGCATGAAGATGGCATGTGAAAACATGCGCTGCGTGCCGGCCTTGCGGTTGACCTCGGCGCGGGCATCGGCCTTCATCTCGTTGGTCAGGAACCAGTCGCGTGGCTCCTCCGAACCCGAACCAGAAATCAACGCCACCTTGGTGTCGCTGTCCAGGAACACCTCCTTGAAGTAGTTGGCGAACTTCAGGTCGTCCAGCGTCTGTGGTTTGCCCGCCAGCGCCGGGTTCCAGCCGGCCCGGCCGACCGCCTCGCGCGAGCGCACAAAACCCTCCAACCGCGTGTCGTCGCGCAGAAAGTGGGTGTGCATGTCCATGATGAACTGGCCCTTGAGGCCGGCGGCGCGGGCATTCGCCAGCTCGGGCGTCTGCGCCTCGGCCCGGCTCACCATGTACAGCGGTCCGTAGGTGTCGTTCATGGCCAGGAAAGCGGCTGCCATGCCGGCGGCACCCTGGAAGAACCGCCGGCGCGAGACGCCGTGCCGCTTCGCCAGCGCGCTGCCGATCGCCTTGAGGCGCGATTCAAACTCCTGCTGCCTGGTGGTCTGCGCCGCAGGCAGGAACTCGTCGCTCGATACCGACTGGGTGGGGATCGGCGAACGGAAGCGCGCCGTCTCGGCCGGCACCAGCCCCTGCATGTCTTCGGGAGATAACATCGCGTACTCCTGCAACGCAAAGCAAGCAGTCTACGCCGTGTCATCCACTGGCGGCAAGTTCTGCCTCGCCCGGGATGCAGGCCTTGCAACATCCACCCGCGAAACCATGTCCAGCCACATCCATTCCGACATCCAGGGCCACGCCGGCCTGATCACCTTGCACCGCACCCGCGCGCTCAATGCCTTGTCGCTGCCCATGGTGCGCGACCTGACAGCCACATTGCTCGCCTGGCACAAGGACCCGGCGGTGCAGGTGGTGGCAATCCGTGGCATGCGACACAACAAGGTCTCCGGGCAGGACGAAGCTTTCGGTGCGTTTTGCGCCGGCGGCGATATCCGCTTTTTTCACCAGGCGGCACTGGCCGGCAACCCGGAGCTCGAGGACTTTTTCACCGAGGAATACCGGCTGAACCACCTGCTGCACAACTACCCGAAGCCGGTGGTGGCGTTCATGGACGGGATTGTCATGGGCGGCGGCATGGGCATCGCACAGGGGGCGCGGGTTCGCATTGCCACCGCACGCACGAAGATGGCCATGCCCGAGACGAACATCGGCCTCTTCCCCGATGTCGGCGGCGGCTACTTTCTGAGCCGTTGCCCCGGACACCTGGGTGAATACCTGGCGCTCACCGGGCACATGCTCGATGGTCCGCAGGCGGTGCTGGCCGGCCTGGCCGACGGTGTCTTGGCCAGCGACCGCCTGGACGACCTGTGGCAGGCACTGGCATCCCAGCGGTTCGACAACCCGCACGCCGTACCCGCCTGGGTGGCGGAGCACTACGTCGAACCGGCCGCACCGGCCATCGCCCCGGCGAACCAGATCGACCACTTCTTCGGCCTGCCCACGGTCTGCGCCATCGTGCAGGCACTGGAGGCTGCGCAGCAAGCCGACACCTGGGCCCGCGACACGGCGGCCGCGCTGCGCCAGCGCAGCCCACTGCTGCTGCACGTGGCACTGGAGCAAATCCGCCGCGCACGCGGCATGGGACTGGCCGAGGACCTGCGCATGGAGCGCGACCTGGTGCGCCACTGTTTCCATCCGGCGCACCTGGCGCGCTCCGGAGCCGCGACCGACACCGTGGAGGGCATCCGCGCGCTGGCCGTGGACAAGGACCATGCTCCGCGCTGGCACCCGGCGCGCATAGAGGATGTCACACACGACATGGTCAAGGCGTTCTTCCACAGCCCATGGCCGGCGCACGCGCATCCGCTGCGCGACCTGGTGTGAAAGACGCACTCGCCATGGTCGGCGCTGAACTTGGCGCTGACCGGCTGAGCGGCTGAGCGCCACCATGGGCCGCAGAGGGCGTTACCACGTGTACGTGGTGCTGCTGGCAGACACGGTGCTGCAGGAGCCGCGTTTTCTCAGGTCCAACCCATCTTATGTGACCGGAAAACCCTGCGTGTATGTCGGCATGACCGGGCTGGATCCGGATGTGCGTTTCGACAAACACATGGCGGGCATCCAGTCCAACCGCTATGTGCTGCGCCACGGCCTGCGCCTGCTGCCCGACCTGTTTGAAGCGTTCAATCCGATGGGCCGGGAGCAGGCGCAACTGAAGGAGGTGGAAATCGCAATCGATCTGCGCAGTGCCGGCTTCGGCGTCTGGCAGGCCTGACGGCGGGCAGTCTCGTTGTGGTTGGTTCGAATGGACCTTGCGGGCGACGCAATCCCGCTCCGGGTCAGGCGCCCGCAGTCTTGCCCAGCGCACGCTGAACTTTTTCGGTGCTGATGTTGAACTTGAGGCGTTCGGCGCTGACCGGGGCCAGCACCGAAAATGCCTTGTCCTGGGTATCGCGCGCCACGTACTGCCCCAGCGCCAGGCCGGTCGCGGTCATGATGCTGACCACCAGCGGGTTGTTCGCGGCTGCGCCCCGGCGCACACTCACAGCGGTTTCGCCGTTGGCCAAAGCCACGTAGGTCCCCGGGGGGTAGAAACCGACTGCTGCGGTCATGGCAGAGCCAATGCGCAGCAAATTTCCGGCCGGTTTGGCTACCAGGAAACGCACCGCGGTACGGGTCGGCAAGGCCGCCCGCGTGGCGCGCGCAGACACCTTGGCGATGAACTGGTCGGCCATGCGCAGGATGCGCTTGATCTCCTCGTTGGGATCCGCGCCGCCCAGGTCATCGGGGGCGTGGTGCGCACCGACCAGGTCGAGCCAGTCGGTGTCCACCACACCGAACCCGCGGAGCATCTCCACGCTGCGCTGCGCATGCTCGTGGATCAGGGTCTGCTGCTCCGGGGTGGGCGCGTGGGTCTGGCGGGCCATGGCATCCTGCTGCCTGGCCATGGCGATGTTCATGGTCAGGGCGGCCCGAACCAGCACCGGCCGCAGAAGGTCGGGCACATTCAGTTTGCGGGCCGTCAGCTCGCACAACACCGCAGACAGCAGTGCATGCTTGGCGCAGTACCCCAGGGTGGCGTCCGGCATCAGCTGGAACAGCGTGAACAGGCAGGCGTCCGGATCGGTCGACACGAGATCGGTGGCCCGGCGTTGCACGCCGTCCAGTCGCTCGAGCGGTGAACGCGCAGCCGCGCCCATGTACAGCACGCTGCCGAGCACCTCATGCAGATCGAGCCACCCGCCCGTGACGTCGAAACCGACCACGTAGTCCACGTCCTCGACCTTCGACGGCATGTAGCTCCTTGCCAGCTCACCCATCGACGCGCCTTCACGGAACATCCGATAGACCAGCCGGTCGTAGCTGCGTTGCCAGGCTTTGAAATCCACTTCGGAGACACATGCCTTGTGGGCGGCAAGCATGTCCTGGTGCTGCACCGACTGCACCACATCGCCCTTGCGCATCAGCAGATTGCGCCGCCCATCCCAGATATTGAATGGCACGGGCTTGCCTGGCTCCAGCCGCTGGCATGGCAGTTCAACATAGTTCATCGTGCGCCGAGTATGCCAAGGATTGCGCCTTGCCGGCACGCGCCCGTGGCCGCGCTGTCGCTCCGGTTCAGTTGCCGGGATGAACAGCGGGCGCAACAGGGACTACACGACGGAGCCAAATACCCAGACCGGAATCGCGCCCAGTCCTGCCAGTTGCGTGGGATAGAAGTCCCCGCAATCAGCGAACATCAGCACCTTGCGCTCATGCTCGAGGGAGCGGGACCGTTGCAACCAGGCGGCGGCCTGCATGCGTTTGGGCAGCGGCTTGTACAGCTTGGTCATCGCCAGCGAGGCCGAGCAGAGGGCAAAACACAGTCAAATTGCACACAATACAACTAGGCTCCCGTGAACCTTGCGGCACGTTTTTCAATGAAGGACGAAATACCCTCCGCAGCGTCGGCGCTGCCGCAGAGCCCCTGCTGCACCGCGACAAAGTCCAGCGCGGCAACCAGCGGGCCATGCTCCAGCGCCTTGCGCACGCTGTTGCGGGTTGCCACCACGGCCAATGGTGCCTGGGCCGCGATGGCATGCGCGATCTTCAGCGCCTGTGCGAGCTCTTCGCCGACGGGCACGACCCTCTGCACAAAATGCAGGCGCAGGGCCTCGGCGCTGTCGAACTCGTCGCCGGTCAGCAGATGCAGCAACGCGTCACCCTCGCCGGCGCGTTCGGCCATGCGCAAGGTGGCACCGCCGGTGGCCATGATGCCGCGCTTGACCTCCAACTGCGAGAAGCGGCAATCGTCTGCGGCCACCACGATGTCGGCGGCCAGCATCAGTTCGATCCCCAGCGTGTAGGTGATGCCCTTGACGGCCACCACCATCGGTTTGGTGCGTCTGCGGTAACCGGGCAGGCCCAGATCGAGCGGGTCCACCAGGCCGGCAGGCACGGCTCTTTCGCCGCTGCGCATGAGCGGTGCCATGGCGGGCAGGTCCAGGCCGGCCGTGAAGTGCGCCCCGTGGGCATGCAGTACGCCCACGCGCAGGGCCGGGTCGTCGTCCAACCGGGTGTAGGCCTCGCCGAGTTCGCGGTACATCTTTGGCGTGAATCCATTGCGTTTTACCGGTCGGTTGATGCCGATCAACAACACCTCGCCCGCAACAGTGCACTCGATGCTGCCATCCGGGCCGGGATCAGGGTTAATGGGGGTGCGCATTAAAGTGGACTCCTTAGAAATCGGGTGGATTTGTCGTCTATCTTCGCTGGGCTGACGCTCGCTCGCAACCCAACAAGGATACCCAGGACCATGTTCGACTACATCATCATCGGCGGCGGCTCGGCCGGCTGTGTATTGGCGGCGCGCCTGAGCGAAGACCCAAAAGTCACTGTCGCACTGCTGGAAGCCGGTCCTGTCGACAGCAGCGTGCTGATCCACTGCCCGGCCGGGCTGGCGCTGATGGCCAAGCGGCCCAGTGGCAACTGGCGCTTCGAAACCACGCCGCAACCGGGTCTGAATGGCCGGCGTGGCTACCAGCCGCGGGGCAAGGTGCTGGGCGGTTCGAGCTCGATCAACGCCATGGTGTATGCGCGAGGTCAGCGCGCCGATTACGACAACTGGGCATCCGAAGGCAATGCTGGATGGAGCTTTGACGAGGTGCTGCCTTATTTCAAGCGGGCCGAAAACAACGAACGGGGCGCGGACGCATTCCACGGCACCGGCGGCCCCCTGAACGTCAAGGACCTGACCACCCCCAACCGCTTCGGCCCGGTCTTCGTGCAAGCCGGCATGCAGGCGGGATTCCCGGAAAACAAGGACTTCAACGGCGCGGAGCAGGAAGGCGTCGGAATGTTCCAGGTCACGCACAAGAATGGCGAGCGCTGGAGTGCCGCCAAGGGCTATCTCACCCCCAACCTGTCGCGGCCGAACCTCAAGGTGATCACTGACGCCCACACCACACGCATCCTGCTGGAGAAGAAACGCGCCGTGGGGGTGGAGTTCCAGCATGAAGGAATGCTCAAGCAGCTCATGGCCGCGCGCGAGGTTCTGCTTTGCGCTGGCGCCCTGCAGTCACCTCAGACATTGATGTTGTCAGGTATCGGCGACCACCGCCACCTGCTGGAAAACCGCATCGCCACGCAGCACGAGTTGCCGGGTGTGGGCATGCACCTGCACGATCACCCGGACGTGGTCATGGTCACCAACGCGCCGAAATTGACGGACCTGTTCGGCATCTCGTTGACCGGCGCAATCCGCGCCATCCGCGGCATCTCAGAGTGGCGCGCCTATCGCACCGGCATGCTCACGACCAATTTTGCCGAAGCAGGCGGCTTCGTGAAGAGTGCGCCCGACGAACCCTTGCCCGACCTGCAATTGCATTTCGTGATCGGCAAGCTGGTCGACCATGGCCGCAAGACCACCTTCGGACACGGATATTCCTGCCACATCTGCGTGTTGCGACCATTGAGCCGGGGCAGCGTCAAACTGGACGGCAAGGACCCACTCACCCCACCTCTGATCGACCCGAACTTCCTGGGCGAGCGCGACGACATGGACCGCATGGTCCGGGGCTTTCGCATCATGCGCGACATCATGTCGCAACCGGCGTTGGCGGGTTTGGGCGGCACGGAGTCACCGGCATCGGCGCAGGTGCAAACCGACCTCCAAATCGAGCAGTTCATCCGCGACCGCGCCGACACCATCTACCACCCGGTGGGCACCTGCCGGATGGGCAATGGGCCGCTGGACGTGGTCGACGCCCAACTGCGTGTGCATGGAATGCAGGGCCTGCGCGTGGTCGACGCATCCATCATGCCGCGTGTGGTCAGCGGCAACACCAACGCACCGGTGATCATGATTGCCGAGAAGGCCGCCGACATGATCAAGGCTGCGGCAAAACTTGCCTGAACCGGCATCCATACACCTGCGCTGCGCAGTCGCGGCGCACGCAGGTGCCACGGATCAGCCCCGGAACCGCCTGCGCGTCAGCGCCAGTGCCAGCCAGAACCCCGCCACGGCATACACCGCCAGCACCAGCACATGCCGCCACGGCTGGCTGGGCCACTGGTCCATGAACAGCGGCCGCACCAGTTCGACCGCATTGCTCAGTGGCAGCCAGACGGCGATCACACGCACCAGCGGCGGCAACTGTTCGAGCGGAAAGAAGATCCCGCTCAGGAACATCATCGGCGTCAGGAACAGCGTGAAGTAGTAGGTGAAGAAGTCATAACCCTTGGCCAGCGCGTTGAAGACCAGCGCGAGGCAGGAGAACGTGATACCCACCCCAAGCAGCACCGGCCAGGCCAGCAGCAGCTTGGGGCTGTGGCTGATGCCCAGGGCCAGCATCACCAACAGGATGGCCGTGACCGTGAACAATGCCTTGAACGCAGCCCACAACATCTCGGCCAGCACGATGTCGTCCAGTTGCACCGGCGCGTTCATGATGCTGTCCCAGGTTTTCTGCACATGCATGCGGGAGAAGGCCGAATAAAGCGCCTCGAACGACGCCGCGTTCATCGCACTCATGCAGATGCTGCCGCTGGCCAGGAACAGGATGTAGGGCACCTGGGTGCTGCCGCCAGTGCCTCCGGTAACCGTCACCTGCCCCACCAGCGCACCCAGCCCGTAACCAAAGGCCACCAGCCACATCAGCGGTTCGGCAATATTGCCCACCAGGCTCGGTATCGCCAGCTTGCGCCACACCAGCAAGTTGCGCTGGAACACCGGCCAAAACCGCAAAGACAACTGAGGGGTTTTCCAGATGGAGACGTTCATGTCATTGGGTCCACGGTGATTCAAGTATGTTTCCAAATAACCAGTGCGCGCGCCGCGCTATCGTCTGCTTTCGGCCCATTGCGGTCGTTCGTTGCCTGGTCTGCGTTGGCTTTGTCTTTGTCTTTGTCTTTGGCGTTGGCGTTGGCGCGCGTCGCGGCAGGCGCAGCCCGGCGGGGGCTCATACTGGAGCGGTCGGGCGCTGAACGCGCCGACTGCCCTGTGGTGCTCGCCCAAGGGTCGGGCCGCAGAACTCACTGCGTTCACTTCGTTCTCTGCGT
>CAMAWD010000053.1 GCA_945861785.1 Rhodoferax sp. OV413 | reverse complement strand
CGGGCCAAGAGGCCGGCACTCACGTGGTCAGCCAGTCGAACACCAGTACCAAGCACAGCTTTGGTTCGCGCCATCGCAGCCTCCATCGTTTAGATGGAGTGAATTATGACGCATCATGCATTAAACTACGAGTATTGGGTCAGGTCTTGTTTTGCAGCATTGCCGCACATTGCGACGCCCCGCCAATCGCTTGGCGAACCTCATTGAGGCGGCAAATGCCAGCAGTTGATGCCCGAGTAATGGTTGTTTTCCCCGTCGATTGGCCCATCGACAGAACCGTTGCAATGCAAGACCTGACCCCCTGGCCGCAGTGTCCGACCCGAACGGAGTTCCCGCCACTGGCGTGGACCTGGCAGTCAGCGCCAGCACGTTCATGGTCGGTGCGGCCCGGGTCGGCCAGAGCATCACCGTCACGGCGTCCTACACTGATCTGGCGAGCCACACAGAATATGTCACGAGCGCCGCGAAATCCATCTCTGCCCCTGGCAACGGTGACTTCGCCGTCACTCGGCTGAACCCCAGCGCACCGATCGGTACCAGCGTGGTGAACCCGCTGGCCTCGCTGGTCAAGAACCCCATAGACCTCGGAGTTTCACCCAATGAGGCGGGCACCATCGCCAAGAGCGTGCTCGGGATTGCCGCGGTCATCGATCTGCAGCATTGCGACTCTTGGACTTCGCCGACACGACAGCGATGGCGAACCTGCTGGGGCTTGATCCAGCGAACCTCATGGTGCAGGAAATATGGGACCGCAATGACACCATCGGTGACGCTGCGAATGTGGCTGAAATCGAAGCGATCAGGGCTCACGTCCAGAGTGGCCTGAGCATTGTTCATTCGGACTCCATCGGCTCCGGCTTGACGTGGCGAATGGCAATGTCGACTTAGCGGCGCAGCAGGTCAAGCCCGATGGGGGTAAGCGCAATCGCCTTGCCGACGCGCTCAAACAGGGTCACGCCCGTGCGCCGCCCGATGGCGGCCACCTGACGGCTCAGTGTGGGCTGGGTCAGGCCGAACTTGCGGGCAGCAGCCGACAACAAACCAGTTTCGGCGGTTTGCAGAAATGCCTTGAACTGGTTCCAGTCGAGTTTGTCCATGCCAAAATGCACATGTTCACTGCAATTTACCGCAATTCCCTGCTGTGCTTTGCATGGATAACATCGGGGTGTTGCCATTTCCAGGAAATTTGTCCCCCAACCCATGCCATCTCCCTCCACGACACAGCCTGCCATTGCGCCCCCACTTTCCGCTGCGAGTGCTTGCGCCGTCCGCAAGGCCGCTTTCCGGGATCGCATCACGCGCAAGTACGCGGCCAGCCCGATCGCGGACATGGCGGGTTACGAGGCAACGCTGCGCCTGGCGCCCTTCACCCGGCACCTGCTGGCGACCGACATATCAGCAGGCATGATCACAATAGCCCGCGAAAAACTGGCGGCGCAACCGGTGCCGCAGTTGAACTTCGCCGTGACCGACGCCGACGCGCCGGTATCCTGGCAGCCACGCAAACATGGTCGGCCGCGTGTGGCCGGCCGGCTGGTTCGCCGCCTGGAGACGATCACCCCATGAGTCCCTTGTTGTACGCCGTTCCGGTTTTCCTCGGCCTCATCTTCGTTGAGCTGTTGGCCGCAAGGTGGATGGGCCGCAAGGTCTACCGCTTTCACGATGCCATCACCAGCATCAACATCGGGCTGATGAGCGAGTGCGTGCGCTCGTTGCTCAAGCTGATGTCGGTGTTTGTCTATGCGGTGGTGGTTGAAAAGGTGGGGGCATTCACATGGGATCTTGCCAGCCCCTGGGTCTGGGTCGTGGCCTTCTTCATGTACGACTTCTTCTACTACTGGGCGCACCGCGCCGGGCACGAGATCAACTTCCTGTGGGCGGCCCATGTGGTGCACCATTCGAGCGAAGAGTTCAACCTGTCCACCGCGCTGCGCCAGTCGTCCACCAACCAGGTGTTCTACTGGGCGTTCTACCTGCCCATGGCCATCGTCGGCATACCGGTGTCGGTGTTCGTGCTGGTGGCGCTGGCCAGCACGCTTTACCAGTTCTGGGTGCACACCCGGCTGATCCCCAAGCTCGGTTGGATCGACCTGGTGTTCAGCACGCCGTCCAACCACCGCTGCCACCACGGCCGCAACCCCTATTGCATCGACGTGAACTACGGCGCCACGTTGATCATCTGGGACCGCCTGTTCGGCACCTACGTGGCCGAGCGCGACGATGAGCCGGTGGTCTACGGCACGCTGGTGCCGCTGCAGAGCTGGAACCCGGTGTGGGCCAATGTCAAGAACTACATCAGCATGGTGCGTGACGCATGGCAGGCACCGCGCGCCGGCGACAAGCTGATGCATGTATTCGCCGGCCCGGGCTGGACTGCCTCGGGGCCTGCAGCGCCCGAGCAGGACATGGCCAACCGTTATGCCGTGTTCGAGACGCCGTCATCGACCTGGCAGCGCGTGTACGGGATGGTGGCGACAGCGGTGGTGTTTGCCTTGTTCATGCATCTGTTGATGGTGGCGCCTGGCCTGTCCGTGGCTGCGCGCATCGGCTACGGGCTGTTGATCGCGCTCAACGGCATCACGATGGGGTGGCTGTTTGCGGGGCAGGCAGGCGCCATCGGGTTGGAGGCACTGCGGGTTGTTTTGGTGTTCGGCAGCCTGGCAGCGGGGCTGTGGTTCACGCCGGCACCTGCCACCGTTCGGGTTGTCGCCGCGTTCGGCATGGTCCTGTCGCTGGTGCTGCTGGCACGTGCACGCGGCGAGCGCGGCGACACGGTCGCGGCCCTGCCTGGGGCGCAGGCATGAACTGGCAGGCAGGTCTGGACGCGTTGTTGATGCTGGTGGCATTGTGGACGGGGCTGGGGCCGGCCAGGGACATGCCTGCCGCCCGACTGGGTTGCCTGGTACTGGCGGCGGCCGCGCTGCTTGGCACCCTGCGTTTTTCAGGCGTGTTGCCACTGCCCCAGCTGCACATGTTCGTCTCGGCTCTGGGCGCCTGCGTTGCCATGCCACTGTTGGCTGCTGCGGTGGTGTGGCCGCAGCGTCCAGTGGCCCAGGTGACCCGGTTTGCCTGGGTGCTTGGCGTAATTTTGGCAGTGCTGTATGTGCTCGTCGGAGTGGTTGCCGGCATCAAGTTGTGGGCTGCGGTGTGGGCGGTGGTATCGGCACTCGCCATCATCGGGGTCTCGGTCCCGCGACGGCAGTGGCTGGCGGTGGCAGCCGGCTCCAGCATGTTGGCGGCGTTCGTGCTGTTTGCGTCGCAGGTCTCATGGGCAGACTGGCGGCCGGGCGAGTTCCTGCACCTCGGGCTGGCAATCAGCTTGTGGTTCTTCGCGCGCTGGCTGAGCACATCCAAACCGCGGTCAGGCCTGCCAACGGCAGCCTGACCCATCAGCCGCACCGCGCTCCAATTTCAAAAGGCCCGGCACAAGGCGCTCGACCGCTTGGCCGGGGTGCAGAAACCGCAGCCAGGTGTGACGTTGGCGCGTGCGCACGCCAGCCAAGTCGCCCGCCGCCCGCCGCCCGAGCTGACCGACGGATCACAAGCGTGCGGGTCTTCGTGCGGCGGGTCTTCGGGGTCAGCGGGTCTTCGGGGTCAGGTCTTGTTTTGCAGTATCGCCGCACATTGCAAAGCCTGGCCAATTGTTTGACAGCCTTCATCGAGGCGGCAAATGCCAGCGGCGGAGCCCGAGCAATGACTCCTTTCCCAACCGACCCGCCCATCGCGAGCAATGTTGCAATACAAGACCTGACCCCCGGCCTGCCGTGCGGCCTGCCGATGTTGCAATACAAGACCTGACCCCCGGCCTGCGCGTGACCCCCGGCCTGCCCACTGCTCCCCCCCGGCCTGCCCGGGCGCCGATCAACCCGGCATGGACAGGACCAGGGCGGTGTTCAGGCCGGCACTGCCGGTTCCGACAGCGTCGCGCAGTGCGCGCCACCGCCCGTCCAGTTGGCGTTGACCGCGTTGATGAGTTGGATCTTGCGCCCCGGAAACACGGACTGGTAGATCTCGCACACCTGATCCTGCCGTTGCGCGGGTGTGCCGTGTGCGACGTAATCCGGCAACAGGACCAATCCGTTGGCCAGCACATGGTTGAGGTAGCTGCTGGTGGCGACCTGCTGCACCGTGGCCCCCTCGCGCCGGCCTTCGCGCAGCGGGAAGGAGGCGGCGGTCCATTGGGTCGAATACGCTGTGTCGGCTCCGGCCGAGAGCACGACCGGGCGCTCGATCGTGCGCGGCAAGGGGACCTTGATCACCCGCAAGGGTTTGCCGTTCTGGTCGGTGCTGCCCGACAGAATGTCGAAATTGATCTCCATGCGCCTCTGGTTGAGTCGTGCCACCGGGTGCTGGCGCGCTTCCGTCTCGTCGGCCCAGGCCAAGAGGACGGTCCGGGCGTCCGCAAAACGCACGAATTCGTCAGTGTGGCCCCCGGTGCCCCAGCCCACATAGGAGCCGGTGATCGTGGCGCGGTGCAGCGGGTCCTGGGCCAGGCCGCTGGGCAGCCAGATCACCTTGCGTATGCCGGGCAGCCGGCGGATTTCCTGCTCGATGGCGTCCCGACTCATGCCCCGGTTGCGTCCGGACCACAGGCTGGTATTGGCGATCAGCAGTCCCTGCCCGTTGACCTCGACGCCGCCACCTTCAATGGCCAGCGGCGAACGGAATAAAGCCAGGCCCAGCGCGCGCGCGAAGCGCTGGTCGAGCGCGCCAGTCTCGTGGTCGGCGGTACGGGCGCAGTTCGTTGCCTGCATGCCGTTCCCGACGAAGGTGCGCCGGCACCAGTTGGTCCAGCCGTAGTAAGTCCATTGAAAGTCGACGATGAACTTGCGGTTTTTTCCGTCAAGGCCGAAGACAGCGCCATCCCGCACGAAGTACGGGGCCCGCGCGTCCTGAACGAACTGGACCTGGTCGGGATCGTGTCCCCGGTACCTGAAAAGGGCGCGCGCCTTGATTTCGGCGTCGGCGTCGCGCACCAGCATCTTGATGGGAACATGCGGCCATAAGGCATCGAACAGATCGGCGGTGAACGCGGCGTGGCCTTCATCAAAACCCAGCCACATGGCGGCCACCGGGTCAAAATCCGCGCTAAGCCGCGCACCGACGCTGATCGGGATGTCCGCGCGCCCGGCGCGAGGCAAAACCAGTGCACTTGCCGCCGCCGCAGCCGCCGCAGCCGCCTGGAGAAAGCGGCGGCGCGGGGGTTTGGGCCGCGACGGGTTGTGCATGCCGACAGTATGTCAGCGTTGGGGTTTGTCTGCTGGCAATGGTCACCCGGGCGCAGGTCAGACAACGCAGTTCGCGGAATCCGGCGAATGGCCACCTGGAATATCGGCAAGGACGGCACCACCCAACCGCGACACAGTCAGGCTGGCGGTAGCGTGCCCATCCCGGTCGGCCGCCTGCGCGCATGCGCCCGTTGTCACCGGAGCCCCCACCATGTCCATCACCACCAGCCACGCCATCGGCCGCACCGACGCCCCCCTGATCGAGGACACCATCGGTCACCACTTCGAGGCCATCGCCCGGCGTTTCCCGCAGCGCGAGGTGCTGGTGTCGCGGCACCAGGGCCAGCGCCTGACCTATGCACAGCTGGACCACCAGGGCTTCGGGGTCAAAGGGCTTCAGGGTCACACAGGGCTTCAGGGTCAGGTCTTGTTTTGCAGCATTGCCGCACATTGCAACACCTGAAAAAACGCTTGACGGACCTCATTGAGGCATTTGCAGCCTGCAGCGGAAGCCCGCGTCATGATTGTTTTGTCCACCGGTTGGCCCATCCCGACAAGCGTTGCAATACAAGACCTGACCCTCGTCGTGCGCACGCTTGCCGAGTGGCAAAACATCCACTACGTTTCCCCGGCCCGGACCAGCAACTGTTCGAGCAATCGCGGCGACACAAAGTACCCGTGTTTTGCCCAGGCGGCAAGCGCTGGCTTGATGCTGGCGACAAGACCCTGCGATTTGAGAGCGAGCAGCAGCGTGCCACTGCCGACCACTGGCACGTTCAGCCGTTGCGCCACGCGCCGGGCACGGCGCTCATCGACGAGGGCTACAAGTTTGTGTTGCGCGGCATAACTCAGCACCGCCACTTCCCCCGTACCCATGCCAGCACCAAGCGCAGCATCCAGCGGGACAATGACGGCATTGGGCAGAAGCGTCAACCCGGACTGTCCCGCGCGCTGATCTGCTTCGGCAAACTGCGATATCTGCGCTGCGCCGGGGCGTAGATGTCGGCCAGGCACTCTTCCAGCACTGCTTGGGGTACCAGCAAGCTGAATTGCCGCATGACTGCAGGCAAGACATCGGCCACCGCGAGGGCAATCAATGGGCCCGCGTCGGTGACCAGCAACTGAAGCGCCATATCGTCAGCGTGTCAGGGTGGACAACTCCTGATCCAGATCGCTGGCTTCGTCCAGCAGGCTGTAGCCCATCGCGCCCAAATGTTGCAAATAACGTGCGTAAGGCATCCCCGACAGTTTGGCCGCTGCTGCGACAGACAATTCACCGCTTTGCACCAGCCTGTCCGCCAAGGCGACAGACACCCCGGCCGCGAGCATCGCTTCATCAAATGGAAGGGCCACGAACAAGGGTTTCCCATGTTTGGACACCACCGAAAGTCGCCCACCTTCGGCGTTGCACACCAATTCACCGGTGTGCTCGCGCAAGTCTCGAACGGCAAATGCTTCCATGTCATGCCTCCATTTGTGCCATCAAACGATAGCACAAGTTTGCAAAGTCAAGTGTCCAATTTGCACATCAGCCGATAGGTTGCACCGGTAAAGAGACACCACTACACCATGCAAAAAACACAACCACACTCACATCGCGAGGCCAGGTTTCGGTGCCGGCAGCGGTGCGCAATTTTTTACACCTGATTGCCGGGTCGGTGCAGGTGTGAACACAGCAGGGCGACCGGATCCTGGTGGAACGTGGCACGCACCGCAGCACCAAGGAAGCGCATCAGGCACTGTGTTCAGAAGCCCCGCCGACGCGCACCAGCCCGGTCAGGACGCTGGTCGTGTTTCCTGAAAGCTGCTGGGCAGCGCTTGCGTTAATGTGAAAGACGTCGAGTGAAGGGTATGGGAATCCCTGACCTGACGTTGGCCGGGACGAGGGAACACGGCGAAATCGATCTGTTCAGATCAGGCGGCGGAGGGCATGAAGCCGTGTTTGACGAGCATCTTGATCCAGCGCGGGCGCTTCTCTGAACGCTCAGTGCTTCATAGTCGACGACCCGGTCGCGATAAGGTTGGCGGGTCTTGAGCACGGCAAAGATGATGCGCAGCATCTTGTGCCCCAGCGCAACGATGGACTTCTTGTGACCCTTGCGGATGCTCAGCGCGGCAAACTTGCTCTTCAAGGCGCAGCGACTTCGGCTGGCGGCTTGGGCAAACCCACACCGCAGTCGGCGCACCCATGCGTTGCCCTTGCGCGTCTTGCCGCTCTTGCGCTTGCCCGCGCTCTCGTTGTTGCCAGGACATATTCCCACCCAGGAGGCCAGGCGCTCGGCAGAGCCGAAGTTTTGCATTTCTGCGCTCATCTCCACCAGCAGCATCGCAGCCCCCATGCGGTCGATTCCAGGAATCGTCTGCAGCAGCATTCGCCAGCGTCTTGAGCCCTGGCGCGTGCACGACCCAGTCGTCGTGGCCGAACCAGGAGTTCACGGCGCCTGCGGCGGCGGCGACGAGATGGTCGAATGCCATGCGCGTGCCGTCGTCCAGCGTGATGTGTTTGCCTGTGGCGTCAATGCCATGCACCTCGGCCTGCAGCACTGTCAGCCGCCCGCGCCGCATCTCGCGGCGCAGGATGTGGCGCATGGGGGCCGAGATGGCCGGCGCCGCCAGGCCGGCAGCGGCCACCTGGTACAGGAGCGGCTGGAACAGGTGGTGGTTGCAGCGGTCGATGAGCGTGACGTCGACCTGGCCGCGTGCCAGAGCGCGAACCATCGATGCATCCACCGGTGCACACCCATGGGCGTGGCCACCGTATCGCCGCCTTTGCGCCACGATAGAGCGCGTTTGAACGGCCTGTCCTTCAAGGACGACGCCGACATCGCGAGGGGCCGGATGGGCGTTTCACACACCGTCTAGCGCCCTGCTGATCTGCACCGGGTCGAGGCTGTCGAACACCGTGTTGTGCCGGGCGGTCAGTGAGCCGCCACCCGGGATGACCGCACCTGCCGCGTCATAACCGATGGCCTTGAACTTCCACACGCCGCCGATCCACTTCAGGTTGCCGACGTGGCGACCCATCGCATCCAGCACCCGACAGGCCCCGTCGTCGATCCTGCGGACAGACCATGACATCATGCTTCGGGCCCCACCAAACTCTCGATCTGCGTGCACCCGGCCGCCTGAATCGCCGCGAAGGCCGATGGATGATCGCCGTCGAGGAGCTGAAGCCCGATCATGGCGTTGCTGGTCGAGCTCCTGACTTCGGCATCTGTCACTGCGGGAGCGGGTTGTTGCATAGCGGTTGGATCCGGCAAAGTAGCAGCAGGGAGGGTTGGAACCAGAGTCTTGCGACCCGCGTCAGCGCACAGGAACGCCCACCGCCCGCGCCTGTTCGTCCGCGTGGTACGAGCTTCGGACCAAGGGGCCGGATGCAGCGTGCCTGAACCCCATCCGGCAAGCTGCATCGGCATACATCCTGAAGACATCGGGATGCACATAACTCAGCACGGGCATGTGCCCCGTGGAGGGCTGCAGATACTGGCCGATGGTCAGCATGTCGACATCATGGGCCCGCAACGCCCGCAGCACGTCCAGGACCTCCTCGTCGGTCTCGCCCAGTCCGACCATCAGGCCGGACTTGGTGGGGGATGCGGGGGTGCCGCGCCTTGCAGCGCTGCAGCAGGTTGAGCGTGTTCCGAAAGTCCGCGCCAGGCCGCGCCTCCTTGTACAGGCGCGGCACGGTCTCGATGTTGTGGTTCAGCACGTCCGGTGGCGCAGTGCCCAGGATGTCCAGCGCCAAGTCCAGCCGCCCGCCAAAGTCGGGCGTCAGGATCTCGATGGTGGTGGCGGGCGCCAGCGCGCGTATGCGCTGGATGCATTGCACAGAATGGCCAGCGCCACCGTCACGCAAATCGTCGCGGTCTACCGAGGTGAGGACGACGTATTTGAGTTTCATCAGCGCAATGCTCCGCGCCAGGCGTTCCGGCTCGTCCTGGTCCAGCGGGTCGGGCCGACCCGTGCTGACGTTGCAAAAGCGGCAGCGGCGCGTGCATTTGTCGCCCATGACCATGAAGGTCGCCGTGCCCTTGCTCCAGCACTCGCCGATGTTGGGGCAGGAGGCTTCTTCGCACACGGTGACCAACCGGTGGTCGCGCACGATGTCCCTGGTGTCGCGAAAGCGGCCCGTGGGAATCGCCGCCTTGACGCGGATCCAGTCGGGCTTGGGCAGGCGGTCGTCGGGGTCGGTCGCGTCGCGCTTGGTCTTGAGGGAGCCTCTTTGCTGGTCCGGACGGGAGGAAACGGCAAGGGGCTGCGGCAGCACCAAGGCAACGCCTCTGAAGCGGATGGTCTCAGTCGTCATGTCAAAGGTGTCCAGGTTGGCCTTGCTGACAGAAGGGACGCCAAGGCATCGACGTATGGCCTGTCACGGCAGCCGGCTACACCGCCACCACCGCGAGGTCTGGCTCGATGGTGCGCACCAGATTCTCGATGGCAGCCAGCGTGCCGGAGAGCGAGCTCGGGCAACTGCCGCATGCGCCCTGGTAATGGATGCTGAGGAAGTTGCCAGCCAGACCGACCACATGCAGGTCGCCGCCGTCGGCCTGCAAAGAGGGCCGTATGCGCTGGTCCAGCAGGGCGCTGATCACGTCCAGCCGTGCCTGGTCGTCCGCGCTCATGTCGGCGATGGAAACGCGCGCGGCAAACACGGCCGCGGCAGACTGCGCAGCGGCCGCCGGAGCGGCGCGCAGCGGCACGGCGATCAGCCGGACCAATTCCGGCCAGGCGGCGTCGCCGTCCTGCGTCACGGTGAGCCAGCGGTCAACATAGAACACATTGCGCACGTGCGCGATGGCGAACAGCGCCGAGGCGAGCGCGTCGCCCGCTGCCTGTTCGGCGTTCTCGAAGGAATGCGAGATGCCCCAGGTCAAGGGTTCGTGGAGCGTGAACTTGACCGCATTGGGGTTCGGGGTGTCGTCGATTTCGGCAATTTTCGGCATTCAATCCTCCTGGAAGATGGCGCGTGGCACGTGGCGCGGGCCGCGCAGGCGCGATGTCAAGGGCTTGGACCGCCGCCGGGTTGACCAGGGCCTGAAGTTCGCCAAGTTCGACCAACTCGCGCACGATGTCGACATGGACCTGCGCGTGGTCGCAGGGCATGCCGCTCAGGATGGCAGTTCTTCAGTTCATGGGAAGTCAGCATGGGTCCTTCAAGGGTTGGCTGCCATCGGAACCATCACGTTTCTGTGCTTGCCGTGCCCTGCGACCGGAACGCGGCCTGCAGCGTGTGCCACGGCAAGATCGCGCATTTGACGCGCGTGGGCAGGTCGCGCACGCCAGCGAACACGGCCAGGCGCCCAATCTGGTTGGGCTCCCGCAGGTCGAGCCTGCCGGTAGTCATGGCCAGGAATTCCTGGGTCAGCGCCTGGGCCTGCGTGCGGGTCTTGCCCTTCACGGCAACCGTCATCATCGAAGCCGACGCCTTGCAGATGGCGCACGACTCGCCCTGGAACGCGATCTGTTCGATCGTCTCGCCCTGCAGTCGCAGCGCCACATCGAGGTGGTCGCCACACAGTGGGTTGTGGCCTTGCGCGTGGTGGCTGGAGTGTTCCAGCGTTCCGTAGTTGCGCGGCTTCTTGTTGTGGTCCAGGATGACCTCCTGGTACAGCGCTTTGTAATCGGCCATCACGCAAATACTTTCTGAACGCTGCGCAGCCCGGCCACCAGCACATCGACGTCCGCCATGCTGTTGTAGAAGGCAAACGAGGCGCGCGTGGTGGCGGGCACCTTGAAGCGCGCCATCACCGGCTGCGCGCAATGGTGGCCGGTGCGCACCGCAATACCGTCCTGGTTCAGCAGCGTGCCGACATCGTGCGGATGCACGCCGTCCAGCGTGAAGGACAGCACCGCCGCCTTGTGGGCGGCAGTGCCGATGAGGCGCACGCCCGCCAGCGCCTGGAGCTGGCCGGTCGCGTACTGCAGCAGGGCATGCTCATGCCGGGCAATCGCCTGCATGCCGACGGATGAGAGGTAGTCGACCGCCGCGCCCAGCCCGATGGCGGCGGCAATCGGCGGCGTGCCGGCCTCGAACTTGTGGGGAATGGTGTTGTACGTGGTCTTCTCGAAAGACACCGCCAAAATCATGTCGCCGCCGCCCTTGAAGGGCTGCATGTTTTCGAGCAGCGCCGCCTTGCCGTAAAGCACGCCGATACCGGTCGGACCGCACAACTTGTGGCCCGAGAAGGCATAAAAATCGCAGTCCAGGTCCTGCACGTCCACGGGCAGGTGCGGCACGGCCTGCGCACCGTCGACCAGCACGGGCACGCCGTGCTTGTGCGCCAGGGCGACCATCTGCTTGACCGGGTTGATGCTGCCCAGCGCGTTCGAGACATGGCCCACGCCGACCAGCTTGGTGCGTGCGCTGAACAGCGCCTCGAATTGGTCCAGGCACAACTCGCCGGCGTCGTTGATCGGCAGCACGCGGATCCGGGCGCCGGTTTCCTCGGCCAGCATCTGCCATGGAACGATGTTGGAGTGGTGTTCCAGCGTGGTCAGAATGATCTCGTCACCGGCCCGGATGAACTTGCGGCCATAACCGTGCATCACCAGGTTGATGGCTTCGGTGGTGCCGCTGGTAAAGATCACTTCGCGCCGGTCGGGCGCGTTGATGAAGTGCTGCAGCTTGGTGCGCGCTTCCTCGTAGGCGGCAGTCGCCCGTTCGGACAGCGTATGCACGGCCCGGTGGATGTTGGCGTGCTCCGTGGTCTGGTAGCGCACCAGCCGGTCGATGACTGGCTGCGGCATCTGGCTCGACGCGGCGTTGTCCAGGTAGACCAGCGGCTTGCCTTCGACCTCGATCTGAAGGATCGGGAAATCTGCGCGTATGCGCTCCACATCGAAGGCGGGCGCTGGTGCAGCGAGGTGCATTTCGGGCGAGCGGGCGTTCATGGCTGGCTGCCGGCTTGCGAAAGCATGCGCTGCTGCAACTGGTGCTTGAGCGAGGGCACGGGGATGCGCCCGATGATCTCTGCGCCGAACGCATAGGTCAGAAGCCGGCGCGCAGCGCTGTCGGACAAGCCGCGGCTCTGCAGGTAGAACAACGCCTCCGGATCGAGTTGCCCCACCGTCGCGCCGTGCGTGCATTTCACGTCGTCGGCAAAAATCTCCAGTTGCGGCTGGGTGTCGACCTGGGCGCGGGCGCTCAGCAACAGGTTGCGGCTGGTCTGCGCGGAGTCGGTGTGCTGCGCGCCGGGGCGCACCACCACCTTGCCGTTGAAGACCGCATGGGCGCTGCCGTCGGCAATGCACTTGTGCAGCTGACGGCTGGTGCCATGCGGCTCGACGTGGTCGATACAACTGTGGGTGTCGGCCAGCTGGCCGCCCGACAGCAGCGCAAGACCATCCACCGCACATTCGGCGCCTTCGTGGAGCGCCACGCGCAGGTCGCAACGCGACAGCTGCGCGCCCATCGCCACGCTGACCAGCTGGTAGTTGGCCGAACGCCCCACCGACACCGCGCAATTGGCGATGTGAAACGCCTGTCGGCTGTCTCGCTGGACCCGGACGTGCCTGACCTGCGCCTGCTCGGCCAGCACGACTTCCGTCACCGGGTTGACCAGATACGGCGCGTCCTGCAGCGCCACGTAGTCCTCGACCAGCGTCACGCAGCTACCCGCCTCGGCCAGCACCAGGCAGCGGGGATGGCTGAGCGCGCCAGCCTGCGTGGCCACGAACAGCAGATGCACCGGCGTGGCGAGCGCCACGCCGCGCGGCACCAGCAGCACCGCCGCACTCTGCAGGAAAGCCGTGTTGAGCGCAGCAAAGACGTTGTCGACCAGTACCTGCTGGCGGCCCAGCTGTGCTTCCAGCGCGAGGGCATGGGTGGCCATGGCGGTCGGGAAGTCGGTCACGACGACGCCGCCTTCGGGTGCCGGGCTGGAGAGCTGCGGCGCATGGATGCCATCGACAAACACCAGCCGGAACGCAGCGCCGTCAATGCCAAACGGCGCGATGTCAGCGGGCTGCAGCTGGCTGGCCATGCGCACTGGCTGCAGGGTCAGCCGGTGCAGCGGCGCCAGGTCGGTGAAACGCCAGGCTTCGTCACGCAGCGTCGGCATGGCAAGCGCGCCCAGTGCTGTCTGCGCCTGTTCGCGCAGCGCGTTGACGCCCGCCCACGGGCTGGCCTCCGGCAGCGGCTAACCGGCCAGCAGCGTGCCCAGGTGGTCTACCGCGGGCCGGCGCAGGGCGGTGGCACTGCGCACCGGGGTGCCTGCGTGCAGCGCACTGCGGAATTCGCCCTTGGGGAGGCCCGGCGGTCTCATGCACTGACCTCTTCGGCTCTCGCCACGCCAGCCACCTCGTGCTCGGCACTGACCCAGCCGTAGCCGCGTTTCTCGAGTTCCAGCGCGAGTTCCCTGCCACCGGTCTTGATGATTCGGCCGGCCTCCATCACATGGACAAAGTCGGGCACGATGTAGTTCAGCAGCCGCTGGTAGTGCGTGACCAGGATGGTGGCGTTGTCCGGGGTGGTCAGCTGGTTCACGCCCTGCGACACGATGCGCAGCGCATCAATGTCCAGGCCGGAATCGGTCTCGTCCAGAATCGCCAGGCGTGGCTCGAGCAGCGCCATCTGCAGGATTTCGTTGCGCTTCTTCTCGCCGCCCGAAAAACCTTCGTTGACGCTGCGGTCCAGAAAGTCGGGGCTCATCTCGAGAAGCTTCATCTTCTCGCGAACGAAATCGTCGAACTCCAGCGGGTCCAGTTCGTCCCGGCCGCGTTGCGCCTGCAGCGTGTTGTAGCTCAGGCGCAAAAACTGGCTGTTGGCCACGCCGGGTATCTCGATCGGGTACTGGAAGCCCAGGAATACGCCCGCCAGGGCGCGCGCTTCAGGCGCCAGGGCCAGCAGATCCTGGCCGTCAAACAGCACGGTGCCGGCCGTGACCTGGTAGGCCGCATGGCCGGCCAGAACTTTGGCAAACGTGCTCTTGCCCGAGCCGTTGGTCCCCATGATCGCGTGGACCTCGCCGCGCCTGACCGTGAGGTCCAGGCCCTTGAGGATGGCAGTGCCGTTGACACTCGCGCACAGGCCGCGCACATCGAGCAGAACCGGGCTGTCGAGGTGGATCATCCGACCGCTCCTTCGAGTTTGAGGCCGAGCAACTGGGTCGCTTCGACCGCGAACTCCATCGGCAGTTGTTGAAAGACATCCTTGCAGAATCCATTGATGATCATGGACACGGCGGCTTCAGGGCTGATCCCGCGCTGGGCAAAATAGAACAGCTGGTCCTCGCCGATCCTGGTGGTCGACGCCTCGTGCTCGATCTGGGCCGTGGGGTTGCGCACCTGGATGTAGGGGAATGTGTGCGCGCCAGATTTGTCACCGATCAGCATCGAGTCGCACTGGGCATAGTTGCGCGCGCCGGTGGCGGTGGGCGCCACCTTGACCAGGCCGCGGTAACTGTTGCTGGACTGCCCGGCCGAGATGCCCTTGCTGACGATGGTGCTGCGCGTGTTCTTGCCCAGGTGGATCATCTTGGTGCCGGTGTCGGCCTGCTGGTGGTGGTTGGTCACCGCCACCGAATAGAACTCTCCCACCGAGTTGTCGCCGCGCAGAACGACCGACGGGTATTTCCAGGTGATGGCCGAGCCGGTCTCGACCTGGGTCCAGGAAATGCGCGAGTTCACGCCCTTGGCGAGGCCGCGCTTGGTGACGAAGTTGTAGATGCCGCCGACACCGTTCTCGTCGCCCGCGTACCAGTTCTGCACGGTGGAGTACTTGATGTCGGCATTGTCCAGCGCCACCAGCTCCACCACCGCCGCATGCAACTGGTTGCTGCTGAAGGCAGGGGCGGTGCAGCCCTCAAGGTAGGACACCGTGGCGCCCTCCTCGGCCACGATCAGCGTGCGCTCGAACTGGCCAGACTCCTCGGTGTTGATGCGGAAGTAGGTCGACAGGTCCATCGGACACTTCACCCCCTTGGGGATGAAGCAGAACGAGCCATCGGTGAACACCGCCGAGTTGAGCGCGGCGTAGTAGTTGTCAGCCTTCGGGACGACCGAACCGAGGTACTTCTGCACCAGCTCGGGATGCTTTTGCACGGCTTCGGACATCGAACAGAAGACGATGCCGACCTCGGCCAGCCTGTGCTTGTAGGTGGTGGCCACCGACACGCTGTCGAAGATCACGTCCACCGCCACGCCGGCCAGCGCCATGCGCTCGTGCAACGGCACACCGAGCTTCTCGAAGGTGCGCAACAGCTCAGGGTCCACCTCGTCCATGCTCTTGAGCGTGGCCTTCTGACGGGGCGCGGCGTAATAGCTGATCGCCTGGAAGTCGATCTTCGGGTAGTGCAGGTTGGGCCAGGCCGGTGCCTGCATCTGTTGCCAGATCCGGTAGGCGTCGAGCCGGAAAGCCAGCAACCACGCGGGTTCGTCCTTCTTGGCCGAGATCATCCGGATGGTGTCTTCGCTGAGCCCCTTGGGCGCGACATCGGACGCGATGTCGGTCACGAACCCGTGTTTGTAGGGTTGGTTGACGAGTGTTTGCAGCACGGCGCTCATGTCGCCGCCTTGGCTTGAAGGCCGGGCGCCTCTGTTGCGGCGCCGGCCCTGGCCTTCTTCACATTGAAGCTCTCGCCGCAGCCGCACTCGCTGTCCACATTCGGGTTGTCGAACTTGAAGCGCTGCGCGAGGCCTTCGGTGACGAAGTCGATGTGCGAGCCATCGAGAACCAGCAGGCTCTGGGCATCGACCAGCAGCCGGGCGCCGTGGGACATGAAGCTGTGTTCGCCAGGCCGGACCTCGTCGGCGAGCTCGAACGTGTGGGCCAGCCCTGTGCAGCCGACGTTCTTGACGCCGATGCGCAGCGCGATGCCCGAGCCGCGTTTGTCGAGCTGGCGCCGGATCTGGGCTGCGGCTCGTTCGGTCAGTGTCATGGTCATTTGTTGAACTCCTTGATTGAAAACCTGCCCGCCAAAAGCTCCGGCGGGAAACTTGCTACATGCCGGCGGGTCCGTTTGATTGGTTCCCGTCCGCGCCCCAACGCTGTCGATCTGTGGTCCGCCACTGCCAAGACCCTCTTGCCTGAATGGATACCCGACTAATTTACTCAAGTATAGGCAGTCAGTGAAGGCAAGGAGGGGCGGGTGTCCGAAAGCGCGGCTTATAGCAGGGTCATTCGCAACACAGCGGGCCGACAGGGAACGCCATCGGGGCTTGATCGACCGCGTTGGCGCTTGCTCCGGCCCATTCTCGGGGCCCGCCGCACGTAGACCATTGGGCAATGACAGCGGCATCCAGCCGGGATACAGTCAGCATCGCAACCGCCAGCCGCTCCTCATCGGCCGCTGGCACCCCTCCCCTTGTCGCCCAACGAGCCCCCGCCATGCCCATCAACACCAGCCACGCCATCGGCCGCACCGACGCCCCCCTGATCGAGGACACCATCGGCCACCACTTCGAAGCCATCGCCCGGCGCTTCCCGCAGCGCGAGGTGCTGGTGTCGCGGCACCAGGGCCAGCGCCTGACCTATGCACAGCTGGACCGCCAGGCGAACTGCCTGGCCAGCGCCTTGCTGCGCGCCGGCCTGGCACCAGGCGACCGCGCCGGCATCTGGGCGCACAACTGCGCCGAGTGGCTGCTGATGCAGATCGCCACCGCCAAGGCGGGCATCGTGCTGGTCAACATCAACCCGGCTTACCGCGCAACCGAACTGGAATACGCGCTGAACAAGGTCGGTTGCAGGATGCTCGTGACGATGACGGCGTACAAGACCAGCGACTACTTGGGCCTGGTGCGCGAACTCGCGCCCGAGCTCGCCACAGCCCGTCCCGGGCAGCTCCAGGCAGCGCGCGCGCCGCAACTCCAGACTGTGGTGCAGCTGGGCGTGGGCAACGAGCCCGGCATGCTGTGTTTTGCCGACCTGATGGCGAGCGGCAGTGCCGATGACGCAGCAGTCGCACAGGTCAGCGCAAAGCTGAAAGGCACCGACCCGATCAACATCCAGTTCACCAGCGGCACCACCGGTTTTCCGAAGGGCGCAACGCTCACGCACCGCAACATCCTGAACAATGGCTTCTTCATCGGCGAGGCGATGCAGCTGACCGAGCATGACCGCCTGTGTGTGCCCGTGCCGCTGTACCACTGCTTCGGCATGGTGCTGGGCAACCTGGCGTGTATCACCCACGGTGCCACGATCGTCTACCCGAACGACGGCTTCGACCCGCTCACTGTGCTCGAAACAGTGCAGGCCGAGAAGTGCACGGCATTGCACGGCGTGCCGACCATGTTCATCGCCGAACTGGCGCACCCGCGTTTCGCGGAGTTCGACCTGTCCAGCCTGCGCAGCGGCATCATGGCCGGCTCACCCTGCCCGACAGAGGTGATGAAGCAGGTGGTGGAGCGCATGCACATGAATGAGGTGACCATCGCCTACGGCATGACCGAGACCAGCCCGGTGAGTTGCCAGAGCAGCACGCAGACGCCGCTGGACCGGCGCGTGTCGACCGTGGGCCTGGTGCAGCCCCACCTGGAAATCAAGGTGATCGACCCCGTCACGGGTGCGTCCGTACCCCGCGGCGTAACCGGCGAATTCTGCACCAAAGGCTACTCGGTGATGCACGGTTATTGGGGCGACGAAGCCAAGACCCGCGAGGCCATCGACACCGACGGCTGGATGCACACCGGCGACCTCGCCACCATGGATGCCGAGGGCTACGTCAACATCGTCGGTCGCATCAAGGACATGGTCATCCGCGGTGGCGAGAACGTCTACCCGCGCGAGATCGAGGAGTTCCTGTACCGCCACCCCGCCGTCTCCGACGTGCAGGTGATTGGCGTGCCAGACCAGAAGTATGGCGAGGAACTGTGCGCCTGGGTCATCCTGAAGGCCGGGCAGACGGCCACCGAGGACGACATCCGCGGGTTCTGCAAAGGCCAGATCGCGCACTACAAAGTGCCCCGGTATGTCAAACTTGTCGAGGCGTTCCCGATGACGATCACCGGCAAAATCCAGAAATTCGCCATGCGGGACCAGATGAAGCAGGAGTTGCAACTGACGGACGCGAAGACCGCATGACACCCCCGTGCGTCCCCTGGGCCTGGCCCGAAGCCTGAGAGCGAACACCGGGCTGCGGGGCTCCGCTACCATCGGAGCCCCACCCTCGCCGCCCTGCCCATGCACGCCGTCGTCCTGAAGTATTTCCTCGAAGTCGCCCGTTGCGGGTCGATCCGCAAGGCCGCGCAAAACCTGTTCGTGGCATCGAGCGCGGTCAACCGGCAGGTGCTGCGACTGGAGGAAGAACTCGGCACCGAGTTGTTCGACCGCGTGCCCAGTGGCATGCGCCTGAACGCCGCGGGGGAGAGGCTGCAGCAGCATGTGCGCGGCACGCTGCACGACTTCCACCTGATGCGCACCGAACTCGACGCGCTCAAGGGCGAACGCAAGGGCCATGTGTCGGTCGCCGCCATGGACTCGCTGTTGATCGAGTTCCTGCCGGCGGCGGTGGAGGAGTTCTCCGCGAGTTACCCGGCCGTGCGTTACACCATCTCGTCGGCGATGCCCAGCGAAGTGCCAGACCGTGTGGCCAATGGCGACAACGACATCGGCATCTGTTACCTGGGCAAGCTGCCAGGCGCGCTCAAGGTGGCAGCCAAGGCGCCGTTCCCGCCGGGCGTGGTGATGGCGCCCTCGCACCCGCTGGCGAAGAAGGCGAAGATCGACTTTGCCGACTGCCGCGACCAGGCCTTCATCCAGGTCAGCCAGGTCTCGCCGATCCACAACCTGGTGCAGCCGGAGTTCTCGCAGTTCTGGAACGACCTGGTGCCTGCGATTGCCTGCAACTCGACAACGATGGCCAAACGCATGATCGTGGCAGGCAGGGGGATCTCGTTTTTCTCGAAGATCGGCTTCATCGACGAACTCGAACGCGGCGAGGTGGTGTGGCGGCCACTGGCCAACCGCGCTGTCAATGCCATCGAGGTCGGCATTCTGGTGCCCGCGCACCGCAGCCTGTCGCACGTGGCAAAGCAATTCCTGGACCGACTGACACGGCGGCTCAAGCAGTTGGAACTTGCGGCCTCGATCCAGTGAGCCGGCCAGGGCATCGCCTGCCTCCAGCGCTTGTTCAGCTGCCCCCGCCAAGTCGCACGAGATGTGCCCGCAGCGCCGCCCACTGCATCTGGGCAGCTGCCAGAACACCGGCGTGGCAGGTCTCTTCCAGTGTGCGCGCCAGGGCAGAGCACTGCGGATGACCCAGAGTCAGCAACACTGACTTGAGGCTGTGGGCGACCCGCAACAAGGTCTGCAGATCTGCTGCCACGCTGGCCATATCGCAATCCTGGATGTCGCTTGGAAATTGCGCAAGACACGCCGCCCGGTAGTCCTGAAACAACTCCCGATCGCCTTCGAAATACAGCCGGACCGCCTGCTCCTCACCGTCTTCCACCAGCAGCACACGGGGCTTGTCCATGGCGTCTAGGGTTGGGCCGAACTCCGCGGCGCGAGGCACTGCGCCAGCAGTGGTGGCAACTCCGCTACCAGCTGTGGCTTGTGCACCACCGGTATGCCGGTCAGTGCATAGGCGTAGGGCACCATGTCAGAGGGGCCCAGGGAGGTGACGACGATCACCTGGGTATTGCGGAATCGCGGATGCGACCGCAGGCTGGTGATGAGTGTGGCGCCATCGATTCCCGGCAACAGGATGTCCACCATCAGCACATCTGGCTGCAACTCCCCGGCCATCGCAAGGCCGACGATGCCATCACTGGCGGCGTGCTGCTCGACCGCCGGAAACTTCTGGCGCAGCAACAGGCCGATCAGGTTCTGGTAGTGCATGGAATCCTCGATCAGCAGGACCCGCGGCGGGCTGCCGGGTGCGCGGGCCACGAACCGGTCCGGTGCAAGGGGGGACACCAACACGCTGGCGGTGGCGGCAGGTGGACGGTCTCCCGCCAGCCAACGTTCGATTGACACACGCGAAATGCGACGGTGGCCGCCGGGAGTTTTCCAGGCCTGCAGATCACCCCGGTCCACCATCAGTTGCACAGAGCGCACCGCCAGCCCCAGATATCGTGCAGCCTCGATGGTGGTGACATCGTCGCGCGCGCCTAAGGCGGGCCCGGGTGCTTGAATCTTTGAACTTGCTTTTTTCATGTGACAATTTTAACGAATATGACAGCCAGAAAAAAAAAATCGCATTGGTATATCATTTATATCAAATAAAATACATTTAATTGTTAAATTAAATACAAATTCCGTCTCAAGAAGCTGCCATGAAGAAAATTCTAATCGTTGAGGACCACGCGGACATACGCCGCCTGATCCACATGACCCTGGAGTTTGATGACCACGACATCCTGGAAGCCGAGAACGGCGCCATCGGTCTGGACATGGCGCGCGAGCACCAACCCGACCTTGTTCTGCTGGATGTGATGATGCCAGGTGCCCTGAGCGGCCTGGATGTCTGTCGCGCGCTCAAGGCAACAGCCAACCCACCACGGGTCCTGCTGCTGTCCGCTGGGGGCCACAGCGAAGACATCAAAGCCGGCATGCTGGCTGGGGCCGAGGTCTACCTCGTCAAGCCCTTCAGCCCATTGCAGCTGATGGAGAACATCAACCAACAGTTGGAAGATGCATGAGCCCCGCCGGGCCGCCCCCAAGGGGCTCGCACCGCAGCCCGCAGGGCGAAGGTACCCTGATGAGCCCCGCCGGGCCGCCCCCAAGGGGCTCGCACCGCAGCCCGCAGGGCGAAGGTACCCTGATGAGCCAACCGATGTCACTCTCGCCGGCTGACAACGGCAACAGTTTCTCCGAGGCTGCAAGCCTGCAAATGGAGCGCCTGGTCGAGGACTTCGGCCGTATGTACCGCGAGCGCAATGACGCATTGGAAGAAGTTGGCAAGGCCCACCACGAGGCCCTGTTCCGGCTGTCGCTGGCCGCCGACCTCAAGGACGACGACACCGGCGTGCACATCATCCGCATCGGCTTTCTGGCTGAAGCACTGGCCCTGCTGCTGGGCCAGGGCAAAAAGGCTGCCGGCATGTTGCGCAAGGCCGCGCCCATGCATGACATCGGCAAGATCGGCATCCCGGACAGCATCCTCAAGAAACCCGGCGCGTTCGTGCCGACCGAACGCGCCATCATGAACGAGCACGCCAAAATGGGTGCGGACATTCTGGGGCGCTCGCGCATTCCGCTGTTCCAGCTGGCTGCCGAGCTGGCCCTGTCGCACCACGAAAAGTGGGATGGCAGCGGATACCCGAGCGCACTGGCCGGGGAAGACATTCCGATATCTGGCCGTATCGTTGCCGTGGTCGACTTCTTTGACGCGCTGACCATGGACCGTGTGTACCGCAAGGCGTTTGCGTACGAAACGGCGCTGGAGATGCTTCACAAGGAGCGCGGCCACTCGTTCGACCCCGGCATAGTCGACACTTTCCTGGCCAACGCCGACGCGCTGATTGCCTTGCGCGAGCGCATCAACGACACGTGCCCCACCTTCACCGAACTGGTCGAAGGCATTTGACAGGCACGTCGCTGCACTGAAACACCGCAGCATGCGCACCAACACCATGTCCCTTGCCTTTTGCCTTGCCGCCACAGCACTGGAAGTACCCGGCCGTGTCTAGGCCAGCGGCACCGTGCGCGTTTGCGTCTGGGCTGCCTGCTATGGCGTGAGCACCCGGAGCAACCGCGCTGTGCGACAGTGGGCCGACAACCTCAACAGCGCGGCTGCCACGGTGGCAGGTGCCGTGCTCGGCGTGGCGACGCTGGTGGCCCTGGTGGCGCTGGGCTGGTACGAATACCGGGAAATCATCAGGTCCGACCTGGAACGCGCAGAGCTGCAGGCCCGCGTATTGGAGGACCACGCGACACGTTCATTCGGTTCCGTGTCGGTGCTGATGACCTTGCTGGACAGTCAGCTCAACCCGTCCAGCCTGTCGCAAGCGCCCGAGAAAACCGACGCCATCCTGACGCAGGCACTGGCGGCGCTGCCATCGGTCCGCAGCCTCAGTGTGCTGAACACAAACGGGTACGTCTTGGCGAGTTCCGAGCCGGGGCAGGCAGGGAGCCAGGTTGCACTGGCGCAACTCGGCCCCCTGCCCGCAGCCGGCAAGGAAAGCATCGGCAGTTACGTCGGGGGGCGCAAGCTTCCATTGCTCGTGGAAACCGGCGGCAAGCCCGCCGCCGTGCCCGGCCTCGGGTTCATCCCTGTGCTGCGCGCGCATGGTTCCGCACCCCTGTACCTGGTGGCACTGGTCAACCCCGACTCCTTTTCCGGCTACCAGTCACTCACGCTCAACGACAGCGCCAGGAACGCCTATCTCCTGAGCTACCAGGGCACCGTGCTGGCAGCGAGTGGCGCCTGGTCGCTGGCGCCAGGAACACAGATGGGCGCCCACCATGTGTTTCACGCCTACCTGCCGCGCACCGAACACGCCAGCTACGTTGGCAACGGCACCGAACCAGGACGAACTCTTGTGGCGTTCCGCCTGTCGCGCACGCGCCCACTCGTGGTGCTGGTCGAACAAGCGCACCAGGTCAGCGTGGCACGCTGGTTCGACACCATGCGCTGGTTCGGCACCGCTGCCTTGGTGACGCTGGCCTTTCTTGCCGGCATGACCACCGTGGTCCATCGAAGCTTGCGCGCACGTGACAACGCGCTGCGGCTGCTGGACGATGCACGGCTGGACCTGGTGGAGCGTGAGCAGGATCTGCGGGTGCTGCTGCGCAGCCTGCAGGAACTGGTGTTTCGCACCGATGCCCGCGGTGTTCTCACCAATGTGAACGAGCGCTGGGTGGCGATGCGTGGCGAGCAGGTCGGACAAGCGCTGAACCAGCCCCTGGCCGCTGCTGTCGAACCGGAAGACCGTGCAGCGATCGAGGCCCTGTTCTGCCGCCAATCAGGGGCCGGCGTGCGCACCGCAAGCGCCCGGATGCGCTCCGTCAATGGAAAGTTGCACCGGTTTGACTTCGCGGTCGTCGCGCTGACCATCGGCGATGCAATCACGGGATTTGCGGGCAACGCCATCGACGTTACGGAACGGTTCGGGGCCGGGCACTGCCTGGACCGCGAAACGGCCGTTCAGGCGGCACGGCAGCGGTTAACCGGGCGAGCTTGGCCCTGACGCTGCAGCCGGGCGGGTTTGCATGGCAAGCACATCCAGCCGGTCGCGTCCTGCCAGCGTGGGAAACAGGCGCGTCCACATCGCGGCGACGAGCAGGGTTCCAATGCCACCGAGCACCACCGACCCCACCGGTCCGAACCACTCGGCGGTGACACCAGACTCGAACTCGCCAAGCTGGTTGCTGGCGCCGATGAACACCGAATTGACCGCGCTGACGCGCCCACGCATCGCGTCCGGCGTTTCGATCTGCACCAGGGTCTGGCGCACCACCACGCTGATGGTGTCGGCGCCGCCGGCGATGGCCAGCAGCGCCATCGACAACCAAAAACCGGTCGACAACCCGAACAACACCATGCAAAGCCCATACAAGGCCACCGACAGCATCAACGTGCGTCCGACACGCCGGCGCAGCGGCCAACGCGTAAGCACACCCGACATCACCAGTGCGCCCACAGCCGGTGCGCCGCGCAATAGGCCCAGCCCGAGCGGCCCCTCATGCAGGATGTCGCGGGCGAACATCGGCAGCAGCGCCGTGGCGCCACCCAGCAATACGGCAAACAGATCGAGCGACACCGCGCCCAGCAGCACCTTGCGCTCCCAGACAAAGGCCACACCGGCCAGCAGCGTGCGCAGCGTTGCCGGCTCGGGTTGTGGCGGAATATGTCCGTAACGCAACAGCAAGATCAAGGCACAGGCCACGGCGAACACCAGCGCGCAGGCCGCATAGACAGCGCTGGCGCCGGCGATGAACAACAAACCGCCGACCGCAGGCCCCAGGATGATCGCGCTCTGGGTGCCGGCCGAACTGAAGGCAAGACCACGCGCCAGCAGGCCCGGTGGCAGCAAGGTCGGCGTCAAGGCCTGGAGGGCCGGCATCTGGAACGCGCGTGTCAGCCCCAGCACCACCGACACCGCCAGCAGCAGTTCACGCGAAACCCAGGCGCCCACAGCACCCCAGCCCTGGGTGGCCGCCACCAGGACCAGCGCCACGGTGGCCTGCGTGAGGATGCAGGTGGCGATGATTCGGCCGCGGTGCAGGCGGTCGGCCACATGGCCCGCCACCAGCGTCAGCAGCAATGCAGGGAGGAACTGGTACAGGCCTACCAGCCCGAGGTCCCAGGCGCTGCCGGTCAGGTCGTACATCTGCCAGCCGATGGCCACCATCAGCATCTGGTTGCCAGCGGTGCCGAACAATCTGGCTGTCCACAGGCGCATGAACCCGCGCTGGCGGATCAGGTCGGAAAAACTGTGGTCGGGCATGCGCGTCGAGCATACCAGCGCCGACCCGTGGTCGTCACCACAGCGGCTGCAACTTTCCCCCCAGCAGGCGGAACCCGCGCCGGGCCATGGCGCGCGCCTCGGCCTCGTCGTGGGTAACCAGGACGGTTGTGATCCGGGTTGCGGCGATGCGCTGCGCGAATTCTTCACGCAGGCTCGCGCGCAACTCTGCATCGAGGGCCGAAAACGGTTCGTCGAGCAGCAGCAAACGGGGTGCGGTGATCAATGCCCGCGCCAGGGCCACGCGCTGCTGCTCCCCGCCCGACAGTTTCCACACTGCATGGCGCGCATGGCCAGCCAGGCCGAACACTGCCAGCAGCTGGTCCGCCTGGGCCCGCGCCTGTGCGCGGCGCAGCCCCTGCTCGACCAGGCCAAAAGCCACGTTGTCACGTACGTCGAGGTGGGGGAACAGAGCGAAGTCCTGGAACATCAGCGCAAAACGGCGCTGTTCCGGCACAACATTGGCCAGGTCGACACCGTCGAAGCGGATGAGGCCCCGGTCGGGTGGCTCCAGGCCTGCGACCATCTTGAGCAGGGTGCTCTTGCCACTGCCCGAAGGCCCGAGCACCGCCACAGTCTCGCCCGGCGCAACGCGCAGGTCCAGGGCGTCGGCCAGCACCCAATGGCCACCGGCTTGGTCGTCGAATGTCTTGTCGATGGCGACCAGTTCAAGCATGGCGCATTGTTGCTTTGCGGGGGGACACGGGCGCGGCGCGGCGGCGCGCTCCAGGCTGGTCGATCAGCAGGAAGGCCAGCAACGCCAGCAGCATCAGCGCCGCTGCCAGCAACAAGGCCTCGTCGCGGTTGGCCGCACCAGGGCGCCCCAGACGCTGGTAGACCAGCGTGGTGAGAGTGGCCCATTCAGGCCGGGACAGGAACAAGGTAAGCGCGAATTCACCCAACGCGGTCGCTGCGGCAAACGCCATGCCGCGGCGCAGCGCCGGCATCACCAACGGCAGGGTGACGCGCCAGAAGATGCGCGCGGGCGAAGCCCCCAGGGTGCGGGCGACTTGCGCCAGCGACGGCGGCAGGCTGTCGAGCGCAGCCCCCAAGGCATTGGCGACAAAGGGGTACGCCAGCAGGGCGTATGCCGCCACCAACAGTGGCAGGCTCGCGCTCCACGCCGGGTACAGCAACAGCAGGCCAAAAGCCACCGTGACCGGCGACACCACGAACGGCAGGAAGGCCGCCGCGCGCAACCAGGTGGAATGCCGCGCGGCAAGGGCATGGGTCACGCCCAGCACCGTGGCGAGCACCACAGCGGCGGCTGTGAACCGCACCGTGTTCCACAACGCCTGCAGTGTTTCAGGCTCCCACAACACGGCCCAGGTCGCGCTGCCGCCCGCCACCGCACGTGCCGCGATGGCCACCAGTGGCGTGGCGCAGAACAGCAGCAGCACCGACATGGCGGCCGCAACCGCCACCCACTGCACTGCGCCTTGCGGCGACTTGCGCCCGATCACATCGGCGCGCGCCGGCGTGGCCAGCCGACGTTCGACCCAGGCGTACAACATGGCCACGGCGCCGGTCAACACCAGCATCACCAGCGCCAGCACACCAGCCTGCGCGAGCTTGAGTTCGTGCGCCACCAGGGTGTAGATTTCGACCTCGATGGTGGAAAAACGCTGCCCACCCAGGATCAGCGCCAGGCCAAAACCCGAAAACGCATACAGGAAAACCAGGCACAAGGCTGACGCCAGCCAGGGCAGGATTGCAGGCCACTCCACACGCCAGAAGGCGCGCCAGGGCGTAGCCCCCAAGGTGCGCGCAGCAGCGACCCGCGCCGCGCTGACACGCTCGAGTGCCTCGACGGCAGCCCGCACCACCAGGCACAGATTGAAGAACAGGTTGCCGTACAGCAGCAGCCAGGGCGTGTCCTGCAGGTCCAGCCCCCACCACTGCGCCAGCACGCCACGCGGGCCCCACAGCGCCAGCACACCCAGCGCTGCCACCAGCGTTGGCACCACGAAGGGCAGCATCAACAGGCGCAATGCCAGGCCCCGGCCAGGAAACTCCATCCGCGCCAGCACCCAAGCCACGGGCAGACCGACCACCAATGCCGCCAGACAGGTCAGGGCCGCCTGCAGCAGCGACCAACCGAGACGCCAGCGCAGATAGGCGTCACCGGCCATCGCGCCAAGCATGCCGGGCTGCGCACCAGACATGCCCTCGAACCCCAGACGCGCCAGCGGCGCCAGCACCATCAGGGTCAAGAACACCAGCGGCAGCAGGCCGATGCCAAGCGCACCGGCCCCTGGCGAGCGCGAACCTGCCATGCTGCCCGCCACGGTGCCCCCGCCCGCCGTGCCTACTTCAGGACCACGGTCGTCCAGCGACCCACCCAGTCCGCGCCACGGGCAGCGATCGCCTCGTTGCCAGGGCTGTCGTGTGCTGCCGGCTCCAACGCATGGCGCATCGCATCAGGCCGGCTGGTGCCGGGCTCGGCGGCGAACATCCACATGCTGGTCTGCAAGGCCTCCTGGACCGGTGCCGAACGCAGGAACTCCATGAAACGTTGTGCCGCCTCGCGCTGCTGCCCGCCACGCACCAGCGCCACACCCTCGACCTGGCGGAACACCGCGCCCTTGAGCGACAGGCTCGCGGTCGGTGGTTCGGTGATTTTTTCCTTGCTGTAGAAGACTTCGGCGGCCGGGCTGCTCGCATAACTGACGACCATCGGACGACTGCCGCCGTTGCGCGTGAACTCGGTGTAATAAGCTTCGCTCCAGCCCTTGGTCACCTTCAGGCCGTTGGAGCGCATGCGGGCCCACCAGTCGAACGCGCCCTCTTCGCCCAGCCCGGCAATGGTGGACAACATGAAGGCGTAACCGGGGCTCGATGTGGCCGGGTTCTGCACCGCCAACAGGTTGCGGTAGGCTGGCTGGGTGAGGTCCTCCAGCGACCTGGGCAAGGCCAGGCCACTCTTGGCGAACCAGGCCCGGTCGACGTTGAGGGTGACGTAGCCGTAATCCACCGCCAGCAAACCGCCAGCCAGCGGGACCACGGGCGGGCGCTGGCTGGCGGGGCCGGCGTAGGTGTCGAGCACCCCCGCAGCCTGCGCCTTGACCACCAGCGCGTTGTCGATGCCGAACACCACATCCGCAATCGGCTGGGCTTTGGTGAGGATCAGCTTGTTGAGCATTTCGCCGGCGTCACCGGCCTTGATGATGCTGAGCTTGACGCCGGATTCGGTTTCGAACCGCGCCAGCAGTGGCTTGGGCAGCGAGAACGAGCTGTGCACCAGCACCCGCAGTTCCTGGGCCGATGCGGCCGGTGCGACGGTGATCAGCGACGCTGCCAGTGCTGCGGCCCCCATAAATGAAAAAATCCGTCGGTGCATGGTGTCCATCCTTTCAATGTGCCCGCCTCGAGACACATGAAAAAATGGAGCGCCAGCACTGCGACGGACCCACTTCATCACGCTCCCTACGCTGGCACTACCCAGATCAGGTGAGTGGGGTATTTCTCAGTCGCGCTGCCGTTGCCGTGCTGCGTGACACCCCCGGTGATGGCCGGATTGTACGAGAGGCCGAAGGGCCCGGCGCGGGCAATGGCTAGTCGATCACCAAGCGCTGCGAGCCGCCGGACAGCTTCTTGGGCAGCGTCAGGGTCAACACGCCGTTGTCGTATTTGGCCTTGGCCTGCGACTGGTCGATTTCCATCGGCAACTGGAAGCTGCGCGACACCGCGCCGTAATAGCGCTCGGTGCGAAGCACTTTTTCGTCCTTGGCCTGGCTGTCCTGCTGCTTGACCTCGGCCCGCAGGGTCACGATATTGCCATCGAGCGCGACGTGGATGTCGTCCTTGGCAACACCCGGAACCTCGGCCTGCACGGTGTACATCTGGTCGCTCTCCTTCACGTCGACCTTGATTTTTTCCGGTGTGGGCAGGGGTTCGCCATGCAGGGGTTTCACATAAAAGCCAGGGGCAACATCTCGAAAAAAATCGTCGAACAGGTTGCCGCGATTCATCAAAGCACTCATGGTTTTCTCCTTTGCAAGTCGGTTGTGATGGCTCCACCACGGGCCATTCTGATCCGATCTGCGGGGCGAATCCACCCTTTCAAGCGCTGCGAAACACGACGTTGACAATTGTCAAACGTGTGGCGCGCAGCAATCGCCTTTCGTTGTCAGACGCCTGCGCTCATGCAACTGCCGCCAGAAACTGTCCGTACCGCTGCAGATCCACATTGCCGCCGCTCACCAGCACGCCGACCCGTTTGCCCGCCAGCGGCACGCCACCATGCAAGGCACCAGCCAGGCCCAGGCAGCCCGTGGGTTCGACCACCAGTTTCATCCGTTCGGCAAAGAAACGCATGGCCTCTACCAGTTGCGCGTCGGTCGCGGTCAGGATGTCGCTGACATCGCGCCGGATGATGGCAAAGGTGAGTTCACCCACTGCCTGCGTCTGCGCGCCGTCGGCGATCGTCTGGGGCGTGGGGATACGCACGATGCTGCCGCTGCGCAACGACTGCTGGGCGTCGTTGCCCGCCTCGGGTTCGACACCGATCACCTTGCAGTCGGGTGACAAGGCACGTGCCGACAATGCGCTACCGCTCAGCAGGCCGCCACCGCCCGTACACACGAACAGGTAGTCCAGCGCACCGACTTCCTCGAACAACTCCTTGGCCGAGGTGCCGGCGCCGGCGATCACGTCGGCATGGTCGAACGGTGGGATCAGCGTCATGCCGCGTTGTGCCGCGATCTCGCGGGTGAGCACCTCGCGGTCCTGCTTGTAACGATCGAACCGGATCACCTCGCCACCATAAGCACGGGTGGCATCGACCTTGGCCTGCGGCGCGTCGGCCGGCATGAGGATCACCGCCGGGATGCCCAGCAGACGCGCCGACAGCGCGATCGCCTGCGCATGGTTGCCGCTGGAAAACGCAATTGCGCCGGCCTTGCGCTGGGCCGCATCGAACCGCGACAGCGCATTGAACGCACCGCGAAACTTGAATGCGCCCATGCGCTGGAAGTTCTCGCATTTGAAGAAAACCTGCGCATCCAGGCGCTGGTCCAGCGTGCCGGAGCGCAGCACCGGCGTGTGGTGGGCGTGGCCTTCAAGGCGGCCGGCGGCGGCGGCGACATCGGCGAAGGTGGGCAAAACGGGCATGGGGCAGGTCCTTGGCGAAGTTGCAGACAAGCGCTCAATATACTGGCTTGTGCTTGCGCTGCTCAAAACATTCTCCTGGCAAGAACTGCTGCACCACCCCTGGCGCAACGCAGCGGCGGTTGTCGCGGTCATGCTGGGCGTGGCGCTGGCGTTTTCGGTGTCGCTGATCAACGCGTCCGCGCTCAGCGAGTTTTCACAGGCGGTGCGTTCGGTCAACGGCCAGCCCGATTTGGAACTGCGTGCCGCACAGGGCAGCCTGGACGAGGCGCTGTACGCGCGGGTCGCGACCGACCCGCGAGTCGCCGTGGCCTCGCCCGTGCTGGAACTCGGGAGTTATGCGCTCGACACATCCGGCAAGCGGGTCGCCTTGCGGGTCGTGGGGGTGGATGCGCTGCTGGTGGCCCGTGTCGCGCCGGCGCTGATGCCGCTGCCAACGCGCCAGAGCGGCCGCTTCGACCTGTTTGCGCCGGATGCGGTTTTTCTGAATACCGCCGCTTCGCGGGCGCTGGGGCTTACGCCCGGCACCCCCGCGCGCCTGCAAATGCAACAGGCGCTGCGCCTGCAACCGGTGCAGGTTGCAGGGCGGGTGGGCGCGAGCGGGTCACCTCTGGCCGTGATGGACATCGGCGCAGTGCAGGACTTGTTCGACAAGGCCGGCCAACTGACGCGCATCGACGTGCGCCTGGCCCCGGGCGCCGACCGGCAGGCCTTGGTGGTGGCACTGCGCGCAGACCCGCGTTGGAGCTCCAACCTGTCGGTGGTGCAACCGGGCGATGCCGAACAGCGCATCGGCAACCTGTCTCGCGCCTACCGGGTGAACCTGACCGTGCTGGCGTTGGTGGCCTTGTTCACCGGCGCCTTCCTGGTGTTCTCTGTGTTGGCGCTGAGTGTGGCCAAACGGGCGCAGCAATTCGCCCTGCTCGGGGTGCTGGGCCTGTCCGGTCGCGAACGTCTGCGCCTGGTGCTGGCTGAATCCCTGGTGCTCGGCATGGTCGGCAGCGCAGCCGGAATCGCCCTTGGGTCGGGCCTGGCCTGGCTCGCACTGCGCCTGCTCGGGGGCGACCTGGGTGGCGGGTTTTTCACCGGGGTTGCACCCACCTTGCAATGGAACCCGCTGGCGGCGCTGGTCTACGGCGCGCTGGGGGTGGCCGCGGCGCTGGTGGGCGGCTGGATTCCCGCGCGCGCGGCACAACAACTGCCCCCCGCCCAGACGCTCAAGGGCCTGGGGCTGCAGGACGCGACAAGCGACCACCCCTGGCTGGCCGGCCTGCTGGTGGTGGTGGGCGCTGCGCTCACCCTGGCACCCCCGGTTTTCGGCGTTCCACTGGCCGCCTACCTCGCCATTGCGCTGTTCCTGACCGGTGGCATCGGCGCATTGCCGGCCCTGATCGCGCTGCTCTACAACCGGATCGCTCCACTGTTGTCACGCTGGTTGCTGCCCATGCTGGCGATCGAACGGGCGCGCCGTGTGCGATCCAGCGCAGCGGTGGCGATCAGCGGCGTGGTGGCGTCGCTCAGCCTGGCCGTGGCGTTGACGGTGATGGTCACGAGTTTTCGGGAATCCGTGACACGCTGGCTGGACGTGGTGCTGCCAGCCGACCTGTACGTGCGCACCGCCATGGGCGCCGGGTTCGGTGAAGCGGCGTTCTTCCCGCCGGAGTTCGTGCGCGCGGTGCAACAAATACCTGGCGTGCAAAACCTCGCGACGTTGCGCACGACCTCCCTGTCGCTGGACCCGGCGAAAGGCAACGTGGCCCTGATGGCACGCGCCATCGGCGACCCCTCTCGGACCCTGCCACTGATCGGCGAGCCACTGCGCGCTCCCGCTGGCGCCATACCGATCTTTGTGAGCGAGGCGATGGTGGATTTGTATGGCGCGGCACCCGGGAGCTACTTCCAACCGCTGACCGCCATGTTTTCTGCCGGCGTCGCCGCAGGCCCGGGCCTGCCGGGCGCCCCCGCCTTCTTCGTGGCGGGCATCTGGCGTGACTATGCGCGGCAGTTCGGGTCGATCGTGATCGACAAACGCGACTTTGAACGCCTGACCGGGGACCAACGCGCCAATGATCTCGCTGTCTGGCTGGTGCCTGGCGCCGATCCGGCGCAGCTGCAGCAGGCGATCCGGGACCTGGCCCAGCAGGTTGCGGAGGCCGCACTGGTCGAGTTTTCGAGCGACGGGGAGATCCGTGCGCTGTCGCTGCGCATCTTCGACCGCAGCTTCGCGGTGACTTACTGGCTGCAGGCGGTGGCGATCGCCATCGGTCTGTTCGGTGTGGCTGCCAATTTCAGCGCGCAGGTGCTGGCGCGGCAAAAGGAATTCGGTCTGCTGGCCCACCTGGGCCTCACACGCAGCCAGATCCTGCGCCTGGTGGCAGCCGAGGGCCTCGCCTGGACGGCTGTAGGGGCGGTTGCCGGGTTGGGGTTGGGGCTGGCAGTCAGCGTGGTGCTGGTGCACGTGGTGAACCCGCAGAGTTTCCACTGGACGATGGACCTGCTGCTGCCCTGGGGCCGGCTGGCGGCCCTGTGTGGCGCCATGGTGCTTGCCGGCACGGCGACTGCCTGGCTTGCGGCCCGGGCTACAGCCGGCACGGACTCAGTGCTGGCGGTCAAGGAAGACTGGTGAAACACCACCAGTTGACAATCACCCTCAGGGGATGATGGCCACCAGCACGCTGCAATGGGCGTGCTCGATCAATGCACCTGAACTCGACCCGCGCCACCAGCGCGCTGCCCATCCGTCAAGGTGTTTGTGGCCAACCACGATCAGGTCGGCCCGGATCTTGCGCGCATGGCTGGTGATCTCGCTGATGGTGTCGCCCACCAACAGTTCACCTTTCGCATTGAAGCCCGCCTCGGCCAGCGTCCGCAGGCCGTGGTCCAGGACGGACATGTAGCTTTCCTTTTCGCGTTCCGCGATCTTGGGGTCGTAATAACCGCCCTCGGCACCGATGAAGTCGATGTGGTGCGGCATGACCGCCACCAGCGCCAGGCTGGCACCGGACCACTGCACCAGATCCTGGCAGTCGAGCAAGGCTTTTTGCCCGGATTCAGAGCCGTCGTACGCCAACAGTATCATTTTGTACATGGTGCGCCTCCAGTGGTGGGAACTGCTACTTCTCGATTGCCAGCAACTCTACTTCAAATGTCAGGGTCGCATTCGGTGGCACGGCCCCGGCCGCACCCTTCTCGCCATAAGCGGTCGCTGGCGGGCAGACCAACTGCGCCTTGCCACCGACCTTCATCTTCTGCAGGCCCTGAGTCCAGCATGGGATGACACGCCCGAGCGGGAACGTCGCGGGGGCATTGCGCTTGTACGAGCTGTCGAACTCCTTGCCGTCGGCCAGCGTCCCGCGGTAGTGGACCTTGACGCTGTCGCTGGCCTTGGGACTGGCGCCGGAGCCGTTGCTGAGATGGGTGATCTTGACGCCGGACGGCAATACCTCGCCGTCGGCCGCAACTGCAGGGCCAGCGAACCCGGCGACAAGGCTCAGGGTGGCAATCAAATAGTGGGGTTTCATCGAAAAATTCACCTCTGTACAACGAAATGTCGAATCGAACAATCGGCAGTTTACGACGGCCGCGCACCGGGCTGTGGCTTTCCTTACACAGCCGGGGGTCAAGACACCCCGCAAACCCGATCGTCCCCGTGGCTGGAGACCAAACCGACACCGTCCTTGGCATGGGCGACGGCCATTTCGCGCGGCAACGCCACGCCGTTCTTCACAGCCAGTATCTCAGCCATCACACTCACCGCGATCTCGGGGGGCGTCTTGCTGCCAATGTAGATGCCGATCGGTCCGCGCAAGCGTGCGAGCGAGGTTTCGGTCTGCTCGAAATGTGTGACCATGCGCTGGCGGCGCGCGTCGTTGTTGCGCCGCGAACCGATGGCGCCGACGTAGAACGCGTCGGTCTTGAGTGCTTCGAGCAGGGCCAGGTCGTCGAGCTTGGGGTCGTGCGTCAGCGCCACCACGCAGCTACGCCGGTCCGGCCTGAAAGCCGCCACCACGTCGTCGGGCATGTCGGCGACCACGGTGGCACCGGCCACTGACCAGGCACCGCGGTACTCCTCGCGCGGATCACACACGGTGACGGCGAAACCCGAAAACAAGGCCATCGTTGCCAGGTATTCCGTCAGCTGCCCGGCGCCGATCAGCAACATGCGGTATTCCGGCCCGAACAGGTTCACCAGTTCAGTCGCGGACAGCTGCAAGGTGCCGGGTGAACCAGCCGGGGCCAGCGCCACCAGCCCGTCCGCGAGTTGCACCGTTCGCTGCATCAGCTGACCCGCTTCCAGCGCCCGAACCAGTTCGCCGAGTGACGCCCACTGGGGGTCATACTCGAGCAGAAGCTCCAGCGTTCCGCCGCACGGCAGCCCGAAACGGTGGGCTTCGTCGGCGGTTATGCCGTACTTGACAAAACCCGGCGCCCCAGAAGGTATGGCATGGCTGTCTGCGGACCCAGTGCCTTGGGCATAAGCGCGGGTGTGGCGGTAGATGAGGTCGTCCTCGATGCAGCCGCCTGACACCGACCCGACAACCGCCCCGTCCTCGCACAAGGCCATGATCGACCCCACCGGGCGCGGCGACGAGCCCCAGGTGCGAACCACCGTGGCCAGCAAGGCCCGTTTTCCGGCCTGCCGCCAATCGCGCAAAGTGCGCAAAACCATCACGTCCAGGTTTTCCATCTCACAAACTCCTTGCTGCTTTCACGTGGTCCATGTGCATCAGGTCCACAGGCTTTCCGATTGTCCGCTTTCGGCCCATTGCGGACGGTCGTTGCCTGGTCTGCGTTGGCATGGGCATGGGCATGGGCATGGGCGTTGGCGTTGGCGTTGGCGTTGGCGTTGGCGTTGGCGTTGGCGTTGGCGTTGGCGTTGGCGTTGGCGTTGGCGTTGGCGTTGGCGCGCGTCGCGGCAGGCGCAGCCCGGCGTGGGCTCATACTGTAGCGGTCGGGCGCTGAACGCGCCGACTGCCCTGTGGTGCTCGCCCGAGGGTCGGGCCGCAGAACTCACTGCGTTCACTTCGTTCTCTGCGTTCGGACAACCGCGGCCAGAATGATGACGAAGTGCGCTGCGCGCACCGACCCTCGAGCTCCGCTCCTCGGCGCCCCAGAAATCGCCCCCGCCGGGCTGCGCCTGCCGCGACGCTGGGCTTTTGGTGTTCGGGCGGTCGGGGTCCGGACTTCCCCGCACTCGACCACCATCGAGTGCCCAGGGGGCGGGGGTCAGGTCTTGCATTGCGATATTGCAAAACAAGACCTGACCCCTTCCGCTCTGACCCCTTCCGCTCTGGCGGGGGTTTTGGGTGCGCGGCGTTCCCACGACTTTGCAGGATAAGGTCGGCGGTGCGTTCGGCGCAGCGGCATAAAGGAGGAGCCCGCAGGGCGGGGGACAGCCGCGGAGCCGAATGCGCCGTCGGCCTGGTCCCACACCAAGCCGCCGTTATCCAGGCTGTCATGTTTTCCGGAAAGACCAACAACGTCCGCAATGGGCCGAAAGCCGCCGGTGACGAGCGCGCCACGGCCCGGGTCACACAAGTGTGGCAACGACGGCAGCCACCACACTGAGCATGACCGTCGTAGTGAGGGGAATGAACCATTCGCGCCCGAACAGGCGAAACCGAAAATCGCCCGGCAACTTGCCAAAACCCAGCCGGCCCAGCAAGGGTGACACCCAATTGATGAGCAACAACGACAGAAAGATGACGATCAACCAGCGAAACATGGAACCTCCGTGGGGTGGGTTCAGAGCGTGTGCGTCCGGTCACCCTGGGCAAAACCGATGGCATTCCAGGGCTCGCCGCGGCAGAAACCGATCACCTTGAAGAGTTCTCCCATCTCGTGCTCCATCAGCAGCTTTTGGCCCATGACCCGTTCTGCCACCGTGGCGCGCTCGAGCAAGCCAAGCAGGCCGCAATTCATCAGAAAACGGGCCTGCGTGGTGTAGCCCAGCACGCCGAATGCGCCTGCCGGCGGTGGCGCCCGGCCTGCGTGCGCCTCGGCATCCTGGGCGGCCATTGCCAGCCCGGTGAAATTGACATGGGCCGTGATGTCCTTGAGGCCCGCATCGGCCAGCGGATTGGCATCCATGCGGTGCCCGCGATGGCACATCACCGTGCCCATGCTGCGTTGCACATGGTAATACTCCCGCTCGGAAAACCCGTAATCGATCAGGAACACGGCCCCCTGTACCAGATGGTCGGCCAGCATGCGCACGAAACCTTCGGCGCGGGGATGGATTTCCGTCAGGTAGTCATGTTCGCCGGGCACATCCAGTGGGGGCCGCAAGGCGGTCGGCCGATCGGCCCAGGCCAGGTGTCCGTCATCGGTCAGCGCCACGCCGCGTTCATGCCAGGCGCCGCCCAAGCGCGACAGAAGCTGCACCGGCATTGCGTCAAGAACCTCGTTGCCCACCACCACGGCACGCAGTTGCGCCGGCAGGGTGCTGACCCAGCGCACCTTGTCACCAAAAGCGCCCAGTGTTTCCCGCTGGCGCTGCTGCAGGCTGCCTGACAAGTCGACGATGGTGTAGTGGTCCACCTGCGACCCCAATACGCCCAGCAACTGCCCTGCCAGCGCACCGGAGCCAGCACCAAACTCCCACACCTCACGGGTTCCGGTAACCTGCAACGCCTGGCCTACCTGCGCCGCCAAAGCCTGGCCATAAGACCGGCTCATTTCCGGCGCAGTGACGAAATCCCCACCGCCCCCGCCGGCCACGGGCAGGACGCCGAACTGCGCGTCGCCACGGGCGTAATAACCAAGCCCCGGTGCGTACAACGCAAGGTCCATGAAGCGGTCGAAACCAATCCACCCATTTGCGTCGGCGATGCGTTGGCGCAGCAGTGATTCCAGTGCGGTCGTTAAACTTGGGGCTGTTTCCATCTTCTTCGGATTGTCCGCGAATGTCTGCCCCTACCCGCACCGTGCTCGTCACCGGCTCCGCCAAACGGCTGGGGCGCGAGATTGCACTCGCGCTGGCACGCGACGGTTGGCAGGTGGCCGTGCATTACCGGGATTCACTGGAAGACGCCACACACACCAGCGCCGAATGCTCCAGGCTGTCGGGCAACAGTGCCACCTTCCGGGCCAACCTTGGCAACGAGGCCGCCGTGCGCAATCTGTTGCCGCGCGTGGTGGCCCACTTCGGCCATCTGGATGCGCTGGTCAACAGCGCATCCACCTTCGAGCACGACGTGCCGGCCAGCTTCAGCTTCGCTGCCATGGAAAAACACATGCGCAGCAATACGGGCGCGGCCATTTTGCTGTCTCAGGCGCTGCACACACACCTGCAGGAGCGCCGGGCAACCGACCCGTCGGCGCGCGGCGCGGTCGTGAACCTTCTGGACCAGAAGCTCTGGAACCAGAACCCCGACTTTTTCAGCTACACCTTGTCCAAGGCGGCCCTCGAAGCCGCCAACACGATGCTGGCCCTCGCCCTGGCGCCGAGCGTGCGTGTCGTGGGTGTGGCCCCCGGCCTGACCCTCACCAGCCCGATGCTGTCGGACGAGCAGTTCCAGGCGCGCCACAAGATGGCGCTGCTGGGCCAATCGTCGACGCCGCAGGACGTGGCGTCGACCGTGCGTTTCGCGCTCGACAACAACTCGATCACTGGCACCACGCTGGTGGTCGATGGTGGACAGCACCTGATGCGCTTCGAACGCGACTTCTCCCTGATGTGACCGGATTGTCGCGGCCACCCACACCCTCTCCGAACACCAGAATCCCACCATGAACAAGCCGCGCGGCACACAGATTCTGACGCTCAACGGGCTGCGTTTTGCGGCCAATCTCGGCATCCTTGAGAACGAAAAACTTGCGCCCCAGCAAATCCAGGTCGACGCCGAACTCAACCTCGGAACCCAGGCACTGCATCCGGTGGACGACGAGATCAACCACGTTCTGGACTACCGCAAGATCCGCCAGATCATCATCGATGAGTGCACCGAAAAACATATCAACCTGCTGGAGACCCTGATCGGCAAGCTGGCGCGGCGGTTGATGCAGTTGCCCGGTGTCGTGGGCGTGCGGGTCAAGATCGCCAAGCTTGAAATATTCGACGACTGCGAAGTGGCGATTCGCGTGGAGACCGGGCAATGGTGATGATCGAGCGCGAAACCCACAAGCTGGAAAAACGCCTGTGCCGCCTGGTGGGCCAGGCCATCGTCGACTACAACATGATCGAGGAGGGCGACAAGGTCATGGTGTGTGTGAGTGGCGGCAAGGACAGTTATGCCATGCTTGACATCCTCCTGAAGATGCAGGCCCGCGCCCCGGTGCATTTCGACTTGATCGCTGTCAACCTCGACCAGAAACAGCCCGGTTTTCCGGAAGATGTATTGCCCCGGTACCTGACCGAACTCGGCGTGCCGTTCCACATCGAGAACCAGGACACCTACTCCATCGTCAAACGCGTGATCCCGCAGGGCAAGACGCTGTGCAGCCTGTGCAGTCGCCTGCGCCGCGGCATCCTGTACCGGGTGGCGGACGAACTAGGCGCCACCAAGATCGCGCTGGGCCACCACCGCGACGACATCCTGCAGACTTTCTTCCTCAACATGTTCTTTGGCGGAAAACTCAAGGCCATGCCCCCAAAACTGGTCAGCGACGATGGCCGGCATATCGTGATCCGGCCGATGTCGCTGGTGGCCGAGAAAGACCTGGTGCGCTGGGCGGCGCACCGCGAATTCCCGATCATTCCCTGCACCCTGTGCGGCAGCCAGGCCAATCTGCAGCGCAAGCAGGTCGGGCAGATGCTGCAGGAATGGGACAAAAAATACCCTGGGCGCATCGAGAGCATGTTCTCGGCACTGCAAAATGTTGCGCCCTCGCACCTTATGGATGGAACGCGCCACGATTTTCGGGGTCTGAAAGCCACAGGCGTGGCGACCACCGACGGCGACAGGGCATTCGACCCGGACGACTTCAGCGCCGTCGCCATGCCTGAACTGCAGGTTATCCGGTTCGACACCTGAAAGTGCGCCCGGCCATGCAGCCTGAATGACCAGCTCCCTGGGGAACCCGCATGAAATTCGCCACCGCCACTTTGATGTCCTGGATTTTGCTGCTCGGGGGTTGCTCGGGCATGCGGATCGTGGACTCCGACGTCAGCGCCTTTTCCACGCCACTCACGCCGGCCACGGCGCTGCCGCTGCGTTACCGGTTCGAGCGCCTGCCCTCGCAGCAGGCACACGCAGAGCAAAGCGCCGCGCTCGAAGCCCTGGTCCTGCCGGCACTCGACCGGGCGGGGCTGCAACGTGACGACACATCCCCGCAATACACGGTGCAGCTCGACCTGCGCATGTTCCGCGACCCGCAAGCACCATGGGACGACCCGCGTTATGTGGGTGGTTACGCCGTGCCGCACCTGGCATGGGGCCGTTATGGCTTGCTGATGCGCCACCCGTCCCTGAACATGGAATTCGAGTTTCCCTATTACCGGCGCGAAATAGCGATTGTGGTGCGTCGCCTGCCCGATGCGCAGGTGGTGTTCGAGAGCCGTGCCAGGCACGATGGCCGCTGGTCTGACGACGATGCGGTCCTGCCGGCCATGGTGCAGGCGGCGCTGCAGGGGTTTCCCGTGGCACCTGCGGGACTTCGCCGCGTCGTGATCGAGATCCCACGCTGACGCGCCGCTTCTAAAATGCGGGCATGCAAGCCACCCGCATCATTGCCGTACGCCACGGCGAAACCGCCTGGAACGTGTCCACCCGCATCCAGGGCCAACTCGACATTCCCCTGAACGACAATGGCCGCTGGCAGGCGCAGCGGCTGGCCCGTGCGCTGGCCGCAAGCGAGCAGATCGCGGCCATCTACGCCAGCGACCTGCTGCGCGCCTGGGACACCGCCCAGTCGATCGCCAACGCCGCCGGCCTGCAGACCATCACCGAACCCGGTCTGCGCGAGCGTGGTTTCGGCAGCTTCCAGGGCAAGACATTCACCGAACTGGAGACACAGTGGCCTCAAGAAACCGCGCGCTGGCGCGCCCGCGACCCGCAATGGGCACCGCCCGAAGGCGAAACGCTGGTGCAGGTGCGCGAACGCGTGGAACGCGCCACCCATGCGCTCGCGCAAAGGCACGTTGGCGAGCAGATCGTGCTGGTGGCGCATGGTGGCGTGCTCGACGTTCTGTACCGCAGTGCGACCGGGTTGGACGAGAGCGCACCGCGCACCTGGACTCTGGGCAACGCCAGTATCAACCGCCTGTTGTGGACACCACGGGGCCTGACGGTTGTCGGCTGGGCCGACACCTCGCACCTCGACGACGAGTGGCACGATGAGGTGACCACATGACGGGGACCAGCACGTGAGCCCGAGCCAGGTGATCGTGCTGGCCACGCCAGTGTTCCTGCTCATGATCGGGGCGGAATTCGCCTGGAGCCGGGCACGCGGGCAGACGGTGTACCGCCTGAACGACGCCATCAACAGCATCAGCCTGGGCATCGTGAGCCAGCTCAGCGGCCTGTTCACAAAGCTGCTCACCGTGGGCATCTACAGTGCGGTCTACCATGCGGTCGCGCCCTGGCCCGATCTGCCCTTCTGGAGCACCTGGTACGGCGCCTTGCTGGCCCTGCTGTTTTATGACCTGTGTTATTACTGGCAGCACCGCGCCGGGCATGTGGTGGCGGTGGTCTGGGCCTCGCACGTGGTGCACCACCAGAGCCAGGCCTACAACCTGTCCACCGCGCTGCGCCAGCCCAGCAGTGGCGCGTTGTTGGGCTGGATCTTCTACCTGCCGATGGCCGTTGCCGGTGTTCCGCCCTTGGTGTTTGGCATCGTGGCGCTGGTCGACCTGCTCTACCAGTTCTGGGTGCACACCGAGCTGGTGGGCAAGCTGGGCTGGTTTGACCGGGTGTTCTGCTCACCCAGCAACCACCGGGTGCACCACGCCGTCAACGACCAGTACCTGGACAAGAACTACGGCGGCATCCTGGTTGTCTGGGACCGCCTATTCGGCAGCTTCCGCGAAGAAGGCGACAAATGCGTCTACGGCACCCGCAGCGACCTGCGCAGCTGGGACCCGCTGTGGGCCAATGCAGAAGTCTATTGGGCCCTGTTCCAGAACAGCTGGCGCACCCGCCACTGGGCCGACAAAGTGCGTATCTGGTTCAAGCCCCCCGGATGGCGGCCAGCCGATCTGGCGCAGCGCTGGCCGAAACCGGCATTCGCGCTGGACCGGGTGGAGGTTTTTGACCCGCCGATCGCCACTTCCACGGCGTGGTTCGCTTGTGTGCAGTTCGTGCTGCTCCTGGGCGGGGTGTCCGCTGTGTTGTGGTTTGCCGACTCCTGGTCTGCCACGCAGACGGCCATCCTGAGCGCCACCCTGGTTGCCTGTTATTGGTCGCTCGGCGCGGTGCTTCAAGGCCGCCTCTCGCTGCTCGGCGCGCTCACGCTCGAATGCGCCGCCCTGGCCACGGCCACCAGCGCACTGGGCATGCAGGAATGGCACCTGCTGTTCAAACCGCTGACCATGCTGCTGGCCGTGCTGCTGGCCTGGCAACAGGCACGCGGGGTGGCCGCACCGATGCACGGTATCGGCTTGCTGAGCGCCGCGTTGCTGGCCTCGCTGGCCGGGGATGTCTTCCTGATGTTGTCGGGCAGCCAGTGGTTTATTCCCGGCCTGGGGTCTTTCCTGGTGGCGCACCTTTTCTACATCGCGCTGTTCCGCATGGGCCAGCCGTGGTTCCCGAGTGGGCGTGCACTGGTCGCCACATTCGCCGCAGGCGCGTCCATGTACGCCTTCATCTGGAATGGCCTGGGAGACCCGGTGCTGAAACTGGCCGTGGGCGCCTATGTGACCGTGATCGCGCTGATGGCCGCGCAGGCAATCGGCCGCGCAGTCGTTCTGCGAACCATGCCGGCCACAGCCGTCGCGGTGGGTGCATGCGTTTTCATGCTGAGTGACAGCCTGATTGCGGTCAACCGGTTTGTGACGCCGTTGCCGCTGGCCGGTCTGTGGGTGCTGGGCAGCTACTATGCGGCGCAGCTGCTGATCGTGCTGAACGCGTTGCGGCAAAAGCCCGGGCGCTGACACCGTAGACGAGCCACAGGCGGGGCGCGCAAGCGCATGCGCCGCACGGCCGCCCGCAGGTGCGCAGCACCTCAGCCCGCAAAGCGAAGGCACACCCAGCGGGCCACCATGGAAAGATGCTCAGCCTGCCGCTGCCGGTGCTGCCAACGTCACCGCATCCCGCGCAATCGCGCCATCCACCAGTTCCACCACACGGTCGCAGCGCGCCGCCAGGCGTGGGTCATGGGTCACCACAACGAACGAGGTTCCGCGCTCGGCATGCATGCGCCGCAGTTGCACAAACACTTCGTCGGAGGATGCGGTGTCGAGGTTGCCGGTAGGCTCATCGGCCAGCACCAGCGGCGGGTCCAGCACCAGCGCCCGGGCGATGGCCACCCGCTGCTGCATGCCACCCGAGAGTTCAGACGGCAGCTTGACCATGGCATTGGACAAACCAACCGCATCAAGCAAGGCGCGGGCGTGCTCGCGCTGCTTGCTGCTCACGCTGCCGTCCCGGATAAGAAACGGCATGGTCACGTTCTCCAGCGCGCTGAATGCCGGCAGCAGGTGATGGAACTGGAACACGAACCCCAACGTGCCGCGCCGGCGCAACGTGAGCGCCTTGTCGTCGAGGGTCTGCACTTCTTCGCCCTGTATCAGGTATTGCCCGCTTGTCATCGGCTCCAGCAGCCCCACAATATTGAGCAGGGTGCTCTTGCCCGACCCCGACGGCCCGATCAGCGCAACGAACTCGCCACTGTCCACGCGCAGCGACAAGCCATGCAGCACCTCGGCCTCGTTGGGCTGGCCAATGTTGTAACTCTTGCGCACATCGCCCAGCGCAATCAGCGGCTGGCCATTGCGGGGGGCTGCGGCCATGTCAGCGGCGTCCCTGCCGTGCAGTCGGTGTGACCCGGCAACCGGCTGTGTGTGCCCGCTTTCGGCCCATTGCAGATGTTGTTGGTCTTTCCGGAAAACATGACAGCCTGGATACCGTCGGCTTGGTGTGGGACCAGGCCGACGGCGCATTCGGCTCCGCGGCTGTCCCCCGCCCTGCGGGCTCCTCCTTTATGCCGCTGCGCCGAACGCACCGCCGACCTGATCCTGCAAAGTCGTTGGAACGCCGCGCACCAAAAACCCCC
>CAMAWD010000052.1 GCA_945861785.1 Rhodoferax sp. OV413 | reverse complement strand
GTCGATCAATGCCTACGAACTGCGCGACGCCGATGTGGTGGTGCGGCCTTTGCTGGCGGCTGTCGGGAGCGCAGATTTTGGCTCGAGACGCCGTTCGATCGAGGCCGGGCGGGCGGCCATGCTGTTGGCCTTGCCAGCCTACCGGGCGCGGCTGGCGAACTTGTACCCATGACGCAACGGCTTGCGAATGGCGCCAGGATCGGCCCATCAACGTCCATCGCCACCTATAATTTCTCTGCCTTGCGGGGCGGGCAAAAGCAACAATGAAAGCGAACTGGATTCGTATGCAGAGCACCTTTAACCGGGAACGCAAAGACACCCGCATCCTGATTTACAGCCACGACACCTTCGGTCTGGGCCATTTGCGCCGTTGCCGGACGATTGCGCATTCCCTTGTGGACCGCTTCAAGCATCTGTCGGTGCTGATCCTTTCAGGTTCGCCCATCATCGGTAGTTTTGACTTCCGCTCCCGGGTCGATTTTGTCCGGGTTCCTGGTGTGGTCAAGTTGCGCAATGGCGAGTACACGCCACTCAACCTGCACATCGACGTCGAGCAGACCCTGCGCATGCGCGCCTCCATCATCCGCCACACCGCCGAAATGTTCGATCCCGACGTCTTTATCGTCGACAAGGAGCCGCTGGGCCTGCGCGGCGAGGTGCTCGAGACCCTGGAGGTTCTCAAGCAGCGCGGCACGCGCCTGGTGCTGGGCCTGCGCGACGTGATGGACGAGCCCAAATTGCTGGCGCCCGAGTGGCGCCGCAAGAAGGTGTTGCCCGCCTTGCGTGATCTGTACGACGAAATCTGGATCTATGGGCTGCCGCAGATTTGCGAGCCGCTCGATGGCATTGCCTTGCCCGCCAGTGTCCGAAAGAAGATCACCTATACAGGTTATCTTTCGCGCGAGGTCTCCACCGGCGGTGCGCCTCCACGCATGCCCGAAATCACCAAGAAACCCTACATCCTGGTCACCACCGGCGGCGGTGGTGACGGCGAGGGTCTGATCGACTGGGTGCTGCGGGCTTACGAGCACGACGCGTTGTTGCCCTATCCGGCCTTGCTGGTTCTCGGGCCGTTCATGCAGTCGGAGCGCCAGACCGAGTTCATGAACCGTGCCGCCAAACTCAAGCGTGTCGACGCTATCACTTTCCACAGCAACCTGGAGGCTCTTGTCGCAGGTGCTGCGGGTGTTGTGGCGATGGGGGGTTACAACACGTTCTGCGAAGTCCTGTCACTGGACAAGCGCGCCTTGATCATTCCGCGCACCACACCCCGGCTCGAGCAGTTCATTCGCGCTTCCAGTGCGGCCCACCTGGGTTTGGTCAGCATGCTGAGCGAAGACGGTGTGAACGACCCGGCCGTGATGGCCGCCGCGTTGCGCGCTCTGCCGCGCCAGAACCTCCCTTCCAAGGTGGTCGTGCCCGGGCTGCTCGAAGGGCTGCCCAACGTCGCCAAACTGGTCGCCCCGTGGTTGAAGGTGGCGGAAGAAGAATCGTCCCAGGTGGTGGCCCGTATTGGCTGAGGTGCGGCCGGCGGGGCCACCGGGGCGGGTGGCTTTTGTGCTGAAGGGTTATCCGCGTTTGTCCGAGACCTTCATTGCCCAGGAAATCGCCGCGCTCGAACAGCTCGGGCTGCAGATCCTGATCGTCTCCCTGCGCCATCCGACGGACAAGCACACCCACCCCATCCACGCTGAGATTCAGGCCCCGCTTCTGTATTTGCCGGAGTACTTGCGTGACGACCCCTTGCGTGTATTGCGTGCATGGTGGCACGTGCGTCGCCGCCCGGGCTACCGCGCCGCGCGTTCGGTGTGGTGGCGCGACCTTTGGCGTGATCGCAGCGCGAACCGTGTGCGCCGTTTCGGGCAGGCACTGGTGCTGGCGCACGAGTTGCCCGACGACATCGTTCGGCTGCACGCCCACTTCCTGCACACACCCGCTTCCGTTGTGCGGTACGCGGCCACGATGCGCGGTTTGCCCTGGTCGGGCTCCGCCCATGCCAAGGACATCTGGACCACGCCGCAGTGGGACTTGCGTGAAAAGCTGGCTTCGTGCGATTGGCTGGTCACCTGCACCGGAACCAATTGCGAATACCTGTCCAGCCTGGCGCCCGCAGGCCGTGTGGAACTTGTCTACCACGGGCTGGACCTTGCGCGTTTCCCGCTGTTCCACGCCCACCATCCGACCCGCGACGGCAACTTGCCCGAGGACCCGGTGCGGCTCCTGTCCGTCGGACGCCTGGTGGAGAAAAAGGGCACTGACGTGCTGCTCGATGCGCTGGCCTTGCTTGCGCCGGCTTTGAATTGGACCATGGTGCATGTCGGTGGAGGCCCGCTGCGCGAGGCGCTCTCGCGGCAGGCGAAGGCGCTGAACATCGACGGTCGCATCACCTGGCGTGGCGCCATGACCCAGGACCAGCTGATTGCGCAATACCGTGCTGCGGACCTGTTTGTGCTGGCCAGCCGCATTGCCCAGGACGGCGATCGCGACGGACTCCCGAACGTGCTCATGGAGGCGCAGAGCCAGGGCCTTCCGTGTATCGCGACCAGGGTGTCTGCGATCCACGAGTTGATCGACGATGGTGTGACCGGTGTCCTGGTGGAGCAGCAGTCCCCTGCCGAGTTGGCGGTGGCGCTCGGACGACTGCTGACCGATCCCGGGTTGCGCCGTGTTTATGGACAGGCAGGCCAGGCGCGCGTGGCAGAGCGTTTTGGCATGCAGGCGAACCTTGCCCGCCTGGCTGGCAAGTTCGGCCTGCCGGTAGCGCCAGCCCGAGGCACCACCGACCTCAGCTGAGGCCCATCGATTGCTCCAGCCCGGCGATGCACAACATGCGCTGGAGCAGTCCGCATTCCAGGTAGTTGTCCTGTTTTCGGGCTGCATCGAGCAGGCGTTTGACATCTACGCGCATGGGCAATAGCCGCGAGCCTTCAACCAGTTCCAACACCTGCCTGCGGTTGTTTTGCAAAAAGCGGTGGTAAACCCAGCGAAACCCCTGCTTGTCCCGTCTCCACTGGGTGGGCAAGGGCACGAAAGGCGCGAATGCGCTGCGCAGTTCATGCTTGTTCCAGGGGCCGACGAACTTGTGCCGGAAGTCGGTCAGCATGAAGCTGGCCAACCGGAAGTCGAGCAGCGGGCTGCGGTTTTCGATGCCGTAGGTCATGGCGTTCCGGTCGTTTTGCCATAACCACTCGTGCAGGCGACCGCGGCCCGCATCGAGCACGAGGGCCTGCGCCAGCGTGCCGCGGAAGTCCAGCAGCGGATCGACGCGCCGTGCACGCAGCACCTCTGGTTGTACGAAGCTGTCGATGTCCGGTGGGTCTTCGCTGGCGCGCACCAGGCCACCCGGGCCTTGAACCGCCGGCGCGCCGGTGGCTGCCTGTCGCAATACCTGGTTCGCGGTCGCCAGCAATTGCGGACTGTCGGCGTTGGCGGCAAGGGAGGCCGCGATCCATGGCTGGTCCCCCTCGGCCAGCGCCTGGCGCAACGCGAACCTGTAGTAGCGGTCCCAGTAGCCGGCAAACAGCTCGTCGCCTCCGGTGCCATCGAGCACCACCGGCACGTCATGTTCGGCGATCCGGGCATACAACTGTGGCATGGCAAGTGCATTGCCGATGAATGGAAACGGTTTTTCCTGGTGCCGGCAAACCCGCAGGAACGCGTCCATGCCGCTGCTCCCGTAGTCGAGCGGTATCGCGACAGCGGGGATGCCCAACTGCTCTATGCACTGCTGCGCATAGGTGGCGTCTGCGCTCTTGCCTGCGTCGCCGGTGAAACAGGTGACCTGTTCCGTGAGTCCCTGTGCGGCCAGAATGGACAGGATCAGGGAGCTGTCGACGCCGCCCGAGAGCAACAGGCCGACCTTGCGGTCGGCTACCAGTCTGGAGAGCACCGCATCCTGCAACTGGGCCGCAAGATTTTCGGCGGCCGGTGGGTGCACCTGCCCGTAAGCCTCGAGCGTGAAGTAGGGCGCCTCGCTGAACTGCCAAGTGGGAAGATCCACAGTCAGCACGCTGCCTGCCACCACCTGGCGGATGCCCTGGATGTGGGTCGCTCCGTCAGCATGCGGGTACAGCCAGCCGTCCCGCAGAAAGCTGTCCAGATCAACCATGGACATTTCAGGGGCACGCCCAAGGTAGGTAAGGATCGGGCCGATTTCAGAAGCCAGGCACAGCCGATCCGCGTCGACGTGGTAGAACAGCGGCTTCTTTCCGTAGCGGTCGCGTGCCGCTGTCAGTTTGCCGTTGCGCTCGTCCAGCAGGCAAAAGGCCCACATGCCGTTGGCCTGGTCGAGCGCCTGGGCGCCACCTTCGACGAGCAAGGCCATGAGAACTTCGGTATCGCCGTCGGTCTCGAAACGGTGGCCCTTGCGCGCGAGTTCCTGTCGCAACTGCCGGAAGTTGTAGACCTCGCCGTTGTAAGCCAGTGTGTGCGGGCCGCGTCGAAACGGCTGCGCCGAACGGGTGCTCGGGTCCAGGATCGACAGCCGCGTATGCCCGACAAACCCGGACAGGTGCGGCATGTCCGGAGCGTTTGCGATCGAGAAATTATGCTCGCCGATTCCGTCCGGGCCACGGTGGCGCAGGGCGGCGATGGCCTGGCGCGCGCGCGCGCTGTCGACAGGCTGGTGACGTTCGACCGCAAAAAAAAGTCCACACATAGGGGGATTCCAGGAGGCCAGGCCGGCAGGCTTGCCCGGGGTTGCCATGGGTTGCCGGAGGTGCCCGGCGAGCAGACCGGATTGTACGGTCGCGGTCTAGAATCAACTGATGCGCATCGCTTTTTACGCGCCACTCAAGTCCCCGACCCACACTACACCTTCAGGTGACAGACGTGTAGCCCGCTTGCTGATGGATGCCCTGTCGCTGGCTGGGCACCAGGTTGTGCTGGTCTCGGAATTTCGCAGTTTCGAAGGCGCGGGTGATGTCGCAGTGCAGGAGTCTTTGCGCGTGCAGGGCGGTCACATCGCCGCGTCCTTGCTGGACATCTGGCGCCACGGGCCACGGGCCGACTGGCCAGACCTGTGGTTCACCTACCACCTCTATTACAAGGCGCCGGACTGGCTCGGCCCCGTCGTTTGCCGCCAACTCGGTCTGCCGTATGTGATTGCCGAAGCGTCCTGTGCGGCCAAGCGTGCAGCAGGCCCGTGGGCCATGGGCCATGCCGCGGTGTTGGATGCACTGCAATGCGCGAACCTGCTGCTGTGTCCTACTGCAGACGACATGCCGGCGCTGCAATCGGTGGTGCAGGTAGGTACGCAAGTGCGGCGTCTGCCACCCTTCCTGGACCCTGCACCCTACCAGGAGGCTGCAAACGCCCGCGCTCACCACCGCGCCCGGCTTGCAGGGGTCCATGGCCTCGATCCGGATGTGCCCTGGATCGTGGTGGCGGCCATGATGCGTGCCGGGGACAAATTCAAGTCGTATGAAATCCTGGCGCATGTCCTGGCCGATCTGCCCGACGTTCCGTGGCAATTGCTGGTGGCTGGTGACGGGCCTGCCGCTGCCGGGGTTCGGGCCGGGTTGGAGCGCGCGGCACCGGGGCGCTGCCGGTTTGCCGGACAGTGCAGCGCCGAGCAACTTGCCGTGATGTATGCGGCGAGTGATTTGTGCGTCTGGCCCGCCGTCAATGAGGCTTACGGGATGGCCATGCTGGAAGCGCAGGCGGCCGGTGTTCCGGTTGTTTCCAGTGCGGTGCGCGGTGTGCCGGACGTGGTTGTCGACGGTGTCACGGGTCTGCTGGCGTCCGAAGGCGACCTCGGCGGATTGACCGCACGCGTGCGCGGTTTGCTGATGGACCCCGCCAAGCGCAAGCTCATGGGGGCGGCCGCTGCCCGGTTTGTCGCGCAAGAGCGCAGCACGGCCCGTGCTGCTGCCTTGCTGCAAGCTGCCGTGGCGCCGCTTGGCCGCGCGCCAGATCTGCATTCAGCGCCAAGGGCGGCGGCATGACCTTGCTTGCCATGCTGCGGCACGCTGAAACCGATTGGAGCGCGCGCAAAAAGCTGCAAGGGCGGACCGACATCCCGCTCAACGAGACGGGCCGCAATGCGCTGCGGGGCGTGCATGTCCCCGCCGACTGCGCCAGCATGCAGGTGGTCAGCAGTCCGCTGCAGCGCTGCATGCAGACAGCGGATTGCCTGCACCTGGGCAGCGTGCGGGCAGAGCCTCGCATCCAGGAAATGTCCTGGGGCGCGTGGGAGGGACTTTCGCTGCCTGCACTGCGCGAGGAGTTGGGCGACACCATGCGCGCCAACGAAGAACGCGGGTTGGATTTCCAGCCGCCCGGCGGCGAGAGTCCGCGCCAGGTGTGGGCCCGCGTGCAGCCCTGGCTGGCCGAAGTCGCTGTCGCGGGTCGACCGACGCTTGCCGTGAGCCACCGTGGCGTGATTCGTGTGATTTTCGCTGCTGCCATGGGATGGGACATGCTGGGGCGTCCACCGGCCAAGCTCGACTGGTTGTGCCTGCAACTGTTCCGACTCGATACTGAGGGACGGCCGTCGGTGCTGCGACTGAACCTGCCTTTGGACGCCTCCACGGCCGGCCAATCGGGCGCGCAGGAGGCGTGAACGTGGGTGCACACCGCGTGCTTTTCTATGTCCAGCATCTGCTGGGCATTGGCCACCTGAAGCGCGCTGCGGCGCTGGTGAACGCGATGACAGACGCCGGCCTCGAAGTCACCTTTGTCACCGGGGGCGTGCCGGTTCCCGGCCTGGTGATTCATGCTGCGAATTGTGTACAGCTGGCGCCGGCCAGCGCGGCGGATCTGTCCTTCAAGACCCTGCTCGACGCAACCGGTGCGCCAGTCGACGATGCGTGGAAGCAAAATCGCCGGGAGCAGTTGCTGGCTGTATTCCATGAGGCCCGGCCGCATGCCCTGGTAATCGAACTGTTTCCTTTCGGTCGCCGTCAGATGCGCTTCGAGTTGCTGCCCTTGCTCGAAGCTGTACGGGCTGGCGCTGATCCACCGGTAGTGGTCTCGTCCGTGCGCGATGTGCTTGGTGGAGGACAGTCGGACCCAAGCCGCCAGGATCAGATGCTGCAGACCTTCGAACGTTACTTCGACCATGTGCTGGTGCATGGCGATGCGGCGCTGGTGCCATTCGATCGCACCTTTCGGCACACCGGGAGGCTGGGGGCACGCCTGCACTACACCGGGTACGTGGTGGGCCCTGTTTCGGACCAGCCGCTGGCTGCATCGCCGGCCGAACGCGCGAACGGCGAGGTGCTGGTGTCCGTGGGCGGCGGCGCAGTGGGTCGGCAACTTCTTGAGGCTGCCATCGCGGCCCGACCCCTGAGCACTTTGCGCGATAACCCATGGCGCCTGCTCGCCGGTGTCAATGCCACTGATCCGGATGTTGCACGTCTGCAGCGGCTGTCCCGCGACACACCCGGCGTGCAGGTGGAGCGCCACCGCGCAGACTTTCCCAGCTTGCTGGCCCGATGCCGGCTGTCTGTGAGCCAGGGGGGCTACAACACAATCATGGACATCCTGCAGGCCGGTGCTGCGGCTGTCGTGGTTCCGTTTGCCGGCGGCGCGGAAGTGGAGCAATCGCTGCGTGCGCGCCTGCTTGCTGCCAAAGGATGGATCGAGCTCGTGGAGGAGTCCGCGCTGAGCCCGGTTGCGTTGGCGCAGGCTATCGACCGCGCTGCCGCGCGTCCGGCGCTGTCAAGGATGTCCGTGAGCCTGGAAGGCGCCAAGAACAGTGCGTCGCTGGTCGCCCGGTGGATCGGGGAGCGTGCCGCATGAGGAGTTCATGGAAGGGCTTTTTCGATGAACTGGCACTTTGGCGCGACCTGGGTCGAAGCGTCGATTTCTGGTGGCGCGACGACGACGCCACAACCAGGACCGCCTCACTGGACCGGCTGGTGGCACTGGCTGGCAGCGCGCAGGTTCCGTTGGCGCTGGCTGTGATTCCGCAGGATGCAGATGCCGACCTTTTGTCTGGCGATCAAGGCGCAGTGACGGTGCTGCAGCATGGCGTCGGACATCGCAACGCGGCCGGGCCGGGTGAGAAGAAGACCGAGTTTGCGGTCGGCGAATCTGCTGGCGCAGCTGCGGCGCGCCTGCAGTGGGGCCGGCGCAGGCTGCAGGATCTCTATGGCGCGCGCTCCCTGCCCGTGCTGGTGCCGCCCTGGAACCGGATTTCCCAACCGGGCCTGGTGGCCGGGCTGGCTGGCAGCGGTTATCTCGGACTGAGCCGTTTCGGCCCACGTGTGCTTGCAACCCAGTCGCCCGGCCTGGTTCAGGTCAACACGCATGTGGACGTCATCGACTGGAAGGGTAGCCGTGGTTTTGTTGGTCAGGATGCCGCACTGAAACAGGCGGTGACACACCTGCAGGCGCGGCGCTTTGGAACTGCGGACACCGATGAAGCCACGGGGTGGCTGACGCACCATGCCGTCCACGATGAACCCACCTGGGATTTTTTGCAGGAACTGTTTCAGCTTGCCGGGGCGAGGTCCAACGTCGTTTGGCGCAGCGCAACCGAACTGTTCCTCCGGTGATGACCACAAGGATGCAGGCTGGCAAGGTCACGGTGATGTGGTGTGAATGCGCCAAGGTCTCGCATTCTTCTCTTCTATACTCAGTCCGGAAAAGGTGGCACGAATAGCCATCAGCGACACAACTGTGCAAGGGTGCGCGTGCGCTGGCCGCCCCCCTTTCAGACGGCAGACATTCTTAATGCGAAGCGGGCATGGCAAACGTTCTCACGGTCAAGGATCTGAAGGTCTACCTCAATGTAGATGCGGGCACGGTCAAGGCGGTTGACGGTGTTTCCTTCCGCATTCCTGCCGGACGGACCATGGCGCTGGTGGGCGAGTCGGGTTCGGGCAAGTCGATCGTTGCGCAGGCGATCATGGGCATCCTGCCCCGTGTCGCGCACATCGAACAAGGCGAGATCCTGTTCCAGGATCCGCGCACGCCCGATACCGTGATTGACATATCCAGGCTCGACATGCAGGGCGCGCAGATGCAGTCCCTGCGTGGCGGCCGCATCTCGATCATCTTCCAGGAGCCGATGACGGCCCTGTCGCCCTTGCACACGATCGGCAACCAGATCGGCGAGGCACTGGCATTGCACCGCGCCGCCATGGGCAAAGCCGAGCGCAGCGCGGCGGTGGTGGAAATGTTGCGTCTGGTCGGCTTCCCTTACCCGGCCAAGGCGGAGCACACCTACCCGTTCGAGTTGTCGGGTGGCCTGCGTCAGCGGGCCATGATTGCCATGGCGCTGGTTTGCCGGCCCGCCTTGCTTATCGCTGACGAGCCGACCACCGCACTGGATGTCACTATCCAGGCGCAGATCCTGCAGCTCATCAAGCAACTGCAGGGTGACTTGCAGATGGCCATGATGATGATCACCCATGATCTCGGCATCGTGGCCAACATGGCAGACGAAGTGGTGGTGATGTACCACGGCAAGGTCATGGAAGCCGGAACCCTGGAAGACGTCTTCCGCGATCCTCGCCACCCTTACCTGAAGGCTTTGATGCGCGCCGTGCCGCGTTTCAACATGGCGCCGGGTGAGCGCCTGACCCCGATCCGTGAGATCCAGGTGGCGGCCGGCCACCTGATGCAGAAGCAGGACAGCCGCCCGGCAAACGCCGATCCTTCAGCACCAATGCTGGTTGTCCGCAACCTGACCAAGAGGTTCGGCACCCGCAAGACATCGCTTTTTGGTGGTAAACCGGCGGGCGAGCACCTTGCCGTTGACAACGTCAGTTTCGAGGTGGCCCCCGGCGAGTGCCTGGGTCTCGTGGGGGAGTCGGGTTGTGGCAAGACCACCACCGCAAAGATGATCCTTCGCTCGAGCATTCCAGACTCCGGCGAGATCATCTTCAACGACCGGGGCCGTCCCCGGGATGTGCGCAAACTCGAAGGCGCAGAGCTTTTCGAATACAGACGGCGCGTGCAGTTCGTGTTTCAGGATCCGTTCGGGTCACTCAATCCGCGCATGACGGTCTATGACATTGTCAGCGAGCCCCTGGTGATCCACGGGATCGGCAACGAAGACGAGCGGTTCGCACGCGTCAAGGAACTGATTGGCCTGGTCGGTCTGGATGTGCGCCATTTGCGGCGTTATCCGCACAGTTTCTCTGGCGGCCAGCGCCAGCGTATCGGAATTGCGCGGGCACTGGCGCTCAGCCCCGATCTGCTGATCTGTGACGAACCGGTGTCGGCGCTCGATGTCTCGGTGCAGGCCCAGGTGCTGAACCTGCTGCTGGACTTGCGCAAGGAAATGAACCTGACCTACCTGTTCATTTCGCACAATCTGGCCGTGGTGCACTACATCGCCGACCGGATCGCCGTGATGTGCGCTGGCCGGATCGTCGAGGTGGCCAGTTATGAGGCGCTGTTTGAGAACCCGGTGCACCCCTATACCCGGGCGTTGCTGGCAGCAGTGCCCAATCCGGACCTGGACCGCAAGCTCGATTTCAAAGCCCTGATGGAGGGCAAGGCGTCCATACCCGGCGCCTGGCCGGCACCGTTTCGCCTGGATGGGACCACGCGCATGGAAATGATCGATATCGGTGGCAGCCACTTTGTCCGGGCCCACGCGGACGTTGATGTCTCGGAGTTGAAAGCATGACCAGTCAAACTCTTTCATTCAGGCCTTTGACGGGTTTTTGTGCAGTTGGCGTCGCGCTGTTGTTGTTTGCGCACGCGACACCGCTGTGGGCCGCCGTCCCGGCCAAACTTGTTGAAACCCCGATGTTGCTCGAGCAGGTGAATGCCAAGAAACTACCGCCGGTAAAGCAGCGTTTGCCCGACAACCCGTTGGTGGTGGCGATGGACGGCAAGACCAGCGAACTGGGTCAACATGGCGGCACCCTCAACATGCTGATCGGTCGCGCGCGCGATGTTCGCATGATGATGGTCTATGGTTATGCCCGACTTGTCGGGTACGACGCCAATCTCAAGATCGTGCCGGACATGCTCGAGAGCATCGATGTCAAGGACGACCGGGTGTTCACCATGAAGCTGCGCAAGGGACACAAGTGGTCCGATGGCCAGCCGTTCACCAGTGACGATTTCCGCTACTTCTGGGAAGACGTCGCCAATGACAAAGACCTGACTCCTACCGGGCCACCGGTGAACCTGTTGGTGGGCGGAGCCCCACCGAAGGTCGAGTACCTCGACAAGACCACCATTCGTTATACCTGGCCAAAGCCGAATCCGGAGTTCCTGGCACAAATGGCCGGCCCATCGCCACTGTTCATCTTTCGGCCGGCGCACTACCTCAGGCAATTCCACAAGAAGTACACGCCCAAGGTCGTCGAACTGGAGAAGAACGACCCCGGGAAACGGACGTGGGCGGCAATCCACAACCGCGAAGACAACATGAACAACTACGACAACCCGAGCCTGCCGACGCTGCAACCGTGGATCAATACCACCAAGCCGCCGGCCGACCGTTTTGTCGGCGTGCGCAACCCGTTCTTTCACCGGGTGGATTCGGCCGGCCGGCAGTTGCCATACATCGACCGCCTGGTGCTGCCGATCGCGGATGGCAAGCTGATTCCGGCCAAGGCCGGAGCGGGCGAATCGGATCTGCAGGCACGCGAGATCCAGTTCAACAATTTCACCTTTCTGAAGAAGGGTGAGAAGGCCAACAACTACCGCACTTTGTTGTGGCGCACCGGGCAGGGTTCGCAATTTGCGCTCTACCCGAACCTCAACGCCAACGACCCTGTCTTGCGCCAGTTGTTCCGCGACGTGCGCTTCCGCCATGCGATGTCGATGGGCATCGACCGCGCCCAGATCAACCAGGTGCTCTACTTTGGCCTTGCATCTCCAAGCAACAACACCGTGGTGTCAGAAAGCCCACTGTACCGCAAGCAGTACCAGTCCGCGTGGACGCAGTTTGACCTCAAGGCGTCGAACAAACTGCTCGACGAGATCGGACTCAAACGCGGGTCCGATGGCGTGCGCAAGCTGTCGGACGGCAGACCGTTGGAGATCATCGTCGAGACCGCTGGCGAGACCACGGAGCAGACCGACATCCTCGAGTTGATCCGTGCCACCTGGAAAGATGCAGGGATCAAGCTGTTCAGCAAGCCGTCCCAGCGCGATGTGTTGCGCAACCGGGTTTTTTCCGGCGAGGCCATGATGTCGGTCTGGTTCGGCATCGACAACGCGCTTCCGACAGCCGACACATCTCCCGACGAACTCGCGCCGGTCACCCAGATACAGTTGCAGTGGCCCAAATTCGGTCAGTACCACGAGACCGCCGGCAAGTCCGGCGAAGCGCCCGATATTCCGGAGGCGATCGAGCTGATGAAGCTGCGCGATGCCTGGCGGACCGAGCCGCGCGAGTCGCGCGAGAAAATATGGCACCGCATACTCACCATCCATGCCGAGCAGCAGTTTTCGATCGGCGTTATCAATGGTGTGCAGCAACCGGTTGTCGTGAACAACGCACTCAAGAACGTGCCAGAGAAGGGCCTGTACAACTGGGAGCCAGGTTCGTTCTTCGGCCTGTACCGGCCCGAAACCTTCTGGTTCACCGACGCCCGCAGGAACTGACGACGTGCTGGCCTATACGCTGCGGCGCATCCTGCTGATGATCCCCACGTTGCTGGTGATCAGCTTTGTGACCTTCGTGATCATCCAGTTGCCGCCCGGGGACTTTCTCACCAACCAGATTGCCGAGCTTCGAAGCCAGGGTGATACCGCGGCCCTGGCAAAGGCGCAGTTCCTGCGGCATCAGTTCGGTCTGGACAAGTCGTTTGTGGAGCAGTACGCCGCCTGGATCGGCGTATGGCCGGGTGAACGCGGCTTCTCCGGGCTGATCCAGGGTGACTGGGGCTGGTCCTTCGAATACAACCTTCCGGTGCTCGACGTGGTCGGCGACCGGCTGGTGTTGTCATTCGTGCTCAACATCACGGTGATCCTGTTTACCTGGGCAGTGGCTTTTCCGATCGGCTTTTATGCCGCCACGCACCAGTACAGCTGGGGCGACCACGGCTTGTCCTTGCTCGGGTATGTGGGCCTGGCGACCCCGAACTTCCTGCTGGCCCTGGTGCTGATGTATTTCGCCAATGTGCAGTTCGGCCTGTCCATCGGGGGCATGATGGACCCACAGTACCTGAACCAACCCATGAGCTGGGAGAAGTTCGCCTCGGTGTTGTCCCATCTGTGGATTCCTGTGGTGGTGATCGGTACCTCCGGCACGGCCGGAATGATCCGCCGTCTGCGTGCGAACCTGCTCGACGAGTTGCAGAAGCAGTATGTGGTCACGGCGCGCAGCAAGGGCATGCCGTCCATGCGCCTGCTCATCAAGTACCCGCTGCGCATGGCGCTCAACCCGTTCGTGGCTGACATCGGCAATCTGCTGCCCAGCGTCATTTCTGGCTCGGCCATCGTGTCGGTGGTCCTGTCCCTGCAGACCGAAGGCCCGATGTTGCTCGATGCACTGCAAAGCCAGGACCAGTACCTTGCTGGTTCCTTTCTCATGTTCCTCGCGCTTCTGACCGTACTGGGCATGTTCATCTCCGACCTTCTTCTGGCCGCCCTGGATCCGCGGATTCGCCTCACCGGCGAGGTGGCCAAATGAGCGGCATGGCATCGGCTCCCGAACTGGGCCGGGCCACAACCCCTGAATCGGGGCGCCCCACATGAGCGCGCAGCCTGCGGACGATCGCCTGGAGCACTATGTTTCACCGGCGCCTTTCGAGCCACAGTCGGTGGAGACACTCAGTGCGGAACAAGAGGCGTTCTACCGCGCATCGCAGTGGCGGATCATGTGGTGGAAGTTCCGCCGCCATCGCATCGCGGTGTTCTGTTCGGTGATCCTTGCGCTGCTCTACCTGTCATCACTGGTGTCCGAGGTGATCGCTCCGTATGGATTGAACACCCGCGACTCCAGCCATATTTACGCGCCACCGCAGGCGGTGCACCTGTTTCATGAAGACCGTTTTGTAGGACCGTTTGTCTACGGCTACAACATGAAGCTCAACCTCGAGACGATGAAACGCGAGTTCGTCGCCAATCCTGAAAAAGTCCAGCCGCTGCGGTTCTTCTGCCGGGGCGACGATTACGAGTTCTGGGGCCTGCTGGATGGCGACTTTCATCTGGTCTGTCCGGCCGAAGGCGGGACGCTCTACATGCTGGGCACCGACCGCTTGGGGCGCGACATGTTTTCGCGCATCATCTACGGCACAAGAATCTCTCTCACGGTGGGGCTTCTGGGGATTTTCGTCAGCTTCGTGATCGGCATCACCTTGGGCGGTATTTCCGGCTATTACGGTGGCTGGGTCGACAACGTCATACAGCGGCTGATCGAGATTGTCCGATCCTTCCCCGAGTTGCCGCTCTGGATGGCCCTGTCAGCGGCGCTGCCCGTCACCTGGAGCCCTATCCTCATCTATTTCGGGATCACCATTATTCTGGGTCTGCTGGACTGGCCCGGCTTGGCGCGCTCGGTGCGCTCCAAGTTCCTGGCCTTGCGTGAGGAGGACTTTGCGGTGGCGGCTGTGCTGATGGGGGCCACACCTGCGCGCGTCATCGGCAGGCACCTGTTGCCGAGCTTTACCAGCCACCTGATCGCTTCGTTGACGCTGTCGATTCCCAGCATGATTCTGGGCGAGACGGCCTTGTCTTTCCTGGGCCTGGGTTTGCGGCCACCCATCACGAGTTGGGGGGTATTGCTCAATGAGGCGCAAAACATCAACGTCGTGGCCTTGTACCCATGGCTGATGTTGCCGGTTGTTCCGGTGTTCGTGGTTGTACTTGCCTTCAACTTCATGGGCGATGGCCTGCGCGACGCAGCCGATCCCTACAACTAGGGCGCCGCCATGGAACGCGCCTTGTTCGGGTTCATCGTCAAGTACAGCAAGCGAGAACAGCTGCTTATCGTTCCGCTGGTCGTGTTGTCGATGCTGTTTTATTACGCATCGCTGGACCTGCCCAAGACCATCATCAACCAGCCGATCCAGGGCAAGGGATTTCCCAGCCCCGAGTCGACTGCCGCCTTCCTGCGGATCAATTTGTCGTTGCCGGATTTCCTGGGCGGTGCGAGCCTGCGGGTATTCGACGGTTTCCCACTTGAGCGTGTTCCGTACCTCGTTGCTTTGACCTTGACCTTCCTGGCGCTTATTGTCATCAGCGGATTGATCAAGTTCCAGATCAACACCATGAAGGGCTGGATGGGCGAACGCATGTTGCGCCGCCTGCGGTATGACCTGTTCGACCACATCCTGCGTTTTCCGCTGAGACACGTCAGGCGCGTCAAGTCGGCCGAGATGGCCACCATGATCAACAACGAGGTCGAGCCATTGGGTGGCTTTGTCGGCGAGGCGCTGATCACGCCCCTGTACCTGGGAGGGCAGGCGTTGACCGCGCTGTTCTTCATCCTGTTCCAGCATGTCTACCTGGGGCTCGTGGCTTTTGGCATGGTCATGATCCAGGCCGTCATCATCCCCAAGATGCGTCGCCGCCTGCTGGTGCTGTCCAAGGAGCGCCAGATTGCCGCCAGGCAACTTGCCGGTCGCATCGCGGAGTGCGTGGACGGTGTGGTCGAGATCCACGCCCATGACACGTCGAACTATGAACGCGCTGAATTCTCTGCCCGTCTTGGGCGGCTTTTCCTGATCCGCTTCGAGCATTTCCAGCGCAAGTTCCTGATCAAATTCCTCAACAATCTGTTGTCGCAGATCACGCCCTTCCTGTTCTACCTGGTCGGTGGTTACCTGGCAATTTCAGGCCGGCTCGATATCGGTGCGCTGGTTGCCGTGATCGCTGCTTACAAGGATCTTCCCGGCCCGGTCAAGGAGTTGATCGACTGGGACCAGGAGCGCATGGACACGAGCATCAAGTACGCACAGGTGATCGAGCAATTCTCCGTCGATGACCTTGCGCCGCCAGCCCACCAGCAGCTTTCAGAAGCGCCCCAGTTGCCCAGCAGTGGCATGGTGCGGGTGAGCAACCTGTCCTTGCTGGACGACTCCGGCACCAAGGTGCTGGACGGCGTTTCGTTCGAGAACCCCATGGCGCAACACGTGGCCATCGTTGGGCCGAACGGCTGTGGCTCTGGCGAATTGGCCCAGTTGCTCGCCAGTTTGGTGCGTCCCTCTGGGGGTTCCGTCGAAATGGACGGGATCGACATGACGCGCGCACCCGAAGCGGTGACGGGCAGGGCCGTTGCGTATGTCGGGGCTGCGTCCTATCTGTTTCCAGTGAGCGTGCGTGAGAACCTGGTCTACGGGCTAAAACACAGGCCGATGGCAGATGCGACCTATGCCAGCGAGGCACGCCGAATGCGTGAACGTCAATTGCGTGAAGCAATTCGTGCCGGCAATTCGCCTCTGGACATCAACGCCCAATGGCTGGACTACGACGCTGCGGGCGTCGTTGGCCCGCACGACATTGAAGACCGCATTCTCGAGATTCTCAAAACGGTGGACCTGGAAGAAACCCTGTTCGAGATCGGCCTCAAGAGCGCGGTCAGTTCGGTTCACAGACCGGGGCTCGCCGACGACATCCTGCGGGCGCGCGAGACCATGCGCAATCACCCCGATGTCAAGGACCTGGTGGAGCGGTTCGACATTGAGCGCTACAACCGAAACGCCACCATGGCAGAAAACCTGCTGTTTGGCACGCCGGTGGGCAAGATGTTCGACATGGAGAGCCTGGCGCTCAACGCCTATGTGCGCAAAGTCCTGACCGATACCGGTTTGTCGGACGACCTGCTGAAGGTCGGGCACAAACTGGCCGAGACGATGCTCGAACTGTTCAGCGACCTGCCGCCGGGCCACGAGTTGTTCGAGCGTTTCAGCTTCATCGCTTACGATGACCTCCCCAATGTCAAGGACATCCTGTCACGCGTCGCATCAATGGGACTGGACCGAATTGCGCATTCGGAGCGCAATCTCCTGCTGGGCCTTCCATTCAAACTCGTGATCACCAAACACCGTTTGGGCCTGATCGACGAGGCGTTGGAGGGCCGAATTCTGGAGGCGCGGCGTCACTTCGCCGAGAACCTGCCCGAGGACATGCGGGATTCGATCGCATTTTTTGATCCTTTGCGCTACAACGGCGCGGCGTCCCTGCAGGACAACATACTTTTTGGCAAGATTGCCACCAGCCAGGCCGATGGCAGTGCCCAGATCGGCGCGCTGATGCGCCAGATACTGGGTGAGCTGAGCCTGCGCTCGCTCGTCCTGCGCATTGGCCTGGACTACCAGGTCGGTAATGGTGGTGCACGCTTGTCGGTTCCAGACCGCCAGAAGGTGGCAATCGGCCGTGCGCTGCTCAAGCGTCCATCGGTCCTGATCCTGGACCAGGCCTCGGCGGTGATGGATCCCATTGCACAGAATCGGTTGGTCACGAGCGTCCTGGCGTGCCGCGAGGGGATTTCCGTGTACTGGGTGCTCAGCCGAGCGGACCTGGCCCAGCGGTTCGGCCTGGTGCTGGTCATGGAGCACGGAAAGCTGGCAGAGCAGGGACCCTACCAAGATCTCGTGCTGCGTGACGGTGCACTGCAACGGTTGCTCAGAGGCGGATAGCTCTCATCACATAGGGGTCGACATGAGTTTGGAACAAGAAGTCGAATTGATACGCAGGTTTCCGATCTTCAGCAAGATCGCACCTGCAAAACAGAAACTGCTGTGTTTCAGCAGCGACCGGTTGACGTATGCCGCAGACCGCGTGATCTTCAAGGTCGGTGACCGTGGCGACGCCTGCTATGTCGTGATTGAGGGCCAGATCGAGATCTCTGTCGAACTGCCCAATGGCAAGGGGCGCCTGGTGATCGGCACCGTTGGAGCCAATGACCTGATTGGAGAAATCGCGATATTTGGTGATGTTCCCCGCACGGCCACGGCCACAGCCAAGACCAAGCTCGAAGTGCTGCGCATTTCGGCCGACCTGTTCCGCAGCGTGATCCGCGAAAACCCGGACGCGGCGATCGAACTGATCCGGATTCTTGCCGTGCGGCTCGCCAATACCACCGCCCATCTTTCCAGACAGTCCAGTCCGGAGTCCTCCTGAGGCCCCGTCACTCCTGCGCCGCCTGGTGCGCAGCTTGTTCGGGGCTGGAGGTCAAACCACGCGGGTGACTGCTGCAGTGGTTTTGTCCTGCGAGTTGTGGTGCAGGGCACCTTCGATTGGCAATTTGATGCTCAGACACCTTGCAGCACATAACTTGGTGTTGGCTGAGCAAACCCCTTGAGGTTCAGTATCGACCCCTGGCGCAGCGTGCTTGGCGACACGCTGGTGCCCAGCAACTGCACCGTGCGTTCATCCACCAGAATTTCGCCATGCAGGGCCTCGGAGCACAGGCGCGAAGCAAGGTTGACCGGCGAGCCCACGGCGGTGTATTCGAGGCGCGAGGCCCCGCCGATCACTCCGACGGTGACGAACCCACTGGCTACGCCGACCCCGACGCCAAGCTGCATCTCTGCATTGGACCAGCGGCCTGTCAGGGCCACGCCGACTGACCGGATCTGGCGGGCGAGTTCCAGTGCCCGCTGCGCATGGTCGGCGTACGGGATCGGCGCCCCAACCAGGATCAGCACCCCATCGCCGGCCTGGTCCTTGATGGTGCCGCCACAGGCAGCGGCCGCAGCGCCAACGGCATCGTAGTATTCGCGCAGAATACCGATGACCCGCTTGGACGATGTTGCGGCTGAAAAAGCGGTGAATCCACGCAGGTCGCAACACACGACAGAAAGCTCAAGTGTCTTTTCGTCTGTGGCGCTTTTCAGCCCCCGGCGCGTGACCAGCTCCGCCACCTGCGGCGCAAGAAACCGGGACAAAAACTGTGCCCGTTGACCCTGCGTGACGTGGTACTGCACAGAGCCCACAAGCACCACCAAAAGCCCGACCGCACCGGCCAGCGGTGCCATGGACGGCGGCACCACCAGGGAGCACGCCATGATCGGCGCACCGATGGCGAATGCAATCAGTCGGCGCGCCTCGGCGCGGTCCGGACGGCGATTGAGCGTGAACAGCGTGGCAGCAGTGGCAAGTGCCAGGGACAAACCCAATGGAACGGAGAACAACCAGAAAGACGGATGCAGCTTTTCACCAGGGTCCAAAGTGAGGTTGCCAAAGTGCTCAGCCCGCAGTTCCGGAAAAACCAGCGCAGCCAGTCCATAGAACAGCACCAGCGCCTGGGCGCCAAGCAGCAGCCTGTCTGCGCCGCGGGTATTGAGGTTGCCGGAAGGAATGGTGCGCCGCACCCGCAGTATCCACTCGTAGGCGAACAGGAACGACAGGACCTGCGGCAGGACGAAGACGCCCTCCCAGGCCACCACCCCGTGCACCTTGCGCAGTGGCAAAACCAACAGAACATCTACTGCGATGGAAATTCCGACACAAGCCAGAAAGAGCGCCTGCGCCTGGCTGGTCGGCGAGCGCCGGTCGGCAAGAATGAAGGACAGCGCCATTCCAACCGCCAACAGCGCAACGATGACAGGGGCAGTGGTCTCTGGGGTCACGCCGAAATTTTACATCCCGTACCTCGGGCCGATAATCAGCTGCAACGTGCACCCGTTATGCCAACAACCATTGCAAAGGGCAAGGCACCATGAGCCGTCTCGATGAGTTCATCTTGCGTATGCAGGCCCAGCGTGCATGTATCGACGAGGTCGCGCTGCGCATGCTGGACCACCCGGGCCCGGTGCTCGAAGTCGGTCTTGGCAATGGCAGGACGTACGACCATTTGCGTCTGAAATTTCCACAGCGCGCGGTCTACGTATTCGATCGCGAAGTGGCCGCCCATCCGGATTGCATTCCGCCGGCCGAGTTGTTGCGATTGGGAGACTTTCGCACCAGTATTCCCGCCTATGCACGCGAAAAACACCGGCCGGCCATTTTTATTCATGCCGATGTGGGCAGTTCGAACCGGGCTGCATCGACCCGACTTGCCGTGGAGCTGGCGCCAAGCTGGCACGACATCCTGGCACCTGGCGCCTGTCTGGCGTGTGACCAATTGATCGAACACGAAGGGTTCGAGCGTTTGCCCTTGCCTGGCGGAGTGGTCACCAGCCAATACCACTTCTACCGTTGTGTCAAGTGACACACGCAAAAAAAGGCCCCATCTTGCGATGAGGCCTTGAAGGGATCCCTGAACCTGATGGTTGCGAAAGGACCCGAGGAGACAACCAAAAAATCATTACCCTGATTCGTCCAACGAAGTATGTCAGGGTTTTCCCTTGCTGTACAGCGTCACCGCTCTAAAAAATTGCGCTGACACCTTCTGGCGTGGGAATATTGGACGAATCAACGCTTTTTGGAGGCGGTCTTCGTGGCATTGACCGCGTTGGCGGCCACCGTGTTGAAGTTGCTTTCGGCGACTTCGGTAGCTTGCTTCACAGCCTTTTGCACGGACTCCAGCGCGTTGTTCGCGGCAGCGACGGCGCTCTTCATGACGGCGACGGCGGTTTCAGAGCCTGCTGGGGCGTTCTTGGCAGCGTTGTCCACCAGGCCCATGAATTTTTTTTGCGCTTCGGCAGCCTGGTCTTCGACAGCCTTGCCGAACTCGGCGCTGGAGCCAGTGGCGATGTCGTACAAATGGCGGCTGTAGGCCGCTGTTTTCTCAGCCAGTGGTTGCATCAGGCCCGACTGCAGCGTCAGCAGTTCCTGGGCATCCTTGACGCTGAGCACCGCTTTGGCGTGGTCACCCATTTCGGACAGTGCGGCCTTGGAAGCGGTCAGGTTGAGTTCGACGATTTTCTCGACGCCTTCAAAAGCCTTGCTTGTGAGGCCCACCAGGGTTTCGATGTTGGCTTTGTGGGAGGCCATGACTTGTTCGACGGTCAGCATAAAAATTCTCCAAAGAGTGGTTAAGGACGTAACTGGCAACCTGGCAACTGCCCTGATGTTCCTGTACTTGTACATTAAATGTTGCAGTGCAGCATGTGGCAAATTATAGGGTTGTCCCGTACGATGGCAAGAAGTTTTTGCTGCGACGCAACATTTTAGAGGCCCGGTCCTAACGGCAACCAGACCGGTCCGGCCATGGACCAGTCCCGCCGGTGTACTGTCGCCACCCGGTGCTTCACTTACACTGCGCGATGGCGCAAGGCGCATGCCCCGGCGCAGTGGAATACCGACAATGATCATCACCAGCCTCCTCGACACCGACCTGTACAAGTTCACCATGATGCAGGTCGTGTTGCACCAGTTTCCCGGAGCACAGGTCGAATACCGCTTCAAATGCCGCAACGCGCAAAACAGGGTGGGTCCCGGTGCACCCAGCCTTGACCTCGCACCCTTCGTCGCGGAGATCCGCGACGAGATCCGGTCGCTGTGCAGCCTGCATTTTCACGACGCCGAACTGGCCTACCTGCGCTCGATGCGGTTCATCAAGAGTGACTTTGTCGATTTCCTCGGCTTGTTTCACCTCAACGAAAAATACATCACCGTCACCGCCTTGCCCTCGGGCGAGATCGACATCACGATCCAGGGCCCCTGGCTGCACACCATCCTGTTCGAGATTCCTGTGCTTGCCATCGTCAACGAGGTGTATTTCCGCAACACCCACAAGCTACCCGACCTGGTCGAGGGCCGTCGTCGGCTGGATGTCAAGATCGGCCAGTTGCGCGAAGAGGGCCTGGGTGACCTCAAGATCGCAGACTACGGCACGCGCCGCCGGTTCAGCCAGCCCTGGCACGAAGAGGTGCTTCGTGTGTTGTCGGTGCGGCTGGGCACCGGGCAGAGCCCCGGCAACGCCGCTGGTACGTCAGGCCAGCTGGCCGGCACCAGCAATGTGCTGTTCGCCATGAAGCTCGGCCTGACGCCGCTGGGAACCATGGCCCACGAATACCTGCAGGCTTGCCAGGCGCTGGGCCCGCGCCTGCGCGACAGCCAGATCTATGGCTTCGAGTCCTGGGCCAAGGAGTACCGGGGCGACCTGGGTATCGCCCTGAGCGACGTCTACGGCATTGACGCCTTTCTGCGCGATTTCGACCTTTATTTCTGCAAGCTGTTCGACGGCGCGCGGCATGACAGTGGCGACCCGTTTTCGTGGGGTGAACGCATGCTGGCGCATTACTCGAAGAACCGTGTGGACCCGCGCACCAAGACCCTCATCTTCAGCGACAGCCTGACGGTACCGCGCACAATCGAGTTGTACCGGCAGTTCCGCGGGCGGTGCCAGCTGGCGTTCGGTATCGGCACCAACCTGACCAACGACCTGGGTTATGAGCCGCTGCAGATCGTCATCAAGATGGTCCGGTGCAACGGGCAGCCGGTGGCCAAGTTGTCCGACACACCTTCCAAGAACATGTGTGACGACGAACGCTACATGGGTTACCTGCGCCAGGTGTTTGAAATACCGCAGACCGAATGAAGTATTTGGCTGCGACCGGCGGCCCCAACCAGCGAAAAAGAACAACATGAACAAACCCGGGATCGTGATCGCCCGCGCGGTTTTTCCGCAGGTCATCGAGCGGCTGGCGCAGCATTTCGAGGTGCTGTCCAACCAGGATGACAACTTGTGGAGTCCGGCCGAACTGGCCGCGAAATCGCAGGGGCGGGTGGGCCTGTTCTGCACCGCCAGCGAACGTGTGGACGCCGCACTGCTGCAGGCTTGCCCGACACTGCGGATCTGCGCCAACATGGCTGTGGGATACAACAATTTCGACCTCGACGCCATGACCGCCTGCGGCGTGCTGGCCACCAATGCGCCCGGCGTACTGACCGAGACCACAGCCGATTTTGGTTTTGCGCTGCTGATGGCCACCGCCCGGCGGGTCTGCGAGAGCGAACATTTTCTGCGTGCCGGCCACTGGACGAGTTGGCGTTATGACCTGTTCGCCGGCACCGATATCCATGGTTCAACCCTCGGGATCCTTGGCATGGGCCGGATCGGTCAGGGTATTGCCCGCCGCGGTGCGCACGGTTTCGGCATGCGTGTGATCTACCACAACCGTTCACGCCTGGACCAGGCCACCGAGGCCGCTTGTGGCGCAAGTTACGTCGACAAGAACGAACTGCTGGCAATGGCAGACCATCTCGTACTTGTACTTCCCTATTCGGCCCAGTCGCACCACAGCATCGGCACCGCCGAACTGGCCCGCATGAAGCCAACAGCCACACTCATCAACATCGCGCGTGGTGGCATCGTCGATGATGCGGCGCTGGCCCTGGCGCTCCAGCAAGGTCGCCTGGCCGGCGCCGGGCTCGATGTATTCGAGGGTGAACCGGCCGTGCATCCGGGCTTGCTGGGCGCTTCCCGCGTGGTGCTCACGCCGCACATCGCGAGTGCTTCTGTCCCAACGCGCCTGGCCATGGCCGATCTGGCCGCCGACAACCTGATCGGCTTCCTTGTCCGTGGCGAAGCCCTGACGGCGCTCAATCCCCGGGCGGTTGCGACTGGGAGCGCACCGGGGTGAATACTGCCTGGTGGTGGGTGCTGATTGCCTTGCTTGGGGGCAATGTTTTCCTCACGCTTTGGCTGGTACTGCGCCGGGTGGACCCGCGCCTTGCCCGTGACCTTGACTCCACACGCAGCGCGCTGCTGGAGGCGCTGCACGCCGCAACCGCGCGCACCGACATGCTGGAGCGCGAACTCCGCCGCGAAATCGACAACTCCTCCCGCAGTGCCCGGCAGGAGCTGACCCAGAACCTCGCCTTGTTCCAGCAGACCCTGCTGACCCAGGGGGCCGAGGCCACACGCACCCAGAACACCCAGATCGACGCGTTCGGGCAGCAACTCGCGCTGCTCCAGCAGACCCTCACAGACACCTTGCACACGCAGTTGCAGAGCCTGAGCGACGCCAATGCGCGCCGCATGATGGAGGTGCGCCAGACGCTGGAGGCGCAACTTTCGCAACTCCAGGCCAGCAACTCCAGCAAACTCGACGAGATGCGGGCCACGGTCGACGAAAAACTCCAGGCCACCTTGCAGGCACGCCTCGGCGAGAGTTTCAAGCAGGTCGCCGACCGGCTGGAACAGGTCCACAAGGGCCTGGGCGAGATGCAGACCCTGGCGCAGGGTGTGGGTGATCTCAAACATCTTCTGACGAACGTGAAGACCCGGGGCATATTCGGCGAGGCGCAACTCGGCGCGCTGCTGGAGCAGGTTTTCGTGCCGGACCAGTATGCGGCCCAGGTTGCCACGCGTCCGGGCAGCAAGAACATGGTGGATTTCGCGGTCCGGCTGCCTGGTCGTTCGGACCACGGTGAACCGGTGTGGTTGCCGATAGACGCCAAGTTTCCGAACGAGGATTACGAGCGCCTGCTCGATGCACAGGGCCGGGCGGATGCGCTGGCGGCCGAGTCCGCTGGCAAGGCCCTGGAAGCGCGCATCCGGCTCGAAGCACGGTCCATGTCCGAAAAATACCTGGAGCCGCCCTACACCACCGATTTTGCGGTGTTGTTCCTGCCCACGGAGGGTCTCTATGCCGAGGTCCTGCGCCGCCCGGGCCTGATGGAGGGCCTGCAGCGCGAGCACCGCGTGACGCTGGCGGGCCCCACCACCTTGCTGGCCATGTTGAGCTCCCTGCAAATGGGTTTCCGCACCTTGGCACTTGAGAAACGCGCCAGTGAGGTCTGGCTGGTTCTGGGCGCGGTCAAGACCGAATTCAGCAAGTTCGGCGATGTGCTGGCCCGGGTCAAGACCCAGACCGAGACCGTGCTCAAGACACTCGACTCGGCGCAGACCCGCAACCGCGCGATCGGACGTGCGCTGAAGATGGTCGAGGCCCTGCCCGAGGCCCAGACCCAGGCGCTGATTCCCGCCGACCGCGACTTTGACCGGGAGCCCGATGAAGTCTAGGATGCTCGCGCGCCTGATAGCCGGGCATGTCTGTCTGCATGCCTGCATGGCGGGTATGCGCTTGGCAGCGCCGCTGTTGGCACTGCGCGACGGTTACAGCGCGTGGGCGGTGGGCGTGCTGCTGGCACTTTTTTCGCTGGTCCAGGTGTTCCTCGCCCTGCCTTCCGGCCGTTACGCAGACAGGCATGGCCTGCGCAGAATCATCGGGCTGGCGGTGATCGTGTCGATGGCGGGGGCTGGGCTTGCGGTGGTGCTGCCGGTGTTCCCGGTGCTCTGCGTCTCCGCCTTGTTGACTGGCGGAGCTACCGGAGCCGCGTCGATCGCGTTGCAGCGCCATGTGGGGCGCGCTGCGCAAAGCGTGACCGACCTCAAACGCGTGTTCAGCTGGCTGGCCATCGGCCCCGCATTTTCCAATTTCATCGGTCCGTTTGCGGCCGGCCTGCTGATCGATTACGCGGGCGCGCAGGCCGGTGACCTCACGGGATACCGCTTTGCATTTGGCCTGATGGCGCTGTTGCCCGCTGCAAGCTGGTACTGGATGCGGCCGGTGGTCGAACTGCAACCGGTCGTGTCCGCAAGTGGTGCGGCGCCGACCCGCGCCTGGGACCTGATGGCCGAGCCCATGATGCGGCGCCTGATGCTGGTCAACTTGTGCATGGCGTCTTCCTGGGACGTGCACGCGTTTGTGGTGCCGGTGCTGGGGCATGAACGCGGCTTCAGCGCGTCGGTGATTGGTTCCATCCTGGGCTGTTTTGCGATCTCCGCGGTAGTCGTGCGTTTGGTGATGCCGGTGTTTGCGTCGAACCTGAAAGAGCATGTCGTCCTGACCGCGGCCATGGTGTTGTCGGCACTGGTGTTTGCCACCTACCCGTTCATGCAGTCGCCCGTGAGCATGGGTTTGTGTTCGGTGGTGCTGGGCCTGGCGCTGGGTTCGGTGCAGCCGATGGTGATGAGCGCCCTGCACCAGATCACCCCGGTGGCGCGGCATGGCGAGGCGCTGGGTTTGCGCCTGATGGCGATCAACGCATCCAGCGTGCTGATGCCGATGCTTTTCGGCACAGTCGGAATGGTGGTTGGGGTTACGGTGGTGTTCTGGGTTGTCGGCGCGGCGGTCATGGCGGGCGTGCGGCCTGCCTGGTTATTGCGTCCGCCGGATGGGCACGGACCTCAGGCCGGGCCAGACAAGTCGTAGAACGACCGGATGGCTTCCCAGGCCGTGGCCGGGTCGTCCGCATAGGTGAACAGGTCCAGGTCCTCCGGTGAGATTGCGCCTTCGTCGAGCAATACGTCCAGGTCCAGCAGGCGCTTCCAGTAGTCGGAGCCGAACAGCACGATCGGCACCGGCTTGGCCTTGCCGGTTTGCACCAGGGTGATCACCTCGAACAGTTCGTCCAGTGTTCCAAACCCACCCGGGAAAGCCACCAGGGCCTTGGCCCGCATCATGAAGTGCATCTTGCGCAGGGCGAAATAATGGAACTTGAAACTCAGCGAAGGGGTGACGTAGGGGTTGGCCTGCTGCTCGTGCGGCAACGCGATGTTCAGCCCCACGGTGGGCGCGCCCAGTTCGTGCGCACCGCGATTGGCTGCCTCCATGATGCCAGGGCCACCGCCCGTCGCGACGAACATCTGCTCGGCCGCAGGTTTGCCGGCGCTGTAGCGGGCCACCTGCTGGCCGAACAGGCGCGCCTGGTCGTAGTAGTGGGCGTTGCGCATGCGCCGTTGCGCGAGGGCCAGGGTCTGGGGCGTGCCCTGCCTCTCGGCGGCTTCCAGCTCCTGCCGGGCGGTCTCGGGCGACGGGAACCGGGCGCTGCCAAAAACCACAACGGTGTTCTCGATGCCCTGTTCGGCCTGGTCCAGATCCGGCTTGAGCAGTTCAAGCTGAAACCGGATGCCACGCGTCTCGCGGCGCAACAGGAACTCGGGGTCGGCAAAGGCGAGGCGGTAGGCATCGGCCTGCAGCGGGTTGCCCTGGTCGGCGTAGTTCTGCAATTCGGCCCATGCATCCGCCAGGCGGCGTTCGGTCAGGTTGTGTGTTTTTTCCATCGGTGCGATTGTGTGGGAAAACCCGCCGCATGGGGTGTACCTACAATTATCCCGACCCGGTCCCGCGTTGGCGCGGCCACAGGTGCTGTTTGGTCCCGACAGGGTCGGTCTGGCCTGGCACTGAAACGTCCCGGGGTCGGCGGGACGGCTGGCGCGGGTTGGTGAACCCGGATTTTGCGAAAGATTCCTCTTGCAGTATGTCGATGTCTTCAATGGCGATGCGGACGGCTTGTGCGCCTTGCAGCAAATCCGCCTGGCGACGCCGCGCAACGCAACACTGGTCACGGGTGTCAAGCGCGACATCGCCTTGCTGCACCGCGTGCCGGTGCGTGCGGATGTGTGCGTGACGGTGCTCGACGTTTCGCTCGAGGAAAACCGTGCGCCCCTCCTCGCGCTGTTGCAATGCGGCGCGCAGGTCGAGTACTTCGATCACCATTTCGCGGGCGAGATCCCGTCGCACCCGGGGCTTGTCTCCCATATCGACACGGCCGGCGAGGTCTGCACCAGCATCCTGGTGGACCGCCATCTGGGTGGCGTGCACCGGGTGTGGGCGGTGGTGGGCGCATTTGGCGACAACCTCAACCGCCCGGCCCGGCAACTGGCCGCATCTCTGGGCCTGGATGCAGCGCAGACCGAGGCACTGCGCGAACTCGGCGAATGCCTGAATTACAACGCGTATGTGGATGTCGAGGCAGACCTGGTCGTGCATCCCGCCGTGCTGCACGCGATGCTGCGCCCGCACGCGGATCCGTTTGGCCTGATGGACACCGAACCGGCGCTGCGCGTCCTGCGCGACACCCGGCTGCAGGACCTGCAACTTGCCGGTGCCGTTCAGCCCCGCGCATCGACGCCCGCCGGGCTGGTGTTCATGCTGCCTGACGAGGCCTGGAGCCGGCGCGTGCGCGGCGCCTGGGGCAACCTGCTTGCACAGGCATCTCCCGACCAGGCCCACGCCATCCTCGCGCTGAACGGGAAGGGCGCTTATGTGGTCAGCGTTCGGGCGCCGGTCGCACGCATGCGCGGCGCGGATGCTTTGTGCCGGCAGTTTGCGACCGGTGGCGGTCGCGCCGGCGCGGCCGGGATCAACCACTTGGAGACGGATGACCTGCCCTTGTTCATCGAGGCCTTCGGTCGCGCATTCTGAGACGGCCTGGACCCTGCACCGCTTACCCGGCGCATTTTGGGCTGGACGCATTGATTATTCGCAACGGTCCGTGCGAGGCCGTTCCTATCCTTGGTGGCACATGGAACGATCCGCACACACCGTCAATCACGAACGCCTGGTCCGCCCGGGCGACTTCGCATCCGCCCCAACCGCAGCACGGCCTGCACAAGGCTCCGAAGGGATTGTGCCGCTGCCTTGGAGCAGTCACCACCATGCACATCAGCCGGAGCCGGCATGGTTGAACTGGCCGGCAATGGCCGTTGTGCGTGTCCGTGTTGCGGCGCAAGCATTGAATGCCATCGCCGACCAGCGTCTGGTGGTGGAGGGCAGGTCCCGCTACAGTGAACCGGAGCAGGGTGACGCTGACCGCCCGGTGCAATTTGTCACCGGCGTCGGCGCGGGCGTTTCCCCTGTCATACCCGATGCCGTGCTGGTCGAGGTTCGCGATGTCACGCATGCGATGGACAAGCTGTCGCAGGAGTTCTGGCACGTCTGCACATGGCTGGCGGACGCCACCAAGTCAGGTTGGGAGGCTTCGGGGCTGGAGCGGCCTCCGCGCGGTGTGGCGTCGGTGCTGTGCGAGCCGCACCGGATCATCGTGCAGGACTGGTTTTTGACGGACACGAGTTACCTGATCGGGTGGTTGCTGCACCGTGTCGCCCGGCAATTGCAGTCGCTCGATGCAGGGCAGAGCATGGCGTCTGGCAGTCCGCCCCAGTCGCGCTCGTGCGCCGATGTGCTGGGCCATGCCGCCGAGATGCTGGAACGCGCAGGTGCGCTGGCGGCGGAGTGCATTTTCTTCGCCGAGCAATCCCGGTTGCGCTGGCTGGCACTTCGCGAGCAGGTCGACCGCGCGCTGGAGGAATCCCGGCAGGCGGACCCGGACGGGCCATCCATGCCGGCCCCGCTGTATGTGTTCGGGCGAACCTGGCGATGAAAACCCTGGTCGTCTACTTTTCGCGCACCGGCCATACCGCCCGGATTGCCAAGGAAATCGCCCGGCGCTGCGAGGCCGATATCGACGCGGTCCAGGTCGACGACCGGGGTCGCAGCCCACATCCAGCCGCCACTTATTGCGCGGGCTCAATCGCGCAACTGGAAGCTGCGCCATCATGGCAACCTGACCTTGAAGGGAGACGCCATGGCGGCCAAGCAGCTTTTGTTCCGTGACGAGGCGCGCGACAAGATCCGCAGGGGAGTGGATGCACTGGCCGAGGCGGTCAAGGTCACGCTGGGCCCGCGCGGGCGCACCGTCATCCTGGACCGCGAGTTCGGTGGCCCGCAGATCGTCAATTCCGGCGTGCTGGTGGCCAAGTCGATCGAACTCGAGGACCGGTTCGAGAACATGGGCGCGCAACTGCTGCGCGAGGTGGCGGCACGCACCAGCGAGATGGCCGGCGACGGCACCACCACCGCCACCGTGCTGGCCCATGCCATGGTCCACGAGGGGCTGCGCTACCTCGCCGGCGGCATGAACCCGATGGACCTCAAACGCGGCATGGAGCAGGCGATCGAGCTGGTCGTGGCGGAGCTGAAGGCCGTCGCCCGGCCCTGCGCCAATTCACAGGAAATCGCCCACGTGGCGGCGATATCGGCCAACAACGACCGCTCCATCGGCGACCTGCTGGCGCGGGCCATCGACAAGGTCGGCCGCGAGGGCGCGGTCTCGATCGAGGATGGCTCCGGGCTGGTGAGCGAACTCGAGGTGGTCGAAGGCATGCAGTTCGACCGCGGCTTCCTGTCACCCTATTTCATCAACGACGCCGAGCGCCAGAGCGCGGTGCTCGAAGACGCGGTCATCCTGCTCTACGACAAGCGCCTGTCCTCCCTGAAGGATCTTTTGCCGCTGCTGGAGGAGATCGTCAAGGCCGGCCGCCCGCTGCTGGTAATCGCGGAGGAGATCGAAAGCGAAGCCCTGGCCACGCTGGTGATCAACACCATGCGCGGCGCGCTCAAGACCTGCGCCGTGAAGGCACCGGGATTCGGTGACCGCCGACACGCCATGTTGCAGGACATCGCCGTATTGACCGGCGGCACCGTGATCAGCGATGAACTCGGCCTGACCTTGCCCAAGGCGACCCTGGCCGACCTGGGGCGCGCCAAACGCGTCGAGGTCGGCAAGGACGGCACCACGCTGATCGGGGGCGCCGGAAGCGAGGCCGCCATCAAGGAGCGCATCGCCAGCATCAAGAAGGAACGCGCCGCCGCCACCAGCGACTACGACCGCGAGAAGCTCGACGAACGCGCCGCCAAGCTCTCGGGCGGGGTGGCGCTGATCAAGGTCGGGGCCGCGACCGAGACCGAACTCAAGGAGCGCAAGATCCGGGTCGAGGACGCCCTGCATGCCACCCGTGCGGCGGTCGAGGAGGGCATCGTGCCCGGTGGCGGAGTCGCCTTGTTGCGGGCGCGGCGCGTGCTGGCCGACGTGAAGTCCGCGTCGCTCGACCATGACTCTGGCATCCGCATCGTGTCGCGCGCCCTGGAAGAACCGCTGCGGCGCATCGTGCTCAATGCCGGTGACGAGCCGTCGATCGTGTTGCACCGGGTCGAGGCGTCCGATGACCGGGCATTCGGCTACAACGCCGCGACCCGCGACTACGGGGACCTGCTGCAGATGGGCGTGATCGACCCCGCCAAGGTGACCCGCCTGGCCCTGCAGAACGCCGGCTCCATCGCCAGCCTGATCCTGACGACCGACTGCATGATCGCCAACGCGCCGGCACCGAGGTCGCCAGTCTCGCAGGGCGTGCCGGGCAGCCCGGGTGCCGAGTTCTAGTGCTGGACGGGTGACCGGCCCGCACGCGCAGGGAAGGCCAATGCCATGACGACGACCGACCTGATCGAACAGGTTCTGGTGGGTCCGCTCGCGCTGCCAGGCATTCTCGTCCTGCCGCACGACGCCCGCGCGCTGGTCCTGTTCGTGCATGGCAGCGGCCGCAGTCGGCGCAGCGCGCGCAACCAGCATGTGGCCCGGGTGATGCACCGGCAGGGGCTCGGCACCTTGTTGTTCGACCTGCTGCGCCTGGATGAACAAACAGAAACCGACAGCAGCAAGGTGTTCGACATCGCACTGCTTGCGCAGCGGGTTGTGGCGGCACTGGAATGGGCGGCCCGGCGCAGCGACCTCGCGGCGCTGCCGATCGGATTTTTCGGCGCGAGCACGGGCGCGGCGGCCGCCCTGCTGGCGGCTGCCGAGCGGCCGGGCAGCGTTGCCGCAGTGGTGTCAAGCGGCGGGCGCCCCGACCTTGCGGCCAGCCATCTGCCCAGCGTGGATGCGCCGACCCTGCTGGTCGTTGGTGGTGCGGACGATGCCGTGCTTGCTGCCAACCGCACCGCATTTCGGCTGTTGCGCTGCACCAAGCGCCTGGAAGTGGTGCCCGGCGCGACCCACCTGTTCGCGGAGCCCGGCGCGCTCGACGGCGTCGCGGCGGTGGCTGCCGAATGGTTCGACCGCCATGCGGCGGTTCGGCGCAATGCCTGAGCCCGCCTGGTGGGCGCGCCAGTTTTGCGCAGGGTGTCAGCGCAGGGTGTTGAAGCTGGAGTCGTTCGCAGTTGGGCGCAGCTCGCCGCTGTCAATTCCGGAGTCGCCCTTACGCCGCTGCTGCCGATCACCGGCGCGCGAGTCGTCCCGGTCGAGCTGGTGCTCCAGGCCGTAGCGGATCAGCGCAGCCATGGTGGGTAACTGCAGCTTGTCCTGGATGCGGGTCTTGTGGGTGCTCACGGTCTTGATCGACAGGTGCAGCGCCTCTGCGATGTCGGTCAGGCGCTGGCCGAGCACGATGCGCCGGAGCACGTCGAGTTCGCGGTCCGACAGCTCCGACAGGCGCCGCTCTGGCGACTTGCCGCTGAGCTGCTGCACCACCCGTTCAGCCAGAATCGCGGACACATAGGTGCCACCCGCAGCCACCTTGCGCACCGCAGCCACGAGTTCGGTCGATGCGGAGTCCTTGGTCACATAACCATTGGCGCCGGCCTTGAATGCGCGCAAGGCGTATTGCTCTTCGCCGTGCATGCTCAACACCAGCACCGCCATCGTGGGGTGCTCTGACTTGACACGCCGGATCAGGTCGAGGCCGCTCATGCCCGGCATCGACAAGTCGACGATGGCCAGGTGGAAACGCCTGGCGCGCAACACCTCCAGCGCCTGGTATCCAGAGCCGGCTTCGGTGATCGACCACTCGTGCGCGATCGGCTCCAGGATGCGCTTGAGACCCTCGCGCACGATGGTGTGGTCATCGACCAGGAGCAGACCGAACCGGGATTGGCTGGTGTCTTTATTCACAGGGGATCCCCCGATGGGGTCGTGTTGCCGGCGCGGGTCAATATGGCAAGGGGCAGGCGCACGGTGATGCGGCTGCCCCGGCCGGGAAGGTCGGCGAGCTCCAGTTGCCCGCCCAGGCGATGCGCCTCATCGCGCAGGGCCCGCGCGCCGTCGCTGTCGGCATGGGTCTGCTGTGCCCGTGTATACCCCTTCAAGGGGGCCTCGCCCTGGACTGTCAGCACCAGGTCACCGGACTTCTGTTGCAGGTTAACGGCGAAACCTGTGGCATGCGCACTGCGCACCATGTGCACCAGCATCTGCTGAACCATGCGGTACATCGCCAGGGCGGTGCGCTCGTCCAGCGCGGGCGAGGGCTCGGCCAGATGCAGGCTCACCTGCAGGCCATGACGTTGCGCGGTGTCGCGCGCCAGCCAGTCGATGGCGGCGTTGAGGCCGAGGTCGTCCAGCATCAGGGGCCGCAGCCCGGTGGAGATGCGCCGCACCATGGCCACGGTATCGTCCAGTGTCTCGAGCATGGAGGCGATACGGGTCTGCTGGTCGGTGGCGTCGTTTGCGCCGGCCAGGCTGGCGAGTTCCATCTTCAGGGCGCTCAGGCGTTGCCCCAACTCTTCATGCAGTTCGCGTGCCACGTGGCGCCGCTCGGCTTCGCTCGCATCCAGTGCGTTGTCTGCGATCCGGCGTTCCAATTCGGCCTGCTTGCGTTGGGTGTTGTCTGAGAGGGTGACCCGCAGTGTCGTCGGCTGCTCCCCGGCCCGGATCGGCAGACAGTCGAGCAGGGCGTGCAAAGGCTCGCCCGACCGCCGCCGCAGGCGCAGCTCGATGCGCTGCGTGGCATCGGCCGCCAGGGCCTGCGCCAGGTGGTGGTGCCAGAGGTCGGCGTCCGCCGGCGCGACATGGTGCGAAAAAGTCTTGCCCAGCAAGGTCTTGCGGTCGGTGGCGAGCATTGCCGCAGCGGTCAGGTTGGCCCCGGTCACGGACCCGTCGGAGTCGAGCGTGAGGTAACCGACAGGCGCCAGGTCGTAGAGGTCGACAAAACGGTCACGTGCCGCGGCCAGGTCCATCTGGGTCTGGCGCAACTCCTCGTTCTGCATCTCCAGTTCGACCTGGTGGACTTGCAACTCGTGCACCAGCGCCGCATTGGAGAGTGGCTTGGCGTGTTGACCTTGCGCCGGGGCGGACCAGTGCGCGCCGACCACGCCTGGAGCGCGCTTGCGTGCTGGTCGTGTATCGGGGGTCATCAATGCTTGCCCGGCGCGGTGCGCGGTGCGGCAGGAGCGGCGTCCCCCGGGTCATCGCCTTCTTGTTCCAGCGGCAGCCGCACCACGATGCGCCCGCCGCCCTCGGTCGTATTGCCGATCTCGAGCGAGCCGCCCAGCATGTAGGCGCGTTCGCGAATGCCCATCAGGCCGTGGGAGCCCGTGTTGTACACCGATCGCTCGTCAAAACCGACGCCGTTGTCCCGCACCTCCAGCAGCAGTTGCGCGCCGTCGCGTCGGAGCCGGATCCTGACCTTGGTGGCGCGGGCGTGGCGGGCCACGTTGGTCAGGGCCTCCTGCACCATGCGGTACAGCGCGATGGCGGCCGGCTGACCGATCTGCGGCTCGTCAGAGTCCAGTTGCAGCTGCACCGAGATGGCCACGCGCCGGGCCCAGCTGTCGGCCAGCCATTCGATTGCGGCACACAGCCCCAGATCGTCGAGCATCAGGGGCCGCAGGTCGGTAGCGAGGCGACGCACCGACCGGATGGTTTCGTCGACCATCTGGAGCATCCCGGCCTTGCATTCTTCGATGCGCTCGCCTGTGCTTGCGGCCGACACGCCTGCAATCTCCATCTTCAGGAGGGTCAGCTGCTGCCCCAACTCGTCGTGCAGTTCCCGCGCGATGCGCCGACGCTCCTCCTCGCGGGCGGTCACCATGCCAGCTGAAAGCTGCTGCAACTGGTGGCGTGAGAGTTCCAGCGCGCGGTGCTCGTCGGATTTTCGTGTGATGTCCATGATGACCATCTGCAGCGCCGTCGTGCCTTGGTCGGGCAGGGCGGCTACCACCATTTCGATGCTGCGCACGCTGCCATCGGCCTGCAGGATGGACTCCTGTACCACCGGGATCGGGTGGTCGCCGCCCAGCGCCCGGGCCACCGCCTCGCGCATGCTGGCGTGCGACTCCGGCCGAAGCAGGTCGTAGACCGAGTGGCCAATGAGTTCTTCGATGCTGACGGCTCCGAACAACCTGGCGCAGGCGTGGTTTGCGAAGGTGATGCGGTCGACGTCGGTGATCCAGATCGCCACCGGCGAGAGATCAAAGATGGCGCGCAGGCGCAGGCCCATGTTGTCGATTTCAGTGCGCAGGCCGGCGCTCTCGGTGAGGTCGCACACCAGGGCCGCGAAATACCGGCGCGGACCGCTTTCGCTGGCGACGTCGACCTGGCAGATCGTGATTGCCGCCGGGAACTCCTGGCCGTTGGCCCGCAGTCCGGTCACCGCGCTGCGTTCAGCCATCGTACGTTCGATCGTGCCCGCGTGTGCGAAGGAACGCACATGCTCGATGTGCGCCTGGCGCTGTTGCGGCGGAACCAGCCGCGACAGGTGGCTGCCCTGGATTTCCGCACCCGCGTAACCGAACATGCGTTGGGCCGCCGGGTTGCTCATCACGATGCGCTGCGCGTCGTCGACCATGAAGACGGCCTGCTGGCTGGCACGGATGATGGCGTCGCTGACCGCCCCGAACTGCTCGCGCAGCGGGACCAGCCCAACCGCCGGCAAAGCCCCCGCCACAGACGCTATTCCGTCTTGGGAACTGGTGTGCCTGTCGGTGTGTGTGTCACGCATTGCCACCCATGATAAGTCTGCGCTCCAGGGTGGCGGCATCCGGGACGTTAGGAATAGTCTGAATCACTCTACGGAATGCGCTGAGCCGGTTCGGAGATGGCCGACGAAAAGTCGGCTTCGTGGCCGATAGCCAGGCCAAGGTCTGGCGGGCACAGTATGTCCAACGAGATTTTGCTTTTTTCCCTTCCATCTACAACCATTTTTCTGGAGTCGAACCATGGCTATTGCTACTGACCTGCGGGCTGCGGCGCCTTCAACCCTTGATGGAGGAAACCGCATTGGCGGCGCGCCGCACTGCGCTGCGGGTGGCGTGACCGATCTCCTGAACCTGTTGGGCGCCGAAAGCGGTGCTGTCCGGGTTGTCGATGACATGCCGATTCCGATTCGCCGCTTGCGCGAGGGTGACACGCTGTTCCATTCCGGCATGCGGGCCGATGCCATCTATTTTGTGCGTGCCGGCACATTCAAGACCTTCAGCACGGCAGAAGACGGGTATGAGCAGGTTCTGGGTTTTGCCGGCCGCAGCGAGGTGCTGGGTTTCGATGCGATCTGCATGGGGCACTATCCGAACGAAGCGCTGGCACTCGAGGACTCCAGCGTGTATGTGGTGCTGCTGCGTGACTATTTCGAACTCGGTCAGCGTATTCCCTTGCTCGACCGTCTGGTGTTGCGCGCGGTCAGTGCAGCGCTGGCGCGGCGTGGGGAACTTGCAGATGTGATGGCGGCGGTGGCGGCCGAAGTCCGGCTGGCGCGTTTCCTGATGCACCTTTCGGAGCGCATGGCCGCCAGCGGGCAATCGCCGCGTCGGTTTCACCTGCGCATGGGCCGGCGCGACATCGCCAGCTACCTCGGCGTGGCGCACGAAACCGTCAGCCGTTCCTTTGGTGCCCTGGTGGGCATGGGCCTGCTGTCAGTCGAAAACCGCGAGGTCGAGGTTGTCGACATGCGGGGCTTGAAGGTCTTTTCTTGCGGCACCCGGCGCTCGATCGATGACGCCGGGCGCAAGTCCGCGATGCGCACGGCTTCCAGGCCGGACGCCGGGGCGATGCTGACGGCATAAGGCGAAGCGCCTTTTTCAGGGTGGCCGGCGCGTGGTTGGCGCGATGCCGGTCGACCATCCATCGCCTGGCCTGGATGCCGGGCACGGTGCCAACGACACGGGTTGGATTGCGTTGGGTCATTGCAAATCAGCCGGCGGTGGGAACCATAGTGCGTCACTGTCCGACCGGACCCAAAGGATTGCCATGCGCGCACCACTGATCCCTAAAGCCGCCGCCGACCTGCGTGTCGCTCCCAACATGGCCGACTGGTCTGTGACCTGCGCCGCCTTTTCCTGGGAGCGGGTGCGCGAGGAGTTGTGCGCCGGCGCACCCGCCGCCAACGGGGCGGTCCCGGACTTCAACCTGGCGCGCCTGGCTGTGGACCGGCATGCGCTGGGCACGCAGGCGGACAAGGTCGCATTGCGCCTCCTGGCGCCGGGTGCGCCGGCGCGCGACGTGTCCTACCGCGAGCTGTACCTGCAGACCAACCGCTTTGCCAATGCGCTGCGTGCTTTGGGGGTGGGCCCGGGGGACCGCGTGTTCGTGCTGGCCGGGCGTGTCGCTGCGCTGTATGTTGCGGTGCTGGGCGCGCTGAAGAACGGCAGCGTGGTCACACCGTTGTTCTCGGCCTTCGGCCCCGAACCGATCGCCACGCGTGCGCGCATCGGCCAGGCGCGGGTGCTGGTGACGACCGGGGCGCTGTACCGGCGCAAGGTCGAGAAGATCCGCGCCGACCTGCCCGCGCTGGCGCATGTGATCGTGATTGGCGATGGCGATGGCGATGGCGCTGGCGCTGGCGCTGCGCCCGGCGCCATCGCCGGCACGCTGGATTACGCGACCTGCATGGCCGGCGCATCCGACACCCCGCCCGATTGCAGCACCGGCCCTGACGACCCGGCGCTGCTGCATTTCACCAGTGGCACCACCGGCACACCCAAGGGTGCCTTGCATGTGCACGGCGCCGCGGTCACTCATTTCGCCACCGGCCGGTATGCGCTGGACTTGCATGCGGATGATGTGTTCTGGTGCACCGCCGACCCGGGCTGGGTCACCGGCACCTCGTACGGCATCCTTGCGCCGCTGCTGCACGGTGTGACCAGCATCGTCGATGAGGCCGACTTCGACGCCGAGCGCTGGTACCGCATCCTGCAGGACGAACAGGTGTCGGTCTGGTACACAGCGCCCACCGCCATCCGCATGCTGATGAAGGCCGGGCCGGAGCTGGCGCGCAAGTACCGCTTCCCGCGCTTGCGTTTCATCGCCAGCGTCGGTGAACCGCTCAACCCCGAGGCTGTCTGGTGGGGCAAGGAGGTGCTGGGACTGCCGATCCACGACAACTGGTGGCAGACCGAGACCGGCGGCATCATGATCGCCAACACGCCGTGCATGGACATCAAGCCGGGCTCGATGGGCAAGCCGTTGCCGGGTGTCGAGGCCTGCATCGTGCGCCACAAGGACGGGGGGCTGGAGGTGGTCGGGCAGCCCGATGTCGAGGGTGAACTGGCGCTGCGCACCGGCTGGCCGTCGATGTTTCGCGGTTATCTCGACCAGGAAGAGCGCTACCGCAAGTGTTTCGCCGGGGACTATTACCTGAGCGGCGACCTGGCGCGGCGCGACGCTGACGGGTATTTCTGGTTCGTTGGCCGCGCCGACGACGTGATCAAGTCGGCGGGCCACCTGATCGGCCCGTTCGAGGTCGAGAGCGCCCTGATGGAACACGCAGCGGTGGCCGAGGCCGGCGTCATCGGCAAGCCGGACCCGATGGTGGGGGAGGTCGTCAAGGCCTTCGTATCGCTCAAGCAGGGGTTCGAGCCCACCGAGGCGCTGCGCCTGGAATTGATCGGCCACGCGCGCAAGCGCCTGGGCGCCGCGGTGGCACCGAAGGAGATCGCTTTCCTGCCGGTTTTGCCGCGCACCCGCAGCGGCAAGATCATGCGCCGCCTGCTCAAGGCGCGCGAGTTGGGTTTGCCCGAGGGCGACACGTCCACACTGGAGGCCGGCGCATGACGACCATCGACAACCCCACAGGCGTGGACGTCACCGCCTACCCGCGCGACTTCTGCCTGGAGCGCGTGCGCGACATGCTGCGCATCCGCCTGATGGAAGAGCGCTGCGCTCAGCTCTATGGCGAGGGCAAGATCCGCGGCTTCCTGCACCTGTACATCGGCGAGGAGGCGGTGGCCGCCGGCGTGTTGCCCAACCTGCTGCCCGCAGACAACGTGCTGGCCACCTACCGCGAGCATGCCCACGCCTTGCTGCGCGGCGTGTCGATGCAGTCGATCATGGCCGAGATGTATGGCAAGCAGGAGGGCTGTTCGGGGGGGCGTGGTGGCTCGATGCACCTGTTCGACCGGGGCACGCGTTTCTACGGCGGCAACGGCATCGTCGGTGGTGGCCTGCCGCTGGCCGTGGGCCTGGCGCTGGCCGACAAGCTCGCACCGCGGCCCGGCTGCGTCACCGTGTGTTTTTTCGGCGAAGGCGCCATCGCCGAGGGGGCTTTCCACGAATCGATGAACCTGGCGGCGTTGTGGAAGCTGCCGGTGTTGTTCATCTGCGAGAACAACCTCTACGCCATGGGCACCGCGCTCTCGCGCAGCGAATCGCAGATAGACCTCACGAAGAAGGCGGCCAGTTACGGCATGCCCACCGGGCACATCAACGGCATGAACGTGCTCTCGGTGCACGACGCGGCGCGCCAGGCGATCGCCTTCGTGCGCGAACAGCAGTCGCCCTTCTTCCTGGAGATCCACACCTACCGCTTCCGCGCGCACTCCATGTTCGACGCCGAGTTGTACCGCGACAAGGAAGAGGTCGAACGCTGGAAAAAGCATGGACCCATCCACGGCTTCACCGACCGGCTCAAGGCGGCGCAGATGATGACGGAGGCGGACTTCGCGCAGATCGAACGTGCGGCAGCGCAGGAGGTCGACGCAGCCGTGGCTTTCGCCGAGGCCGGAACCTGGGAGCCAGTGGAGCGCTTGCTGACCGATGTGACGACGCCGCCCGGGCCGGAGGATCGCCAATGAAAACCAACACCAGCTACCGCGACGCCCTGCGCGCCGCACACCAGGAGGCGCTGCAGCGTGACCCGCGCGTCTTCGTCATGGGCGAGGATGTGGGGAGGTATGGCGGCACCTATGCCGTCACCAAGGGGCTGTTGGCCGAGTTCGGCGAAGCCCGCGTGCGCGACGCGCCCTTGTCGGAATTGGGCTTTGTGGGCGCGGGCATCGGCGCCGCCCTGGGCGGGATGCGCCCGATCGTCGAGGTGATGACGGTCAACTTCAGCCTGCTGGCGCTGGACCAGATCGTCAACACGGCGGCCGCGTTGCGCCACATGTCGGGGGGGCAGTTCTCGGTGCCAGTGGTGATCCGCATGGCGACGGGGGCTGGGCGCCAACTGGCGGCGCAGCATTCGCACAGCCTGGAGGTCTGGTACGCGCACATCCCGGGTATCCGGGTGCTGGCACCCGCCACCGTGGCCGACGCCCGCGGCATGTTGTGGCCGGCGCTGCAGGACCCCGACCCGGTGCTGATGTTCGAACACGCGCAGCTCTACAACCTGGAGGAGGAACTCGTCGATCCGGCGCCGGTGGTGGACATCGACCGTGCGGTGGTGCGGCGCGCCGGCACCGCCGCATCGATCGTGACCTACGGCGGCAGCCTGCCGCGGGTGCTTGCGGCGGCGCAGACGCTGGCGGGCGAGGGCATCGACGCCGAGGTGATCGACCTGCGCGTATTGCGTCCGCTCGACATGGCCACGGTGCTGGCCTCGGTGCGCAAGACCCACCGGGTGCTGGTGGTCGACGAGGGCTGGCGCACTTGCAGCCTGGCGGCCGAGATCCTGGCCGGTATCAGCGAACAGGCCTTCTACGACCTGGACGCGCCGCCTGCGCGCGTGTGCAGCGAAGAGGTTCCCATGCCGTACGCCCGTCACCTGGAGGACGCCGCGCTGCCGATGCCGCCGAAGATCGTCGCGGCGGCGCGCCAGTTGGTCGCAGGCGCCGCATGATCGAATTCAAGCTGCCCTCGCTGGGCTCCGACATGGACGAGGGCAAACTGCTGCAATGGCACGTGGCGCCCGGCCAGGCAGTGAAGAAGGGCGATGTGGTAGCGGTCGTCGACACCAGCAAGGCGGCGGTGGATGTGGAGGTCTGGCACAACGGCATCGTGCACCAGTTGCTCACCGGCGTCGGGCAGACGATTCCCGTGGGGACGGTCATGGCGTTGCTGCTCGCGCCCGGCGAGGCACCGCCGCAGGACGAGGCGCCGCCGGTGGTCCCGGCGGCAGGTGCCGCCGCGACGCTGACGCGCCAGCGTGTGTCTCCGTCGGCGCGCCAATTGGCGCGCCAGCTCGGTGTGGACCTGGCCGGGTTGACGGGCACCGGAGCCGACGGGGCGGTGACGCGCGCAGACGTCGAAGGCGCGGTCCGGTTGCGGGCAGGCTCCCCGGCAGGGCCGCAGCAAGTCGCCGCCGCGCCCACGGCAGCGGCTGCCGCGGCGGCCCGCGCGGCCGAAATGCGCCGCGCGATCGCCGCTGCGATGGCGCGCTCCAAACGCGAGATCCCGCACTATTACCTGAGCGAAACCGTGCCGATGCGCAATGCGCTGGACTGGCTGCGGCAGGCCAACGTGCAGCGCCCGGTGACCGAGCGGCTGTTGCCCGCGGTGTTGCTGCTCAAGGCTGTGGGGCTGGCGGTGCGCGACTACCCGGAGATGAACGGGCTGCTGGTCGATGGGGTCTTCCGGCCGGCCGAAGCGGCGCACATCGGCGTGGCGATCTCGCTGCGCCAGGGCGGCCTGGTGGCGCCGGCCCTGCACGATGTCGGCAGCACCGACCTGACCGACCTGATGGCGGGCCTGGCCGACCTCGTCAAGCGCTGCCGCGCCGGGAGCCTGCGCAGCTCGGAGATGTCGGATCCGACGATCACCGTGACCAACCTGGGCGACCAGGGCGTGGAGCAGGTGTTCGGGGTGATTTATCCGCCCCAAGTGGCGCTGGTGGGGTTTGGCCGCATCGCCGAGCGGGCCTGGGTCGAGGACGGCCGGCTGGCCAACATGTCGGTGTTGACCGTCAGCCTGAGCGCCGATCACCGCGTCAGCGATGGCCACCGCGGCGCCTTGTTCCTGGCGCGCCTGCGCGCGTTGTTGCAGCAGCCCGAGAGTTTGTGAGGAGACAGCGATGAACGAACGGGAAATCCGCGCCGGCGTGCTCGCCACCATCCGCGCCATTGCGCCTGAAGTCGAGGAGGGCGACATAGCGCCCGACCGGTTGCTGCGCGAGCAGGTGGACCTGGACTCGATGGACTGGCTCAACGTGATCGTTGGGTTGCACCAGCGTTTCCGCATCGATATTCCCGAGGCCGACTACGCCGGGCTGACGACGCTCAATACCATGGTTTCGTACCTCGGAGGCAAGCTACCTCCCTGACGCTGCCGCCCTGTGAATGCCGAATGCCTTGGCGTGCGGCCCGGGCATGGGTGCATACTTCGGCCACCACAGCGCCTGTTGCAATGCGGGTCCAGGGGGTTGCACCCCATTCAACTCCGGAGCCGGTACCAAAGCACTGTGACACCATGATGCCCGATGGTTCAAGGGACGCGCTTGTCGCCATGGCCGCGGGCCCCCTGGTCAAGGCGCTTGACCCGAACCAGTGCGATCCGTTCCTGGGCGAGTATGTGGATCTCAACCCGGAGCTCACGACGTTTGCGGTGCGCGACCTGCAGGGGAGGGTCGTCTGCGCGTACCGGTGGAGCGCGGAACAACGCCCGATGGAGGGCAACGCCCCATGGTTTTCACTGGCGCTGCGCAGCGGCAGGTTCTTCGTTTCCAGCCCGGTCATGGGAAGGCAGACCGGGCGCTGGGTCAGCGTGTTTGTCCATCCCATCCGCAATGGCGCAGGCGCGCTGATCGGTCTGCTGACGCTGCCCGTCGACCTGGCCCGGGTGAGTGCGCAGTTGCTGGTGGCGACGCCGGCCAACGCGGTGGTGACCGTCATCGACCGCGACCGGGTCGTTGTGCTGCGCTCGGCCGACACTGCGGCGTTCATCGGCAAAGCGCCGGACACGGGTTTGCCGGACCCTGGCAGCGGTCGGGGCGATGGAATCTTTTCCGGGACGGGGCGCGACGGCGTGCAGCGCCTGATCGCGGTTCAGACCATCCCGAGCCTGGGCTGGCAAGTGGTCGCCGGCTTTTCGCAGGCCGGCGCGTTCGCGCAATACAACACCCAACTCATGCAGGCCACCGGCCTGAGCGTGGGAGTGCTGCTGCTGGCGCTGGCACTGGCCTGGCGCGTCGGCTCCGGCATCGTCCGGTCGGTGGCGGCGTTGTCGGTCGCGGCCGTCGCCGTTGGCGCCGGCGACCTGGCGGTGCGGGCTGCGGTGAGCGGACCGGCCGAGGTCGAAAACGTTGCACGGCAGTTCAACCGCATGCTCGATGCACGAGACGCCAGCGAGTTGGCGCTCCGGGAAAGCGAGGAACGCTTTCGCAGCCTTGTCGACCTGTCGCCCAATTCGATATCGGTGCACCGGGACCGCAAACTGGTGTATGCCAATCCGGCGACCGTGAAACTCTTTGGCGCCACTTCGGCCAGTGACCTGGTGGGACGGTCGAGCATCGACTTCGTTCACCCGGACTATCGCCGGATCGCCCAGGAGAATGCGCAGTACGCCATCGACCATGGCGGTGTGACACCTGTGGTCGAGCAGAAAGTCTTCAGGCTCGATGGCACGCTGGTTGATGCGGAAGTCCAGGCCGTTTTGATCAGCTACGGTGGCCAGCCGGCGCTGCTGGCTTCGCTGCACGACATCACGGCCAGCAAACACGCAGCGCGTGCCTTGCACACCAGCGAAGCCCGGCTGCGCGGCATTGTCGAATCGTCCACCGACGCTATCCTGACTGCAGACGAAACACAGACCGTCGTGGCGGCCAATTCGGCCGC
>CAMAWD010000051.1 GCA_945861785.1 Rhodoferax sp. OV413 | reverse complement strand
CGTTATCCCCCACGACTGGGCACGTTCCGATATATTACTCACCCGTTCGCCACTCGCCACCAGGATTGCTCCCGTGCTGCCGTTCGACTTGCATGTGTAAGGCATGCCGCCAGCGTTCAATCTGAGCCAGGATCAAACTCTATAGTTCGATCTTGATTTTTTGCTCTTTCGAGCCACTCATAAAAACGGAATTGAAGTGAACTTCACTTCTATTCTCATGAGCGTTTGTAAGTCAATTAAGACTTGGTTCCGAAGAACTTGGCAATTGCCTTCAAACGCCCACACTTATCGGCTGTAAATTTTTAATGACCTGCAATCTGGTTTTACCCATCTTGCCACCTCTGACTGAAATCAGCCGAGCTTTCTATTATCCCACAGTTTGTAGTAACCTGTCAACTAGAAGGGCTTTTCCTTCTTTCTGCCTGCTAGACTTTGCGTCTTGCGCTGCATTTTCAGCGCAGCCTTGAATTCTATACTGAATTTTCAGGCCCGGTCAAACTTTTTCAAGTTTTTTTGCATCAGGGATCCGATGCTTGCCGACTGTGCTTTAGCAACCTAGGCTAACTGTGGTCGAAGTAGAGCGGAGGATCTTATACCGAAATCGTGAATTCGAGAAGGCCTGTCGAAATTTTTTGGGTTGCACCGCGTATGGCACCGAAAGCATAGTCACACAGCGGCTGGATAATGCCCGCCCATGGCCTTACTCACTCTCATAGACGCCCAGTTGGCGTACGGACACGTCGCACTGCTTGACCATGCCGGATTTTCGCTTGAAGCGGGGGAACGCGTCGGCCTCATCGGGCGCAACGGCACCGGAAAGTCATCTTTGCTCAAAATTCTTGCGGGCAGCGAGTCGCCGGACGACGGTTTCCTCCAGGTCCAGCAAAGCACTAGGATGGCGTATGTTGCGCAGGAACCAGTGCTCGATGAAACGTCGACCGTTTTCGAAGTGGTCAGCCTCGGGGTAGGGCCAACCATCGCCCTGATTGACGAGTATTGCCAGGGCCTGGGCGACCTCGACGCCCTGCAAGATGCAATCGAGGCCCGCGATGGGTGGAATTGGGAGCAACGCGTGAACGAAACACTCGACAGGCTCCGACTGGACAGAATGGCACCGATCCGGGCCTTGTCTGGTGGCACACGAAAGCGTGTGGCCCTCGCGCAGGCATTGGTGGGGAAGCCCGATGTGTTGTTGCTGGACGAACCAACGAACCACCTTGACATCGATTCAATCGATTGGCTTGAGAACCTCTTGCTTGAGTTTTCCGGCAGCGTAGTGACTATTACCCATGACCGGACCTTCCTCGACCGCGTCGCAACAAGGATTGTTGAACTCGATCGCGGGCACCTTAGGTCTTACCCAGGAAACTTTACGCTCTATTTGCTCCAAAAAGAGGAGCAGATGCAACAAGAGACCGTTCTCTCAGCAAAGGCCGACAAGTTGCTGGCGCAAGAAGAAGTCTGGATCCGCAAAGGTGTGGAGGCCCGCCGCACGCGAAGCCAAAGCCGCATCAATCGACTTGAAGAACTTCGGCATCGTCGCTCTGTTCGTCGGGATGCAGTAGGAAGTGTTCGGATGGACGTCGCGGCAGGAGCGCTTGGCGGAAAACTGGTCGCGGAACTCACGGATATCAGTTTGTCTTTCGGGAACAAGCTGATCGTCAAGGACTTTACCGCCACAGTGCTTCGTGGCGACAAGATCGGCTTGATCGGTGCAAACGGAGTCGGCAAGACCACCTTGCTCAAGCTTATTCTGGGCGAGCTCCAACCTGACTCCGGCAAAGTTCGCCAGGGCGCAAACCTGCAGATCGCATACTTTGACCAGTTACGCAACACTCTGGATCTCGACGCAACACTCGAAGACTTCATCAATCCAGGAAGCGAATGGATAGAGATCGGGACCCAGCGCAAACACGTCAAGAGCTACCTGAGCGACTTTCTGTTCTCACCAGCCCGATCAAACTCGCCTGTGCGTTCGTTATCTGGCGGGGAACGCAATCGACTGTTGTTGGCCCGGCTTTTTGCAAGGCCGGCAAACGTGCTGGTATTGGACGAGCCAACCAATGACTTGGACATCGACACCTTGGAACTGCTTGAAGACTTGCTGCAGAGCTACGAAGGAACCGTCTTCCTGGTGAGCCATGATCGGACCTTTCTCGACAACGTGGTAACAAGCACACTGGCATTTGAGGGTGCCGGCAAATGGCGTGAGTTCGAAGGCGGCGTTGCGGACTGGTTGGTTCAATCCGCAAGGATGCGTGCGGTTCAATCCCTTGCGAGCGCAAGCGGCGCGGCATCGACCAATTCGAAAACCAAAGAAGTGAAATCAGTTGGTCAACCGACCACCCCAAAAATCACCGGCCCAAAGCTTAGCGCCAAAGAACAAAGACACCTTGACGGATTGCTGCACGCAATCGAAACGCTGGAGACCGAGCAAGCGGCACTAAGGGTTGAACTAGCTGATGGTGGCCTTTACCTGCGCGACCCTGACCGAGCGCGCCACCTGTTCTCCCGCGACGCCGTCATCGATGAAGAATTGCTTGCCGCAATGGAACAGTGGGATGCACTGACGGCCAAGCAAGAAACTATATGAGAGCCGCGTCAGCCAGGCCATTCCAGACCAAAGGGAAAGCACTAGAATTTCGATGCAGTGCAGCCATCGGCATTGGCTTTTCCCAGCTTGATCAGGCAGGCCGTCGATTTCTGATTGCAGGCAGAGCCAATGCTTGGCGGAAGCACCCCTCGATATGGCCCGCGATGGCCACTCAACCCATGTTGCAAGATGCTCGACGAACCAAATGACAGGCCTGTCCGGATATTGCATCTGGAAGACTCAGTCGTTGACCACGCACTGGTATTGCGGGCCCTGCGCCGTGCCGAGATGGACTTCACGATCGACCGGGTGGAAACACTGGAGGAGTTCGACGCAATGGTGCGGGACCGTGTGTTCGATGCGATCGTCGCCGACTACCGACTACGGGGATTCACTGCCATCGACGCTTGGGAACTGCTGAAAATGCACGATAAGTGCCCTCCTTTCGTGCTCTTGTCGGGCGCCATCGGCGAATCTGCCGCGGTGGCAGCAATCAAGCTGGGCATGAGCGACTACCTGCAAAAAGACGATGTGGCGAAGTTGGCCCACACCATCCATCGCGCGATCGACATGCAGGAGACCCGCTTGGCGAAGGACCGCGCAGATGCCGAACTCGCAGTCTCTGAACGCCGATTGGCGGAGTTTGCGGAACATTTGCAATCGACCATTGAACAGGAAAGGGCGTCGATCGCCAGGGAAATCCACGACGATATCGGTGGCGCATTGGCGGCCGTTAAACTGGACTTGGCATGGATCGGACGCCACTTGTCAGACCCAAAAACACTCAGTCATGTCAACTCCGCGACCGAGATGCTCCAACATGCGCTGGGGGCAAGCCAGCGGATCATGATGAACCTGCGACCTGCCATCCTTGACCAGGGCCTTGTCGCCGCCGTGGACTGGTTGGCCGCCGGTTTCGAACGACGCACAGGCATAAAAACCAGCGTCCAGTCCAGACACACGGAGCGCGATCTGCCCAAAGCCATTCAACTGACGGCATATCGTACTGCCCAAGAGGCGCTGACCAACATTTCAAAGCATGCTCGCTGCAATCAAGTAACAATCGATCTGACCGACAGCGGCAACGTGTTGACACTTGAGGTCAGCGACAACGGCCAGGGATTTTCTCGCACGGAAATGGTCAAGCCCAATGCTTATGGTTTAAAAGGTCTTCACGAACGCGCCAAGTCAGTCGGCGGTTGGCTTGACGTGAGCACCTGCGACGGTCAGGGAACATCCATCATCCTGTCGGTGCCACTGCCCGACGCAATTGCTCCGAAATCCAAGGACACATCTGAATGATCCGGGTAATTCTCTGTGATGACCATGCCGTGGTACGCCGCGGGATTCGTGACACTTTGGCAGATGCGGCCGACATCGAAGTCGTCGCCGAGACAGGAAGTTATGCGGAAGTTCGTGAGGCCTTGCGAAACACGGCGTGCGATGTGCTGGTCCTTGACCTGAGCCTGCCTGGCCGGGGCGGTCTCGAAGTGCTTGCCAGTCTGAAGGACAGTGATCTTTCGGTCCGCGTACTGATTGTCTCCATGTACCCCGAGGACCAATACGCCATACGTTGCCTCCGGGCCGGGGCACAGGGGTATGTCAACAAAGCGGGCGACCCGGTCGAATTGGTCTCCGCCGTGCGGACCGTCGCAAAGGGGAAGAAATACGTGAGCACGGCTGTCGCTCAAATGCTGGTGGACAACCTGCACGCCCCATCCAACGAGTTGCTGCATGCCTCCTTGTCAGAGCGCGAACTTCAGACCTTGCTGAAAATTGCGTCGGGCAAGCGCCTCGCCGACATAGCCACCGAGTTGATGCTGAGCCCGAAGACAGTGAGCGTGTACCGTTCGCGCGTACTCGAAAAACTCAAACTCTCCAACAACGCGGAACTGACTGTCTATGCCATCCGCAACAACCTGGTGTAGGACCGACTACCTTCGCGCGAAGAGTTCCATCATCTGCTCCATCAAGGCCGCAAAAGGCTGGTCAAGCATGGGCAGTGTCGCGGCCACCCCAACCAAACCCACGGCAAGGGTCACAGGGAAACCTATTGCGTAGATATTCATTTGTGGAGCCACACGCGAGATCATCCCCAGCGCCAGGTTGGCGAACATGAGCATCCCAACCACTGGCAATGCAATCCAGAATGCGCTGGAAAACAGTTCGGCGCCCAGCGTCTGCAGTTTCATGGACGCCAAAGCCTGCAGGAGGTTTTGATCAACCGGGAACGCAGCAAAGCTGTGGACGACCGCCATGATCACCATCAAATGTCCATTGAGGGCCAGGAACAGAAGCGCTGCCATGTTGGCGTAGAACCGCCCCATCGCACTCGACTGGGCGCTGCTTGCCGGATCGAAAAAAGCAGCGAATCCCAGCCCCATCTGGAACCCGACAACCTGTCCCGCAAGTTCGAAGGCGGCGAAAACAAGTCGCACCGTAAACCCGATCGCCAGCCCGATGCCGACTTGCTGGACAACCGCGCCAAACGCCTCTGGGCCGTTGATGTCGATTGTTGGCTGGTTTGGCATGCTGCCCTGCGCGGCGAATGCAACCAAAAACGCCAACCCGATTTTGGCCCGCAAAGGAAACGACCGGGAAGAAAAAACGGGCGCCACAGTGAAGACGGCAAGGACACGCAGAAACGGCCAGAGAACAGGCGAAACCCACGCCATCAACTGGGCTTCAGTCAGTGAAATCACGAGGAAGGCGCCGGCTTCAGATCAACGAGGCCGGGATCGTCTCAATCGTCCGGCGGATGTAGTCAATCAACACGTTGAGCATCCAGGGACCAGCGAGGGCAAAGACGACAACCGCAGCAACCAGTTTGGGTATGAACGTCAACGTGGCCTCATTGATCTGGGTCACAGCCTGGACCACGCTGACAAAAAGGCCCACCAACAACACCACGCCCAACACGGGCGCCGACACCATCAACAGGGTCAACAGGGCTTCCTGACCCATGGTGAGCACCATCTGCGCGTTCATCGGTGGCGCCTAATTCACAAAACTCGCGGCCAACGAACCGATGAGCAAGTTCCAACCATCGGCCAGCACAAAAAGCATCAGCTTGAAAGGAAGCGCCACCAAGACCGGCGACAACATCATCATTCCCAGGGACATCAACACGCTCGCCACGACGATGTCGATCACAAGAAAGGGTATGAAGATCATGAACCCAATTTGGAACGCCGACTTCAGCTCGCTGGTCACGAAAGCGGGCACCAATACGCGCATCGGCACAGTCGCGGCGGTGGAGTTGGGAGGCAGATTGGCCAACCGCACAAAAAGGGCCAGGTCGGATTGCCTGGTCTGGCGGCTCATGAATTGGCGCATCGGCACTTCGGCTTTGTCTAGCGCCTGTTCAAACGCCATGGTGTTTTTGCTGTAGGGCAAGTAGGCGTCGTTGTAGACCTTGTCCAGAGTTGGCCCCATGACAAAGAAGGTGAGAAACAAGGACAACCCGACAATCACCTGGTTTGGCGGAGACGACTGTGTTCCGAGGGCCTGGCGCAACAGCGAGAGTACGATGACGATGCGCGTAAACCCAGTCATCATGAGCAAGACCGCCGGCAGAAACGACAGCGCCGTAAAGAACAGCAGCGTCTGCACGGGAACCGAAAAATTCATCCCGGATGGGCCGGTCCCCACCAATAGCGGCAATTGCCCCGCAGTCTGGGCAAACGCAAGGCCATTGCCCAGCAGCGCCAGCACACCGATCGGCAAGCGTGTCATGCGGACATCGCGACGGCGTCCACGCAATACCGTCACGGGTTAGGGTTCCCAAAAATGGGTGGCATCGTGGCAACAGGCACACCGGCAAGTGGACGGGCGGCTACAGCCGCAAACGAATGCAGGCAGGCGATCGATTGTTGGGTCACACCCAGAACGAGACAGATTCTGGCGTCGTTTGGCCCGACCTCCACCGTGACCACACGTTGCTGCGGTCCGACGGCGACTGCCGACAGAACCTTGCTGCCCGCACCAAATACTGTGGTGCTGCTGCCAGCCCGGGCCTGCACCCACTTGATGCCCACTGGCAACAAGGCCAGCAAGACAACAAACCCTGCGACCCACAACAATGACTGTGTCATACCGCCGCTAACCCTTGTTGATGCGGCGCAAGCGCTCTGATGGCGTGACGACATCGGTCAGGCGAATGCCAAACTTGTCGTTCACGACGACCACCTCGCCCTGGGCGATCAGGTAACCGTTGACCAGCACATCCATTGGCTCTCCCGCGAGCGCATCGAGTTCGACGACCGAACCCTGTCCCAGTTGGAGAATGTGCTTGATGGACACCTTGGTACGACCCAACTCCACTGACAACTGGACCGGAATGTCCAGAACCATGTTGATATCTCGGGCCGGTGCGTCCGGGCTAGCCCCCCCCCCCGAGGAAAAGGGCCGTGGGGATTCGCCAGACAAAACCCCTCCCGAGACGTCCTCACCCGAGCCCGTTGCCTTTTGCTGCTCGAGCAACGCCTCTGCCCAATCGGCGGAGCCATCCGTGTCATCGGCCTTTTCGCCTTCCGGCTTATCGTCTACTGCCATGTCAATCTCCCATCCAACCGTGGTCCACGGTCCTCAGACTCTTGTCGATCCGGATCGCATACTTGGCGTTATGAGTACCGTATTGGCACTCGAACAAAGGCACACCGTCCACCGTTGCCTGTATCTTGGGCTGGCGGTCAAGTTCGATGAAGTCTCCCGCCTTCATCTCCAGCAGTTGCTCCACGGTTGTCCTGGTTTTTGCCAACTCGGCCACCATGGTGACTTCGACCGCCTGGATCTCACGCGTCAGCAGATTGACCCAGCGCCGATCCACCTCCACCGAATCGCCCTGTGTAGAGGCATACAGCACATCGCGGATAGGCTCCAGCGTAGAATAAGGCAGGCAGAAGTGGATAGCGCCCGAGATGTCTCCGATTTCCAACTGAAATGACGTGGAGACAACGATCTCGCTCGGGGTCGCGATGCTGGCAAACTGAGGTTGCATCTCCGATCGCTGGTAGTCCAACTCGATCGGATAAACACCCTTCCAAGCTTTCTTGTACTCTTCGATGATCACACCTACAAGACGAAGAATTACGCGGTGTTCAGTCGCCGAAAAATCCCGGCCCTCGATCCGGGTCTGAAACTTGCCGCTGCCTCCGTACAGCGTGTCGATGACACCGAAAATGAGTGATGGCTCGCACACAATCAGCCCACTGCCGCGCAACGGACGCACTGCGACGATGTTGAAATTGGTGGGTACAGCAAGCTCGCGCAAAAAAGCACCGAAGCGCTGAACCGCGACCCCGCCGATGGACACCTCAGGCGTGCGGCGAATGAAATTGAACATTCCCAGGCGAAGATTGCGCGCAAACCGTTCATTGACGATTTCCATCGTCGGCATCCGGCCCCGCACGATGCGTTCCTGGCTCGACATGTCGTAGCCGCGGACTTCGCCCTTCTGCGCCGTATCCTCAATCGGTGCCTGGTTCTCGCCGGTCACCCCCTCAAGCAGCGCATCAACCTCTTCTTGGGACAGGAAGGATTCACTCATTTGCGAGTCGGACGGAGTCGTTCACTGGACAATAAAGCTGGAAAAAAGAACGCCCGTCACTGGCATTTGCTGGCGTGCCTTCGGCTTCTTGACGGCCTTTGCCTTCTTGGCGCCCGCTGCCGGCTTTTCGGGTTCTTGCTCGACCTCGTCGTCGCCACCTCCAAAAGGACGTGCCGCCTCTCTCAGGATATCGGCTGCCAGCTTTTCCTTTCCTTCGCGCTGCAACAACTCCTCAGAGCTACGTTGGGATACCAGCAGCAACACACTGCTGCGAATGGTTGGCAAGTACAGCTTGACCCGCTCCGCCGCCTTTGCATCAAACAACTCAAAGGTGATGCCAATCTGAGCGACCTTCTCGCCGCCCGGATCGGACAGATTCACCACCATGTTGTCCAAGGGCAGGTAGGTCGGAGGGCCGACCGTTGGTGCGGCGTGGGCCGCAGATTCATGCTCACTGTCGTCGGCAGCGGCGCGCTGCTTGCTGATGAAGAACCAGGCACCGCCACCCGCCAGTGCCAGCACGACGACGAGCACGCCAACAATCAGCAGGAGCTTCTTGCTCTTTGGCGGCGGAGCAGCATCAGCAGGTTTATCAGCAGGTTTATCAGCAGGTTTATCAGCCACATTTCATCCCGATTTGGCACAGTCGGTCCCGATTATTCTGTACATCTTTGCAGGCGATGGACCGATTAGGAGGAGAAATCCATGGCAATAGAACTCTCGCACCGTCTGTGACCTCAGACAAAAACATCCAGGCCATGCGGCTGTGTCGGCACGGATCTAAGGGCAGGTCCGTCGGCCACGCCCGGCACAGTGACCACCCCGACCCGGCCAGAACGCCTGTCGGGCTCACTGCGTTCGCGCCGTGAATCCGGATTGGGCGAGCCACCGACAAACCCGCCCGATAGTTCCAGCCCCTCTGATCGAAGCAGATCCCTGAGTTGGGGCATCGCATCCTGAAGCAGTCTTCGTGCCTCTGGCTGGTCACTGCGGAATTCCACCTGCGCCTCATTGCCTCGCATGAAAATGCTGACATCCACCGCGCCCCCGCCAAAAGCGTCCAGTTGCAACTCGGCGTTTTGCGCGCCGCGCGTGACCCAATAGTGCACTTTGTGCGCCACTTCGCTGGAAGAACCGGCGGGGAAGGGCAGGCCAGGCGTGGCAACCCCGCCGACTCCCGTCGCGGCATTGGACGAATACATTGATGTGGCGTTGTTGCCAGCCACCGCTCCGTCCAGAGGGACAAATACCGAGCGCGCAGCAACCCGTTCCGAACCCCGCTGACTCTGGACAGGCAGCAAGGACCGGAAACCACCACTGGAAACCTCGAACGCCGACGCCGCCTGGAAAGAAGCGCGGTCGGCCTGAGCGGCAAATGCACCGCGCGCATCAAACCTGATGCTGTCGCCATTCGCCCGTGCGCCATCACCATTGCCATTGCCAATGGCGTTGGCGTTGGCGTCGCTCACAGAACTCAATGGGTTGTTGGCCGCCGAGAAGCCCATGCTGGGGTGGCGACGCAGCGACCCATCGCGCGGCGGCACAGGCTGCTGGCTACCGCCGGTTGCGGCGTCAACTTCTTGCGCGCCCACGGTCACCGCCGTTGGGTCGCCAGCCGGTCGGGCAGCAACCCCGGGGTGACTCTCCGTTGACGGGTCAACCGGCACCTGGCGCCCACCGGCAAACTCGTCGCTCGCCCAATGCGCGTCCTGGCTGATCGGGCCCGACAACAACGGCGAGACTGTCAGAACAGCAGGTTCAACCGGGCCAACATGCAGGTTTTGCCCATCCGCCCCGACGTTGAGAACTGGACGCAGTCCACCGTCCAGGAAAACTGCAGGGTCGAGTGCAATCTCTTCCTGCACTCCCTGGTCGGAGCCAAGTGGATCGGCGATCCCGGTCGGTGCACCGCGTCGCATCGGCGAATCAAGGGCCGTGAGCACGGCTGCGAACGACGGCGGTGTCCCGACAGATGCATCGGATTCACCGTCGACGGCAGCGGTACGGGAAAAATTGACACCGCCGTTGTCTATCCGGGTAGATGCCCCGGCGCCCTGTCGCTCAATGTTCATGGTGTTCCCAAGTGTTCTGAACCGGCATGCAGTCGGCGAAACTGCACGGATGAAAGTTCGTCCAAATGCCTCTGTTCCCGCCCGTCGTGAAGGCGGGCTATCGAGGTGCGTCTTTTGGCGAGTAGCCGCTCCAGCCCCGCGACACGAATTTCTGCTTCCAGCAACGTCTGCTTGGCGACCGCAATCGCTGCGAGGTGGTCCCCAACCACGGCGCGTTGCATGTCCACCGCCTGCTGCAGACGGTTCATGAACTGGTCATAGTGGCGCACGATCTCAGGTTGGGCAACGGGCCTCGACCCCAACGCCCAATTGGACTCAGTCTCCGACGCATAACTCTCGAGCTGTCCCATCTGATTGCGGGCCGCGAAATAGCCACGTTGCACCAGCAAGAGCGCCGCGGAGGCCATGTCACGCTGGCGGGTTGCCAGTTCGATCGCAATCAGCACCCCCTTCAAGTGCGGCATGGTCGCCCCCTTCGATGGTGCACCTTTGCCCCCATCACAACTGCTGCCCGTGCAATGCAGCGTCCATCGCGCGAACGCTGTCCACCATCGATGCGCGCTCGTGCATATCCTGGCGGAGGAACTGCGTCATCGGTGCATGCAACTGAATCGCCTGATCCATGGCGGGATCGGAACCATTGACATAGGCCCCGATCTGGACCAGATCCCGCCCACGCTCGTAAGTCGCGCTTACACCCCGAAACCCCCGTGCAAGGTCCAGGTGCGACCGTGGCACTACGTTGTGCATGACACGCGACGCAGACTGCCCCACGTCGATCGCCGGATAATGCCCCGACTCTGCCAGCGTGCGCGACAAGACGATATGACCATCCAGGATGGCGCGGGCGGCATCCGCGATCGGGTCCTGCTGGTCATCACCTTCGGACAAAACGGTGTAGAAGGCGGTGATCGAACCCACGCCATGCAACCCGTTTCCGCTGCGCTCGACCAGTTGGGGCAACTTCGCAAAACACGACGGCGGGTATCCACGCGTGGCGGGCGGCTCGCCAATGGCCAGGGCAATTTCGCGCTGCGCCATGGCGTACCGCGTCAGCGAGTCCATCAGCAGCAATACATGCAGCCCCTGGTCACGAAAACCCTCGGCAACGGCCGTCGCATACGCCGCACCCTGCATGCGCAACATGGGGGGGGCATCTGCGGGCGCGGCAACCACCACCGAGCGGGCACGTCCGTCGTCACCCAGGATATCCTCGATGAACTCCTTGACCTCGCGGCCACGCTCGCCGATCAGGCCGACCACAATGACGTCGGCACTGGTGTAGCGCGCCATCATTCCCAGCAATACGCTCTTGCCCACACCGGAGCCCGAAAACAAACCGATGCGCTGCCCGCGCCCCACCGTGAGCAAGGCATTGATGGCGCGCACGCCAGTGTCAAGGGGTTCCCGGATCGGTGCGCGGTCCATCGGATTGACCGGCCGACGGTCAAGCGGCCTCGATGTCACATGGGTCACGGGACCTTTGCGGTCGATGGGATTGCCATGGGCATCCACCACCCGCCCCAACAGGCCATTGCCCAATGGCAGCCGCAACAAGCCAGCACCAAGGTCATCATCGCCCCGCACGGCGGCGCCGAGCCGGGGCACTGGCACATACGCCGCAGCCGGCACCACGCTGGCGCCACTCGACAGCCCATGCACATCTCCGGCCGGCATCAAGAACGCCCGGTCGTGTGAAAAACCAACGACCTCGGCCAGTACCGGGGTCTGTGCCGGCATCGACACCAGGCACTGCGAACCGACCGGGATGCGCAGCCCACTGGTCTCGAGAACCAGACCCGCCAGCCTGGTCAGTGTGCCACGCACCTCCAGCGAACTGCCGGCCTGCGCCCGCGCGCAGGCGCGCCCAAGGTAGTCTTGCCAGGCGGCCGGTTGCTCGGAGACCATCACGCTTCCTCCCATGGTGCGTCAAGGCCCAGATTGGCCACAGTGCGGCGCCAACGGGTGCCGAGTGTTCCATCGATGACCGTCCCTGACGACGCCACCACGCAGCCGCCTGGTTCGACGGCGGCATCGGCAATCAGCGACAGCGACATCCCGGAAAACTCCGTTGCCAAAGCCCCCTGCATCACGTCGAGGTCTTGAGGATGGAGCCGCACAGTCGCGGTCTTGATGTCCACCGCCAGCACCGACAGCGCCTCCCGAATGACGGGCTGCAACACATTGGGGTTGACCGACAACTCATGCCGAAGCACCTGCCTGGCCAGCGCACAGGCGAGTTCCAGCACGCCTTTGGCCATGATCTGCTGGGAGTCACCCAACTGCTGCTCGGCAGAGCAGATCAGACCGGCAAAACGCTGCGCGGCGTCTTTCCCCTGACCCTCCACGTAGGCGCTCACCCGGCGCTCGGCGTTGGCCATGGCCTGCGCGCGGCCCTGCTCGAATCCCAGCTCAAATCCCTGGGCGTAGGCATCCCGGCGGACCGATTCGTCGCGCTGACGGCCCAATGCTTCCTGCTCCTCGAGTGCCTTCGCCGCCAGCAACAGGCCGTCGGCATCGACCGAGCCAAAGCTCCATGGTGAGACGGCTTCGATTTCTTCGCCGGGGATGAATCGCGACAGGGTTCGCATCAGACCATGGCGTCGTCGCCACCTCCGCCGAGAACGATCTGTCCTTCGTCCGCCAGCCTCCGGACGATCTTGAGCACTTCCTTCTGCTGCGCTTCGACCTCGGACAAGCGCATCGGACCGCGCGAGTCCAGATCCTCGCGGAGGGTCTCAGCGGCGCGCGAGGACATGTTGGCGAGAATCTTGTCCTTGAGCTCAGGCTGAGCTCCCTTGAGCGCAGCAATCAGCGCATCTGACGCCACTTCCTTGAGCAGCATCTGGATGCCTTTGTCGTCGATCTTGATCAGATCGTCGAACACGAACATCTTGTCCATGATCTTCTGTGCCAGATCCGGATCGTGGTTGCGAATCGACTCGATGACCGTGCTCTCGATGGCATTGCCCATGAGGTTGATCATCTCCGCGGCTGTCTTTACGCCACCCAGAGAGGACTTGCGAACCTTGTCCGTGCCCGAGAGCACCTGGAACATGACCTCGTTGAGGTCCTTGAGCGCCGTCGGCTGGATACCTTCCATGGTCGCCACGCGCAGCATGACTTCATTGCGCTGACGCTCGGTCAAGTTCTTCAGGATCTCGGCCGATTGATCCGGATCAAGGTGGACCATGATCGCGGCCACGATCTGGGGATGTTCGTTGCGCAACAGTTCCGCGACCGACACCGCGTCCATCCATTTGAGCCCCTCGATGCCGGAAATGTCGCCGCCTTGCAGGATCCGGTCGATCAGGAGCGTCGCCTTGTCGTCACCCAGCGCCCGCTTCAACACCGCCCGCACATAATCTCCCGAATCCGTGACGAGGAGGCTTTGCGACTCCGCCACCCCGGCGAACCGGTCGACGACTTCTTCCACGCGCTCGCGTGAAATTGATTTCGTCTTGGCGATCGCCTCGCCGAGTTTCTGAACTTCCTTGGGAGACAGGAACTTGAAAACTTCAGCCGCTTCTGCTTCGCCGAGCGACATCAGCAAAATGGCAGCGTCCTGTAATCCGTCTTCAGACATGGTGTGCTCCTGGCTGACAATGCGTCAAGCCGGTACCTCACTGCCGATCCACGCCTTGACGATGTTTGCGACCGCAGCCGGATTGTCACGGGTCAGTTTACGCGCATCCTCGAGACGCAGGTGTGCCTTTGTCGGTCCCGCGGGATCCTGCAGTTCGACCGCAGTCAGCAACGACGGACGCTCTGGTGCGTCCGACAAAAGGGCATCGACCTGCACACCACGCGCAGAGACAACAGCCGGCGCCTGGGACAGCGCCTTCAACGCCGGGCGCACCATGCCAAGCAACACCAGCGCTGCGAGCAAGAGTGTGCCCAGCGGCCAGGCGAAACTGCGGGCAAGGTCCTGCAACTCGGGTTGCCTCCACAACGGCACATCGGTGACGGTCTGCTTCTCTATCGTGAATGGCGCATTCATCAGGTTGACAGAGTCGCCCCGGTCCTTGTTGAAACCTACCGTCTCGCGCACCAGTGCGGTCATTTTTTCGATCTGCTCCGCGCTCAGCGGTGTCGAGACCACCTTGCCCTTGTCGTCCGTGGTGGACTGGTGGTTCAGCACAACTGCCGCACTGATCCGCTTGACCAATCCAGTACTGCCGCGCACCACACGCACTGTCTTGTCCACTTCGTAGTTGATGATGGACTCGCGCTTGGACGCCCCGTTGGCCGAACCAGAGGCGCCACTGCTGGCGCCGGCCGCCGCCAGCGCCTGCGCCGGGCCGTTCACTGGCGCGCTTGCCGCACCTGGCGGCTGGTTCGTGGTGGCGCCGGGAATTCCCGAGGGCCCGCTGCCAGCACCACCGCCGTTGGCGCTCTCGACAACCTGCTGGCTGCGAACGGCACTGGAATCGGGCGTCTGATTGGGTCGGTGCGATTCCGACGTCGACTCCGTCTGGGAAAAGTCGACTTCGGCTGTGACCTGGGCCTTGACGTTCTTGCGCCCCACGACCGGCTCGAGGATGTCGAGAATGCGCTGCGTATAAAGCCGCTCGAGTTGCTGTACGTACTGCAGTTGCTGGGAATCCACTCCGCCGCCAACGTCCGGCCGGTCGGTCGGCATGGACAACAACTTGCCCGTATCGTCCAGCACACTGACAGCCGCCGGCATCAACTCCGGGACGCTCGACGCCACAAGGTGAACGATCCCGGCCAACTGGGCGCGGTCCAGGACGCGCCCGGGGTGCAGGCTCACCAGCACCGAGGCAGAGGGCTTTTGCTGCTCGCGGAAAAACCCGTTCTGGTTGGGCAGGGCGAGGTGCACACGCGCACTCTGCACCGAGGAAAGCGCCTGGATCGAACGGGTCAACTCACCTTCGAGGCCCCGCTGGAAGGTCAGGCGCTCCTGAAACTGGGTCATGCCAAACCGGTTGGCCTCCATCATCTCGAAACCAGCCACCGAACCCTTGGGCAGGCCCTGGGTGGCGAGGCGCAAGCGGGTGTCGTGAACGCGGTCTGCCGGCACCAGAATCGCGCCGCCAGCCTCCGCGATCTTGTAGGGCACGTTCATGGTTGTCAATTGGGCGACGATGGCCCCACCATCCTTGTCGGCAAGGTTGGCGTACAGGACCCGCCATTCCGCCTGTCGTCCCAGCAAAATGCCCACGATCGCCACCACGACCAGCAGGCCGACACCCACTGCCAGACGCATGCGTTGTGCCGGAGCCAGACCGGCCAGACGCTGGGTGACGGTCGGATTGACGGTGACGGTGGCTACTTCGGACATGCTGGCTTCCAGTACAGCAATGGCGCTCGGTTGCTCCATTGCTGTCCTGAATTATTCAGCCGCACCCCGCATACATGAGGCTGAAAAGGCCGGCATTCACCCACCATTTCAAAATATTTCACCGTGTTGCGCGGATTACGATAACCCAACGGTATTCCACAGAGAGCAACCCATGGACCTTCGCCTCAATCCCACGACCATGCCGGCAACGGTCCGCCCTCCTGCACTGCAGCGGCCTGGCGGAGCCCCGCCGGCCGAAAGCGCAAGCGCTGGATTTTCAGGTGCGCTGAAGACTGCGCTCCACACGGTCAGCGCCGCGCAGAATCAGGCAACACGATTGCAGCGCGAAGTGCAGATGGAAAATCCAACCGTCAGCCTGGAGGAAACCATGGTCGCGATCCAGAAGGCCCAGATCGGGTTTCAAGCCACCTTGCATGTGCGCAACCGAATGGTCCAAGCCTACACCGACATCATGAACATGCAGGTCTAGCATATGCTGACGACGCCCATCGCGGTCAGTGCAACAACTGCTGAAGGTTGTCGAATTTCTTCTGGAAATGCGCAAGCCAAGGCTCAGCCAAGTACCGGATCTGCGCATCGTTGTGCAGAATTCGCTGCATGATGCGCGCCTTCTCGGCGCGCTCCTGAGGCTGCAGGTCCTCCGTGCGGGACTGGAAACGCAATTGCTCGATCAGCACCGCACAGGCGCCTTCGAGTCGAACCACCGCATCCCAATCCTCGGCTTTTGCCGCGGCCAGCATTTGGAGGCTGGTGGCCTCGATGGCCCGGTAAAAGTCAATCAGCGTCTGCTGCATCTTAAATCTCCAGCCTTCAGGCAGACCGCAATTTTGGATCAGCCAATTCGCCGATCTGTTTCCAGCTCCTGGCCTGTGGCTCGATCAAGCGCGCCACTTCAGCCAATGCGTCGTCATCATTGCGGGCATTGGCCTGGGTCAGGCGCAGCACGCAATACCCATACAGCCGATCCAGATTTGCTGCGAGTTCTCCACCCTGCTCCAGGTTCAGGGCGCTCCTGAGCCCTTCTTCCAAAATGCGCACGGCGATGACGATCTGCGTGCATTTGGATTTGATGTCCCCGCGCTGCAAGGCCGCGCGTGCAGAGCCCACAGCCACCAGCAGGCCATCGAACAGCATCTCGACCAGATTGTGGGGCGTCGCATGGTCCACACTGGTTTGAACGCTCACCTGCCGATAGGCCGAAGCCGACGTGCTGGAACGGGGCGAAAACATCAATTTCCAACTCCTTGAATCTATGCAAGTCTTATCGGCATCCGGTACGGTAACTCAAGCCGCCCGTGCCGGCAACTGGGACGTGAATCCGTGCCTCCAGTCGGCTTCAGCCGGTTGACTTGTTCCACAGTGCGATCTGCTGCGTCACGTAGGCATTGAGCCCGCTCAGGCTGTTGAGTTGTACATCCAGCGCGCTGTAGCGCCGGTTCAGGTTGGCTTCGATGCGCGTGACCTTCGCATTGACGCGTGCCTGGTCCTTGGTGTTGAGTTCCACGGAACGCTTCAAGGATGCGTCCTTCGTGCTGAAAAATCCATCGGTTGCCAGCAACCCCTTGGAAAAATCCTGGAACTTCAACGCGACGCCGTTGGTCAGCGGGTTGCTGTTGTCGGACTTGAAGAGTTTCCGGATTTCATCGCCATTCGACAGCGCGGCCCCGAGTATGGTGTTGTCCACAACCAGGTTACCGCCCAGTTGCTGGGTGATTCCGATATCAGTCAACCGCGAATACGCCGAGCCTTTCGTCGTGGACAGCAGCATGCCGCGCAATGCCGTCTGCAGGCCAATGGCGGTGGAGTCGCCCTGCAACAACCCAGCGGACCTGGTGGCCGGATCGTACTTGGTCAACTCGTTGAGCGACTGATTGACCACGTTGAAAGCACTGACGAACGCCTCCACGGCAGATTTCACCACACCCTGGTTCGGCGTCACTGCGATGTCCACCGCCGTCGACGTTTCAGCTACAGCCGTCACGCTCACGCCCGAGACCACATTGGCAAACGTATTCGTGCTTGAACTCACCGGGATGTCATTGACCTGTATCTTGGCGTCGGCACCATATTGGATACTCGACCCAAAGACCAGCCGGGAAAGCCCGGCACCGTCACCCGTGTCGTTGTCGGCATCTGCCGGCACTGTCAATGAATAACCAGCCGACTCCCCTGTGGTCTTGGACCGAAGCAGCAGGCGCTGGCCACTGGCATCGTTGAGCACGGTGGCGCTGACGCCAGCATTTGAACCGTTGATGTTGCTCGCGACGTCGGTCACGGTATCGGTTGCACTGACCACAATGTCCACCGGCCCGACGCCCGCCTGCGGAAAAAATGACACAGGCACGACGGTCCACTTGCCCAGTTGCAGCCGCAAGGTGCCAGCCCCAAGCGCTCCGCCCACCGGCAACAAGGCGCCAGAGGCAGTGGATTGGGCTTTGGCCAAGCTGTCCACCTTGATGCTGAAATTGTTCGCCGCCGTTCCACCAACGGCGGTTGCAGTAACTGCCGCCGTATTCGATGAAGTGGTGGTTACCGCGTTGAAGGTGGTCAGGCTGTTGAGTGTGCCCGCCGCATCGGCCAGGGCGGAGATCTGCGATTTGATCTGGCCAAAAGCAGATATCTTGGTCTGGACGGTCGCGGCCTGCAACTTGAGCGTGTCAAGGGGCTTCTTCTCGATTGCCACGAGTTGCGACACGATGGACTTGATATCCAGTCCACTGCCAATACCAGGCGACGACAGGGTGCCAATGCCTGTTGATGAAACTGTCGTAGCCATACATCCCTCCTGCGCAACTCACCGAGCAACCAAGCGCATTATCAATTCTGAAGCCCGCCCTTAAAAGTCGAATAGGGGCCAAAAAACCGAACACAGCACCGAAAGCGCGAAAGGGCGGCAGATATTGCATCTGCCGCCACCACAGGGAGCAACCACGTTCGCCCTGCTTTTTTTACTGCCGATCCCGGCGCCTATCTCAGGAGTGCCAGAACCCCCTGCGGCAATTGGTTCGCCTGGGCCACCATCGCGGTGCCGGCCTGCTGCAGGATCTGCGCGCGCGACAGGTTGGCAGTTTCCTGGGCAAAGTCGGCGTCCACGATCCGCGAGCGCGATGCGGACAGATTCTCGGATGTCACTTGCAAATTCGAGATGGTGGTCTCGAATCGCGACTGCAAGGCGCCGAGTTTCGCGCGTTCGCCACTGATGAAGGCCAGTGCGGAGTCCACGGTCTTGAGCGCATCGGTGGCCTTGGCAAACGTCGTTACATCCAGTTCCGACACCTTGTTCAGCGTCGAGTTGTCACTGACAGCAGCCGCAGTCAGGATGTTGGTCGTAGCTGCCGCTACCGAAAAAGACTTTTCCGAATCCAGGGTGACATACCCGACGATGGTTGCGTTGTCCGCAGCTGCATCGGCAGCCAATGCAACCGAAGCACCGGAGGAAGCCCCCGCAGCATTGAGCTTTTGCACGGTCACTGCGCCTGCGTTGATGGTTGTTGTGTCCGACACCGTAACGTCGTTGCCCGACGCATTGGTAAGAACGACTGCAGTGCCACCAGCATTCAATGCGGCGGTGACACCGGTCTTGGACGCCTGATCGTTGATTGCGGCAACCGCCGCGCCCAGCCCATCGGCCGTGCCGATTGCGGTCACGGCAAACGATACGGTCTGCGCTGTGCTGTTGTCCGACTGCAACGTCAAGGCGTATGACCCGGTTGCGCCGAATGCAAGGCTCAGTTCCGTGCGGGCCGTGGACGTCACGCCCGTGTTGGCCGTCTGCGCATTGATCAAATCAGCATTTGCCTTGGCCGTGCTGCTGACAGCGATGGCAATGTCTTTGCTGCCCAGCGAGCCATTGATCGTCAACGTTCCGGCAATCGTGGCGTTGGACCCAAATGCCGCCGCGACACCGGCCGCACCTTCCGCTTTCAGCTGGTTGTTGCCGTACACCGCGGTACGCAGATTCGCAGTCGCCGCAGTGATCGTCTGATTGGCATTGGCGCCCACCTGGAACTGCTGCGTACCAAAACTGCCGTTAAGCAGCTTGGAGCCGTTGAATTCGGTGGTCTGCGAGATCCGGTCCAGTTCGGCCACCAGTTGGCCAACTTCAGCTTGCAGCGCCTGACGGTCGCCGGCGCTGTTGGTGGCATTCGCTGACTGCACGGCCAATTCACGAACACGTTGCAGGATGTCGGTGGAGGCCTTGAGCGCGCCTTCAGCAGTTTGCGCCAGGGAAATGCCGTCGTTCGCATTGCGGACCGCCTGGTTCAACCCCTTGACCTGCGCATTGAGTCGATCCGAAATTGCAAGGCCGGCGGCGTCGTCCTTGGCGCTGTTGATGCGCAGACCTGACGACAAACGCGCGATCGACGTCGACAACGAAGCCTGATTCATACCCAAGTTCCGCTGCGCCGTGAGCGTATTGATATTGGTATTGATAGTGGATGCCATTGAAACCTCCAGAAAAACTGACTGAACCCGGCATTTCTGCCAGCCTAAACGCCAGTACAAACCTGGCCGCCATGTCTGGCGCTGCTTTTTTAAAACTGCCTGCCAGACGACGAGCCCCTCATGCAACCCGTTGGATACGTTTTCGGGCAATCCTGGAAAAACTTTAGCCCGAACCCAAGAAGTAGGCCGTAAATCGCCACCTTATTGGTGCTACCTGATGCAGGCGGATCACCACAATTACCCCATTCTTCCCGTGTTGTCAGCTGCATTGCTGGCGCTTTATCCGGCAAATGCGCCGTACTCTAAAGGAGCTCTTGATGGCCTCGACAATCAATACCAATATCAACTCGCTTACGGCGCAGCGCAACCTGAGCATGAGCCAGGCTGCGCTCTCCACGTCCTTGCAGCGGCTCTCCTCGGGATTGCGGATCAACAGCGCCAAAGACGATGCCGCCGGGCTGGCGATTTCGGAACGGTTCACCACCCAGATCCGCGGGCTGAACCAGGCGGCGCGCAATGCGAACGACGGCATTTCCCTGGCGCAGACTGCTGAAGGCGCGCTCAAGGCCTCCAGCGATATTCTCCAGCGTGTCAGAGAACTGGCGGTGCAGTCCGCCAATGCGTCCAACAGCGCCGGCGACCGGCAGGCGCTGCAGGCTGAAGTCGGGCAGTTGGTGGCAGAACTGGACCGAATCTCCCAGACCACTGAATTCAACGGCTCCAAGTTGCTCGATGGCACATTTGGCACCCAGCAGTTCCAGGTCGGCGCCAATTCCAATCAGACCATCACCACATCCACCGCCAACTTGCGCACCAACGTTTACGGGAACAACCAGCTACAGGCAAGTGGTGGCGACGGTGTTCTGGCGTCTTTTGGTGCCAACAGCACGACTGCGGGGACCCTCACCATCAATGGCTCACTCGGCACCTCCTCCGTTGCCATCATCGCCGCCACCACCGCCAAGGCAAATGCAGACAAGGTCAACTTGGCGGCATCAGTTACCGGGGTGGTCGCCACTGCCCGAACTGTCGCCAAGCTCTCATTTGCTGCAGCGGGGTCCTATAGCCTGACCCTGCAGTCCGACAACGCCGCCCCCCAGGCGGTCGCCTTCTCGGTATCCAATATCGGCACAGGGGACGGCCTCTCGGCCGCCGTGGCGGCCATCAATGACCAATCGTCGAAAACCGGTGTCACCGCGTCGCTGAACGCAACCGGGGATGCCCTCGTGCTGACCAACAGCACAGGCAACGACATCTCCGTCGCGGAAACCACGATCATCAACGCAGGAATCGTCAGCGTCCAAAAACAGGACAGCCTTGGCGCCAGTGTGGGTGCGTCTGTCGATCTTGCGGGGGCTGGCGGGGCGACCACGGCCACTGTCGTGGGCTACATCACATTGGATTCCGACAAATCATTTTCGGCCGATGTCGACACTTCCAACTTACTGGCGGCCGATATCGGCTCCTCGCTCAACAAGGTCTCCGACTTGGACGTCACAACCTTCACGAAGTCCACGGACGCCCTCAAGACAGTAGACTCGGCACTCGCATTCATCAGCGGCGCACGCGCCAAGCTGGGCGCCCTGCAGTCGCGATTTGAAACATCTATCGCCAACCTGCAGGTGACTTCAGAGAACCTGTCGGCGTCACGCTCGCGCATCATGGACGCAGACTTTGCCCAGGAGACCGCCAATCTCTCGCGGTCTCAAATCCTGCAACAGGCGGGCACTGCCATGGTGGCGCAGGCCAACCAGATCCCGCAGGGCGTACTCGCGCTCCTGAGGCAGTAATACGAACCACGGCACACCTGCCGCCCAGCGGTCAGGCCATGTCGCGTGTTGCGCGCGTCTCATCTCGCCAGCAGACCCCGGCAACCTGTTTGCACAGCGGCTGCCCATCGTGCCGACACACCCCGTTTTTCGCTGTCCGCACCTGTTTCGCCAGCCTGGGTCGGCTGCGTGCATTGCGGCAATTCGTCCGCCAAAAAGTCACCTAGGCTTTTGCCTTACAAGCCTGCGACAAAAGCCTGACAACCGATGCATCCGTCCACTGATTCAAGTTTTTCACGGTCCCAGCAAAATACCTTCATCCAAGTCAAAAGACCTCGATTCGCAAAGGGAAAAATCATGACCACCGACCAAATCGTCTCCGAAATCCACGAAGCCAACCTCACCTACCTGATGCTGGCGCAGAACCTGATCCGGTCCGACCGGGCAGAGGCGCTTTTCCGGCTCGGGCTGTCCGAGGAGTCCGCAGACCTGATCTCCAGCTTGTCGCCGGCGCAGATCCTGAAAATCGCGTCGGGGAACATGTTGTTGTGCCGCTTCCGTGTGGACGACGACATCGTCTGGAATTTGCTGACGAACCACAGCACCAGCAAGGTCAACAATGACGCCACGACGCGACTGCACGCGAGCATCCTCATGTCCGGCCGTTTTGCCGAGGCCATGTAGATCATGGCCACCAAGAGCATCGTCAATGAGTCGCGCCAGATCGAGCGCGCCATCACGCTGATCCAGATGGGTGCGCGCCTTCAGGTGCTCGAGAGCGAAACCACGCTGTCCTACGAACGCCTGCTGCGTTTGTACAAGGAAGTTGCCGGACGCTCACCATCGAAAGGCCAACTGCCATTCTCCACCGACTGGTTCCTGACCTGGCAACCGAACATTCACGCTTCGTTGTTCCTTAATACCTACGAGTACCTGACCAAGGTCTCGGCGCTGGACGACATCGACGCCGTCGTGAAAGCGTTCAAGCTCTACCTCGAGCAGATTGCGTCCTGTGATGTGCAGCCGCTGTTGTCCATCACCCGGGCCTGGCGCCTGGTGAAGTTCGTCAACAACAACATGCTGACCATGACGCGCTGCTCCAAGTGCGGCGGCCACTTCGTGACCGAGCCCTATGAGAATGCGCGCCACTTCGTGTGTGGCCTGTGCGAGCCGCCGGCCCGGGCCGGGAAGAGCGCGCTTGCAGGTGGGATCATGGTCCACTAGAACGGGGCCCGTCCCCGGAATCCCCGCATTAGAGGGCCCATCATGGGCCCTTTTCTTGTTTTGAATGCAGCGCAATTTCATAGAATGGGCCAAACCCACCAACTGCCTGAAAAAACGCATGCACGGTTCCGGCGCAACTGAGCACCTACTAACATGATCGTCATCATCGGCTACACCGTCGCAATGGGATGCATATTCGGCGTGTACATATTTCACGGTGGAAACATTGCCGTGATCCTGACCGCACTGCCGTTTGAACTGGTCACAATTTTCGGTGGGGCACTGGGGGCATTCGCGGTCAACAACCAGCCCAAGGTCCTCAAGGCCACCATCAAGCTCATACCGCAGGCTTTGAAGACCACCAAGTACACCAAAGCGCGGTACTTGGAACTGATGGCGTTGCTGTACGACATCCTTCAGAAGGCCCGCAAGGAAGGCCTGATGGCGATCGAGAAAGATGTCGAAACGCCCCACGAGTCCGAGATCTTCAAGAAATACGCGACGGTTGGCAGCGACCACCATGTGGTCGAATTCATGACCGACTACCTTCGCATGATGGTGTCGGGTAACCTGAACGCGCATGAAATCGAGTCCCTGATGGACAGTGAGATCGACACCCACCACCAGGAGGCGCATGCGCCGATCGCGGCGATTGCACGGCTCGCGGGCGCCCTGCCCGCCTTCGGGATCGTGGCGGCTGTGCTTGGTGTGGTGAACACCATGGGATCAGTCGGCCAACCGCCAGCAATCCTGGGCGGAATGATCGCATCCGCATTGGTTGGCACCTTTTTGGGGATTCTTCTGGCGTACGGTGTGGTGGAGCCCCTTGGTGGCCTGCTGGAGCAGAAGACGGAGGATGCCGCCAAGGAGTTGCAATGCATCAAAACGACACTGCTGGCCAGCATGCAGGGGTATAACCCTTCAACCGCCATCGAGTTTGGCCGCAAGGTGCTGTTCTCCACAGAGCGCCCAAGCTTCGCCGAACTCGAAAGCCACGTAAGAGGCAAGAGATAGAGGGCAGACCCACCCGGTAATCACCTATGGCCACCGACGGAAAGAAGCTCCAGCCGATCATTGTCAAGAAGATCAAGAAAGGCGGCCACGCCGTGCATGGCGGCGCCTGGAAGATTGCGTATGCCGACTTCGTGACCGCCATGATGGCGTTCTTCCTGCTGATGTGGCTGCTGGGCTCCACCTCGGAGGGCGACAAGAAGGGCCTGTCCGACTACTTCACTGCCCCCCTCAAGGTGGCGATGATGGGTGGCACCGGCGCCGGCGCGAGCAACAGCGTCATACAGGGCGGCGGCACCGACCTCACCAAGAGCGCCGGCCAGAACAACAAAGACAGCTCGCCCGACCCGATCCTGACCAAGAAGGCCGCCATCGAGGCGGCCAAGGCGGAGATCGCCAAGCAGGATGCCAAGAAGCTGGCCGCCCTCAGCGCCAAGATTGCATCCGTGATCTCCAACAATTCCAGGCTGGCTGAGTTCAGCTCGCAAATCCGGCTGGAGACCACGCCCGACGGCCTGCAGATCCAGATTGTGGACGACCAGAACCGCGCCATGTTCGACGTCGGCAGCGCGCTGGTCAAACCCTACATGCGCGATATCCTGCGCGAAATCGGCAACGCACTGAATGGTGTTGACAACAAGATCAGTCTGGACGGCCACACCGACCGCTCACCCTATGGCAACGGCGAGCGCGGTTACAGCAACTGGGAACTGTCTGCTGATCGCGCCAACTCCTCGCGCCGGGAGCTGATAGCCGCCGGCATGCCCGACGAAAAGTTGGCCAGGGTCACCGGATTGGCATCCAGCAATCTGCTTGATGTACAGAACCCGCTGAGCCCGACCAACCGGCGCATCACCATCCTGGTGATGACACGGGAGGCCGAAGAACGTCTGCTCGGGGGTTCCCGCGCGGCAGCGGCAGAGGCCGCCAACGCAAGCCCGCCAGCCGCAGGCGCGTCGGCGACACGCTAGACCCCGGCCCGTGCGGCCATGCAAAAAGTAGCGGGTTTTCCGTCGGCTTTTTCCGCTTTATCTTCGGGCATGGCCCACGACAATTTGCGCAGCTCAACCCTTCCTTGCGCCATGCAATCTTCAGGTCCACGTCGCACACACACTGCCCATGCGCGCAGGGGGGCACTGGTCAGCGTTGCCCTGCTCCTTGCAGCCTGTGCCCAGGTACCCGATTTCCAACGCCCATCCCTTCCCGTGCCGGACGTCTGGCCGGTGACCGTGGACCCCGTCAATGCTGTCCATGCCAGCAAGACCCATTGGCGCGCCTTTTTTCCGGACCCGCTGCTCCAGACACTGATCGCGACTGCGCTCGACAACAACCGGGATTTGCGAATCGCTGCGGGCCGCGTTCTGGAAGCCCGTGCGCAGTTCGGCGTAACCAGGGCCGACGAGACCCCCACCCTCAGTCTGTTTGGCACAGGCAATGCGACCCGCGTCCCCGGCAGCCTCGGCACCGACGGGGCAGCCACCACCACCAGGCGGCTCGACCTTTCAGTCACCAGCATTTCTTACGAACTGGATTTCTGGGGCCGGGTGGCGAATCTTTCCGAAGCCGCCCGCGCAAGTTATCTCGCCACAGAGGAAGCCCGGCGCGCCACGGTCCTGTCGCTGGTGTCTGACGTCGCAGGCGCCTATTTCACGCTGCTCCAAATGGAGGAGTTGATCACGCTGACGCGAACCACCGTCCAGTTGCGGGAGCAATCGGTCGCAGTGATTGCCAAGGCGATGGAAGCTGGCGGCGCGTACGACTACGAATACCAGCAGGCGAATGGCCTGCTGGAAGCGACCCGCGCCAACCTCGCCGCGCTGGCACACCAACGAGCAGTCTCCACCAACCACCTCAACTTCCTGGTGGGCCAGGTCGCGCATGAACCGCCCATCAATGGTTCGCTGGACAAGCAGGGGTTCGACGCGGACCTCGCGCCTGGCTTGCCAGCCGAAGTCCTGTTGATGCGTCCGGATGTGATGGCCGCAGAGCAACGCCTGGTGGCAGCCCACGCCAACATCGGAGCCGCGCGGGCGGCGTTCATGCCCAAGGTCTTGTTGACCGCCGGCCTCGGCCTGGCAAGCCAGGGGCTGCTCGGACTGTTCCGGGGCGGGGCTTGGATGTTTCAGCCGGCCATCTCCATGCCCTTGTTCGACGGCGGGCGCACGGCGGCAGGGGTGGACGTTGCACAAGCCAGGAAGGTGATTGCCGTGGCCGAATACGAACGCGCCATTCAGCAGGCCTTCCGCGAAGTGGCCGACCTGCTCTCGGCACGCGCCTCCCTGTCCAGGCAACTGCGCGCCTCCAGCGCCAACCGCGCGGCCCAGGAAAGGCGGCTTGAGATCGCACAGGCACGTTACGGCGCCGGGCTGATCAGCTACCTCGAAGTACTTGATGGACAACGCGAACTGGTTTCAGCGCAACAGACCAGTTCGCAGATTCGGCGTGCACAACTCGAATCTGCCGCACAACTCTACAAGGCGCTGGGTGGCGGGCTCGATGGCAACAGCCACGCCCACTCCTGAATTTCGGGGTCAGACCAAGATGTCCGTCACCGACCAACTCGTCCAGGCAATCGCCCTGCAGTCGGAGGGCAAGACCGATGAGGCATCGCACCTGTTCGACACCGTGCTTCTGGCCGATCCAGGCAATGCCCATGCGTTGTACTCGCTCAGCCTGATCGCCATGAACGCCGGCCAGGCGGACACTGCACTCGGGCTTTGCAACCGCGGGGTGATGGCAACCCCCGGATTTGCACCCCTGCACTACCTGCAAGGCGTGCTGCTGCAAAGCCAGGGGGAGAAGGAAAAATCCCTCCAGAGTTATGACGCGGCACTCGCCCTGGTACCGGACTACACCGAGGTTCTGCTCAACAGCGGCGCCCTGCTGCGCAGCATGTTCCGCCACAAGGAGGCGCTCGATCGCTTCAACCGCATACTGGCCATCGACCCCGACCATGCAGCAGCCCTGGGAAACAGCGGCATCTTGCTGACGGAGTTCAAGCAGAGCGCGCAGGCCATCGCATTGTTTGAACGGCTGATCAGGATCAACCCGGAATACAACTTCGCATTGGGCCTGCTGTTCTACGAACGCATGCACATTTGCGACTGGACCGATTTCGATGACCTGACGCGCCAGATCATCGCAGGGGCAAGGGCGGGTCGGCGGGTGTGCAAGTCGCTGGCATTCATGTCGGCGTCCGACCAGGCGAGCGACCATCAACTGGCCGCCAGGATATTCGCCGAAGCCTATTCCCCCGCCCAGCCCGTCAAGCTCTGGCGCGGCGAGGCCTACCACCACGACCGGATACGGCTGGCCTATGTGTCGCCCGACTTTCGGGAGCATCCCGTAGGCCACCTGATGGCCGGCGTGTTCGAGCGGCACGACCATTCGCGCTTCGAAACCATTGCGATCTCTTTGGGCGTGGACGACGGCAGCCGCTTGCGCGCGCGCATGGTCGACACCTTCGACCATTTCATCGACGCCCGTGAAATGGGGTCGGAGCAGATTGCCCGGCTGATGCGGACAATGGAAGTGGACATCGCCGTCGACCTGGGAGGGTACACCTCCGACACTCGCACCGAAATCTTTGCCTGGCGGCCGGCACCGGTGCAGGTGAACTACCTCGGTTATCCCGGAACGATGGGCACCGACTACTTCGACTACATCCTGGCCGACCGTTGCGTCATTCCACCCGAGCACCAGCCGCTCTACAGTGAGAAAGTGGCCTACCTGCCGGACACCTACCTGCCCACCGACGACAGTGTGCGCATCAGCGAGCGCACACCACCGCGCAGCGAATGCGGACTCCCCGAAAGCGGTGTGGTGTTTTGCTCGTTCAGCCACGACTACAAGATCGCCCCACCCATGTTCGGTGTCTGGATGCGTCTGCTCGCGCAAGTGCCAGGCAGTGTCTTGTGGCTGGTGTCGCGCGGTGAAGCGGCGCAGGGAAATTTGCGGCGCGAGGCGCAGGCACGCGGTATCGACTCAGGCCGGCTGGTGTTCGCGCAACGGGTCCCCCTGGTTGAAGACCATCTTGCGCGTTATCGCCAGGCCGACCTGTTCCTTGACACCTTTCCGTACAACGCGCACACCACGGCAGCCGACGCCCTGATGGCGGGATTGCCCGTGCTCACATGCCGGGGGAACGCATTTCCGGCGCGGGTCGCGGCCAGTCTGTTGCAGGCCATCGGGATGCCGGAACTGGTCACAGACTCATTGGAAGAATACGAAACACTCGCGCTGGCACTGGCGCGGGAACCCGCACGGCTGGCGGAACTCAAGGCGCGTATTGCGCGGAATCGGTCCACACACGCCCTGTTCGACACCGCGCATTTTTGCAAAAACCTCGAACAGGCGCTGCTGGCGATGGTGGTTGCCACTGAACCGCATACCGGCCAATCTGTCCCGGCAGCACCACCCGCCTCTGCTGCCGACGCTGCGCTTGACGGGGTCGCCCAATTGATCGCGCAAGGCAACGTCCCGCAGGCAGAACTGCAACTGCGTTTCTACCGCCGCTCCGGTCACAACTGCCCGCGCGCCGCGCGATTGCTGGCGCAGGTGACCCACCTGTATGGTTTGCCAGACCGGTTTCACCTCTCTGAAAAATCGGCGCATCCGAACAACCGGGACCGGTACCTGTTCATCCGGGATTGGGGTTACGGGTTCTGGAGCAACGTCCACCATGTGCTGGGCCAGTTGCTGGTTGCCGAGCTGACCCAGCGTAAGCCTGTAGTCTGCTGGGGCGAAAACAGCCTGTTTCGCGACGCCGCCAACCCGAACGCGTTCGAATTGTTTTTCCTGCCGGTGTCGAACGCCGACCTGACCGGGCGGCTGGAGGCGCTGTCCATCTACCCACCCAAGTGGAACAGGGACAACCTGAACGGTGTTGCGGTCAATGCCTGGGAGGGCGCGTATTCGCGCATGGCCGCGCCGTTCCTGTTTGACCGGCCGGAGGACATGGTGGTCAGCGATTTCTACGCTCCCTTGTCCTCCATCATTCCCTGGATCGGACCGGACTCGGCCTACTTCGGCCTGGGCGAAGACGAAATCCATCTTCGCCTGTGTGAAAAGTACCTGCACCCGGCAGCGCCTGTCCGCGAGACGGCAGAGGCGTTCTACCGGCAACACATGGCTGGCCGTGCCTGGGTCGCGGTGCATGTACGTGGATCGGACAAGATCCATGAGTCCCCCCATTTGCACCAGACCAACCAGCGCTACTATGACTTCATCGACCGGATCATCGAACTGAACCCTGGCATTGGCGTCTTCCTGCTCACCGACGCAATCGACGTCCACGATGCCTACCGCGCGCGTTATGCGAAGCGTCTGGTAACCACACCTGCACTGCGTACCGGAACGCAGGTGGGCGTGCATCTGCAGGGGCACCCGGGCTACGCGGTAGGTGCAGATGTGCTGATCGACGTGCTGCTGGCGATCAAGTGCGACTACTTCCTGGGCAACAAGGAATCCAACGTGTCGCTGGCGGCCTCCAGCCTCAAGCGCTGGCCGGACGGGTATATCTTCATGTTCGGCGAGAAGAGTGTGCGTTCGGACAATGTGTTCCTGCACCAGGGGCACCGCCGGGTGCCGGATGAACTCGGGCCACCTGGCGGCGCAGCCATGGTGGAGTCCAGGGTGTCTGTGCTGTTCTTCAACGACTGGCACAACGGCGACGTGCACATGTCACGGCCCTACCTGCTGGACCTGATGCACCTGCTGGGTGACTGCGACTTCTTTCACTACCACGGCAACAATCCCAAGCTGCTGGCCGACATCCCCGGGCTCACCCACGCCCGCGTCAAGATTCCGGCCGACATCACCATCAACACCTGGCTGGGCCAATACCAGTACCAGGGGATGAGCCCCGCAGAAATGGGGAGCCGGCAGTCGATCGAGTTTGGCGCCAACTTTCCCTGCTACCACGCGGTCATGCAACGTGTCTACGAAAGTCTGCATCTGGGCGGGGCAATGCAACCTGCTGAACACTACGTTCCAATGATCGACTACAGCTGTTTCGACATCCACAACATCGACCGGTACTTCGCGCAGACCACGCGACGCCATGTGCTGGTATGCAACAACCAGCCGATGTCGGGACAAGCGCCCGCTGTAGATTTCGCAGAAATCGTCGCGACACTGGCAGACCGCTTTCCGGAAGTCATTTTCCTGATCAGCAACAACGACGGCAAGAAACCCGACAGGCCCAACACCAGGTATTGCACCGAGATCATCGACAACCCCGCGACGACCAGCGACCTCAACGAGATCTCCTGCATATCCACCCACTGCGACCTGATCGTCGGAAGGTCATCCGGGCCCTATTCGTTTTCGGTAACGAAGGACAACCTCCGAACCAAGCAGTTCCTGTGTATCTGCAACGCGCAGCGCGACTCCTGGTTCCTCGAAGGCAGCACCAACATTGCATGGACAAACAATCCGTCAAGCGCCCACCTGATCGGGCTGCTGTCCCCTGCCATTGAAAAACTATCGGGAATCTGAACCAATGAACGACACCACCCAAACCCCAGCCGCTCCCCTGCTGCTCTCGTCCATCGAAAGTTATTTCGCAGGGCAAAAATCCGGCAACTGCATCGAGGTCGGCGCGGCCGACGGAATCGCCGTGTCAGACACCTACCAGTTCGAGCGCAGCGGCTGGGACACCTTGTGTGTCGAACCAATGCCCCGTTACTTCGAGCAACTCAAGAACAACCGCAAGAACGCACTGAACTTCGCCATCTCGACGGAGAACAATGACAACGTCTGGCTCGCCCTGAAGGGCTTGCCCGGCGACCAGCTCCCGGCGATTGGCCCGGACGCAGCCATTTCCGGGGCGGCAGAGGCGGGCGTACAAGCCAAGGCACGTCGCCTTGATTGGTGCATCGAGAACTATTTCAACCACCAGACCATCGATTTCATTTCCATCCGGACCCACGGTCATGATCTCGACGTACTGCAGTCCTTCGATGTCAACAGCTACAACCTCAAGTTGCTGGTCATCGAAAACACGCCCAACGAAGCAAAGGCAGAACAGTACCTGTCGGGCCTGGGCTGGGTCAAGGACCAGCGGGTGGAGGTGCATGATTTTTATGTCCGAAAACCTGCAACCCTGGTTGAGTTGTTCAGCCTGGGCGACCTGTACGTGTCCGACTTTCTGAACGACGGGGAGCAACCCCGGGCTGGCAAGGTCGAGATGAAGATGATGCTGGAAGAGTCCACGGGCGCGGTCCGGTTGGAGCATTCAGCGCCGGCAGACGCGATGTATGGCAAGTACTGGTACCGCTCCGGCGTGAACGGCACCATGAAGGCGGAACTCGGCAACATCGTCAGCTCGATCCTGGATACGATCAAGTTCAAGGAAAACGACCTGTGGATCGACATCGCGTGCAACGACGGCACCTTGCTGGGTTTCGTTCCGCGGGACTTCATCAAGGTCGGCATCGACCCGGCAGACGACTCCTACAAGGCCGAGTCCGAGAAGGTATCGAACCTGATCATCCAGGACTTCTTTTCGGCCGACGTGTTCAAGCGCTCCAAGTTCGGCAAGCTCAAGGCCCGTGTCATCACGTCGATTGCCATGTTTTACGACCTGGAGCACCCCAAAGTGTTCGTCGACGACATCGCGGAGGTCCTGGACCAAGGTGGGTTGTGGGTGCTGCAACTCTCCTACACACCCCTGATGCTGGAGCAGTTGGCATTCGACAACATCTGCCATGAGCACATCTACTACTACTCGCTGTTCAACCTGCAGTCGCTGCTGAACCAATCCGGCTTCGACATCGTCGATGTACAGCTCAATGACGTCAATGGCGGTTCGTTCCGGGTCTACGCGATGAAGCACAACGCCAACAAACAGGGTTTTGGCACCCAACCCTACCGGGACGTGTGCCGCATGCGCACCCAGTCGCTGCTGGCCTACGAGAACACGCTGGGCCTGGACAAGCCGGCAACATGGCTCAACTTCTTCGAGCGCATCAACCAGCTCAAGCACGACCTGGTCAATTTCATCACCGAGGAAAAGGCAAAAGGCAAGACCGTCTGGGGGTACGGCGCCTCGACCAAGGGCAATACGCTGCTGCAGTATTTCGGCCTCGACCACAGCTTGATCGACGGCATTGCCGAACGCAGCATCCACAAGTTCGGACTGAAAACGGTTGGCACAAACATCCCTGTCCATTCCGAAGGGGAAATGCGCCGCGCCAAGCCGGACTACCTGCTGGTTCTTCCCTGGCACTTCATCAACGAATTTGTCGGCCGGGAAAAAGACTACCTCGACGGTGGCGGCAAGTTCATCGTCCCCTGCCCGAAATTTCAAGTCATAGGAAGGTAAACACATGGACACGGTAGGAAACCTGATCGACAAGTTGTCGATCGTGAATATCCGGATCTGGTTTGCAGAGGACATCAAGCGCAACAAGGGCGCCACCGACAAACAACTGGCAGATGCCTGCCGGGTCACCAACGTCGCCAATTCGCAGCGCAACGACCTGATCCAGGAAATCGATGAAATGCTCAACCGGATGATCACTACGGGCGAGCTGCAGAAGCTCTACAAGCAGGGAGCCACGAAAATGTATGGGCGGGACCTCGCCGATTCTGCACCGCCGGCATCAGCCGACCCGCCGCCCCCAGCGGCCGGCCCGGAAACCACCTGACGGCAACTGCGTGGAAACTGCCACACACCCCCGACGCGCGTTGGTTCTGGGAGTCAACGGGCAAGACGGCAGCTACCTGGCCGAACACCTGCTCGACCAGGGCTGGGCGGTCTGTGGCGTCGGCCGCCAGACTGCCTCACGATGGGTGGCGCCAGCGCCCACCTTCAAGTATGTGTGCCTGGACTTGTCTGACGTACCGCAGTTGGCGGCGTTGACGCAAGAATACCGGCCAGACGCGATTTACCATGTGGCTGCAGTCCACGGTTCGGCCGGTTTCCAGTATGAGTCGCGCTGGCAGGACGTGCACCTTGTCAACACAGTGTCTGCCCATGCAGTGCTGGAGTACCTGCGCGTCACGGCACCACACGCAAGCCTGGTCTACGCCAGTTCGTCCAAGGTGTTCGGCGACCCGCTGCCATTGCAGATTTCCGAATCCAGCCCACGCCATTCCAACTGCATCTACTCCACAACCAAGAATGCCGCCACCGACCTGATCCGGTATTACCGGGCGCGCCACCAGACAAAGGCATCGGTGGTGTGGACCTTCAACCATGAGTCGCCGCGACGGGGCAGCAGTTACTTCATCCCCCGGATCGTCGAGACATTGGCCAGCGCCATCCTCGACCGCCAGCATATCGGAAAGATCGGAGCGCTCGGATTCTGGAGCGACTGGGGCGACGCCAGCGAGTTCATGGACACGGTGGCCTGCATCGCCAACCAACCCGCCGGTTGCGACTTTGTTCTGGCTAGCGGCAAGGCGCTGTGGGCCACGGATTTTGTCGAGATCCTGTTCAAGAAGTACGGGCTACTGTGGACTGACCACCTGCTGCTGGCGACGCAAGAGCCATTGGAGCGGCCGCCCCAATGGAGCGCCGACATATCGGCCGTGCAGCAGGCGACCGGGAAGACAATCGCACGCACGGTGTACGACGTGTGCGAGGAAATACTGCGGCAAAACCATCCGGCCGCCTGGGCGCAGGTGGCACCGCACGGGGTTTCAAAATGAGCCGGGAACTTGGGAACCTGCTGCGTTCGCACGCGCAACGCACACCCTCCAAGCCGGCATTCCGGTTCCATGGTTCAGACCGACCCGTGGAGGTCGGCTACGCCCAGCTTGTGGACGATCTGGACCATTGCCTTTCGAGCAGGCAGTACGGCCAACCCGGCGAACTGGTGTTCATTACCAGCGCCATCCGCTATGAAAGCATCACCGCCTACCTGGCCTGCGTGCTGGGGCATGCCATCCCCGCATTTCTGTCTCCATGGACGCCGCGCCAGGACCGGAACATCCACGCCACCGAAATGCAGTTGCTTCTGGAGCGGTTCCATCCCAACCTGCTGGTCGACGCCGACGGTGCGCGCCGGCTTCATGCGCAACGCAACCCGGCCCTGGCAGACCATGACGGCTTTCTGCAGTTCTCCTCCGGGACCACCAGCCTGAAAAAGGGCGTGTTGATCACCCTGGACAAACTGGACCAGCAACTCGCGTCACTTGGCGAGGCGCTGGCCATCACCCACCAGGACAAGATCGCCAGCTGGTTGCCGCTCTACCATGACATGGGCCTGATCACCTCGCTGTTCCTGCCGCTGTACCATGGCTGCACCGTCGACTACCTGGATCCCGTGGAATGGTCGTTCCGACCCGACACCCTGTTTGACGTCATCGGGCAACAGGCGTCCACCCTGTGCTGGCAACCGGATTTTGCGTTCAGGCACCTGTGCAACTTCTACCGTCGGGCGGACAAGCCACAACCCCGAAACCTGTCCAGCCTGCGGGCCCTGATCAGTTGCAGCGAGCCGTGCCGGGCCTCGACATTCCAGGAGTTCCAACAGGCTTTCCGGCCATTCTCACTGCCTGACGACTGCCTGCAGACGAGTTACGCAATGGCAGAGACTGTCTTTGCCGTCAGCCAAAGCCAGACCACGGTTTCCGGTGAGCTTGCGGTCCGCAACGACATCCTGTCTTCTGGCCAACCGGTGGCGGGTTGTGATGTGCGAATCGTGAACCCCGTGGAGGAAGGCGTCGGCGCCATCCAGATCCGGAGTCCCTTCCTGTTCGATGGCTACCTCAACCAGGCCACTGAATCGATCGCGTCCGATGGCTGGTACAACACGGGAGACCTCGGCAGCCTGGCCGGTGGCGAGTTGTTCGTGGTCGGTCGGGTGGACGACACCCTGGTTGTGAATGGCAAGAAGATCATCGCCCACCAGATCGAGCAGCACATCGGCGCGCAGCCGGGGTTCAAGCCCGGTCGCATCTTTTGCACAGTCAACGCCGACCACTCGGCCCTGGTCGTCTACTTTGAGGGCGACAACTCCGGCACCACCACCTACCCGGCCGTGCGCAAATGGGTTTCCACTTCCTCCGGCGTATCACTCGATCGGCTGGTCGAATTGCCGCTGGGCACCTTGGTCAAATCCTCCAGCGGCAAGATCGCACGCAAAAAGACGCTAGCCAAACTCGATGCGCTGGGCAGCCTGGTGGCTTCGTAACCAGGCAGTTCCAGATCCCAAAGCAGTGTAGACCCCACCGACGACCATGAAAAAGCTCGTTTTCGCTGGCGACAGCCATACCGGAATATTCAGGCCAATCACCGACGATGTCCAGGCGATCTACCACCGTGGAGCGTTGACGATGGACTCGTTTTCGCGCGGCAACTCCGAGGCCTACCGCGATCTGGTGGAGTTCCTGACCTCGATCAACCTGAAGGACTGCGCGCTGGTGTTGTGCCTGTCGGAAGTCGATATCCGCGTGCACTTCTGGCGTGACATGCCGATCTACGAATCGCGGGGCATGGGTTTTGGCGAATACCTGGACAGCAAGATCGACAGTTTTCTGGCCCGCGTGGACGCTCTCGCACAGATGCTGAACCTTCCCAACATCATCCTGTGGGGCGCGCCAGCCTCACAGATGAACATGAACAACCACACGGATGCCCTGCCGGCAACCGGCGACAACGTCACCCGCAACATCATCACCCACCTGTTCAACACCCGGTTGGTCCAGGCCGTCGCCACACGCCCCACCCGACTGCTTTTTTCGACGCCGTTCTATGGCATGGTCACAGACGATTTTGTCTCCGAACCAACATGGTTCCACGATGGCGTGCATCTGAACTTCGGTCTGCGGAACCACTGTTACCAGATGCTGAAACCACTGGTCGACGGCACGACCAAAGCCACTTTCGCGACGCGGTTCAATGACATGAAGGACATCGGGTTTGCCTATCTGAGCCAGGCCCGCAACACGGCCGATGCCAGCAGGATGCCGTTTTTTCGCACCTGGATCCGCAGCGATGCCCCCGCCGAAATCAGCCTGGTCAACAACCTGGGCCAGTTTTCGCTGTTCCGGTCGATCGGGGAAGTGGGCGCCGGGGACACCATCAACGAACTGGTACTGAGAAGGGCCGCATGAACAACACAATGACAAGCATCCTGGCGCTGCTGGAGCAGTCGCTGGGCAAACCACCCGGCAGCCTGGATGACAGTGCGGCCATGGACCTGACCGATGGCTGGGATTCGCTCAAAACGATGGAGATCGTCATTGCGGTGGAACGGCATTTCCAGGCCACTTTCTCGGCCCGCCAGATGATGGACATGGACTCGGCCATGTCGATCCACGCCGCACTCCTGCACAAGCTCCCGACCGGAACCTCCCATGACTGAACGCCGCATAGACACCCTGCACCGCAACAAGACCGGCAAGGTCAGCGACAAGTGGGCGTCCTACCTTTCCTACTACGACAGCTTGTTCGAACCGTGGCGTGACCGCCCCGTCTCGATGCTCGAAATCGGCGTGCAAAACGGTGGCTCGCTGGAAACCTGGTCCCGCTATTTCACGGCGGGAGAGCGGTTCATCGGCTGCGATATCGACCCCAACTGCGGACTGCTCCAGTACGACGATCCCCGCATCAGCATCGTGGTGGGTGACGCCAACGGGGCGCCGTCGTTCCAGAAGATCCGCGCCCTGCAAGCGGATTTCGACATCGTCATTGACGACGGGTCCCACCGGTCGATGGACATCCTGAATTCGTTCGTCAACTATTTTCCGCTGGTCAAACCGGGCGGGCTGTACGTCGTCGAGGACACCCACACGCTCTACCACGACCAGTTTGGCGGCGGCATCCTGAACGAATTCGGCGCTTACGCTTTTTTCAAACGGCTGGTGGACGCCGTGAGTTTCCAGTTCTGGCGTACCGAGGTCTCCTTGCCTACCTACTTTCGGACCTTCTTCCCGCTGGGGACAACACCGGCATTCATCCTTGACGGCTGGGTGGAATCGGTCGAGTTCCGCAACTCCATCATCACGGTCCGCAAGTCCCTGGCGCCAGGCCACGACAAACTCGGTGAGCGTGTCCTGGTGGGAAGTTCAGCACAGGTTCAAACCTGGGGCGGCAGCTTTCGCCCGCCTGTATCCGCAGACCCGGCTGGTGTTTAGGCACTCGGGAGCCGCGCCATGACGGGCAAACGGGTCATACAGGTTTACAAAGCGCCACACCAGTGGACCAACAGTCCGCCCGGGCTGGGCGATTTTGTTCGCGGCATTTGCCATCTGGCAGAGAAACTGAACGGCAGTGGCATCGAACTGCGGGTCGACGTCAGCCAGACCGGCTTCGTGAACTTGATCGACCAGGATCCTGCCATCTTCCAGACCGGCGATGCTGGCAGGATTGCCGCCGCTGAGGAGTATTTCGTAGACCACGTGGCGCTGCATGCACGTCTTGTGGCCTTTCTGCACTCCAGCGACACCGAGTTGTACGTGTGCACCAATGTCGGGGCCTGGAACAGAACAACAATTCCCGACTACGTACGCGCCTACGCCCGGAAGTTTTACCAATTCAACCGGGACATCGAGGAGACGATTTCCAAGGCCTTGATTACACCGCAATACGAAGTGCTCAGCGTGCGCTGTGGTGACCAGTTCTACAGCGACCCGAACGGGCATGTGCGCGCAGATGTGCAACCGCTGATTTTTTCAATCATCGAGCAACAGGTATTGCCGCGCCTGCAGACGCCGCTGGTCATCACCAGCGACTGCCACGAACTCAAACTCGAGTTGCAGCGGCGTTACGGCCTGCTGGCCCTGCCCCATCGCTCCCAACACGGGGCCTTCGAAACCGGCAGCGCCCTGCCGGTGGCGATGGACATGTGCATGCTGAAGAACTCGCGCTTCAATTACCACATCAATTCATGGGCAACCTGGTGGTCAGGTTTCTCGCACTACACCTCTGTCGTCTTCCAGATACCCAGTACAAATTTCCGGGCGCCACAATTCGTGCGCGAGGAAGTCACAGCGCTCGGAGAGCTGCGCACCGCCTGACACCGCAGGGGCTGCCTCAGGCTTTCAGGGCTCCCGCACCGCCTCGCTCATGCCCTTGGTCAACGGCCAGGCCAGGTAGGACAACACCGAGCGCTGGCCCACCACGATTTCTGCGCTCAGGGTCATGCCAGGGAGCATCCGGGCACTGTCGATCATGTTCTTCAGTGCGCCCTTGCCCATGGTGATGCGGCCCATGTAGTACGCGTCTGCGACCGACTTGCCGGACGTATCGCGGCGAAACGCGTCTTCGCTGATGGTGCGCACCTTGGCGTCGAGCGTGCCGTGCTTCTGGAACGGGTAGGCGTCCAGTTTGACCCGCACCGGGTCCCCGAGCTTGATATAGCCCACGTCCACCGAGTCGATCTGGACCTCCGCCTCAAGCACCGAATTCAGTGGTACCAGCGTGAAGAAGGTCTCGGCCTCCTTGATGATCGACCCGGGCGACAACTTGGCGATCTCCAGCACCACCGCGTCGACCGGGGAGACGAGCGTCACCAGCCGGTGGCGCTTGTCGGCCTTCTGCAACTGTTCCCTGACGGAATCGCGTTCACGTGACAGGGTCAGCAGGTCTTCCATTGTCTTTTGGCGCCAACCCCGTTCAAAAGCGGTCTTCTCCGCCTCGAAGGCGGCCAGTTCGCGCCGGAGTTCCTGCTCGCGGCTGATGACAAGTTCGAGGTCACGCTCGACCTCCTTGCTGCGTTGCTGGGCTTCCAGCAGTTGCAGTGGCGCGCCATATTTCTGCACCACCATCTTTTCCTGCATGCCTTCAATTTCCTTGAGCGAACGCAAGCGCGAGGCCACAAGTTGCTGGTCGTGTCGATTGGTTGCCAGCGCCGCCCGCAACTTGCCGGCGGTCTCCATCATCTTCATCTGTTGCGCCCGGTAGTTGGCGCTTCTCTCGCTCAACAGGCTCGCCTGCAACACGGAATCCGCATTGGAAGCCACACGGCTCGTTGGTCCACGCCCGGTAAGTTCCTGCTCGAACCCCTGGATCTGCGTCTCCAGGCTGCTGAGCCGGTTCTGTAACTGGGTCTCGTCGGCTTGTGCAAAGGTCGCATCCAGCGCAGCCAGGCTTTCGCCCTTTTTGACAACCTGTCCGACGCGCACGTTCACGGCCTGGACGATCGAGGTTTCGAGCGGCTGCACCACGACATTGGGCAAGGGGTTGACCAGACGCCCATGTGCGACGACCACCTGGTCCAGTTGCGAATAGGTGGCCCACAGTCCGAAGGCAACAAAACTCGCCAGCAGGATATGCAGCGTCACCCGCGCCAGCAGGGGCACAGGGCTGCGCTCGATCTCGTCGGCATCCGGCAGGTACTCGATGACCGTACCTGCGCCACGCCCGGAACGCTTGAAGGAAAGCCGACGCTTCACAGGTGGCTTGTTTGCTGGTTCCATAGATGCTGGTAGGTTTCACACCGGGTGAGCAGTTCTTCATGCCGGCCGCTGTCAACCAGGCGTCCCTGCTGCATGACCAGGATGGCGGTGGCGTTCACGAGCGTCGACAGCCGGTGGGAAATCATGATGACAGTACGGCCGACCGCGATGCGCGACAGGTTGCGGATGAAGATCGCCTCGCTTTCGGGGTCCAGTGCACTGGCGGCCTCGTCGAGAACGAGGATGCGTGGCTTGGCCAGCAGCGCACGCGCGATCGACAGGCGCTGCTTCTGGCCACCTGAGAGGTTGGATGCGTTTTCTTCCAGCAAGGTGTTGTAGCCTTGGGGCAGGCGCTCCACGAACTCGGCCGCACCTGCCGCCTCGGCGGCAGCGACGATTTCTTCGAAGGTCGCCTCTGGCTTTGCAACTGAAATGTTTTCCCGCACCGAGCCGCGAAACAGGAAGTTCTCCTGCAGCACGACTCCGATTTGCCGCCGCAGGTGGGCCAGTTCGATTTCGCGCGCGTCCGTCCGATCGAACCGGACGATGCCTTCCTGCACGCTGTACAGCCCCTGGATCAGCTTGGTCAATGTGGTCTTGCCAGAACCACTGCGCCCGACGATGCCCACCACGGCGCCGGCGGGAATGGTGAAGTTCGCCCGGTCCAGCGCTGCCACACTCGAGCCGGGGTAACGAAAGGTCACTTCGTCGAACGAGATTTCACCTGCGAGTTCGGGTCGCAGTCCGCCCGCGCTGGTGCCACCCTCGGGGGGGCGGTTCATCACCTCCCCCAGCATGCGCACCGAAAGGGCAGTTTCCTGGTAGTCGTTGACCAGACCGACAATGGCGATCAAGGGCGACACAACCCGGCCCGAGATCATCTGGAAGCCGATCAGGGCACCGACGGTCAGGGTCTGGTCGAACACCTCCTGCGCTCCGACAACGATGATCACCACGGGCAGGAGCTTGCCGAGGAAGTCGGTGATCGCATTGCCGGTGATGGAGATCTTGCCCACCCGGAAGTGCATGTTGATCGCCTGCGCTGAGCGTTGGTCCCACAGCCGTCTCTGCGCCGGTTCGATCGCAAGCGCCTTGATGGTGCGCATGCCGTGGATGGTTTCAACCATCATGGACTGCCGTTCGCCTTCAGCGCGGTACAGGTCATTGAGCCGGCGCTGGAACGTGGGCACCATCGCGGCCACCACCCCACCTATCAGCACAGTGAACACAAGGGTGATCATCGCCAGCTTGACCGAATAGGTGAACAGGATCGGAAGAAAGAGCAGCAAGGAGGTGGCATCGAGCGCGGTAAAAAACATGCGCCCGGTCAGGAACGAGCGGATTTTCTCCACCTGCTGCATGTGGCGCGTGATCACGCCGGCCGTGGTGGTTTCGAAGTAGTCGATGGGCAGAGACAGCAGGTGGCCAAAGGTTCGCCGGGTCAGCCGCATGTCGATCTTGTTCGTGGCAGCCAGGGTCAACAGTTGGCGCAGAAAGCCGAAAGTCGAGTCGAAAGCCAGCGCAATGACAATGCCTACGCCCAGAACCCACAAGGTTGCCAGACTCTGGTGCACCAGCACCTTGTCGATGACCAGTTGGAAGAAGACCGGCGACGCAAGCGCCAGAAAGTGCATGGCAATCGCCGCGATCGCGATGTCGCGCAGCGCGGCTTTCTGCTTGAGGATCTCGGGTATGAACCACCGAAACCCGAACGCCTGGCTGCGCTCCGGCAGGGCATGCAGGCGTTTCATCAGAAACACTTCCCCGTGCCAGAGTGCACAGAATTTTTCCTGGCCGATCTTCAACACCTCGCTGGCGTTGTCGGCCAACGGGTTCAGGATGGCAACCAGCCCTCCGTCCTTGCCGGTCGCGCCCATGACGATGACGCAGTTGCCATCCTCCATGCGGGCAATCAGCGGAAACACCCCCTCCTGCACCAGCAGTCCAGCCCAGGAGAGTTTGTCAAACTTTGCCTTGAGGCCGATCTCCGAGGCAATACGAAGCACCGTGGCAGGGGTCGGCTCTTCGGAAACCAGCGCGTAATCCTCGATCAGCCGCTCGGGGTTGACCGGCAGCCGATGGTGCTGGGCAATCGCGGCGAGGCACTGGATTGTCGAATGCGGGAATCTTGCGGCCATGGTTGGTATTCCCGGAGGGGAACTGGCATTTCAACACCACACGCCACACACCGAAGTGCCGAGGAACGCCGGATTCTTGTCCCATCTTTGGCCTTTGGTCGCAAAAAGAACCTTGTCTGCCCGCCCTACTTGCCGCCGCCAGTGGCCAGGAAGCCGTTGTTCGGATCCTGAATTCCTGGCATGTTCATCGACCTGGTGAGCGAAGCCACGATCGTGCCGCCCTGTGCAATCTGGTTGCCATTGGCGTCGAACTGCTTCATCACGTCCGCCATGCTGACGACGGCCATGCGGGACGACGAACTCGCCAATGTCGTGTCGGCCGCCAGATCCAGGCGGGGAACCGACAAGCCTTGGTCCGTCTGCGCAGAGCCGCCACCAAAGGAGCTGATCGCCTGCGCCAGGCTGCTGACCCGTGCGCGCAGATCTGCCCGTGAATCCACCGCCTCGGGTGTCTTCTGCGAGTCCGTTGCCGGAGCCGCTTCGCCGATCTGCAGCACATCGTTTCGTGGTGCCTCGTCCGACGCCGCACTGCTGCTGGTGAGCGCGGCAATTGCGTTGTCCAGGGACTGTGCACTGCCATCCGTGGCGGGCGCAGCAGCCTGCTGCGCGACAAACCAGACGTCCGCCGCCGCATGGGTTGCGCCATCGGTGGTCTGGTAGCTGGAGGTGAGCCCGACCAGGTTTCCGCTGTTCTTGCTCAGGTTCACTGACGCCTGCAGATCCAGCTGTGCGATCCCGATATCGGTCAGCGACTTGAGTTCGCCCTCCTGGCTCACACCATCCGAGTTGCCGTCGACCCAGACCTTGAGGTCAGCAAAGACTGCGTCCTGCCCGGAAATCACGCCATCCTGGTTGCTGTCGAGCTGCCGCAGCGCCGCGTAACCGTCGACCGCCCTGGCCCCGCTGGCAAGCCTGGTCGAGGATCCGAAGAGCTCCGAACCATCGTTGATCGATCCGTCATGGTTGCGGTCCATCACGAGCAAGCCATCGTCGCTGCTGACCCAGCCTGTGTTGACGCTGGTCCCATCTGCAAACAGGTCAAACTTGACGCCTGCCGAGGCACTCAGGGTCTTGATGCCGTCCCCGTTGAGGTCAAGGACGATCGGGGTGCCGAGCGCCAGGTGCGAGATCTGCGTTGTCGTGAACGCGGCGATCTGGGTGGTCGTCAAAGCCTCGACCTGGTAGGTAGTGAGTGCCGTCACCTGGTCGGTCGTGAGTTTGGCCACCTGGCTGGTCGTGAGTGCCGCGACCTGGCTGGTCTTCAAGGCAGCGACATCCACCGTCTCCAGCGCCACTGCCTGGTTGGTCGTGAGCGCCGCAATCGCGTTGGTCGACAGCGCTGCAATCTGCGTTGTGCTCAGCGCCACCACTTGCTCTGTCACCAGTGCCACCACCTGCGTCGTGGACAAGGCCACCAGTGCAGCGGTAGTCAGCGCCACGACCTGATCGGTCGTGAGTTTGGCTACCTGGTTGGTGGTGAGGGCTGCAACTTGGGCTGTCTTGAGCGCCGCAACGTCGGTCGTCTCGAGCGCCACCGCCTGCGTTGTCGTGAGCGCCGCCACAGCGTCGGTCGTGAGTGCCGCCACTTGCGCCGTCGTGAGCGCCGCCACCTGGTTGGTCGTGAGTTTGGCCACCTGGCTGGTCGCGAGCGCCGCCACGTTCGCCGTGTTCAGCGCACCCACCTGGTCGGTCGTGAGCGCCACCACCTGGTTGGTCGTCAACACCGCCACCTGTGCTGTCTTCAGCGCAGCGACGTCCGCCGTCTCCAGCGCTGCAGTCTGTGTCGTCGTCAAGGCTGCCACGTCCGCCGTGGTCAGCGCCTGCACCTGGGCGGTCGTCAGTGCCACCACCTGGTCGGTGGTGAGTTTGGCAACCTGGCTGGTCGTGAGGGCGCCGATCTGCGCCGTCCTCAAAGCCGCCACATCCACCGTCTCCAACGCCACCGCCTGGTTGGTCGTGAGTGCAGCAATCGCGTTGGTCGACAGGGCCGCAGTTTGCGCCGTGCTCAGCGCCACCACCTGCTCCGTCACCAG
>CAMAWD010000050.1 GCA_945861785.1 Rhodoferax sp. OV413 | reverse complement strand
CCCTTGCCACTGGTGACCGCGAGCACCTTGCCACTGGGTCTGAGAGGCATCGCGGGCGCCACCGTTTCGCCTGCGGCGGCTTCAGGTGTGTCGGTCATACAGCAACCTCCGTGCTGTGCACTGCGGTGCAATTCGCCTTGGGAGCGGCCCGGCGGCTCATACAGCAACCTCCGTGCTGTGCACTGCGGCGCGAGCTTGCTTGGGGCGGCCCGGCGCGGCGCTCATGGCTGCGCCCCCTGCGTGGAGCCGATGGCCGGTTCACCCCCGGCACGCTCGATCCAGGCCGGTTCACCGATGGACAAATGACCAAACAAAAGACTCTTCTCCTCTGCACTCACCGCAATGACCTGCTGGTGGTCGATACACACCTGGTTGCGCCCTTCTGACTTGGCGCGGTACAACATGCTGTCTGCCCGCTCGATCCACAGTGCTGCCGTGGATCGCACCCACTCGGGGGCATACGCGCCGCCGATACTGATCGTGGCCCGCACGCTGACCGATGGCGTTACCGTGATCGTCAGGGACTCGACGGTCTGGCGGATCCGTTCCGCCACCGCCTGCCCTACCGACACCAGGCAGTTGGGCAAAACAACCGCAAACTCCTCACCACCGTAACGGGCCACGGAATCCATGGGCCGGATGCATCCGGCGAGGCATTTGGCCAATGCCTGCAACACCATGTCGCCCGCCACGTGGCCGTGCGTATCGTTGATCACCTTGAAGTGGTCGATGTCGAGCATCAACAGCAGTGCCGCCTCACCGGAACGCGCAACACCGTCGATTTCGCGTTCCAGCACCGAGCGGAAATGGCGCCGATTGGGCAGTCCGGTCAACGGATCTTTCAGGGACAACTCGCAGAGGCCGTCGATCACGCCCTGCACAAAGGCAGTTGGCGAAGACGCGGGATTGGGCAACCCCCCAACCGTGGACCCATGCCCAAGCAATGCACGCGCATCCCCCAGACGCAGATCACTGATATGGACTGTGGACGATGCAATCGTTGAGGTCACTGGGCATAGAGCGGTTGTGTTCGCAAAGTTTAACAGCATGGTTTGCCGCCAAAGCCGGCAAATGCGGGGTTATTCACCGAGTGCTGGGGGTCTGCGGGTCAGCCGGGTTTCGGAGCGTGTTTCATGGGCGCGTGCCAGTTGAAGCACCGCCAGATCCGCATGCGGCCTGCCGATCAGCTGCATGCCCATGGGCAAGCGGCCAGTGCTGTCGAAGCCCACGGGCACGCTGATGGCTGGCAGCCCGGCCAGCGTCGCGTAGATGACCACTTCCATCCACCGGTGGTAGGTGTCCATGGCGCGTCCGCCGATGGTCTTGGGCCAATGCAACCCGGCCTCGAAAGGCCATACCTGCGCCGCGGGAAGCGCGATGAAGTCGTGGGTGTCCAACAGCCCCAGCAGCTGCTGGTAGAAGTGGCTGCGGGCAACCCCCGCCCGGTGCACATCGGTGGCTGACAGGCGTTCACCCTGTTCCACCTCCCAGCAGGCTTCGGGCTTGAGTTGCGCCCGCGTCGATGGGTTGACCCAGTACTCGCGCAGATTGGCCGCCACCAGCCAGCGTCGCCAGGTGAGCCAGGTCTCCCAGACACTGCCTGGTGCGAAGGGCGGTGCCACCGCCTCAACCTGGCAACCGTCATTGACCAGAACTTGCAGCGCCGACTCGCACAATTCCAGTATTCCGGGTTCCATGGCGAGGTGACCATCCAGGTTGCCGAGCCAGGCGATTCGCGTCTTGCGCAGATCGAGCGATGAGAGGTCCAGCGGCGCGCTGGGCCAGGAGCCAGCGATCGACAGTGGCACGCGGTCATCCCGCCCGGCTTGCACCATCAGCAGCCGCGCCACGTCTTCGACCGTGCGGCCCATCGGCCCCTCCGTTCCCAGTTGGGCCAGCCACTGTTCCGGTTTGGGCCAGGACGGAACCCGCCCCTGGCTGGGCCGCAGCCCGAATACATGGTTGAATGCCGCCGGATTGCGCAACGAGCCCATCATGTCGCTGCCATCGGCCACGGGCAACATGCGCAGTGCCAGCGCCACTGCGGCACCCCCGCTGGAGCCTCCGGCACATTTGTCGCTGTCCCAGGCGTTGCGGGTGATGCCGAAGACCGGGTTGTAGGTATGCGAGCCCAGACCGAACTCCGGGGTGTTGGTCTTGCCGATCAGGATGCCACCGGCGGCCTTCATGCGCTGCACCATCAGGTCGTCGTGGGTGGGTACATGCCGGGCCAGCAATGGAGAGCCCCGCGTGGTGCACACACCGGCCGTCGCGCAGAGGTCCTTGATCGCCATCGGGAATCCATGCATCCAGCCACGGCTGGTGCCAGCCGCCAGTTCGTGGTCGCAGGCGTCAGCCTGGTGCAGCAGGACATCGGGGTCCACCCGGCTCACGATGGCGTTGAATTGCGGGTTCAGCCGGTCGACCTGCGCCAGGAACGCCTGCATGACTTCACGGCACGATAGCTCGCGCGCGTGGATCCTGGCGCTGAGATCGGCGCCGCTCAGGTCGGTCAGGCTGTTGGTGGTGTCTGGCATGGTGTTGGCTCCCGGTTGGCATGCCGAAGCGACGGCATCATGCGAGCGTACTCCCCATCACCAGTACAGTTGCCGGACTGACTCGAAATGCGCTGCCAGTGCCGTCACCAGCCGCTGCTGCTCCGGCGCCAGCCGCTGGCCCGGCGTCTTGTCATGCTGCACCGTGAACGGGCAGACCACGTCGGTGTGAATGCCCGACAGTTCCTCCAGCACTGCCATGCCCCAGAACGGCACCGACACCGGGCAGTAGCCGCCTTCATGCAACAGGACCAGTCGCCCGCCTGCATGCCGCTGTGCCACGTCGGCCACGCATTGCGTCAGCCAGCGGAACGCCACGTCGTCGAGCAGCATGCGCCCGAGCGGGTCGAACTTGCCGGCATCATAGCCGCACGCAATGATGACGAGCTGCGGCGCAAACGCGTCCAGCGCCGGTACCACGATGCGTTCGAACGCATCGCGGTAGGCGCCGAAACCGCAGCCCGGCGGCAGCGGCACGTTCAGGCTGTAGCCCTGCCCGGCCCCCGTCCCGATCTCGTCGGCTTCGCCGGTGACCTGGTGGTACCCCGCCTGCTGGTGCACCGAGATGTTGAGCACGTCCCGGCGGCCCTCGAAACAGGCCTGCGTGCCGTTGCCGAAATGTACATCCCAGTCCACGATGGCCACCCGCTGCAGGCCATGGTGCCGGATCGCGTACTCGGCGGCAAGTGCGGCATTGGCGAACACGCAAAAACCCATGGAGCGATCAGGCTCGGCGTGGTGGCCGGGTGGGCGGGTCAGGGCGTAGGCATGTTGTACGGTGCCGTCCATCACGGCTTGCACCGCGGCCAGGCCGCAGCCCGCCGAACGCAGTGCGCAGTCCCAGCCATTGGAGGAAATCGGCGCACCGATGCCGAGTTCGCCGCCACCGGAGGCCGCCACTGCCTGTACATGTGCCACGTGGCGTTGCGTGTGCAACCACAACAACTCGTCCACGCTTGCATCGCGCGAGGCCAGGCGGGTCAGCTGGTCGGCAAGCCCACTCACCTGCACCAGGTTGAGCAGGCGCCGTTTCGGATCGGGGTTTTCGATGTGCCGGTTGTAGGGTTCGATGTAGCCGCCGGGCTTGAGCATCAGCGCATAGTTGCCCGGGTCGTGCCAAAAGCAGCGTTCATCGGTGACGAATCCGGTTTTCATGGGGGAGCCTTCTTGTGTGGCCAGAACCGGTCGAGTGCACGCTGTACCAGTGGCCAGAACAGGATCAGCAGGGTCAACGCCACCATCCAGGCGGCCAGCGGGCGCGTGATGAAGGGCATGAACGAGCCTTCGCTGACCGACAGCACCTGGCGCAGATTGGCCTCCAAGGTGTCGCCCATGACCATGCCCAGCACCATCGGGATGGTCGGGATGTGGCAGCGTGCGCAGACCAGGCCGAAGACACCGAACACCAACGCCAACCAGACGAAGTACCAGGAGTTCGCGGACGAATACGCACCCACCAGGCACAGGGCCAGGATCACCAACCCGAGCTTGCGCGGGTTCACGTAGGCCAGACGCGCCAGGTACTTCACGCCCCAGATCAGCATCAACATCACCAGCACGTTGAGCACCAGCAAGCCGGCAAAGATGCCGTTCACGATTTCTGGCCTGTCGGCGAACAGCGACGGCCCGGGCACGATGCCATGCACCACGAACACGCCCATGATGATGGCGGTCATCGCATCACCCGGAATGCCGAGCGCCAGCACGGTGATCATGGCGCCGCCAGAGTTGGAGTTGTTGGCAGCTTCGGCGGCCACAATGCCCTCCGGGTTGCCTTCGCCAAACGGCGTCGGGTCCTTGGCGCCGCGTTTGGCCCAGAAATAGGCCATCGACGTGGAAAGTGCCGCACCCACAGCCGGCAGGATGCCGATCGCCGTGCCCAGGAACAGGCCCTTGCCCAGGGAGCGCGGGTATTTGAACGGCTCCAGGAAGGCGCGCCACGACAGGCCGGCCTTGGCGATCAGGCTGGCGTCGAAAGTTGGCACCGGCGAACTCACCATCACCAGCGCCTGCGCCAGGCCGAACAGGCCCACCACCACCGGCACCAGCGGAATGCCGCTGAGCATGTCGGCGCTGCCGAAGGTGTAACGCTGTTCGTTCGAGTTCGGGTCGATACCCACCGATGCCAGGAAGAAACCCAGGCCCATCATCATCAGCGCCGAGCCGAACTGCTTCTGGTAGGCCTTGCCCACGCACAGCGCCGCCAGCACGATGGCCATCACACCTTCGGCGGCGCCGAAACGTGCGGCGAAACTGGCCACCGGCTTGGCGGCGATTCCGAGCAGCAGCGCGCTGGCCATGCCGCCAATGAAGGAGGCCATGAATGCCAGCGACAGCGCGCGCTGGGCCTCGCCGCGCTTGGCCATCGGGTAGCCGTCGAACATGGTCATGATCGACGAGGCCTCGCCCGGCGTGCGGATCAGGATCGAGGTGACGGCGCCGCCCGGGTAGGATCCGACGTACACACCCAGCAGCAGCGAGATGCCGGCCATCGGTGTCATGCCGTAGGTGAACGGCAGCATCACGGCGATCGTCACGCCCGGGCCGACACCCGGCAGCACCCCCACGACGATGCCGATCACCGAGCCGACCACCATGGCCACCACCACGGGCCAGGTGCCGATGGTGGAAAAGCCCTGCGCCAGGCTGTTGATGAAATCCATATCGGCGCCTCAGGGCAGCAGGCCGTGTCCGAAGGCGACCTTCAGTACCAGCACGAACACCAGCCACATGCCGACCGTCAGGGGCACCGCGATCAGCAGAAGCTCGCGCAGCCGCAAGCCGAGCGCCCATCCGGTCAGCGACACGAACAGCAGCGTGCAGGTGGCGTAACCCAGCCACGGAATGGCCAGGGCGTAGGCAACGAACAAGCAGACCGCAATGCCGGCCTGCCAGAGGTTGGCGGCGCTCGAATCCAGTTCCTCGGTGCCCACTGCATCCTGCTGCGCGCCACGCCGTCGCACCAGCAGTTCCATCAGACCACCGAGCATCGCCATCCCCAGTGTGATGCGGGGGAACAAGGCCGAGGATTCATACCACGGCGCCTTGAACGGGTAAGGGATGATCAGCGAGCCGGTCGACCACGCGAGCAGCGCGGCAACCAGCACGAGGCCGACCAACAGCAGTTCGTCCGGGGTCGTGGCAGGCCGCCGGCCGCCAGCGTCGGCCATTACTTTTTCGCAAACCCGAGTTCGGTCATCAGCTCGGAGATCCATTTGGTGTCGCCGGCGATTTGTCGGGACATTTGTTCGCTGGTCATGAACGTGGCTGGAACGCCAATTTTGGCAAGCATGTCGACCACCGCCTTGTCTTTGAGCGACTCAGCGATCACGCTCGAAAGTCGGTTCAAGATATCCTTGGGAACGCCGACAGGAGCGGCCATTCCGGTCCACAGGTAGATGTCACCATAACCTTCTTCCTTGGCAGTCGCGACCTTCGGCATGATCGGGTTGCGCTCAATCGTCCAGGCCGACAACACCTTGACCTGTCCATCCTTCACATAGGACGACACCATCTCGGCGCCGGTGGTGGTGAGGTCGGCATCGCCGGCCACCAGTTCCTTGGCTCCCGGGTTGCCGAATGCCACCACCTTGTACTGCCAACCATCCTTCTTGGCGATCTTGGCGGCCATCAGCGCCGGCACGGCCGCTGGTGCGTAACTGCCCACGATGATCGGTTTGCCGCTCTTCCTGGCCCACTCGCCAAACTCCTTCAGATTGCTGGCCGGGATATTGCCACGTGCTGCCAGCACGAAGTCATTGGCGTGTAATCCCGCCACGGCGACGTAGTCGGTCTGCTTGTAAGGGGTATTGCCAGCCACGATCTGCGAGATGCCGGGCCCGGGCGTCCATGTGCCGATGGTGTAGCCGTCCGGCTTGGCGCGCACCATCTCGCCAAAACCAACCACGCCGCCACCGCCGGGCTTGTTGATCACCTGCACCGCCACGCCCAGGCGCTTGCTCATGCCCTCGGCCACCACGCGCAACACCGCATCGGTGTCGTTGCCGGGCGGGTAGGGATAGATGATCTCGATCGTCTTGCTGGGCCATTTGTCCTGTGCTGTCGCCGGCATGGGTCCGACCACGGCGAGGGCGAGACCAAGTAGGGTGAGCAATTTATTCATGACGCAGTCCTTTCGATGGGTTGGGGCTATAACGGATAACGGGGGACTCAGCCGGCGGCGGCTTGTGCTTGTGCGACTGCGGTGTGCAGGATCGCCACCATCTCGTCCACATGCGCGCGGGTAAACACCAGGGGTGGTGAAATGATCAGCCGGTTGCCCTGGATGCGCACGATGGCACCCGCATCGCGGGCGACTTGCACCAGCTTTTGCGCCGGTGCCTCGGCCATCAGCAGCGGCTGTTTGGTGGACCGGTCCTTGACCAGTTCGAGCGCCGCCATCAGGCCCTTGCCGCGGATGTCGCCGACCATGGGGTAGCGGTCAAATTCGCGCAGCCGCCCCATCATGTAGGTGCCCACAGCTGCCGCGTTGCCGGGCAGGTCCTCGGCCACGACGATGTCCAGGTTCGCGTTGGCCGCAGCGCAGGCCAGGGGATGACCGGAATAGGTATAACCATGCATCACGGCTGCAAGCGGATGGTCGCGCTTCCATGCGTTGGCGACGCGGTCGTTGAGCAGCGTCGCGCCCAACGGGACGTAGCCCGAATTGATGCCCTTGGCCATGGCCATGATGTCGGGCGCCACCCCCCATGCACGTGCGCCGCACAGGCTGCCGATGCGGCCGAACCCGGTCACTACTTCGTCGGAGATCAGCAGAATGCCGTATTGGTCGAGGATGCGGCGCATGCCTGCCCAGTAGCCCGCCGGCGGAACGATCACTCCGCCGGCGCCCTGCACCGGCTCGGCCATGAACGCGGCAATGGTGGACGGGCCCTGGTACTGGATCGTCCGCTCGAGCTCCGCCAGCGAAAACGCAAGTAGCTGCTCCTCGGACGTGGCCCCCCACGGGTTGCGATAGGCATAGGGCCCCTCGACCTGGAAGAAGCCGGGCATCAGCGGCTCGTAGGCCACGCGGAACAGCGGATTGCCGTTGGCCGAGGCACCGCCGAAATGCACCCCGTGGTAACCCAGTTTGAGTGACAGGATCTTGACCCGGTCCGCATGGCCTTCGAGCTTCCAGTACTGGCGCGCCAGCTTGATGGCGGTTTCCACCGCATCCGAGCCGCCCGAGCTGAACATCACGCGTGCCATCTTTTCCGGCGCAAACATCGCCATCAGGCGCGTGGCAAGTTCCGCGGCCGGTGCATTGGTGGTGTTCACGAAGGTGGAGTAATACGCCAGCTTGTCGAGCTGCGCGACGATGGCTGCGCGGATTTCTGGCCGGTTGTGCCCGACGTTCACGTTCCACAAGGATGCCACGGTGTCGAGGTAGCGCTTGCCGGCTTCGTCGAACACATACACGCCGTCTCCGCGTGCAATACACATGGCTGGGCTGCGCTCGGGCAGCTTCGGGTCCACCATGGGGTGCAGCATCGGGTTGGTGATGCTGGGCGCGACCGCGGCGTGTTCAGCATGGGGCAATGGCGCATTCATGGGGTGGTCTCCAAGCCGGGTAGTGGCGCATGGTAGGCGCAGTGAGAACCTGCCGGCTAGCAAAAATCGGCAACATTGGCCCCGTGGGTGTACTCGTTTTCCCCTAGTCCTGCACGTTGCGTTGCCGCTTCACGGTACTATCCAGCGCTTTACCCGTCCCCGTCGCAGCATGTCCACCGATTGGCAACTCCAGCAGATCCGCACGACGGACGTGGATGAATTGTCGATGTCCCTGCCCGGCTGGACCCAGCGCTATACCAAGCTCGAGCGCGGCGTGTTCCGCGGTGCCCTCACGCTGGGTTCGGATGGCGCGGTGCAGGTCTACCGCGAACACACCCAGGGCGCGATCCTGCAGGAGGGAGAAACCGATGGCCGTATGGTCGGCCTGGCCATTCCGGTGCGGGCCAGCGGCGCCGTGTTCTCGTTTGGCGCCAGGGTGGCCGCGCAGCGCGAGGTCATGGGGTTTTTTGCGCCGCGCCGACTGAACCTGCGCACTCCCGAGACCTTCGAACTGCTGGTGGTCAGTGTGCAACGGCAGATGCTGGCCGAATTCGACCAGTGCCACCAGTTGTGGTGCGGCGGCCGGCTGCGTTCTGCCCGCGTGGGACACCTGCCGCTGTGGATTCGCCAGGAACTGGTCGACGCCATGCTGGCCCTGCTCGATCCGGCGCTGGAGCGGCAGCGCCTGCCGCGGGCCCGGCTGGCCCTGCTCGACTGCCTGGCCGAGGCCTTGCTGAAATTCGAGGATGCACCGGTGCCGGCCAAGTCCCTGATGTGCCGCAGCACCGTGCAGCAGGCTCTGGCGACGGTGCAGCAATGGATGCAGGAGCGCGCCGACACGCCGCTCAACGTGGCGGCCTTGTGCGCCGAACTGGGACTGCCACGGCGCACCCTGCAATACTGCTTCGAGCAGGCGCTGGGGATCAGTCCGCTGCAGTACCTCAAGAGCGTGCGCCTGGGAGGTGCGCGGCGCAGCCTCAAGCAGGGCACCGGGTCGGTGACGGACGCCAGCCTGCAATGGGGCTTCGATCATCCGAGCGCCTTCGCGCGGGACTACCAGGCCATGTTCGGCGAATTGCCGTCGCAGACCCTGGAGCGGGTACGGCCGGTTCGCCTTGCGCGCGATCTTGCGCGGTGCCCAGTATTCTGACGGTGGGCGCGGCGGCGCGCCTACCCGGTTGCCTCGGCCGGTCGTGCTTCAGTCCGGTTCTACGGAAAACTCGACGGTGCCCAGTTGCTCGATGCGCGCCAATACTCGCTGGCCCGGTTGCAGAACGAAGGGATCGGTGGCCGATCCCGCCATCAGGATCGACCCCGCACCGAGCGGCTGGCCATTAGCTGCCGCCAGCCGCGCGGCCGCCTGCAGCGCATGGACCGGGTGGTCCAGGATGGCGGCAGTCGAGCCGGCGGCGACGGCCTGTCCATCCACCTCCAGCGCGACCGCCAATTGGCGCAAGTCCAGGTCGGCCCGCAGCGCGCGCCAGTCGCCCAGCACGAAGGCGCAGGCCGAGGCGCTGTCGGCCACCATGTCGGGCAGGTGGAACTGGAAGTCGCGGTAGCGCGAGTCGACGATCTCGATGGCGGTGGCAACGCCTTCGATCGCGGCCAGGGCCTGCTCCCAGGTGGCGTCGGGTGGCAGCGCGCTGCGCAGCAGGAACGCCACCTCGGGTTCTGCGCGCAGGCGCAGGTGGCCCGCCAGGCCGATGACGCCGCCGCGGGCGATCTGCATGCCGGAGCACAGGCTGCAACTGACCGGGTCGGTCACACCCACGCGCACCATGGTCTTGCGGTTGGTGAACGCCAGTTTCAGGCCGACCACCGATTCGCCGCGCGCGCAGCGCAGCGCGGTGAGGCGGGCCTGCACCTGGTAGGCCTGTGCCAGGTCGAGCCGGTCCTCGCCCGCTGGCTGGGCGATCGGGATGCCCTTGCGCTGGGCCTGGTCCAGGGCCTGTGCATGGCGCTCCAGCGCATGCGAGCCCATGCTCATCGTGGTGCCTCCGGCACCGGGGTGGCGCCCCGCTTGCCCAGACCCAATGCCAGTTCGCGCCCGCCATGGTGCTGCACCAGGGCGTTCTGGTCGTCCTTGGCCATCCGGTCGACGGCGACCGGATCCACGAAGGCGCGCAGATCCCGCTCCAGTTGCACCAGCACCTCGCGGTGCGCTGGCGAGGCGTGCAGGCTGGTGGTTTCCTGCGGGTCGTCGTCGAGGTCGAACAACTCGGGCTCGTAACCCACGTAGTGGTGGTACTTGTAGCGGCCTTGCGCCAGCATGAAGGCGGCGCTGGGCGAGCCCACGGCGTGGTATTCGCTGAAGGCCATGCGCGCGGGCGCGTCCCTTTCTGTCAATGGCAGCAGCGAGCGCCCCGGCAAGTCGGCATCGGCCGCCTGCGGCGGCACGCCGAGCGCGTCCAGCACGGTCGGGAAAATGTCGACCAGCGTGGTGTTGGTCGCGCAGCGGCGTTGCGGGATGCCCGGGCCCGACAGCAGCAGCGGCACCGCCGTCGACTCGCGGTACAGCAGCGACTTGTTCCACATGCCGCGCGCACCCAGGTTGTCGCCGTGGTCGCTGGTGTAGATGACCAGGGTTTCTCCGGCCAGGCCCAGGTCTTCGAGCGCGGTCAACACCCGGCCGATCTGCTCGTCGATGAAACTGACCAGGCCGAAATAGCTGGCGATGGCCAGGCGGCGGCGTGTGTCGTCACCGAGCTGCGCGTCGAGGTGGTTGAACTCGGCCTGGCGCTGCACCCACGGGTGGCGCACAACCCCGGTCTCCGGCCGCAGCTTGGGCCAGGGCACGCTGGCGGTCGGGTACAGGTCCAGGTAGGCTTGCGGCACCACCAGCGGGAAGTGCGGCGCCACGAAGCCGGCGAACAGCATGGCCGGCTGCACGTCGCGTGTGGCCGCGGTCAGCCTGGTGCGCGCGACGAGCCATTCGACGGCGCCGTCGGCCACGCGACGGTCGAAGCGGTTGTATTCCGATTCGCCAGCGCCGATGCGCCGAAACAGGCCGGCGCCTTCGCTGCGCAGCGGCAGCGGATCGCGCACGCAGCCCCACACCTGCCCCATGCCGTCGGCGATGTGCACCGCCTCGCGCTGGCGGTCGAACCCGGTATCGTCGTGCGCGCTGCGGTAGTGCAGCTTGCCGATCGACTCCACCGCCGCACCGCCCTGATGCAGGCGGTGGGCCCAGGAGGGCTGGCGCCCGTCGTAGGCGATCGCGTTGTCCCAGCAGCGGTGGTCGTGGACCCAGCGCCCCGTCGCGAGGCTGGCGCGCGCCGGCACGCAGATCGGGCTCGGCGTATAGGCGCGGGTGAACACGCTGCCGCCATCGGCGAGCCGGTCCAGGTGCGGGGTGCGTACGATCGGGCTGCCCATGAAACCGCTGTGGCGCGGGTCGTGCTCGTCGGAGCACAGCAGCAGGACGTTGCGGTAGCGCGCAGCCATCTATTCGGCGGCCGTGAAGCCGATGCTGCGGATGCTCGCGCCGCGCCGGTCGAACTCCTCGCGCATCAGCCGGCCCAGCTCGCGCGGGCCGAGTGGCACGGCGGTGGTCTGGCCGTCCAGCACCGCCAGCATCTCGCGCGACTTCAGGGACTCGATGGCGGCGGCGGAGAACTTGTCGATCACGGCCTGCGGGGTCCTGGCAGGCGCCAGCAGCCAGGTGCCCTCGACCAGCGTGAGTTGCGGCATGCCGAGCTCCTGGAAGGTCGGCACCTCGGGCAGCACGGCGGACCGGGCCTTTCCGGTGGTGGCCAGCAGCCGCAATGTGCCGGCCTTGACCGGCTGATTGAAGAAGGTCGTCGCCGCCACCATGGCGGCGACGTGGCCACCGATCACATCGGCCAGCCCCAGGTTGCTGCCCTTGTAGGGCACATGCGTGAGCTTGACGCCCAGGGCCTTGGCGATCTGCAGCCCCATCATGTGCGGGCTGGACCCGGTGCCCGGCGACGCGAACGAGGCGAGCGAAGGGTTGCGCTCGCACCACTGCGCGAACTCCTTGAGCGTCTGCACCGGCAGCTTGGCATTGATGGCGAGGGCGAAGTCGTTCTCGACCAGTTGCGCGACCGGTGCCAGGTCGGTCATCGGGTCGAAGCCCAGGTCGTTGTACACATGCGGCAGGTGCACCATGCCCGAAGCGGGGGCGATCAGGAGCAGGCTGCCGTCGGCGGCGCCGTTCTTGACCGCCTGACCGGCGATGCGGCCGTTGGCGCCCGGACGGTTCTCGACCACGGCCGCAATGTCGAAGGAGCGCTTGAACTGCTCGGCGATCGCCCGCGCCACCAGATCCGGCAGGCCGCCGGCCGGAAAGCCCACGAAGATGCGGATCGGGCCGCGCTGCGCCCAAGCGGGTGGTGCTGCGACAGCGGCGGCGCACGCGGCGATGCCGGCGATGAAATCACGTCTGCGCGGGTCGGTCATGGCGGCTCCTCGGGGTTGGATGGATGGTTCAGGTGGCCAGCCTGCGTGTGATCTCGCGTGCGGCGGCCAGCACATGGCTGCTCAGGAAATCCTCGCGAAAGGCCTGCAGGCGTGCGGCCGCACCGATCAGCGTCAGACTGCCCAGCACGCGCCCCTTGTCGGCGAAGATCGGCGCCGCGATGCCCATGCGCCCGGGATAGAGTTCGCCGCTAGACACCTCGTAGCCGCGCCGGCGCACGGCCGCGAGCGCCTTTGAGAACTGCTTCCAATCGCCGCCGATGGCCTGTGCGTCGGTATCCTGCAGGTGCGCGTCGAACACGCGGCGCAGCTGGCGTGCCGGCATCTCGGCCAGGATCACACGCGAGGTGGAGCCGCGGAAGAGGGGCATGACGCGCCCGCGTCCGAGTGCCAGCGGCTCGTTGGGCGCGCTGTGTTCGTAGTGCACGTTGACGACGCGTTCGCCATACAGCTGGCTGAGCAGCAGCTCCAGGCCGGTATCGGCCACCAGCTGGTTCACCAGCTCGCGGCTGGCCGCGAGCAGTGGGTCGTTGTCGCGCACCATGCAGTCCCATTCGATGATGCGTGGGCCTGGTGCATAACCGTGCGGCAGCCGCACCAGCAGTCCGGCATCGCACAACTCGCGGATGTGCCGGTACCCGGTGGCGATCGGGTTGCCGGTGCGGGTGCAGATCTGCTCGGCACTGAGCGTGGGGCTGCCGTCGGCAAAGGCGTCCAGCACCGCCAGCAGCCGGTTCAGGCGGCTTTGCATGGTGCGACGCGGAGCTCAAGAAACGATAATGGATAGATCAAAATTCGCCGATTTTTCGTTGACAGATGTCAAACATTATCGTATTCTGAGAATATTGTAAATACCAAGGTCGAAATATCCCCGTGCTCGCCGCCGCCACTTCCGCACCCGCAGACGCTACAGGCAATGGTGCCGTGGCGTTCCTGCAGGCATGCCGCGCCGCCGGCATGGACACCTGCATCGCCAACCCCGGCACCACCGAACTCGCGTTCGTGCGTGCCTTCGACCATGTGCCGGGCTGGCGCGTCGTGCCGGCCCTGTTCGAGGGGGTCTGTACCGGCGCGGCGGATGGATACGGCCGCATGGCGCGCCGTCCGGCCCTGACCTTGACCCACCTGGGTCCGGGTTTCGCGAACGGCATTGCGAATCTGCACAATGCGCGGCGTGCCCGCTCGCCGATCGTCAATGTGATCGGCGACCACACCAGCGCGCATCTTCCATTCGACGCGCCCCTGACATCCGACATCGACTCCCTGGCGCGCCCGGTATCGGCCTGGGTCGCGCACCTGGACGATGCCGCGCATGCCGCGCGGATCGGCCGCGAGGCGGTGCAGCAGGCGCTGGCGTCTGGTGGGCAGACGGCCAGCGTGGTGTTCCGGGCCGATGCGCAGGCGGCTGCCGCGCCCGCCGTGGTACCTGGTGCCGGGGTCCTGGCAGTGCCGCAACGCGCAGGCGTCGCGCCGGCCGCCGTGCAGGAGGCGTTGCGCCGGTTGCGCCAGGGGCGCACCTTGTTGCTTGTCGGCGGGGACGCGCTGGGTGAGCAGGGCCTGTGTGCGGCACAGCGCATCGCGGTGCAGACCGGCGCGGCCTTGTACTGCGAGACCTTCCCGGCGCGCATCGAGCGCGGCGGGGGACTGCCGGCGCCGGAGCGCTTTCCCTATTTTCCCGAGCCGGCATTTGCGCTGGTGCAGGGTTTCGACACCGTGCTGGTAGCGGGAGCGCTGGAGCCGGTGACGTACTTCGGCTACGCGCAGTTTCCCAGTCGCATCGTGGAGCCGCACCGGCTTCATATGCTGGCGGGCGCATGCGATGCCGCGGGCGACGCCCTTTCAGCGCTGGCCGACGCCCTCGGTTGTGCGGCGTGGGTGCCGGCGCCGATGCAGGCGCCGCGTGTCCTCCCGGACGGCGCGATGGACGGCGCGGCGGCCGCGCGCGCAGTCGCGGCCTGGCTGCCGCAGGATGCCATCGTGTCGGTGGAAGGCGGCACCATGGGGTATCCGTTCTTCACCGCGTCGGCCAGTTCCGCGCGCCATACGGTGATGACCAACACCGGTGGCGCCATCGGCCAGGGCCTGCCGGTGGCTGTCGGCGCTGCGCTTGCCTGCCCCGGGCGGCGTGTGGTCTGCGTGCAGTCCGATGGCAGTGCGCAGTACACGCTGCAGGCCTTGTGGACGATGGCGCGCGAGCGGTTGCCGGTGACGGTGGTGATCGCGGCCAACCAGCGCTACGGCGTGCTTCAAAACGAACTCGTGCGCGACGGCGTGAAGGTGATTGCGGGTGCCGCGGCCGCACTGACCAGCCTGGCCGATCCGTCGCTGGACTGGGTGGCGCTGGCGCGTGGTTATGGCGTGCCGGGAGCAGCCGTGCGCGATGGCGGTGCACTCAGGGAGGCGCTGGACGCGTCGCTGGCGGTGGCAGGGCCGTATCTGGTCGAAGTCCTGTTGTAGCCGCGCGCGCTGTGCCGCGGCGGATCGTGGATGACTTTGTTGAAGGAGTGGGCAGATGGTGAAGCAGACTACATGGTTGAACGGGGCGTCGGCGATCACACGGCGCGCCGCCCTGGTGCGCGCGGGCGTGCTGCCGGCGGCGATGCTGGGCATGGGACGCACCAGCGCGCAGGAGTGGGGTGTGAAGACGGTGCGCATCGTGGTGCCCTATGCGCCGGGATCGGGGCCGGATGCGCTGGCGCGCGAGATCGCCGAACAGGCGGGCGCGGCCTCCGGGCGGACCTTCATCGTGGAGAACCGGCCTGGCGCCAATGGCATCGTCGGCTCCGATCTCGTGGCGCGCGCGGGGGGCGACGGGGCCACCCTGTTGTTGGTGGATCCACTGGCACTGGTCGCCAATCCCTATGTGTACAAGTCGGTGCCCTTCAACTGGCGGCGCGACCTGCGACCGGTCGCGGCACTGGCCGACGTGGACCTGTTCCTGTTCTCCAGCGGCAAGCGTCCTTTCGCCTCGGTGGCGGACGTGGTGGCGTATGCCAAGGCCAATCCGGGCAAGCTGAACTTCGGCACCACCGGCAATGCGTCGGTCGAGCATCTGAGCCTGGAGCGGCTCAAGGCCCACACGGGCATCGTCGTCGAGCGCATTCCCTACGGCGGGGGCATGGGACAGTTGATTCCCGCCCTGATCTCCGGCGAGATCGACCTGTTCGTCTTCGGTCCGCTGCCGTTCATCGGGCACGTCAAGGAAGGCACGGTCCGCAGCCTGGCCGTGGCCAGCGCGAAACGCAGCGCCGTGTTTCCGGCCGTCCCGACGCTGGCCGAAGCCGGGTTCCCGAACGACCTGTTCATGGGTACCACGTTCACGCTGTTTGCGCCGGGGCGTACCCCGGACAAGCTGGTGGGCGAGATCAGCGCCCTGGTCGCAGGTGTCGTGAACAGCGACAAGTTCCGCGACAAGTTTGCCGCGCGTGGCCTGGTGACCCGTTACGAGGCACCGGAGCCGGTCATGCGCAAGCTCGACGACATTGACGGACGCGTCGCACCGATGATCAAGGCGATGAGCCTGTCGCTGGTGTGATGGATGCGGTGCCCGGCGCCACACGGATAAAACCTGGAGGACACCATGGATCTTGACCTGAGGGGCCGCGTGGCCATCGTGACCGGGGGCAGCCTGGGCATCGGACGGGCGACAGCCGAGGCGTTTGCGCGCGAGGGCATGTCGGTGGCCATCCTGGCGCGCGGGCAGGCGGCACTGGACAAGGCAGCCGCCGAAATCGGAGCTGCCACCGGAGCGCGGGTGCTGGCGGTGTCCGCCGATGTCACGGACACCGCTGCGGTGAAGGCCGCCGTGGACCGCACCATGGCCGAGTTCGGGCGCATCGATGTGCTCGTCAACGGCGCGGCGCATCCTGGTGGACTGGTGCGCAACGACATCGAACAGGCCGATGCCGACAGCCTGCTGCGCGACATCGACATCAAGGTGGTAGGTTACTTTCGCATGGCACAGGCGGTCGTGCCCCACATGAAGGCCGCCGGCTTCGGGCGCATCCTCAACATCGGGGGCCTTACCGGGCGCGGCAGCAAGCAGATCTCGGGCATGCGCAACGTGGCGATCTGCCATATGACCAAGACTTTGTCGGACCAGCTCGGTCCCTTCGGCATCACGGTCAACGTGATCCACCCCGGCGTGGTGGATACGCCGCATATTCGCGAGCTCTACGCCAACGAGGCGCGCAGGCAGGGGCTGAGCGAGCAGCAGGTGGAGGCCAACTACGTGGCGAGCACGCCGATCCGGCGCACGCTGCAGCCCGCGGAGATCGCCGATGCCGCGCTGTTCCTGTGTTCCCCGCGCGCCGCCGCCATCACCGGCGAATCGCTCGGCGTCGATGGCGGCATCACGCGTGGCATCTTTCTTTGAGGAGACGGACATGCAGGGCACCATCCTGGTCGGCACCGCCGGACAAGGCATCTTGCGCAGCAGCGACGACGGCAGAACCTGGCACCGGCTAGGGCTCAGGGAGGCCATTGAATTCGACGGAACGGTGCGCGCCATGGCCGTGGACCGCAACGACCCGCGCCGCATCCTGGTGGGTGCCGATGCCGGGCTGTGCGTGAGCGAGGATGCGGGGGCGCACTTCACGCGCATCGACTCGCCGCTCAACGGCCTCACCGTCTGGTCATTGGCCATAGACCCGTCCGATTCGCGCATCCTGTATGCTGGTACCGGCGCGCCGTCCCGCTGCCGGTTGTTCAAGTCCGTGGATGCGGGGGCGAACTGGAAAGAGATCGTGCCTGTGTTTGCGGAATTCTGCGAGGGGGTGAACCGCCCGCGCCTGCTGACCATCGCGGTCGATCCGGGCGACTCGAAGGACGTGTGGTTCGGCGTCGAGGAGGGCGGTGCGTTCCGCAGCCGCGACCAGGGCGCGACCTGGGAGCGCATCGACGGCCCGGGGCGCACCATCCGCATCGCCGACATCCATGCGATCTCGATCCAGCGTGCGCCCGATGGCGCCAAGACCATCCTGCTGCTGACGGTCAACGCGGTCTACCGCAGCACGGATGACGGCCTGAGCTGGAGCGCGCTGCTGTCGCGCGAGGTGTTCGACGGCCAGTACTACACCCGCACCGTGCAGCCGCTGGCAGACAAGCCCTCCGAGCTGCTGCTGGCCGTGGGGGATGGAACGCCGGGCACGCGCAGCATGTTGTACCGGTCCGCCGATGGTGGCGTCAGCTGGGCGGCCACCCGCATGGCCAGCGCGCCCAATTCGACCTTCTGGGCCGTGGGCGTGCATGCGGCCGATCCGTCGCTGCTGTTCGCCGGCACCAAGTACGGGCAGTTGCACCGCAGCATCGACCGCGGGCTGCACTGGACCAAGGAGTGGCGGGAGTTCAGCGAAATCACCTCGGTGGTCTGGACGCCGGCCGTCGCAAACCTGGTGCCGCATGCGCAGACCACGGGCATTCCGGCACTGCAGGCCGCTCCATGACCACGCCACGCATCCGGCGCACGCACATCGCCCTGTTCGTGCGCGACCCGTTCGCCTCCGCGCCCTGGTACGAGGACGTGTTGGGCATGCAGGAGACGGCGCGCGGTCCCGAGTGGGTGTTCCTGTCCTTCGGCAAGAAGCACCACGACATCGCGCTGATCCGCGCGCCGCTGCCGCACGAGCGCGGCAACATCAACCTGCAGCATTACGGCCTGGAAATAGAGGGCGATGTGGACGAATTGCGCCGGCTGTACGCGATGCTGCTGCGCAAGAACGTGGCGGTGGTCAAGACCGCCGACCACAAGGTGGGTTACGGCCTGTATTTCACCGACCCGGACGGTCACCGCTTCGAGTTCTTCTGCGAAACCGTGCACGACGATGCCGAAGGCAAGCGCATCCTGCGCGCCTACAACGCCCCCAGCGATCCGTTTCCCCTGGAGCCCCTCGATGAATGACACCCCGCGCCCGGCCAACTTCGGGCCTTTCCATATCCGCAAATGGTTCTTGCAGGTCGACGAAACCCTGGCCGGCGAGTTCGGCCGCCCGGCCGACGGCGCGCCGCTGTGCCGCATCGTGGTGGCGGCGGCGCTGCACAACCCCTGCGCCGGGCGTTACGTGCAGGACCTGAGCGAGTGGGTGCAGGCGTCCGCCATGCTGGGGACCGAGTTCGGGCGTCGCATCCGGCAGTCTGCCAATGGCGTGGAGGTGCAGAGCTACGGCAAGTCCTGCATCGTGGGTACCGACGGTGAATACGAACACGGCAACATGCTGCTGACCACGACCTTCGCCGAACCGCTGCGCGACGCCGTGGGAGGCGCCAAGGCCTGGATCCCGTCCAGCGGCAAGCGCGGCGCGCCGGGCACGGCGATCGACATTCCGTTGGCCCACAAGGACGCCCTGTATGTCCGTTCGCATTACGACACGCTGACCGCCTGCTTTGCCGATGCACCGGCGCCCGATGAAATTCTGCTGGCCTTCGCGGTGGCCACGCGCGGACGCCTGCATGCCCGGCTCGGCGGAATCAAGGCCGGCGAAATCGAGGGCAAGGACGGGCTGCGCTGAGGCTGGCTGCCGGCGCTTGTGGGCCAGTTCTCGCCGTGAGATCGCCGGCATGCCGCACCCCCATGAACCCATGACGAACCCCGCCGATACCCCCGCCGATACCCCCGCGCCGCGCGTGGACCACGATGTCACGCTCAACGGGATGCGGTTTCACTGCGTGAGCTGGGGCTGCGCCGGTGCCCCGGTGCTGCTGGCCCTGCATGGACTGCGCAGTTACGCCGAGACGTTCGAGGACCTCGCGCTCGCCCTGGCCGATCGTTGGCAGGTGATCAGCCTGGACCAGCGTGGCCGCGGGTCGAGCGACTGGGATCCGCAGCAGCGCTACGACACGCTGACCTATGTGGCCGATGTCGAGGCCCTGGTGCAGGCGCTCGGCCTGCGGCGCTTTTACCTGCTGGGCCACTCCATGGGGGGCGCCAATGCGATCGTCTATGCGGCGCGCCACCCGCAGCAGGTGGCCGGTCTGGTCATCGAGGACATGGGTCCCGGCGCATCGGCGTCCAGCGCAGGTGCCGAGCGCATCCGGCGCGAGCTGGCGGCGACACCGGATGCCTTTGCCGACTGGGCCACGGCGCGCCGTTTCTGGCGCTCGATCCGGCCCCACGTCACCGAGGCCGCGATCGATTCGCGGGTACGCCATTCCCTCGAGCAGGCCGGCGACGGCCGGGTCGTATGGCGCCACGACCAGGCCGGCATCGCGCAGGCCCGCACCCGGATCGCGCCGCTGGACCTGTGGCCGCATCTGGAGGCCCTGCTGTGTCCGGTCCTGCTGCTGCGCGGCATGCAGTCCGATTTCCTGTCCGAGGCGACGGCCCTGCAGATGCGGCAGCGTTGCCGCAGTCTGCGCGAGTTCGCCGTGCCGGGTGCGGGGCACTATGTGCACGACGACGCGCCGCAGGTGTTCATCGCGGCCGTGCGTGATTTCCTGAACGCGGCGCTGCCATGACCCGGCACGAGGACGCCATGGGGACGGGAGCCGATGTCGTGGTCGTGGGTGGCGGGCCGGTCGGCGTGCTGATCGCGAACCTGCTCGGCGTCTACGGCGTGCAGACCCTGGTGCTGGAGCGCAGTCCCGAGATCCTCGACTATCCGCGCGCGGTGGGCATGGATGACGAGGCCCTGCGCGTCCTGCAGGCGGCCGGCCTCGCGCAAGACATCCTGCGCGACGCCGTGTCCAACGTGCCGATGCGCATGTTCACCGCCGACAGGCGGTGTTTTGCCGACATCCTGCCCACCACGCGCGAGTTCGGCTGGTACCGGCGCAATATCTTCTCCCAGCCCCTGGCCGAGCAGGCGCTGCGCCACGGGCTGGAGCGCTTTGCGCATGTGGGCATGTGGACGGGAGCCGAACTGACCGGACTCGAGCAGGACGGCGACGGGGCGAGCTTGCAGGTCCAGGACTCCGATGGCAAGGCCCGTCAACTGCGCGCGCGTTTTGTGGTGGCCGCCGACGGCGGGCGCAGCACCGTGCGTGACAAGCTGCTGCACATTCCCTTCGACGGCAGGACCCACGCGCGCAAGTGGGTGGTGATCGAATGCGAGAACGATCCGCTGGACGCGCCCTACACCGCGCTGCATTGCGAGCCGGCCCGCCCGTACGTCAGCCTGCGCCTTCCCTACGGCCTGCGGCGCTGGGAGTTCCTGCTGTTTCCGGGTGAGGACGACGAGCAGATGCTGCGGCCCGAGCGGGTGCGGGCGCTGCTGGCAGCCCATGTGCCCGATCCGGCAGCGCTGCGCATCATCCGTGCGCGGGTCTACGCCCACCACTCGCGCGTGGCGCGCCGCTTTCGCGAGGGACGGGTGTTCCTGGCGGGCGACGCGGCCCACCTCTCGCCGCCCTGGATCGGCCAGGGCCTCAATGCCGGCTTTCGCGACGCCGGGAACCTGGCCTGGAAGCTGGCCGGAGTCGTGCACGGCACGCTGGCCCCGGCCGTCCTGGACACCTACCATTGCGAGCGCCATGGGCACGCCAGGACGATGATCGAACTCGCCGACCAGGTGGGAGCGATCTTTTCCCTGCGCAACCGGCCCCTGGCCTGGCTGCGCGACCGGCTGCTGCTGGCCATGCAGTACCTGCCGCCGGTGCGCGACTATGTATTGCAGATGCGGTTCAAGCCGATGCCACGCTACGATGCGCAGGGTGTCGTGGCGCCGATAGCGGGTCGCGAATCTGCCTTGCTCGGGCGCATGGCGATCCAGCCGTTGGTCGAGCTGCCCGACGGCCGCACGGTGCGCCTGGACGACGCCTGTGGTCCGGGTTTGTGCCTGGTCGGCTGGAATACCGATCCGTGGCTGCTGCTCGACGACGCGCAGCGCGCACGTTGGCGCCGCCTGGGGGCTGCCAGCCTGATGGTGGTGCGCTCGCGCAGCGGCGCAGGACCAGGCCGTCCGGTGTGCAGCACGACCTCCACGGTGGTCGTGCAGGATGTCGAGAACCTGCTCAGTGGCTGGTTCTTGCGCGGTGGCGGCGATGTCGTGCTGCTGCGCCCCGACCGTTACGTGGCCGCGGTCTGCCGCGGCACGGAAATCGCGCTGCTCGGGGAAAAATTCCTCGACCGCTTCTCGGCGGCGCAAGCCCCCTGCGATGCGCCTGCAGGCGCGACTGAAAACCCAGCATGACCCACAACCAAACCACGGTCGGCGATCTGCTCGCGGCCTTCCTGGAGCAGGCCGGCGTGCGGGCCGCGTTCGGCGTGCTCTCGGTGCACAACCTGCCGCTGCTCGATGCGCTGGCGCGCCGCGGTGCGGTGCGTTACGTATGCGCCCGTGGTGAGGCTGGCGCGGTCAACATGGCGGACGCCTACGCGCGCACCTCGGGCCATGTCGGCGTGGCATTCACCAGCACCGGTGCCGGTGCCGGCAACGCCTGTGGTGCGCTGATCGAAGCCGGCACCGCCGGCACTGCCTTGCTGCATGTCACCGGGCAGGTGGAGTCGCGTTATCTGGACCGGGACTGGGGCGATGTGCATGAGGCCAAGGACCAACTCGGCCTGCTGGGTGCTGTGAGCAAGGCCGCCTACCGCGTCTGGTCGGCCGATACCGCCCTGGGCGTGTTCCGCGAGGCCCTGCGCACGGCCATGACGGCCCCCAGCGGCCCGGTCAGCATCGAGATCCCGATCGATATCCAGGGTGCGGCGCTGACCCGCTGGCCGGACGACCTGTGCCCGCTGCCGGTGCTGGCGCCCGTGCCGTCGGCGGCGGCGCTGGACGCGCTGGCCGACCGGCTGCGCAGTGCGCGGCGGCCCTTGTTGTGGCTCGGCGGCGGCGCCACCCATGCCGGCCGCGGTGCCGCGCGCCTGCTCGATGCCGGTTTCGGCCTGGTCACGAGCCTGCAGGGGCGCGGCGTGGTGGACGAGAACGACGCGCGCAGCCTGGGCACCTTCAACCTGCAGCCGGCCATCGAGGCGTTCTACCAGACCTGCGATGCCGTGGTGGTGGTGGGTTCGCGGTTGCGCGTGCCCGAGACCGCGCGCCACACGCTCAAGCTGCCGCAGCCCCTGTACCGCGTCGACGCCGACCCGCGCGCCGACGGCAAGGGCTACGTGGCGGCGCAGTTCGTGCATGGCGATTCTGCGCTGGTGCTCGAAGGCCTGGCCGACCGGCTGGCCGGCAGCCTCGAAACCGACCCGACCTTCCATACCGACCTCGCCGGCGCGCGTGCCAGGGCGTGCGCGAAGCTGCGTGACAACGTGGCGCCGTACGACCAGCTCAACGATGCGCTGCAGGCGGCCGCCGGGCGCAACATCAACTGGATCCGCGACGTGACGATCTCCAACGGGACCTGGGGCAACCGCCTGTTCCGGGTGCCGGGCGCCGACCAGGCCGCGCATGCCGCGGGCGGCGGCATCGGCCAGTGCCTGTCCATGGCCATTGGCGCCGCAGTGGCGCACCCCGGGCGCATCACACTGGCTCTGGCGGGCGACGGGGGCCTGATGCTCAATGCCGCCGAGTTGCCCACCGCCGTCCAGGAGAACACCGGCCTCGTGCTGCTGGTGATGAACGACCGGGGCTACGGCATCCTGCGCAACCTGTCGGATGCGCAGTTCGGCGGTCGGCGCATCTATTCGGACCTGCATACGCCGGATTTCGGGGCGCTGGCCAGGGCCTACGGATACCGCTACCACCGCGTGGCGTCCTTCGAGGGGCTGGAAGGCCGGTTGCGCTCGATCCTGGCGGACCGCGGCCCCGCCACCCTGGTCGAGTTCGACATGGACGCGCTCGGACCGTTCGCCGTGCCGTTCTCCGGTCCACGGATCTGATGGCTGCGCCGACCATGCACAGCGCCCCATCGAACCCCGGCGTGGATGCGCAGCCGGCCGTGCGCAACGTGCTCTTCATCATGTGCGACCAGTTGCGGGCCGACTACCTGTCGCTGTATGGCGGGGCGATCCCCACCCCCAACCTCGAGCGCCTGGCGCGGCGTGGCGTGCGCTTCGATCGCGCCTACGTGAACTCCGGGGTCTGCGGGCCCTCGCGCATGTCGTACTACACCGGGCGATATCCGGTCTCGCACCGCGTGACCTGGAACCGCGTGCCGCTGCCGATCGACGAAAGGACGCTGGGGCACTACCTCGCGGATGCGGGACGCAGCCTGCGACTGCTGGGCAAGACCCATTTCGTCCCCGACCGGGCCGGGGCCGAAGTCGCCGGCTGCCAGATGGATGCGCGCGGCCGCGTGCTCTTCAACGAGGGTGGTTTCGATCCGATCGAACGCTACGACGGCCATTTCGAACCGCAAGCCGGCAGCGCTTACCGCCAGTACCTGATCGAGCATGGGTACCGCAGCGACACTCCCTGGACCGATTTCGTGATCGGCTCGCGCGCCACGGACGGCAGCGTCGCCAGCGGCTGGCTGATGCGCAACGCGGCACTGCCGGCGCAGGTGCGCGCGGAGCACTCCGAAACCGCCTACCTCACCCAGCGCGCCATCGATTTCATCGAAGCCCAGGGCGAGACGCCCTGGGCCCTGCACCTGAGCTACATCAAGCCCCACTGGCCTGCCAAGGCCCCGGCACCCTACCACGCGATGTTCGGGCCGGACGACTGCGCCGTGCCGGTGCGCAGTGCCGCCGAGCGCACAGATCCGCACCCTGTATTCGGGGCCTACCAGCGGCTGGAGGAGTCGCAGTCTTTTGCGCGCGACGAGGTCTGGCGCACGGTGAGGCCGGTCGTCATGGGGCTGGTGCGACAGATCGACGATGAACTGGGTCGGCTGTTCGACCGCCTGGAGGCACTGGGCCGCTTCAAAGACACGCTCATCCTGTTCACCTCCGACCATGGTGACCTGGCCGGGGACCACTGGCTGGGTGAAAAGGAGTACTTCTACGAACCGGTCCTGCGCGTGCCCTTGGTGGTGGTCGATCCCTCGGCGCAGGCGCTGGCGATGCGCGGGCAGTCGTCGCGGCAGTTCGTCGAGTGTGTCGACGTGCTGCCGACGATCCTCGAGTCGCTGGGCATTGCCATTCCGGAGCACCGGGTGGAGGGGCATTCGCTGCTGCGCCTGACGCGGCAGCAGGCATTGGGCCCGCCCTGGCGCGACTGCGTGTTTGCCCAGCTCGACTATGCCTATCGCGAGGCGCGGCTGTTCCTGGGGCGCGAGCCCGACGCCTGCAACGGCTTCATGGTGCGCGACGAGCGCTTCAAGTTCATCTGGTGGCAGGGCTACCGCCCGCAGCTGTTCGACCTGCAGCAGGACCCGTCGGAGCTCGACGACCGGGGCGCCGATCCGTCATTGGCGCCGCTGCGTGCGGCCATGCAGGCGCGTCTGTTCGAGTGGCTGGTCGCACGCAGATCGCGGGTCACCGAAAGCCATGCGCAGGTCTGCTCGCGCACGCATGCGCATGAGCGCATGATGGGCATCCTGATCGGGCGCTGGTAGGCCGCTGCCGGATCAGGCCGCGAGCTGGTGGCACTGCAGGAAGGCGTCGATCGCGAGGTTGGTGTCTTCGGGATGTTCGAGCATCGGGAAGTGCCCGCCGCCATGCCGGCGCAGGATCTGCGCATGCGGCGCGAGGCTCGCCACGGCCTGCAGCCAGGGCGTAACGGTATCGGGCGCCAGGCTCACGCGCTCACGCTGGCTGTTCATGTGGGTGCAGGCAATCACCAGCATCGGAACCGTGATCGTCGCAAGCACCTCCTCCATGTGCAGGACGTCCCATGCCGCGAAGTCGGGCATCAGCTCGCGCGCCACATGGGCGGGCAGTGCGGCGGCGCGTTGCACGATGGCATCGCGCAACCTGTCGAACTGCGGGTCGAAGAACATCTGCGCAAAGCCCTGGCGGGCGCGTACGGACGGTTCGACATCCTTGTGGGCATCAGCGGCCCGCCTGCCCGCGTCGTGCGCAAGTGCGGCGCGGTCGTCGACGCCAAGCGTTCCGAGCAGGCTGGGAACAAGGTAGGCGCCGTCCACCAGCACCAGCCCGGCGACCAGCTCAGGTGTGGTGCGCCAGATTTGCAACAGGACGCGACAGCCCATGCTGTGACCGACCAGCACGACCCTGCGAAGTTGCTGCGACTGGCACAAGGCGACAACATCCTGCGCAAAGGACGCAACCCGGATACGCCCGCTGGTGCGCGCCGAGAGCCCGTGCCCATGCAGGTCCGGTGCCAGCACCCGGTGCCTTGCGGCGAAGTGATCCAGTTGGAAGCGCCAGTCCGCGTGGTCGCAGAGGGCGCCATGGACGAAGACCAGCGCTGTGCCGTCGGAGCCGGCGTGCGCGTAGTGGATGTGGGTGTCGCCGAGGTTCAGTGTTGGCATGGTATTTGGCGGGGCGGGTCAGGCCCGGCCGCAGACGGAGCAACCCTCATGGCGCGGCAGCCGCACCTCGGTCCATTCCATGGCGCGGCCGTCGAGCATCAGGAGACGCCCGGCCAGGGACTTGCCGACGCCACACAGCAATTTGAGCGCTTCAGCGGCCTGCAAGGTGCCGATGATGCCCACCATGGGCGCAAAAACACCCATCGTGGCGCAGCGTGTTTCCTCAAAATCGGCATCCGGCGGGAACACGCAGGCGTAACAGGGTGACGCACCGTCACGGCTGTCGTAGACGCTGATCTGCCCGTCAAAGCGGATGGCGGCGCCGGAAACCAGCGGCTTGTGGTGGCGCACACAGGCGGCGTTGACGGCCTGGCGCGTGGCAAAGTTGTCGCTGCAGTCGAGCACCACATCGGCCCCGGGAACCAGTTCGTCGAGCAAGGCGGCATCTGCCCGTTGCTGCAGGGCAGTCACCCTTGCATCGGGGTTTATGGCCGCAATGGCCTGGAAGGCTGACTCGACCTTGGGTTGACCGATGCGCGCAGTGGTGTGCGCCACCTGGCGCTGCAGGTTGGTGAGGTCCACGGTGTCGTGGTCCACCAGGGTGATCCGCCCGACGCCCGCCGAGCCCAGGTACAAGGCCACTGGCGACCCAAGACCACCGGCGCCGATCACCAAGGCGTGTGCATTGGTGATCCGCTCCTGCCCGTCGATGCCGACCTCGTCGAGCAGTATGTGGCGCGAGTAGCGCAGCAGTTGCTCGTCGGTCATGGAGGCGCCGCTTGCCACCGCGCTCAATTTTCTTTCGGCCCGTCCTTGCGCTCGGTCAGGGTCTTGCTGACCATCACGGGACGGCCCTTGAGCCGGTTGATCGCCTGCATCAGTGGGAAATCTTTTTCCGACCCGTATTCAGGCATCCGACGCTCGGCCACTGGTTTCTTGGATTCTTCTTCCAGCCGCTTGCGGGCTTCTTCGCGGGCTTTTTCGCGGTTCACATCCTTCTTTTCCTCGCCCTGCCCACTGTTGAGGTGTTTTTCGAGGTCTGCCTCGCGGGTCCGCAGTGCCGAGAAAAGGTTGCCCTCTTCGGTTTCGTCAACCATCACATCAGGGACGATGCCTTTGGCCTGGATCGAGCGGCCGCTCGGCGTGTAGTAACGCGCGGTGGTGATCTTCAGGCCGGTGTCGGGGCCGAGCGGACGCACGGTTTGCACCGAACCCTTGCCGAAGGTCTGGTTGCCCATGATGGTGCCGCGTTTGTAATCCTGCAGGGCACCGGCAACGATTTCACTGGCCGATGCCGAACCCTCGTTGACCAGTACCACCAAGGGCACGGTCTTCAAGGCCGCTGGCAGCCGCTTCAGCGGGTCCGGGCTGCCGCGGCGCTGGTAAAACTCAGGCGAGGCCTTGTAGGTGAATTTGCTTTCCGCCAACTGGCCATTGGTAGACACAACGTTCACGTTGTCCGGCAGGAAGGCGGCGGAAATTGCCACCGCAGCGTCCAGCAGCCCACCGGGGTCGTTGCGCAGGTCGAGAACCAGGCCCTTCAGGTTGGGATCCTGCTTGTAGACCTCTTCGACCTTGCGCGCGAAGTCGTCGACTGTTCGCTCCTGGAACTGGCTCAGGCGAATCCATGCATAACCCGGCTCGATCACCTTGCCGCGGACCGACTGGGTGCGGATTTCTTCGCGCGTGATGGTCACGGGAAAGGTGCGGTTCTCGTCCTTGCGGAAGATGGTCAGGATGACCTTGGTGTTGGGCTCACCGCGCATGCGCTTGACGGCTTCGTTCAGCGAAATGCCCTTGACGGCGGTGTCGTCGACGCGGGTGATCAGGTCGTTGGTCTTCAGGCCGGCCCGAAACGCTGGCGAACCTTCGATCGGGGACACCACCTTGATCAGGCCGTCTTCCTGGGTGATTTCGATGCCGACCCCAACGAAGCGCCCGGCGGTGCCTTCGCGGAATTCCTTGAACGATTTCTTGTCGAAATACTGGGAATGCGGGTCGAGGCTGTTGACCATGCCCGAAATCGCATCGGTGATCAGCTTTTTCTCGTCGACCGGCTCCACATAGTCGCTCTTGACCATGTTGAACACCGCTGCAAGCTGCTGCATTTCTTCCAGTGGCAGGGGCCCAAAGGTACCCCGGGCGACTGTTTGAAGCGATACGGTTGTCAACGCGCCGGCAACGACGCCGATCGATACCCAGCCTGCAATTTTCAATTTTTGACCCATGATGGTTCCTCTAGCGATTCAATATACACCTTGGAGGCGACTGCCGGGCTTCGGTTCCCCGAGCCCTTGCAATTTGAGGGCACATGTGGTCCAAAATACACGAATTTACTCAGGCTTTACCTTGCGCGGCAACCGCTGCCGCGGCAGCTGCCACTGCGGCGGCATCGCCCAGGTAGTAGTGGCGCAGTGGTTGCAGATCGTGGTCGAGCTCATACACCAACGGGATGCCGTTGGGTATGTTCACGCCCACGATGTCGGCATCCGAGACCTTGTCCAGGTACTTCACCAGGGCACGGATCGAGTTGCCGTGGGCCGCGACCACGATGCGTTTGCCGCAACGGATGGCCGGTGCCATGCACTCGTTCCAGAATGGCATTACCCGTTCCACCGTGTCTTTCAGGCACTCCGTGAGCGGCACCTGCCCGGGTTGCAGGTTGGCATAACGGATGTCGCCGCGTTCGCAGCGCGGGTCGGCCGGGCCCAGCGCCGGTGGCGGCGTGTCGTAACTGCGCCGCCAGATCAGCACTTGCGCTTCGCCGTACTGGCGTGCCATGTCGGCCTTGTTGAGCCCCTGCAAGGCGCCGTAATGGCGCTCGTTGAGGCGCCAACTGTGCACCACTGGCAACCACGTTCGGTCCATCTCGTCAAGGCAATGCCACAGGGTGCGCGTCGCCCGCTTGAGCACGCTGGTGTAGGCGAGATCGAACTCGCAGGCCTGCTCTCGCAGCACACGGCCAGCGTTCACGGCTTGTTCGATGCCGGTGGCGGTCAGGTCGACATCGGTCCAGCCAGTGAAGCGGTTCTCGAGGTTCCAGGTGGATTCGCCGTGGCGGATGAGGACGAGTTTGTGCATGGTTTGCGGGGTCATGGTGGGGCACGGCCGATCAGGCCACTGGGCCCATTCTAAAATGCCGGGTTAATGCAAACAGCGGTTCGCCGCTTACCAACAGGATCCCAAGTGAAATTTATTGTCGACAACTGGATGTTATTGGCTGTTGCCTTGTCGTCGGGCGCGCTGTTGTTGTGGCCGGCGATCCAGGGCGCGGCCCAGGCCGGGCTGACGCCAGCGGGTGCGGTACAACTGATCAACCGCGAAAAGGCGGTGGTGGTCGATGTGTGTGAAACTGCGGAGTTCTCGGCTGGTCATGTGACAGGTTCCAAGAACGTACCCCTGGGGCAACTCGAAGAGAAGCTCCCGGGCGCCGTCAAGAACAAGGCCGTCCCGCTGATCCTGGTGTGCCAGACCGGCACCCGGTCCGGCCGGGCGCTGGCGATCGCCAAGAAGCTCGGCTACGAGAACGCCCAGTCGCTTGGCGGCGGCCTTGGTGCCTGGAAAGCCGCCAGCCTCCCCCTTGAAAAAGCCTGAGTTCCCCTATGCAAAACGTCAAGATGTACACCACGGCCGTGTGCCCCTATTGCATTCGCGCCAAGCAAATCCTCCACGCGAATGGGGTCTCTGCGATCGAAGAAATACGGGTCGATCTCGATCCTGCCCAGCGGGTTGCCATGGTGCAGATTACCGGCCGGCGCACTGTGCCCCAGATATTCATCGGTGCAACCCATGTGGGCGGTTGTGATGATCTGGTCGATCTCGACAGCGAGGGCCGCCTGGCACCGCTGCTCGGTGCGGCCTGAGCCTTTCGTCGCCCTGCACCTGAGATAATCCTGCCCTGTCGCAGTTGATTGCCCTGCAAGCCCCGTACTGCACGGCAGCCGGCGACGTCATTTAACCTGAAAGCATTTCCATGGCTGAAGAAAGTACCCCGGTTTTCCAGATCCAGCGCGTCTATCTCAAGGAGTCCTCGCTGGAGCAACCCAATTCGCCGGGCATCCTGCTCGAGAAAGAGCAGCCTTCGGTCGATATCCAGCTCGGCGTCGAGGCCAACGCGGCCGCCGAAGGTGTTTTCGAGGTTTGTGTCACCGCCACCGTGCATACCAAGATCAATGAAAAGACGGTGTTCCTGGTCGAAGTCAAACAAGCCGGCATTTTCGAGATCCGCAACATCGGCGAAGAACAGATGGCCCAGATCATGGGCATTGCGTGTCCGCAGATCGTCTATCCCTATTTGCGCGCCAATGTGGCCGACCTGATCCAGCGCAGCGGTTTCCCGCCGGTGCACCTGTCGGAAATCAATTTCCAGGCGATGTACGAGCAGCAACGGGCCCAGGCCCAGGCCGACGCCCCGAAGATCATCACCCAGTAAGCGGGACGCATGTCGCGGCCGCCCCGGAGCCGGGCGCAATGAAGATTGCCGTTCTGGGCGCGGGAGCCTGGGGCACGGCGCTGGCCATCAGCGCCTGCGCGAAGGGCACCAATTCGCACGCTGTGGGTCTGTGGGCGCGTGACCTTCAGCAGGTCCAATCGCTGTCACAGCAACGCACCAATACGCGCTACCTTGGTGGTGTTGCCCTGCCTGCGGCCCTGGACCTTGTCCACTGGACGCCTGGGGCAACCGTCCAACTTGCCGATCAGGATCTCGTGGTCGTCGCCACACCGATGGCAGCCCTGCGCCAGGTGCTGGGTCAGTTGCGGGATTTGCCTGTGCCTGTGGTGTGGCTGTGCAAGGGGTTCGAATCGGCCCGTGCGCAAACACCGGCCGAGGGCCTGATGGCGCATGAAATTGCCCGTCAATGCGCGCCCGGTCTGCAGGTCGGGGTGCTCAGCGGCCCCAGTTTTGCGCTCGAGGTGGCCCGTGGGCAACCCACTGCCCTGGTCGCTGCCAGCCGACATCCGCAGCTTCGGGCCTTGCTGGTGCGGGCGTTTCACAGCCCGTCCTTGCGGGTCTACGGCAGCGACGATGTGGTGGGGGTCGAAGTCGGGGGTGCGGTCAAGAACGTGTTGGCAATCGCCACCGGACTGTGCGACGGATTGCAATTGGGCATGAACGCGCGCGCGGCACTGATCACCCGTGGCCTGTCGGAGATGACGCGTTTCGGCGTGGCCCTGGGGGCGCGCGCCGAGACCTTCATGGGATTGAGCGGCCTGGGCGATCTGGTGCTGACTGCCACCGGAGACCTGTCCCGCAATCGCCGTGTGGGGCTGGCGCTGGCGCAGGGACAAACCCTGGTGCAGGCAGTTGAATCGCTGGGGCATGTGGCTGAAGGCGTGGTTTGCGCCCGCACCGTGGTTCTGCGGGCCAGGCGCCTGGCGGTTGACTTGCCAGTGTGTGCCGCCGTGAACGAGTTGCTGGAGGGCCGCCTGGATGCGCCACAGGCGGTGGCTGCCTTGATGGCGCGTGAGGCGCGCGACGAGACCGGGCCAGGCAGTGGACCTCAGGCCACGCTGTAGGCGAGTCGCACATAGATCGGGGCAAAAGACTCGGCCTGGGTGATCTCGATCAGGGTTTCCTTGGCCAATTCCAGCAGCGCCAGGAAGGTGACAACCAGCACCTGGGAGCCCTTTGCAATGTCGAACAGGTGTTCGAACTGGACGAACTTGCGCCCTTGCAGGTGGCGCAGCACGATACTCATGTGTTCACGCACCGACAGCTCTTCGCGCGAGATGTGGTGGTGCTGAACCAGCCGTGCGCGCTTGAGGATGTCGCGCCAGGCCTCCTGGAGGTCGGCCACGACAACATCGGGAAAATGCGGCTGCAGTGCCAGTTCGATGCTGACCTGCGCCTTGAGAAAATCACGGCCCGATTGCGGCACGGTGGTCAGGGCCGCAGCGGCCAGTTTGATCTGTTCATATTCGAGCAGCCGGCGCACCAGTTCTGCCCGCGGGTCCTCTGCCTCCTGTCCCCCGGCCACCTTGCGCGGTGGCAGCAGCATGCGCGACTTGATCTCGATCAGCATCGCCGCCATCAGGAGATACTCGGCCGCCAGTTCCAGGTTGCGGCCACGGATCTCGTCCACGTACACGAGGTACTGGCGGGTGACGCCTGCCATCGGAATATCGAGAATGTTGAAATTCTGTTTGCGGATCAGGTAGAGCAGCAGGTCAAGCGGGCCTTCGAATGCTTCCAGGAAGACTTCAAGGGCATCCGGCGGGATGTACAGATCCTGCGGCATCGAGAAGAGTGGCTCGCCATACAGGCGCGCCAGCGCGACCTGGTCCACCACATCCGGCATGTCGGCCGACGGCGACAAGGCCGCCACCGGCTCCTGGGGCCGATCGATCACCTATTTGGCTTCTGTCTGGTAGACGTAGGGTTTCTGCGGTACCTCGGCTGCGCGGTACGCCTGCCAGGTGCCACGGTCCGGCGTTTTGTCCCACAGCAACTCGCGGCCCTGGCGCTGTTCAGACTCGAGCGTGGGCTTTTGCTGCTTCAGTTGGGTGATGAACCGGGTGATCTCGGATTCGTAATCGGGGCGGCGAAATATGGACATGGACTTGAACCTCTTGTGCAAATTTTACAGGGCGGAAGGTGAGCAGCCCCACCGCACCCCAGTCAAGAACGGTTCATGGGGCGTTCTGGCGCTCGGCTTCGGGGACGATGTGGCGCCCTGCTGGAGCGAGCGCCGCCAGGATGCCGCTGGCCAGGTCGGGCTGCAGGTCTGCCGGTTCAAACAGCTCCAGCAATCCGCTGCGCCGGGAAATATCGAGCGGCTGGTGGTTGAGGCCGCACAGGAGCAGCCTGATCTGGTGCTTGCGGCAGGTACGAACAAGGTCGATCAGGCTGTCGGCGCCCGAGGAGTCCACATAGATCACGTTCTTCAGGTCCACCACCAGCGCAACGCCGGGCCTTTGCCGTTCCATCTGCTCAACCAATTTGACTGCACCAAAGAATATCGCGCCGTAAAGGCGGAAGGCGGCAATCCTGCCCGCCTGGCCCTGCAGCAGGGGCTGGTCATCCGCGCTGACGGTTTCACTGCGTGAAAGGCTGGAAATACGGTAGATGAATGTGATGCAGGCAGCGACCAGGCCGACCTCCACCGCCACGGTCAGATCCAGCACCACGGTGAGCAGGAAAACTGCAAGAAGGGTGACCCGGTAGGGGAGGCGGAATTGCCGCAGTTGCACGAAGGCCCGCCATTCGCCCATGTTCCAGGCCACAAACAGCAAGATGGCTGCCAGTGCCGCCAATGGCACGTTGTGCGCCAGCGGAGCCGCAACCAGCATGATCAGCAGCAGGGCGATTGCGTGCACCACGCCGGCAATCGGGCTGGTAGCGCCGCTCTTGACGTTGGTGACAGTGCGGGCAATGGTTCCGGTGGCCGGCATGCCGCCGAAAAACGGGGTTACGAAATTCGCAATCCCCTGCGCCATCAACTCCTGGTTCGGGTTATGCCGGTCACCAATCATGCCGTCGGCGACCCGCGCGCACAGCAGGGATTCGATCGCGCCCAGGAACGCCAGCGTGAGTGTAGGCACGAACAGGAAACGCGCAGAGTCCCAGGAAAACGCCGGCCACTGCAGGCCTGGCAGGGTGGACGGAATTCCGCCGAAGCGGCTGCCTATGGTGTCCACCTGCAAGCCAAACAGGGAAACGGCGGCGGTCGCGAGCAGCAGGGCCACCACCGAGCCCGGCAACACCGCCAGCCGGCGTGCCAGCACATGGGTGCGGGCCAGCCGCGGCAACCCGAATTGCCAGGTGATGATCAGGCCCAGGCAGGCCGATGCCAGCACCACGGCGACCCCGTTCACGGTGCCGATAGCGCCGGCCAGCACGGCGGTCATGCCGAAGAAACTGGCCGGCATGGTGGGTGTCACCAGCCCCAGGAAATCGCGCACCTGCGAGAGCGCGATCAACACCGCGATGCCGTTGGTGAACCCGGTCACGACGGCCACCGGAACGAAACGGATCAAGGTGCCGAGTTTGAACATGCCCATCAGGAACAACAGCACACCCGACATGGCAGTGGCGATGACCAGATTGGCCAGACCGTAACGCTCGACGATGCTGTAGACAATAACGATGAATGCACCCGCTGGTCCGCCGATCTGCACACGGCTGCCGCCAAGGACCGAGATCAGGAACCCGGCGATCACTGCCGTGATCAGGCCAGCCTCGGGCTTCAGCCCGCTGGCTATGGCAAACGCCATTGCCAGTGGCAATGCCACCGCTGCAACCGTCAGCCCGGCCCCGAAATCCAGTGCCAGACGCGACTTGTCGTAACCCCTGACCGCGTCGATGATGCGGGGCCGGAAGTCGATGCGGGGCAGGGCCATGGGGTTGCCGTTCAGCGCACCCGCATGCCGGGCTGGGCGCCGGTCGAAGGCTCCAGTACATGGATGCCTGGCCGTGCCTTCTCGTCCGCATCGCTGGCCGCCAGCACCATGCCTTCGCTGATGCCGAACTTCATCTTGCGCGGAGCCAGGTTGGCCACCATGACGGTCAGTTTGCCGATCAGGTCCTGTGGCGCGTAGGCGCTGGCGATTCCGCTGAACACGTTGCGCATCCGTCCTTCTCCCACGTCGAGGGTCAGGCGCAACAGTTTGGTCGAGCCGTCAACCGCCTCGCAGTTCTCGATCCTGGCGATGCGCAGGTCGATCTTGGCGAAGTCGTCGATGGTGATGGTGGGTGCAATCGCTTCGCCGCCGGGCAGCGTGGGCGGCGTGACTTCCGGCAGCGGTGCTTCGAACAAGGATTCGAGCTGCGCCATTTCGACACGCTGCATCAGGTGTGAGTAGGCGCCCACCTGGTGACCATCGCCCAGCGGCGTGCCGGCGTTGGACCAGTCGAGCGCCGGCGACCTGAGGAAAGTCTCTGCCTGCGCAGCCAGGGCCGGCAGCACCGGCTTCAGGCAGGCGGTCAGGACCTTGAACATCTCGATGCATGCCGCGCATGCGACGGCGGCCTGGTCGGTTTTGCCTTCCTTGACAAGCTTCCAGGGCGCGGCAGCGTCGAAGCGGGTGTTGACGGTGTCGGCAAAACCCATCACCTCGCGCAATGCGCGCGCGTAGTCGCGCGATTCGTAACAGCCCTGCACCGTGGCGAGCAGCCTGGCAGCTTCTTGTTGCAGGCTGCCATCCGCGTCACACGCCACCAGTTTGCCCGCGGGCAGGAACTTCACGGCCCGGCTGGCGATGTTGACGAACTTGCCAACCAGGTCGCTGTTGACCCGCAGCATGAAATCCTCGGCATTGAAATCGATGTCTTCATTGCGGCCGTTGAGCTTGGCGGCCAGGTAATAACGCAGCCATTCGGGGTTCATGCCCAGGCCAAGGTACTTCAGCGGGTCGAGCCCGGTGCCCCGGCTCTTGCTCATCTTCTCGCCATTGTTGACGGTCAGGAAACCGTGCACGAAGACGTTGTCGGGCGTCTTGCGGCCGCTGAACTTCAGCATCGCCGGCCAGAAAAGAGTGTGGAATGTGACGATGTCCTTGCCGATGAAGTGGTACTGCTCCAGCGCAGGGTTTGCCATGTAGGCGTCGTAATCCTCACCGCGCCGGGCCAGAAGGTTCTTGAGCGACGCGAGGTAACCGATGGGCGCATCCAGCCATACGTAGAAATATTTGCCCGGCGCGTCGGGTATCTCGATGCCGAAGTAGGGCGCATCCCGGCTGATGTCCCAGTCGCCCAGGCCTTCGCTGGTGCTGCCGTCGGCATTCTGGCGCGGTGAAAACCATTCCTTCACCTTGTTCGCCACCTCGGGCTGCAGGCGTCCGTCCTGGGTCCAGTGCTGCAAAAACTCCACGCAACGCGGGTCGGACAACTGGAAGAAGAAGTGCTCCGAACTCTTGAGGACCGGTGTCGCGCCGGACAGCGCCGAACAGGGGTTGCGCAGGTCGGTCGGCGCGTACACCGCACCGCAGTTTTCGCAGTTGTCGCCGTACTGGTCCCTGGTGCCGCATTTGGGACATTCGCCCTTGATGAATCGGTCGGGCAGGAACATGTTCTTCTGGGGGTCGAAGAACTGTTCGACGACGCGGGTGGTGATCAGGCCGGCGCTCTTCAGGTCGCGGTAGATCTGCTGGGCGAGTGCGTGGTTCTCCGGGGCGTCGGTGGAGTGCCAGTTGTCGAATGCGACGTCGAAACCGTCGAGGTAGGGCTTGCGCCCCGCAGCGATGTCGGCAACGAACTGCTGCGGCGTCTTGCCGGCTTTCTCTGCTGCGATCATGATCGGGGCGCCGTGGGCGTCATCGGCGCAGACAAAGTCCACCGCGTTGCCCTGCATGCGCTGGTGGCGCACCCAGATATCGGCCTGGATGTACTCCATGATGTGGCCGATATGGAAGTTGCCGTTGGCATACGGCAGTGCGGTGGTCACAAAGAGTTGGCGTGGCATGGAGTGGGTGCGCGGTTTGGCGTTCGGACAGTGATCTTTCGATTTTAGTCGTCGACCATTTTGCAGCCGGTGCGCCGCCCGGGGCGGTCAGCGCAGGCGCAAGGGGTCGCGCCTGCGCTCGACCCGCGGCGCGCCGGGCTCAGTGTCTCCGGGTGCCGCAGCCGGCGCCGTCGGGTCGCACCAGCCGAACAGCGCACAGATGCCGGCGCGCTGGGCATGTGCATCGGTGTGGCCCAGGGCCATCAATTCCCGCGTGAAGCCCTGCTCGAACAGCAGATAACTTGCCAGCACCGCGCCCTTGGCGTCAGATTTGTCGGCCGACACGCCCACACCTCCGAGCAGGCTGCGCACGGCGTGCGGCAGGTCGCGCACATGGCGCGCTGCGATCGCGTCGATGCGTTGCGAAGGCGCGATCACCAGCAGTTCCACCGGGCGCAGGGCACTGTCGCGGCGTGCTTGCGGCGTCAGCAACGCAATCGTATGGTTGATGCGGCGTACACGCTCCACATCGACCGCGAGCGCGTCCAGGAAGATGTTCGACAAGGTGTGGCCGGCAATCTGCGCCAGAGTTGGATAGGTGTTGGGAGGAGACAAGCGCGCATCCAGCTTGGGTTCGGTCATGCGCCCGGCGCCCACCACCAGGATGCGTTCGGCGCCCAGGTGGATGGCGGCTGCCACCGGCGCCGACTGGCGCATCGACCCGTCGCCGAAGTACTCGGTGCGCCCCTCCAGTGGCAGGGCGGCAGCGGGAAACACAAACGGAATCGCTGAGGATGCCAGCAGGTGCTGGTGCGTGATGCGGTCGCGCACCGCGTACCGCTGCGAACGCACCCAGGGAGTAATCTCCGGCGCGCCCTCGAAGAAGGTCACGTGTTCGCCCGAGCTGTAACTCGATGCTGACACCGCCAGCGCGTGTATATGCCCGCCTGCGATCAGCCCGTGCATGCGCTCCAGGGGAACCATGTCGCGCAACAGTTGGTGCAGCGGCGTGTTGTCCAGCAGCGAACGCGGTTTGAGACGGCGCCACTTCGCCAGCAACCAGCCCAGCGACAGCAGGGTCAGCCAACTCGCCCCGGTGCGCAACATGCCCAGCGAATCGGCACGGTAGACCTGGCCGGCATGGAAATTTCTCCACACCCCGGCCATGTCTTGCACGGCTTTGTCGAAGTCGTCTGCCCCGCACGCCAGCGCCGACGCGTTGATCGCCCCGGCCGAAGTGCCGGTGATGATCGGGAACGGGTTGGGACCGTGCAAGGCCCCGCATGCGCGGCGGATCTCCGCCACTGCTTCCAGCACGCCGACCTGGTAGGCGGCCCGCGCTCCGCCACCGGTCAGGAGGAGTCCGGTTTTCGGCTTGGTCGCCGGTTCCGTGGGCATGCTGCGATTATGGATGGAGCCGGGCCCGGTGAAGGGCCAAAGCGTTTCGCTAGACTACAGCCCTTCAGGAGCAATCAATGGCAGCAACGCAACAGCAGGTGATGGACGCTCTCAAGGGCGTCATCGATCCCAACACGGGGCGGGACTTTGTCTCGACCCGCGCACTTCGCAACTTGACCCTCAGCGGAGGGGATGTGGCCTTCGATGTGGAGCTGGGTTATCCCGCCAAAAGCCAGATCCCGGACTTTCGCAAGGCCCTGGTGGCCGCTGCCAGGTCGGTCGCCGGTGTCGAAAATGTGTCGGCCAACCTGAGCGTGAAGATCATCCCGCACGCGGTGCAGCGCGGCGTGCAGTTGCTCCCCCACGTCAAGAACATCGTTGCAGTCGCCTCCGGCAAGGGTGGCGTAGGCAAGAGCACAACTGCAGTCAACCTGGCCCTGGCCCTGGCCGCCGAAGGTGCGCGCGTGGGTGTGCTGGACGCCGACATCTACGGCCCGAGTATCCCGATGATGATGGGCATCGAAGGCAAGCCGGAGAGCGCCGACGGCAAGACCATGGAGCCGATGGAGAACTACGGCGTGCAGGTGATGTCGATCGGTTTCCTGGTGGCCCAGGACGAAGCCATGATCTGGCGCGGACCGATGGCCACGCAGGCGCTGGAGCAGTTGTTGCGCCAGACCAACTGGCAGGACCTCGACTACCTGATCGTCGACATGCCGCCAGGCACTGGCGATATCCAGCTCACGCTGAGCCAGCGCGTGCCGATGACCGGCGCGGTGATCGTCACCACGCCCCAGGACATCGCCCTGCTGGATGCCAAGAAGGGCATCAAGATGTTCCAGAAGGTCGGGGTGCCGATCCTGGGCATCGTCGAGAACATGGCGGTGCACGTGTGCAGCCAGTGCGGCCATGTCGAACACATCTTCGGCGCCGACGGTGGCAAGACGATGGCGGCGGAATACGGCATGGACTACCTCGGGGCCCTGCCGCTGAGCATGCAGATCCGGGTCCAGGCCGACAGTGGCGAGCCGACCGTGGTGTCTGACCCGGACGGCGAGGTGGCTGCAATCTACAAGGCGGTGGCGCGCCAGGTGGCGCTGGCGATCGCGGCCAAGAACCGGGATTTCTCGTCCAAGTTCCCGTCGATCAAGATATCCAAGGAAACCTGAACACGCGCGCCGGGCAAACCGACCATGAACCTGCTCGGCTCACTCAGGTACCTGTTGGCGCTCGACGAGCACAAGCATTTCGGGCGTGCCGCACAGGCATGCCACATTACCCAGCCAGCCTTGTCCAACGCGCTGCGGGCCATGGAGCAGGAGTTCGGCTGTGCCATCGTCTCGCGCGGGCGCAGCTTCGTGGGATTCACCGCGGAGGGGCAACGCGTGCTGGGCAGCGCGCGGCGCATGCTGCATGAACGTGATGTTCTGCAACAGGACCTGCAAAGCAGCGTGGACCGGCCCCAGGGCACGTTGCGCCTGGGCGTGGTGCCGACTGCAGTGCCGATTGCGGCGCGTTTCGCGGCGCGTTTGCAGGCACGTTATCCCGGCATAGCACCGGTGGTCTTGTCGCTGAGTTCACCCGAGATCGAAGCCGGCCTGGAGAGCCTGTCGCTCGACCTGGGCCTGGGTTACACCGACCGCCTGAGGCACCTGGGCATCCGCCTGGGCACGGTGGCGCAGTATGCCGAGCACTATTTCCTGGTGCGACGGGCCACCGGGCCGGACACCGGGCAACTGCAGTTCGGCCCACGCATCGGTTGGGCGCAGGCAGCGAAGATGCCCTTGTGTCTGCTCACCCCCGACATGCACAACCGCACTTTGGTCGATGGCGCATTCGCCACCGCCCAGACCACTGTGCGGCCGGTGATCGAGACCAATTCCATACTCACGCTGGCGCTCAGCGTGGTGGCCGGAGATGTATGCAGCGTGTTGCCAGGCGCCCTGGTGGGTGCGGTGCGCGGCTACCGGGAACTCGAAGCCCTCCCGCTGGCAGATCCCGAGGTGCTGACACCGGTGGGTTTCATGATTGCGCCGGGTGACCGGCCCTCGCGGGCGCAGGACGCGGCGCTGGGGTTGGCCCGGGAGCCGGCCTGGCTGGCGCATGTTGCAGCCAACAGCGGCGCCCTGGTTCAGGGGCCGGTCCAATTCAGGTCTTGAATCGGCCGGTGTCCTGATTCAATTGGACGCGCTGGCGGGCGTACTGCAATACTCGGGTGACCATGACGCCATCCGGAACTTCCCCCAACGCGCCCGTGGTCGCCGCCGTGACGCTCGACGTCCTGCGCGACCGCATCCGAAGCAAGAGCAAACTCAAGGGCCGCCAGGCCGACGACCAATCGCTGGCCGAAGTGCGGGGCCTGATCGGGCCACGCCCGGACGCCGGCCATCGGCGCGACCTCCTGATCGAGCAACTGCACCGGCTCAATGACGCCTGGCGCTGTCTGCACGATCGCCATCTGGTGGCCCTGGCACAGGAAATGAACATCCCCATCGCCGAGGTCTACGAGGTCGCCACTTTCTACCACCACTTCGAGGTGGTGCGCGGTGACGCAGTGGCACCGGCGATCACGGTGCGTGTTTGTGACGGTCTGAGTTGCGAGTTGGCAGGCGCACAGGACCTGCTGGCGCGCTTGCCGGCCATCCTGGGGCGCCCCGACGTGCGTGTGCTTGCAGCGCCCTGTCTGGGCCGCTGCGAACAGGCGCCGGTGGCGGTGGTGCACCAGAACCCGGTGCCCCTGGCCACGCCGGGGCGCGTCAAACTTGCGGTCGATTCCGTGCAGGTGCGCCAGCCTTCGGCCGAGGGCAATGCGGCCTTTTCCCTTGCCGACCTGGCCTGCACCAGCGTGTCACCGCTGGCCCACGACATCCAGGTCTCGCCGGCGTATGCCGGGTATACCGCCTACCGCGCTGCTGGCGGGTATGTGCTGGCCGGTGCACTTGCCACAGGGCAGGAGGACCCACAACGCGTCCTTCAGCAAATGGAGGGCTCCGGCCTGCGTGGCCTGGGTGGTGCCGGTTTCCCGGCCGGCCGCAAATGGCGTATCGTGCGCGAGCAACCGGCGCCGCGGGTGATGGCGGTCAACATCGATGAGGGCGAGCCCGGCACCTTCAAGGACCGCACCTGGCTCGAGCGCGACCCGCACCGTTTCCTCGAAGGCTTGCTGGTTGCGGCGCAAGTGGTGGGCATCGACGCCTGCTACATCTACCTGCGCGACGAATACCACGGTTGCCGCGAGATCCTGGAAACCGAACTGGCCCGGTTGCGGGCCGACCCGCCCTGTTCGCTGCCGCTGATTGAATTGCGCCGCGGCGCAGGCGCCTACATCTGCGGCGAGGAGTCGGCCATGATCGAGAGCATCGAGGGCAAACGCGGCGAGCCCCGCATGCGCCCGCCCTACATCGCGCAGGTCGGGCTGTTTGGCCGGCCCACCCTGGAGCACAACTTCGAGACCCTGTATTGGGTGCGCGACATCGTCGAGAAGGGCGCACATTGGTTCAGCGGTTTCGGGCGCAACGGGCGCAACGGTCTGCGCTCGTTCAGCGTCAGCGGCCGGGTCAAGTGGCCCGGCGTCAAACTGGCGCCCGCCGGCATCACGCTGCAGGAGTTGGTCGACGAATACTGCGGCGGCATGCAGGACGGCCATACGCTGTACGCCTATCTGCCTGGCGGAGCGTCCGGCGGCATCTTTCCCGCCAGCCTTGCCAACCTCCCGCTCGACTTCGACACCTTGCAACCGCACGGCGGTTTCATCGGGTCGGCCGCCGTGATCGTTCTTGGCCACAACGACAGGGCGCGCGATGCGGCGCTCAACATGATGCGCTTTTTCGCCCATGAGAGTTGCGGCCAGTGCACGCCCTGCCGTGTCGGGACTGAAAAGGCCGCCCGCCTGATGGCGGCGCCGGTGTGGGACATGGACACACTGGAAGACCTCAACATCGTCATGACCGACGCCTCGATCTGCGGGCTGGGGCAGGCCGCGCCCAACCCGGTGCGGTGCGTCCAGAAGTATTTTTCGCAGGAGATTGCCTAGATGAACGCCCCTGCCCGATTGGTGCATGTCGTGCCCGCCACCGTCGACTTCACGCTCGACCACAAGCCATTGCAGGCTTACGAGGGAGAGACGATCCTGGATGCCGCCGCACGCCATGGCGTGGAGATCCCGCGGCTTTGCCACAAGCCCGGTTACCGCCCTGACGGCAACTGCCGAGCCTGCGTGGTCGAAATCAAAGGTGAGCGCACGCTTGCACCGAGCTGCTGCCGCACCGTCACCGCAGGCATGGAGGTGCAGGCCGGCAGCGAGCGCGCCGTCAAGAGCCAGAAGATGGTGCTGGAGATGCTGCTGTCCGACATGCCGGACACCGGCTACAAGTGGAACGACGCGGACGGGTCCGGGCCGGCGGTTGGCCAGCATGGCGAACTCAGCCAGTGGGCTGAGCGCATGGATGTTGCGGTGCGGCCCGCGTTGCGGGCAGTGCGGCGTGCTCAACCAGCGCCGGACCTTTCGCATCCAGCCATGGCAGTGAACCTGGATGCCTGTATCCAGTGCAACCGCTGCGTGCGTGCGTGCCGCGAGGAGCAGGTCAACGACGTGATCGGTTATGCGATGCGCGGTTCGCACAGCGAGATCGTGTTCGACCTGGGCGATGCGATGGGCCAGAGCAGTTGTGTGGCCTGCGGCGAATGCGTGCAGGCCTGCCCCACCGGCGCCTTGATGCCCAAGACGCAGGTCGGGTCCCAGCAGGTCGACAAGCGGGTCGATTCTGTCTGCCCGTTTTGCGGCGTGGGTTGCCTGCTGACCTACAACGTCAAAGACAACCGCATCGTCAGCGTAGACGGGCGCGACGGCCCGGCCAACGCCAGCCGCCTGTGCGTCAAGGGGCGTTTCGGGTTCGACTATGCGCACCATGGCCAGCGCCTGACCATGCCCCTGATCCGCAAGCCTGGCGTCCCCAAGGATCCCGCCCAGGCACCACAACCGGGCGACTGGCAGTCGGTCTTCCGCGAGGCCTCCTGGGACGAAGCGCTGGCCCTGGCCGCGGGCCAGCTCCAGCACCTGCGCGACACCTATGGCAAGAAGTCGCTGGCTGGTTTTGGTTCGGCCAAGGGCAGCAACGAAGAGGCCTACCTGTTCCAGAAACTGGTGCGCACCGGGTTTGGCTCCAACAACGTGGACCACTGCACGCGCCTGTGCCATGCATCCAGCGTGGCGGCGCTGCTCGAAGGTGTGGGCTCTGGCGCGGTGAGCAACCAGGTCAACGACGTCGAACACGCCGGCCTGATCCTGGTGATCGGCTCCAACCCGACCTCGAACCATCCGGTGGCCGCCACCTGGATGAAAAATGCCGCCAAACGCGGTGCGAAGATCGTGCTCGCCGACCCGCGCGTGACCGATATCGGCAAACACGCCTGGCGCACCCTGCAGTTCAAGGCCGACACCGATGTGGCCATGCTCAATGCGCTGATCCACACCATCATCGACGAAGGTCTGGCAGACGAGCAGTTCATCCGCGAGCGCGCCAGCAACTACCAGGCGCTGAAGGACAACGTCCAAGGCTACAGCCCGGAGGCCATGGCACCGATCTGCGGCATTCCTGCCGAGACGCTGCGTGAAGTCGCGCGTGAATATGCACGGCCGGCCGGCTCCGTCCCCGGTGCGGTCAAGGGCGCGATGATCCTGTGGGGCATGGGCATCAGCCAGCATGTGCACGGCACCGACAATGCACGCTGCCTGATCGCGCTCGCCACCGTGGCCGGGCAGATTGGCAAGCCCGGCTCCGGCCTGCATCCGCTGCGCGGGCCGAACAACGTGCAGGGCGCAAGTGATGCCGGCCTGATTCCGATGATGTTCCCCAATTACCAGCGTGTGTCCAACCCCGCGGCGCATGCCTGGTTCGAGAACTTCTGGGGCACGCCGCTGGACGACCAGCCGGGCTACACCGTGGTCGAGATCATGCACAAGGCACTGGCGCCCGACACCGACCCGCACAAGGTGCGCGGCATGTACATCATGGGCGAACACCCGGCCATGAGCGACCCCGACCTGAACCATGCCCGCCATGCCTTGGCCAGCTTGGAGCACTTGGTGGTGCAAGACATCTTCATGACCGAGACCGCCTGGCTGGCCGATGTGGTGCTGCCCGCTACGGCCTGGCCCGAGAAAACCGGTACCGTGAGCAACACCGACCGCATGGTGCAACTGGGCCAGCAGGCCATTGATCCG
>CAMAWD010000049.1 GCA_945861785.1 Rhodoferax sp. OV413 | reverse complement strand
TCGGCGCAGCGGCATAAAGGAGGAGCCCGCAGGGCGGGGGACAGCCGCGGAGCCGAATGCGCCGTCGGCCTGGTCCCACACCAAGCCGCCGGGTTCCAGGCTGTCATGTTTTCCGGAAAGACCAACAACGTCCGCAATGGGCCGAAAGCCGCCATTTGCGTGTGCCCGCAGCACGTGGAACCGGGCGGCACGCGGGTCATATCAGCTGGCTGTAGCGGCAACAGGAGCCGGCCGGCGCGATTGGGTGATGCGAAAGCGGCTGGCCACAAAGGCCAGGTCGGTCAGGCTGGCGTTGCCGGCGGGGTTCAGGCCGGTGACGTGGTAATCGCTGTAGGCGGCGGCAAAGTTCAGCGGCATCGCACCGGTGAGGTTGGTGGTGAGTTGTGCGCCGGCCTGGGAATAGGCGGCCTCGGCCTGGGCGATGAAGGCCTCGTCGGTCGAGTAGAGAAACGCGGTCAGACCGCCGAACTGTTTGACATCGGTCGTGGCCTGGTGCAAGGCATCGGGGCCGTCCTCGCAGGTGATCATGAAGCTGATCGGGCCGAAGCGCTCCTCGCCGTACAGGTCGCGTTCGGTCTTGCCCACCTGCAGCATGAGTGGTGTGCTGGTACGCGCAGCCGGGAACTCCGGATGGGCATAGGGGCGGGGCTGCAGCAGCACCTGGCCGCGTTGTTCGCCCGCAGTCTGCATCTGCTGCAGCAGCGCAAGGGTCTGGTCGGACTGGATCGTGGCCAGGATCATCGCGGCCTTTTTCGGATCGCTGGTCAGGGCTGCAACCGCATCGGCCAGGCGCCGCGCCACTTCGTCAGGTGGCACCGTGCCCTGGGGTGTGTGGACACCCTGGCGGGGAAGGTAGATGTTTTGCGGGCTGGTGCACATCTGGGCGCTGAACATGCACAAGGTGGTGGCCAGGCTGCGCAGGGTGGCGTCGAGGTCGTGGCAGGATTCCAGCACCACCGTGTTGCAACCGGCGGTCTCCGTGAAGCACAGGGCCGGGTGCGCGTTGCGCTCCACCCATTGGCCGAATTGGACGCTGCCGGTGAAGTCGACGATTGCCGTGCGCGGGTGTTTGACCAGCAATTTTCCGATCGGCTCGTTGCTGCTGTCCACTGCCAGCGTCACCAGATTGGGGTCGAAGCCGGCTGCGCTCAGTACCTGGCGGAACACCCGCACCGAGATGGCCATTGGCAGCACGGTGGCAGGGTGCGGCTTGACGATCACCGCGTTGCCGGTGGCCAGGCTGGCCATCATGGAGGGCCAGGCGTTCCAGGTGGGGAAACTCGCGCAGGAGAAACACACCGCCACGCCGCGCGGCACCAGCCGGTAGGTTTTGTCGAGCACGATCTTCGAGGGGCCGAACTGGCGCTCCCAGCGCGCATTGGGCACTACCGCGCGCATTGCTTTGTCGGCATAAACCAGTGCCTCGATGGCACGGTCGAGCGCGTTCACGCCGGAGCCCGCATACGCCATGTTGGCGCTCTGGCCGGCGGTGTGCATGACCGACTGGGCGATTTCGAACAGATGCTCGCGGTAGACCACGTCGACCACCTCCATCAGCACGCCGATGCGTGTGTCGATGGAGGCCGCGGCCCAGCCACCGATGGCGCTGGTGGCGGCATCGAAAAGCGTGTCGATATCGGCCTTGGGGTAGAGGATACCCAGGGGCTGGCGCGTGCAGGGCGATACCTCTTCGCCCAATTCGCCGACCTGCCCCGGTTGGACCAGCGCAAACCGCTGGGGCGCCGAGGGCTGCCCCAAATAGGCCTGGAACCTGGCCTGGCCCTGGGCCTGCGCCTGGGCGGAGTCGGGGTACTTCGCGGGCATGTCCGGGAACGGGCTCCAGCAGAAGCGTTCACGGCATGCAGCCTGCGCGCCTTCGAAGCGCGTGCGGTGTTTGTCAAAAAGGTTCATCCGGCAAGCTCCGGGCTTCGCACGGCGGAATTCGCCCTTGGGCGCGGCCCGACGCCGCTCATGTTCCGCGCCTCCAGACAAGCCGGTGGTGCCGCGCGACCGTGGTGCCAGGTACGCTGTCGGACGCGGACAGGGTCAACTGACGGCCATCCTCGGAAAATGCCATGTTGCGGACCTGACTGGTGCCAACAAAATTGGGATTGAGCGACTGGGTGACGGTGTGCGCCACCACCTGCTGGCCTGGCGCACCGCGGATTTCATAGGGGCCGGCGTACTGAAAATAGCTCTCGAACGCCGCCAACCGCTCCGGCACCGGAGCACTGCGCACGCTGTCGCTCGACAACTTGCTGCGCCCTGCGCGCGCGATGCAGGCACTCATGTGGCCGTCGGCGCTGTACAAGATCATGCCGGTCGCGCCTTCGCCATACGGCAGGCTGGGCGGTCGCCCATCGCTGTAATTGATGTCCCAACGCACGAGGTGCCAAGTGCCCAGCAATGGATTTGCGCCGTTGTTCGCTGAAGTCTCCAAGCCAGCCTCCGTTTACTTTCTTAAGTAGACTTATGGTAGGTCAATGTTTTCGAGTTGACAAGCGGGTATATACCTCTTTCGCCCGACAATGTCGCCATGGCGTCACCATCCCCCCAACTGTCCGGCATCCACCCCTTTGAAACACTCACGCCGGACCGGGTGCTCGATGCGCTCGAGACGGTGGGTTTGCGCGGAGACGGCCGGCTGACGGCGCTGTCGTCCTACGAAAACCGTGTCTACCAGGTGCATCTGGAGGACGGCTCGGCGGTGGTTGTCAAGTTCTACCGCCCGGCGCGCTGGAGCGACGCACAAGTGCTGGAAGAACATGCTTTTTCGCTCGAACTCATGGCGGCCGAAATTCCGGTTGTGGCGCCACTTGTCTTGGAGGGCCGCAGCCTGCACCACTTCGAGGGGTTCGCGTTCAGCGTCAGCCCACGCCGTGGCGGCCGTCCGCCCGAGCTCGATTCACCGGAGGTGCTTGAATGGATCGGACGCTTTCTGGCGCGCATCCACAGCGTCGGTGCGGCACGGAAATTTTTGAGCCGGCCGCCGCTCGATGTTGCGACTTTCGCGGTCGAGCCACGCACATGGCTGCTTGCCAACGACAAGATTCCGCTGGATGTTCAATCGCAGTGGGAGCGTCTGTCGCAGGAGGCGATCGACATGATCCTGTCGTTCCCGGGCCTTGGTACAGCGGGCGCCGGTGCAGACCGGGATCCCACCCGCACCCTGCGCCTGCACGGAGACTGCCACCCCGGCAATATCCTGTGGACGCCCCTGGACGCGCCTAGCGCGGCCGGCCCGGGCCCGCACTTCGTGGACCTGGACGACGCCCGAACCGGCCCGGCCGTGCAGGACCTGTGGATGCTCGTGAGCGGCGACCGGCAGCAACGCAGCCGGCAGCTCGGTGCCCTGGTGGACGGGTACGAGCAGTTTCGCGAGTTCGACCGGCGCGAGCTCGCCCTGATCGAGCCCTTGCGCACCTTGCGCCTTGTCCACTACAGCGCCTGGCTGGCGCGGCGCTTTGACGACCCGATCTTTCCGATCAACTTTCCGTGGTTCGGCTCCAGTGACTACTGGAAGGGGCAGGTGCTGATGCTCCAGGAGCAACTCGAGGCCATGCAGGAGGACCCGCTGGTCGTGTGACGCTTGCGAAATCGATCGCTGCACGGGCTTGACTTCCTGGACTGGACTGGACCAGCGCCGGTCGAGCGCGTGATTCAGGCCTTGCCCAGCCAAGCCTGCATGACACGCGCCACAGCCTGCGGCTGCTCCATCGGGCACATGTGCCCGGCCTGCTCGATGACCTGGACCAAAGGCTGCGCGGCGATCAGTGCCGCAATCTCCGCGTGTTGCGACAAAGGTGACCAGCTGTCGGCCCGGCCACACAACACCAGCGCGGGAACGGCAATGCCTTGCAGTACCGGCGTGGCGTCGGGCCGCTCCAGCAGCGCGCGGATCTGCCGCGCGAAGATGTCCGCGCTCTTGCGCGCGAACATGGCCACGATGGCCTCGACCAGTGCGGTGTCTGACAGGCGCGGCGGGTCGAGCATGCCCTGCACCCATTGCGCCGCCATGGCACGTACGCCCTGGTTGTGTGCAATGTCCAGCAGCGCCTGGCGCTTGCGGGCCTCGTCCTCACCGGCGGCGCCGGCGGCGCGCGCCTTGTAGCCGGTATCGAGCAGTGCCAGGCGCGTGACGCGTGCCGGCGCCAGTCGCAATACTTCCATCGCCACGCGCCCGCCCATCGAATGGCCGGCCAGTGCAAATTGCACCGGGGAGTTGTCCAGCACCTGCCGGGCCATGGTGGTCAGGTCGTCGGCATCTCCATGGTCGGCCACGCGGCATTCGGCCACGGTTTGCAAGGAGGGCAACAACGGGTCCCATACAGCGCTGTCGCACATCAGTCCGGGAACGAGGACCAGCGGTACCCGCAGGGCATCAGGTGACATGGCGCGCACCCCTCATGGCGCCGACGGCAACTGGCGTCCGGTCGCGCTGCTGCGCAGTTGCGGCGCACCCGGCCCGGCAGTTGTGAATGTCCGGCCGTCCGGCGAGAGCGCGACATCGCAGCCGAGATCGCGCACCGTGGTGCTGGTACCGGCCTGGAGGTCTGTCACGAACAACAGAAAGCCCGGGGCCAGTGTGCCGATGCAGTCTGCGCAGGCCAGCAGGTTGGCGCTCGACGCCAGGGTGCGCCCATCGGCCGAAAATGCGACCCGGGACCCGCAATGGAAGGGCGTGGCGCGGGCCGCGCGCGCCAACTGCGACTGTGCGCCTGCCACGATCGGCGGCGCACCCAGCGTGGGTGCGCCCGCGATCTGGAACCCGCGCACCGTTCCGAACAGCCAGAGCAGCAAACCGGCACCCTGTGCACGGTCGACCTCTGCCTGGGCGCTGGCTGCCGACGCGGCGGCATCGGAGGCTTCGAAAGTTTTGTCCGGGTTGCTTTTCCATAGTCGCAGATCGTAACCGCCGGCGGTACTCGCGAGAACCACGCCGTCGGGCCGGAACGCCAGTCCGCTGACCGGCGCCGTGTGGGCTCTCAGTGTCTGCAGCGTTGCCCTGCTTGCCAGGTCGAACACGGCGATCTCGCCGGTCGACAGACCGACGACCATCTGCCGCCCGTCTGGCGACAGACCGGCCGAAGTGGCCGTCGCAGCAGGCGGCAAGAGCAGGTCGGCCAGTCGTGCGCCGTTGTCCATCGACCACAAGGTTGCCGATGGGCCGGTGGTGAGCAGCGTGCGGCCATCTGGCGACCAGGCGAGGTCGCTGACCATGCCGCCGACCGGCAACCGCCACCGCGCTTCGCCGGTGCTGGCCACCCATACGGTGACCTGACCAGAAGCGCTGCTGCTTGCCAACAGTGTGCCGTCGCAGGAGAAACGCAGCGGCAGGATCCGGAATGCGGCGCCGATCTGGTCTGCAACCCCGCGTGTGATGGGGACCTTGTCCGCTTCGCCGGTCAAAGATTGTCTAAACCGCAGCGGCACCGTGTCGAACAAGGCCACTTCGCTTTCGCTCGTGACGGCGGCAATCGTTGCACCGTCGGGCGAATAGGCGGTGGACACGACATAGCCCCAGGCGCGTTCACGCCCTGGTGTTGCGGCGCAGCCGATCAGGAAAAATCCGACCACCAGCACACAGGCGGCAATGCGCGTACCGGTGCACATTGGTTTGGACATCCTGCTCTCCCCGTTCAGGTCGCTGCGACGGTGCACGGTGGGCAATCAGCCTGCCGCAGCCCCATGACCTCAGCCCCACACCCGGGTTCATGTTGTTGCTGGCGCGCGCGCAGCACTTGCGCCTTGTCAAGCGAATGCGCCGGGCGGCTTCCGGTGGGCGGCCTGGGTCCGGTCCACGAACCCGGTATCCGGCTTTGCAGCTCCGCAGCGTCCTATACTGGGCTGAAGAAAATAACGCAAGGGGAATGACGTGTTCCGGATCTCACTGGTCGCCATTCTGATGGCCTTGTCGGGCCTGGGTGCTGGTGCGCACGCGCAGACAGTCCCGGAAGTCAGTCGCGGGGAGTTGCTGTATGCCAACCATTGCATCGCCTGCCACACCACCCAGGTGCACTGGCGGCGCAACAAAGCGGCCACCGACCTGCAGACGCTGCGTCCGAGGTGCGCCGCTGGCAGGCGATTTCGGGGCTGGGATGGAGCGACGATGACATCGCCGACGTCACCCGTTACCTGAACGCCCTTTATTACCGGTTCACGCCGGCCGGTTGACCGGTGGACGGGCCACGAATCCCGTTCAAATTCAGTTCAATTCAATTCAAGGGCAAATCCATGAAACACCTCACCATCCTCACCGGCGCCTCGCGCGGCATGGGCCTGGCCATGGCCACGCAACTGTGCCGGGCCGACGCCTTGTTGCTGTGCATTTCACGCAGCACATCGGCAACACTGGAATCTTTGGCGCGCGAGCGTGGCACCACCCTTGTGCAGTGGCCGGCCGACCTGTCCGATGCGGCCGATGTGGCGGCCAGGCTGCAGGCCTGGTTGCGCGGGCAGGACGTGGCGCAACTCGCCAGCGCAACACTGATCAACAACGCGGGCATGGTCGGTCGCCTCGGTCCGCTCGACCCCGCCTTGCCTGCTGACGTCGCCACCACGCTGCGGGTCGATCTGGAGGCCCCGGTGCAACTCAGCGCCGCCTTTCTGACCGCGACCCGTGACTGGGTGCTGCCCAAGAAGATCCTCAACATCTCGTCCGGGTTGGGGCGGCGCGCCATGGCGGGCGCCTCACTGTACTGCGCCGCCAAGGCGGGTATGGACCATTTCAGCCGCTGCGTCGCCCTGGACGAGGCCCGCCAGGCGCACGGCACGCGCATCGTGTCGCTGGCCCCGGGCGTGATCGACACCGACATGCAGACCGACCTGCGTGCCGGCGATCCCGCGCGGTTCCCGGACGGCGCAGGTTTCGTGCAACTCAAGGAAACGGGCATGTTGACCTCGCCCGGGGACGCCGCCGCCCGCGTGTTGGCCTACCTGGCCCGCGCGGACTTCGGCGCACAGCCGGTGGCCGACGTGCGCGACGCCTGAGCCGCTGAAACAGCTCCTCTGCGCGGGCCTGTCCGGCCCGGTCGGGCGGTGGCTTGTTTGCCGGCGAAAGGCGGCGGTCTTGTCATGTTGCAGCATGCCTTTGGCGTCGCGCGCCGAGTGGCAGTCCATGCAGGGCCCGATGTTGGCCAGTACTGCGGCCAGTCGCCGGCTTGGAGGGCGTTGGGCCGCCGCTCAGCGCGGTGTCGCCATGCGCAGGCGCCGCGCGGTTTCCTCGGAGCGCGCGTCGTCGATCACACGCATCACGTTGCCGACATCGACCACGCCCGCCTTGTGGGTGAACTTGCCGGTGAGCACAGTGTCAGGGTGCAGGATGCCGCGCTGGTACAGATCCCAAATTTCCGACCCATAGTCGGTCTTCTGCAACTCCGGAGCGAAGCGTCCGAAGAAGTCGCGCAAATTTGCCACGTCGCGCAGCAACATGCGCTGTGCATGGTTGTTGCCCGCGGCGTCCACCGCCTGCGGCAGGTCGATGATGACCGGCCCGTCGGCCGCCAGCAGGATGTTGAACTCAGACAGGTCGCCATGCACCACACCGGCGCACAACATGCGCACCACCTCGGTCAGCAGGCTGGCGTGGTGGGCGCGTGCCTGCTCGGGGGTCAGTGCCACGTCGTTCATGCGCGGGGCCGCGTCTCCGTGTTCGTCGGCCACCAGTTCCATCAGCAGGACGCCTTCATGGAAGTTGTAGGGCTTGGGCACACGCACACCGGCGTCCGCCAGGCGGTACAGGGCGTCGACCTCGGCGCTCTGCCAGGCGGCCTCCTGCTGCTGGCGGCCGAAACGCGAACCCTTGGCCATGGCCCGGGCCGAACGCGAATTCTTGACCTTGCGGTTTTCGGTGTAGTCCACGGCCTGGCGGAAGCTGCGCTGCGTCGCCTCCTTGTAGATCTTGGCACAGCGTGTGTCGTCGCCGCACCGCACCACATAGACCATGGCCTCCTTGCCGCTCATCAGCTGGCGCACCACCGTGTCGATCAGGCCTTCTTCGATGAGTGCTTGCAGCCGGGGAGGTGGTTTCATGCCGCGATTGTCGTCGCTGCGCGGTGGGGTCTGCAGACGGTGCGCCGATAGGATGTGCGATTGCGGCCGGCGCGCCAGCGCGCTGCAATGCATGATGGCGGCTACTCATGACTGGATCACCCATGGCCGTACCGCTTCCCCGACCGTTCGGATTTCTGGTGGGCACCAACCTGGCGGCCCAATCGGCCGAGCAGCTGAGCCTTGCCGCCACACCCATTGTTGCGGTGCTGCTGCTCGGCGCCGGGCCGGGCGAGGTCGGCATGCTCGCGACCGCGCAGACCATTCCGTTCCTGCTGCTGTCGACTGGCAGGTGCCGCCTGGGGCGAGTCTGCCTGCCTGGTGCTGGCACTGGCGGGTTTCTGCCTGCAGGCGCTGTTCATCTCGCGGTCGGTCGTGAGCCGTTTGCGGAGCCTGCCCGCGGCTGCGTGAGCACCGCAGGTGCCAGACTGGCCCGCGCTGCAGACAGACTCCCGGCCTCTCAGGCCATGTGCGGAAAGAACGCCTTGCGCGCCTGTTCGTCCATCTCGGTCTTGAAGTTGAACTGCGTCTTGAGGGCGTCGACACGTTGTGCAGCCGGCCGGGCATTGATCTCGCCCAGCAGGCGTTTGACGTTGGGCAGTTTGGCCATGGCGTCGTCGCCCAGCACAAAATGCGTTGCGCGGGCCCAGCCCCAGAGCGCCATGTCCACCAGCGAGTAGCTGTTGCCCACCATGTGGCTCTGCCCCGACAGGTGCGCATCGACGATGTTCCAGTGCCGCCAGGCTTCGAAGTTGTAGCGGTCGATGGCATACGGAATCGGCTCGGGCGCATAACGCTTGAAGTGCACCGCCTGACCGCTGTACGGCCCGATTCCGCTGGCCACGAACATCAGCCAGGACAACATTTCACCGCGCGCTTGTGGTGTGTTGGCGGGCAGGAACTGGCCGCTCTTTTCTGCCAGGTACAGCAGGATCGCGTTGCTGTCGAACACCACCACGCCGTCGTCCACGATGGCCGGCACCTTGGCATTCGGGTTGATCGCGGTGTAGGCAGGAGCGTGCTGCTCCCCCTTGCGCGTGTCCACCGGAACAATCTCGTAGGGCAGGCCGGACTCTTCCAGGAACAGTGCCACCTTGGCCGGGTTGGGCGCGGTGTTGTAGTAGAACTTGATCATTGCGTCTCCTCTTGGGGTTGGGGTTGAAGGCCTATTGTCCACTCCAGCGAAAGACCGGCCCGCCGCCGAAACGGCCGCCGTGACAAGAATTTCACTGCCCCGCGCTGTTTGTCGCGCCGGGGCTTGTCGGGGCGGTGGTCGTTGCCCTGGCAAAGGCTGTGTCCATGGCCCGTGCGAAAGGTGGTGAGTGGCGGTGGCGATCCTGTGCGCGAGGGCGGATTGACGTATCGCAAGCGCATCGCAGCGCAACCGGCGCAACATGGGGCATTGGGTGGAGGGGGTTGTTCATGTACCCCATAGGGTATATACTCCACCCCGTATCCAGGAGACCGTTGTGCCACTGCTTCGACATTTCACCGCCATCCTCTGCCTTGCAGGGACTGTCGCCGCAACATCGGCCGCCGACGTGGAGCCGGTGCGTGTACAGACTACCGTGGTGGGCAATACAGCGACATCCCCGGTGATGGAACTCGACGCAGTGTTGCAGCCGGTACGCCAGGCCACGGTCACAGCGCAGGTCGGCGGCAATGTCATGGCGCTGCGGGTCAAGGCTGGCGACATGGTCAAGCGCGGGCAGGCGCTGGTGCGCCTGGACGACCGGGAGGTGCGCGCCAACACCGCGCGCAGCGACGCCGCCGTGGCGCAGGCCGAAGCCGAGCTGCGCAATGCCCAGCAGGTGCTGGAACGCAACCGGGCCCTCAAGAAGGACGGATTCATCAGCCAGGCCGCCATAGACAACGCCGACAACCAGGCACAGGCGTCACAAGCTGCCGTGCGACAGGCCCAGGCGGCGCGTGCCCAGGCCGCCGTGGCGCAGGGGTTTGCCGAGCTGGCGGCGCCCTTCGACGCGGTTGTGCTGGCCACCCATGTGGAGCTCGGCGACCTGGCCCTTCCAGGTCGTGCGCTCATCACTCTGTACGAACCCGGGCGCATGCGCGCGGTTGCGCAGGTCAGCGCTTCGCGCGTGGCTTTGGCCGGTGCGGCCACTGAGGTGCAGGTTCTGCTTGCCGACGGCCAGAGCCTGGCACCCACCGCACGGGAAATGCTGCCGACCGCCGACCCGGTGACCCAGACCGTCGAATGGCGCTTGACACTGCCCGCAACGCAGGCGCCCCTTCGCCCCGGGCAGACCGTGCGTGTGGTGGCCCGTGCAAGCGCCAGTGCAGCCCAGCCTGGTGCACCGGCTGGACGCCTGAGCCTCCCGACGCAGGCGGTTCTGCGCAGAGGTGAACTTACAGCCGTCTATGTGGCCGTTCCCAACGGTTTTGCATTGCGCGCCGTTCGTGTGGGTCCGCTCGCTGGTGGTGTGGTCGACGTGGTGTCGGGCTTGAACGCCGGTGAACGCGTGGCCCTCGACCCGGTGCGTGCTGGTCTGCAGGGCGCTACGGCGATCAGCCCATGAGTCGCAACAGCTTCACCATGAGGGTGTTGTCGTGAGCACCGCACCCGCTCCGATGGGCGTGGCCGGCCGCCTGGCCCGCGCTTTCCAGGACAACGCTCTGACGCCGCTGCTGGCGATCGTCGCATTGTTGCTCGGCTTGTTTGCTGTGCTGGTCACCCCGCGCGAGGAAGAGCCGCAGATCAACGTCACCATGGCCAACGTACTCATAGCGTTTCCGGGCGCCAGCAGCAGCGATGTGCAAAACATGGTGGCGCGTCCGGCGGAGCAAGTGCTTGGCCAGATCGCCGGGATCGAACACACCTATTCGGTGTCGCGCCCGGGCGTGGCGGTGCTCACGGTGCAATTCCAGGTCGGGGTGCCGCGCACCGAGGCGCTGGTGCGGCTGTACGACGTGCTCAATGCCAACCAGGACTGGTTGCCCCGCAACCTGGGCGTGTTGCCCCCGGTGGTCAAGCCCAAAGGCATCGACGATGTGCCGGTGCTCGGCGTCACACTGTGGAGCCGCGACCCGTCCAGCGCCAGCGACCTCGAACGGGTGGCCAGCACCCTGGAGGCAGAACTCAAGCGTGTACCGGGTGCACGCGAAGTGCAGACGATCGGCGGGCCCGGCATGGCGGTCAATGTCTGGCTCGACCCCGGCCGCATGCGCGAGCGTGGCGTCGATGTGCAACGCCTGCAGGGTACGCTGGCCGCCGCCAACATGGGCCTGCCCGCGGGCACGGTGGTCGACCCGGCCGGCGGAGCGCCGCGCATGCTCAGCATCGAGACCGGCAACCTGATCGCCTCGGCCGAGGAGGTGGGCGACCTGGTCGTGGGCGTGAACAATGCACGGCCGGTCTACCTGCGCGAGGTCGCGCGTATCGCCTACGGTGCACGCAATCCGCACCAGTATGTCTGGTTCACCCCTGGCGCGGTCGCGGCCGATGCGCCGGCCGCCCCGAAGGACGCCGCCAGCGCGGCTGCGGGCCAGGTTTTCCCGGCGCTCACGTTGACGGTGCCCAAGAAGCCCGGGCACAACGCAGTGGATGTCGCCAAGGCGGCGCGCGCGCGCCTCGAGGAGCTGCGCAATACCGTGATCCCCGCCGGGATCGAGACGACGGTCACACGCGACTATGGCCAGACCGCCGCAGAGAAGGCCAACAAGCTGATCCAGAAGCTCGCATTTGCCACGGCCTCGGTGATCCTGCTGGTTGGCCTGGCACTGGGCCGCCGCGAAGCCGTGATCGTGGGCGCCGCAGTCATCCTGACCCTGACCGCCACCTTGTTTGCGTCCTGGGCCTGGGGCTTCACCCTGAACCGGGTGTCGTTGTTCGCGCTGATCTTCTCGATCGGCATCCTGGTGGACGACGCGATCGTGGTGGTCGAAAACATCCACCGCCACCAGCAACTGGAGCCTGGAAAACCCCTGCGCGAGATCATCCCCGCCGCGGTCGACGAGGTTGGCGGGCCGACCATTCTGGCCACGTTGACCGTGATAGCGGCGTTGCTGCCGATGGCCTTCGTCTCGGGCCTGATGGGCCCCTACATGAGCCCGATCCCGATCAACTCCAGCCTGGGCATGGCTTTGTCGCTTGCGATCGCCTTCACCGTCACACCGTGGCTGGCGCTCAAACTCATGCAACCCGCAGGCCACGCGGCCGACCCTGTGCCGTCAGATGGCATTGTCAAACCAGGGCGGGTTCAGCGGCTGTTCACCTGGATCCTGATGCCGCTGCTGCAAAGCGCGCGCAAGCGCTGGCTGCTGGTGCTGGGCATCGTGGCGGCGCTGCTGCTGTCGGTCGGCCTTGCGGGCGTGCAGTGGGTGGTGCTCAAGATGCTGCCGTTCGACAACAAGAGCGAGTTCCAGGTGGTGCTGGAAATGCCGGCCGGAACGCCGCTGGAGTCCACTGCCGCCACCTTGCAGGAAATGGGCGCCTACCTGGCTGCGCAACCCGAGGTGCGCAACCTGCAGGGGTATGCAGGAACCGCCTCGCCGATCACCTTCAACGGCCTGGTGCGCCAGTACTACCTGCGTGCGGACGCCGAGCAGGGCGACCTGCAGGTGAACCTGGTCGACAAGGCGCACCGCCACGAGCAGAGCCATGCCATCGCACAAAGGCTGCGTCCCCAGCTGGAGTTGATCGCGGCCCGGTCGGGCGCCCGGCTCAAGGTGGTGGAGGTGCCGCCGGGCCCGCCGGTACTGGCGCCGCTGGTGGCTGAAATCTATGGGCCCGACGAAGCCGGCCGCCAGGCGCTCGCGGCGCGGGTGGCGAAGGCGTTCGGCGATACCGCCCACGTGGTTGGCATCGACACCAGCCTGCAGGCCGATGCGCCGCGCAGCTTTCTGCGTGTGCAGCGCCAGCGCGCCGACACCCTGGGAATCTCGGTTGCCAGTGTGGCGCAGACGGTGCAGGTCGCGCTGATGGGGGCCGACACCGCCTACCTGCATGACCGGCAGTCCAAGTACCCGGTACCGGTGCGCATCCAACTGCCCCTGGAGCGCCAGATCGGGATCGATGCCCTGCTGGCGCTGCCCATGCGCAGCGCCAGCGGTGCGCTGGTGCCGTTGTCGGAACTGGTCGTGGTGGAGCGCGGCGTGATCGACAAGACCCTTTTCACCAAGGACTTGCTGCCTGTCTCCTATGTGATGGGTGACATCGGCTCCCGGCCTCTTGCTGCGCCGGCGGCCACGCGCAACTTCATCGACTCGCCGCTGTACGGCCTGTTCGGCATCCGTTCCGGTTTGGCGGACGCTGCCTTGCCCAACACCGGCGAACTCGGCGAATACTGGATCCGCCAGCCGTCGGACCCCTACCGCGCCTATGCCATCAAATGGGATGGCGAGTGGCAGATCACCTTTGATACCTTCCGCGACATGGGCACCGCATACGGCGTGGGCCTGATCCTGATCTACCTGCTGGTGGTGGCGCAATTCCGCAGCTACCTGACCCCGCTGATCATCATGGCGCCGATCCCGCTCACCATCATCGGTGTCATGCCCGGTCACGCGCTCATGCATGCGCAGTACACCGCCACCTCCATGATCGGCATGATCGCGTTGGCCGGCATCATCGTGCGCAATTCCATCCTGCTGGTGGACTTCATCGAGCTCGAGGTGGCGCGGGGCGTTGCGTTCCAGCAGGCCGTGCTGCAGTCCGCGTCGGTGCGCGCGCAACCGATCGCCCTGACGGGGCTGGCGGCCATGATCGGCGCCTTCTTCATCCTGGACGACCCGATTTTCAACGGACTCGCGGTGTCGCTGATCTTCGGCATCTTCGTCTCGACCCTGCTGACGCTGGTCGTCATTCCAGTCCTGTACTACGCGGTTTTCAAGAGGCGACATCCATGGCCCACATCGTGATCATCGGCGCAGGACTTGGCGGCATGCACCCACTGCGCTGGGCATCGTCCGCCGCATCAAGCAGGTTTCTGATTTTTTCAACCCAAGGAGAATTGCCATGACAGTCGAACGTTACATCCGCATCTTTGCCGGCCTGTTCATCCTGGTCTCGCTCGCGCTCGGCGTGCAGGGAAGCCCCCTGTTCGTGAGCCAGTGGTGGCTGGCGTTCACGGCCTTTGTCGGCGCCAACCTGTTCCAGTTCGGGTTCACCAACATGTGCCCGCTCGGGTTCATCCTGAAAAAACTGGGTGTGCCCGAAAAGGCGCCAGGAGCCGCCTGAGCCTGCGCCGGGTGACGACATAATGGTGCGTTCCATCCCCGAGCGCGCTGCGGCGCCATCCTGTGCCATGACCATCCTGACCGACCAGAAATCGCGCACCGACCTGCTGCACCGCCTCAAGCGGGCCGAAGGCCAGTTGCGCGGCATACAGCGCATGATCGAGGCCGGTGACGAGTGCCTGACGATCGCCAGCCAGATGTCGGCGGTGCGCAAGGCGCTCGACAGCGCCTATGTGCGCATGACGGTGTGTTTCATCGAGCAGGAGCTCGGCGGGAAGCTGGGCGACACGCCGGGCGCCCAGGCCGATATGGCACACATGATGGAGCACATGGAGGCACTGCTGGGCAAGATACGCTGATTGCGCGCTGCGGGTGGCACAACGCCGCCGCTGGCGCGTGGGCTACACCTCGAAACGGATACCCTGCGCCAGTGGCAGGGAAGTGCCGTAGTTGACCGTGTTGGTGGCGCGGCGCATGTAGGCTTTCCAGGCGTCCGAGCCCGATTCGCGTCCGCCACCGGTGTCCTTCTCGCCACCGAATGCGCCGCCGATCTCGGCGCCGCTGGTGCCTATGTTCACGTTGGCGATGCCGCAGTCCGAACCGCGCGCCGAAGTAAACACCTCGGCTTCACGCAGGTCCTGTGTGAACACCGCCGACGACAGGCCATGTGCCACCGCGTTGTTGAGCGCAATCGCCTGGTCGAAGTCGTCGTACGGCACCACGTACAGAATCGGTGCGAAGGTTTCGTGCAACATCGGCCCGCACTGGGTTGCCAGCTCGACAATGGCCGGGCGCACGTAGTAGCCCGATGGCGTGCCCACGGATTCGCGCCCTCCGAAATGCACCAGCCCGCCGGCCTGCCTGGCTACTTCAAGGGCCGCCTGCATGGATTCAAACGCCCGCTGGTCAATGAGAGGCCCGACCAGGGTGCCGTCGTCCAGTGGGTTGCCGATCGGAAGACGTTCGAACACGCGCAGCAAGGAGGCCACCAACGTGGTGTAGATCGAGCGGTGCACGATCAGCCGGCGCAGGGTCGTGCAACGCTGGCCGGCCGTTCCGACGGCGGCGAATGCTGCGCCGCGCACCACCAGCTCCAGGTTGGCCGAGGGGCACACGATGGCCGCGTTGTTGCCGCCGAGTTCCAGCAGGCTGCGTTTGAACACCGGAGCGCAGGCAGCGGCCACGTTGCGGCCCATCGTGGTGGAACCGGTGGCGCTGACCAGTTTTACAGCCGGGTGGGCGACCAGTGCTTCTCCGATGGCGCGTTCCCCGATCAGCAACTCTGCCAGCCCGATGTGGTCCAGCCCCTGCTGCTGCGCCGCCTGCAGCAACAGGCCGTGCAAGGCAAGCGCCGACAGCGGCGCTTTCTCGGATGGTTTCCAGACCAGGGTGTTGCCGCACACCAGCGCCAGCGCCGCGTTCCATGCGAACACCGCCATCGGGAAGTTGAAGGCCGAGATGATTCCAACCACGCCCAATGGATGCCATGTCTCCAGCAACTTGTGGTCGGGCCGCTCGCTGGCGATGGTCAGGCCGTAGAGCTGGCGCGACAGACCGACGGCGAATTCGCAGACATCCACCACCTCCTGCACCTCGCCCAACCCCTCCTGCGCGATCTTGCCGGTTTCGAGTGAAATCAGACGGCCCAGCGGCTGCTTGTGCCGCCGCACCGCCTCGCCGAAAGCGCGCACCAGCGCGCCGCGCTGGGGCGCCGGCAGGTTGCGCCAGCGCAGGAACTGCGTCTGCGCACGTGCGATGGCCGCGTCGCATTCCGTGGCGCTGGAGGGCGCGACCCGGGCCAGCAGGCTGCCGTCGATCGGCGTGTGCACCGGCCAGCCCTCCGGGCCACCCGCCGGAGCCTGCAAGCCCAGAGCCTGGAAGATGTCCCGGACATCCGTGGTGTAGGTCATGGGCTGCCTTTCAACGCTCGATGAGCCGGTTCCAGCGTGCGTTCCAGGCCGGCCGGCTTTCATTCACGGCATCCCAGTCCAGCACCACGGCGGTTTTCATGTACTCGCCAAACTGCTTGAGCTTGAGCTTGGAATCGGCGTCGACCGCGGGCGCCTTTGGATTGGATGGAATCTGGTTGCCGTGTTGCAGGCCCGCGGACTGCGCGTCGGCGCTGAGCAGGTATTCGGCCAGCTTTTGCGCCAGCACCGGTTCGCTGTTGTTGGCTATCACGCACTCGGCGACCATCAGCACCACCGAGCCTTCCTTGGGTTGCGCGTATTCGATCGCAATGCCCTTCTCCTGCAGGGTCGCCACGCCGGTCGGTGTCAACGGGGCGATGGCGGCCTCGCCGGTCTGGATCATTTCGGTGAGTTTGGCAGAGCTGGGGATGTATTCCAGCACGTTGGGACCGATGCTGGTCTTCCACGCGGCAAAGCCAGGTTCGACGTTGCGCTCGGTACCACCCTTGATGCGGTTGAACATCAGAAAGCCGTGCAACCCGAACGACGAGGACGACACTGACTGGAACACCACTTTGCCCTTGAATTTCGGGTCGGCCAGGTCCATCCAGCTGGTCGGCGCGGCCCAGCCCTTTTCGGCGAACATCTTCTTGTTGTAGGCCAGGCCGGTCATGCCCATGGTGACGCCGGTGGCCATGTCGTCCTTGAAACGCGCGGTCGGGAAAACTTCGCTCAGCGCAGCGCTGGGTTTCATCTTCTCGCACAGGCCCATGCCCACCGCGCGGACCATCACGCCATCGTCAAGAAAAATCACGTGCATCTGGGGCTTGTCCTTGGCCGCCTGGGCCTTGGCCAGGATGTCGGAAGAGGTTCCTGGCACCACCACGACCTTGACATTGTTGGCCTTTTCGAACGCGGGGAACACGTGTTCGGTCCAGGTCTTCTCCATCGACCCGCCGTTCATGCCGATGTACAGCGTCTTGGTTTGGGCTCCCGCTGCGGTGGCCGACAGCGCGGCAGCCGCGACGGCCAGCGACAGCAAGGACCGGCGCAGGGCGCGGACGGGTGCGGACTTGTTTTTCATGGGTTCTCCTTCAGGTGGTTGGTAGTGTCGACATGACGGGTGAAAGAACGGCATGCCGGGCAGACAACTGCCCGGCAGCCGATTCCGCCGGCGCCCGGTTCGCGTAGCGGGAAATAGAAAAAGGGCCAATTGGCGTCGTGCTGGCGCCGTCACGCACGAGTTCTGCCAGCACCGCACCAACAGCCGGCCCGATCTGGAAACCCGCGCCGGCGAATCCGAAGCCGTGGAACAGGCCGGGTGTGGTGCTGCTGGGCCCGATCACCGGTTCGCGGTCGGGCAGGTAACCTTCGGTGCCGCTCCAGGTCCGGATGATGTGGGCGTGGCGCAGTTTGGGCAGCAGTTCCACCGTGCGCTGCAGCACCAGCGTGATGGCGTCCCGGCCGGGGCGCGCGCGGTCGGCGTCCAGCGCATACCCCTGGGACCCTCCTATGACGCAGTTGCCGCGGGGTGCCTGGCGCGCGTAGATGCCACCACCCTCGACCCCCAGACTCAGTGTCATGAACATGGGCAGCGGCTCCGTGACCGCCATCACCGGGTGCGAAGACACCATCGGGACGGGTTCGCCGAATTGTGCGGCGATGGCACCCGCCCAGGCGCCGGCGCAGTTGAGCAACACGCGCGAGTGAACCTCCAGGCCGTTGCCAGCCGCCACCACGAATTGCCGGCCGTCGTGCAGCAGGTGCTCCACACGACAGGCCTCGCGGACGTCCGCACCGGCGCGCACGGCCGCACGTGCGAACGCGGGCGACACCAGGCGGGGGTTGGCGTGGCCGTCCTGCGGGCACCACGAACCACCCAGCGCCCGTTCGCCCAGCCACGGGAAACGCGCGCGCAGGGTGGCCGTGCCGAGCAGTTGCAGGCCCATCCCGAAACCCTCGCTGCGTGCGCGGTAACTCTCGAGCGAGGCCATATCCGCCTCGCTGCGTGCGATCTTGAGGTGTCCCGAACGCAGGTATTCGCCATCGATGCCGATCAGTTCCGGCAAGCTGCCCCAGATAGCGTGGGCGCGCTGGGCCAGTGGCAATTGCGACAGCGGGCGGCCCTGCCGGCGCACACCACCGTAGTTGACGCCACTCGAACGTGTGCCGCATTGGTCACGCTCCAGCAGCACAACCGCCAATCCCATCTTGCGCAGCGCCAGTGCCGCCGATGCACCCACGATGCCGCCGCCGATGATGGTCACGTCGGTCTGCAGCTGGTTGGTCATCAGGCAACCTCCGTGCTGCGCACTTCGGCACGAGCGCCTTCGGGCGGCCGTGCGGCGCTCATCAGGCAACCTCCATGCTGCGCACTGCGGTTCGAGCTTGCTTGGGGCGGCCCGGCGCGGCGCTCATGCGGGCGCCCCTTGATGCGGTGCGGCGGCGGCTTGGGCGACCATGAAGGGAATCGGCTTCACAGGGGCCTGGCCGCGCAGCCGGCCCACAGCCGGCAGCGGCAGGCCGGTGCAATGCGCCAGGATCTCGCTGGCCGCGGCGGCGCACATGCGCCCCTGGCAGCGGCCCATGCCGACACGGCACGCGGCCTTGACGACGTTGATATCGGTGGCGCCGGTCACGGTGGCGGTTTGCCGCAGTTCGCCTGCCGTGACCTCTTCACAACGGCATACGACGAGTTCGTCGGGTGCCTGCGCCGCCCATTGGAGCGGGAACGGGAAAGCGCGCTCCAGGCCGGCCCGAAATCGCGTGCTGCGCGCCAGCCGGGCATCGAGCGCGGCGATCCGTGTCGCGTTGGTCGCGCCCGCAGGGCGCCCGGCATCGGCCAGCAGAGCCCATGCCGCGCGTTCTCCGGCCCATTCGGCGGCGTCGGCGCCCATGGTGCCTGCGCCATCACCAGCCAGGTAGACGCCGGCCACGCTGGAGCGCCCGGCCGGGTCGCGTTCGGGCAACCAGGCACGCTGCAGGGTGTCGAATTGGAAGCGGCAACCCAGGATATCTGCCAGCTGGGTCTCGCTGCGCAGCGCGTACCCCATGCCCACCGCATCACAGGGCAGCAGGTGCTCGCCGCGCTTGTCGGCCCAGGCCAGCGCTTCGACGCGTGTGTCGCCCACGATGCGAAGTGGTCGCACACCTCCGTGCAATGGCACGCCATGGGCGCGCAGCCAGCCCACGTAGTACATGCCCTTGGCCAGCAGCGCCGGTTGTGCCATGAGCGCCGGCAGGGCCGCCAGCTGGTCGCACAGGTGTGCCGTGTCGAGCACCGCTGCCACATCTGCGCCGGCCCGTGTGTACTGGTAGGCGATCAGGTACAGCAGCGGGCCGGTGCCCAGGAACACGACGCGCCGGCCAATGGCGCAGCCCTGGAACTTGAGCGCGACCTGGGCGCCGCCGAGCGTGAAAACGCCCGGTGTGGTCCAGCCGGGGAGCGGCAGCACCCGGTCGGTCGCGCCGGTGGCAACAACCAGGTGGGAGTACGCGATGGTCGATGTTTGCGCCTGGTGCAGCAGGTCGAGCTGGCCGCCTTCGGCGTTCCAGGCCAGGGTGTCGGGGCGGTAGTCGACCTGGCGCAGCAGTTGCGCCATGGCGCTGTGAACCGCGTCGGCCCGGCCTGCCTCGAAGCCGTACAGTGTCTTCTTCGAGCGCTCGAAATGTGCCGGTGGCTGGCGGTAGATCTGGCCGCCCCAGCGCGGCGCTTCGTCGATCACGACCGGGCGCAGACCCTGTGCCACCAGCGTCTGTGCGGCACGGATGCCGGCTGGCCCGGCGCCGACGATGACCGGTCGTACCGACGTTGTCATGGCGAAGTGCCCTGGCGCGTCAGCAGGCGCATGTCCGGCGCGATGAAGGTCGAGCAGGCGCGCAGGCGCTGGCCACTTTCCGTCAACACCCAGCAGTCCTGGCAGGCGCCCATCAGACAAAAACCGGCCCGCGCTTCACCGCTGAATTCGGTGTGCCGCAGTGTTGCGCCGTGGGTCAGTATGGCGGTCAGGACCGTGTCGCCGGCCAGGCCCTCGCACGCAGCACCGTCGAGCATGAAGCCGACACGCTCGCGCCGTGTTTCTGCCAGGCGCACGAACTGTGGGGCTGTGGGCGACCCGCCGACTTCGCGCTGGGTCATTTGCTGCCCACCAGGATGCGGTCCAGGCCATACAGGCGGTCCAGCACCACCATGACCGCCGCTGTGAAAGCCACCATCAGCGCCGACGCTGCGGCCATGAGCGGATCGATCGATTCGGTGGCGTACATGTACATGCGCACCGGCAGCGTGACGGTCGACGGCGCAGTCACGAAAATCGACATCGTTACCTCGTCGAAGCTGTTGATGAAGGCCAGCAGCCAGCCCCCCGTGACCCCTGGCAGGATCATCGGCAGCGTGATCCGCCGGAACACCGTGAAGTTGCCGGCACCCAGGGACAGGGCCGCATGTTCACAGCTGCGGTCGAACCCCGCAGCCGCGGCCACGACAAGCCGCAGCACATACGGCGTCACGATGACGACATGGGCCAGCACCAGCCAGAAGAAGCTGCCCGCAGCACCCATCAGCGAGAACAGGCGCAACATCGCCACCCCCAGCACCAGGTGTGGAACGATCAGCGGCGACAGGAACAGCGCATTCAGGGCGTCGCGCCCAGCGAATTCGTAGCGCGTGATGGCCAGGCCAGCCGGCACCGCGATCAGGGTGGCCAGTGAGGCCGACGACAAGGCCAGCCACAGGCTGTTCCAGAACGACTGGACGAAGTCGGGGTGCGCAAAAACCGCCTTGAACCAGCGCAACGACAACCGGGTGGTGGGAAACGTCAGGGTGTTTTCAGGGGTGAACGCGATGATGCAGACGATCAGCAGCGGGGCCAGCATGAACGCGATGACCAATGCATTGAAGCACAGCGCGACGGGGCCGTTCCTGGACATGTTGCGGCTACCCCAGCGACTTTTTGTAGCGGCCTTCCAGCACGCGGTTGTAGCTCAGCATCACGGCCAGGTTGGCAAGCAGCAAGATCAACGCCACGGCGGCGCCCAGCGGCCAGTTCAGTTCGTGCAGGTATTCGTCGTACACCACAGTGGCCACCATCTTGAGTCGGCGCCCACCCAGCAGGCCGGGGATGGCAAAGGCGCTTGCGCTCAGACCAAACACAATCAGGCTGCCCGACAAGATGCCCGGCAGAACCTGCGGCAGCACGATCCGGCGCAAGGTGGTGAAGTGGGAGGCCGACAGCGACAGCGCCGCGTTTTCCACGCCCGGGTCGAGCTTTTGCAGCGAGGTCCAGACCGGGATCACCATGAATGGCAGCATCACGTGCACCAGGGCGATGACAACCGCGGTTTCGGTGTACAGGATGCGCACCGGCTCCAGCCCGATGGCGCGCAGCGCCTGGTTGAACACGCCCTGCGGGCCCAGCAGCATGCTCCAGCCAAAGGCCCGCACCACCACCGACACCAGCAGCGGCGCCAGCACCACCAGCAGGAAGATCGACCGCCAGGGGTCGCCCATGCGGCTGAGCACATAGGCTTCCGGGGCGCCAATGGCCAGGCAGATCAGAGTGGTGAGCCCGGCGATCCAGAACGTGCGCCAGAAAATGCCGTAGTAGTACTCGTCACCCAGCACGGCGGCGTAATGGGCCAGCGTGAAGGCGTTCTTCACCCCGGTGGCGTGGTCAAACACCTGGAACGACAGGATCGCCGTCAGGCCGAGCGGCACCAGCAGCAGGCAACTGAACAGCAGCAACGCGGGCGCAGACAAGGCCCAGGGCGCAGCGGTCGCGCGTTGTGCCGCCACTAGGTCTCCTGCATTGCCGGGGTGGCCATGGCCGGGTCTGCGGAGCCCTCCTGCGGCAGTACACGCAGGGAGCCCGTCGCCCAGGCCAGGCCGGTTTGCTGGCGCTCCTCCAGGGGCGGGGCATCCCCATTCGGGCAGGCCACGAGCAGCGGGCCCACCGGTGTGTCGAGGTGGAACAGCCACTGGCTGCCAAGAAAGAACCGTGCCGTGACCACACCGTCGAGTTGTCCCTGCCCGGTGGGCACGAAGCGGATTTTTTCCGGCCGCAGACTCAGCGAAAGGTCACGCCCCAGGGACAAGCCGGCCCCGTCGATATCGACCTTGACGCCGCCGAGGTCGATCCGTGCCGTGGCCCCGGCGCTGCTCACGCGGCCCGACAGCAGGTTGGCCTTGCCGACAAAGGAGGAGATGAAGCGCGTTTGCGGCTGCTCGTACAGCCGGTAGGGCGCGTCGACCTGTGTCACCCGGCCGGCCTGCATCACCACCACCCGGTCGCTGATCGACATGGCTTCGGTCTGGTCGTGCGTGACCATGATGGTGGTTGTGCCGACCTTGCGCTGGATCTGGCGCAGCTCGAACTGCATTTCCTCGCGCAGCTTGGCGTCCAGGTTGGAGAGCGGCTCGTCGAGCAGCAGCACCGGCGGCTCGATCACCAGCGCGCGCCCAAGCGCCACGCGCTGGCGCTGGCCGCCAGACAATTCACGGGGATAACGCGTGGCGTGTTGTTCGAGATGGACCAGGGCCAGTGCAGCGCTCACGCGCTCGCGCCGCTCGGCCTTGGGCATGCCCCGCATCTCCAGGCCGAAACTGACGTTGTCGAACACGGTCATGTGCGGGAACAGCGCGTAACTCTGGAACACGATCCCGAGCCCGCGGGTATTGGCCTTGGCATGGGTGATGTCGCGGCCGTCGAGCACGATGCGCCCACTCGTCACGTCGGCAAAACCCGCGACCATCTGCAAGGTCGTGGTCTTGCCACAGCCGGACGGGCCGAGCAGCGAGACGAACTCGCCTTTTTGAACGCTCAGGCTCATGTTGGCCACGACACATTGGGGCCCGTAGAACTTGGATACGTCGTCAAGCGTCAGGAAGGACATTGCAAACTCCTCACCACCGCGTCTGACGGTCCCCACCGGGGGGGTGACCACCACGCGGAGGTGTCGAAGCAGATGATGTTTTGAGTTGCGGCGGTCGTCAACGGGGTATTCCACTACACGACATATATTTCAAATTTATTCCATTCAACGGAATTTTCTTCGGTAGTATTGACCAATGATTTCGAAAAATGAAACACTTGGGTCTCTCAACCCGGGCGTCGGCAACCTCCAGCGCGCCTTCGCGATCATCCGCCTGCTGGCGCAGGCCCCGCCCGAAGGGGCACGGGTGACGCAGCTTGCCAAGGCGGTCGGCCTGACCCAGGCCACGGTGCACCGCACGCTGGTGTCGCTCGTGGCCGAGGATGTTGTCGAGCAGGATGCCCGCACCAAGCGGTATCGGCTTGGCATCGGGCTTTTTGTGCTGGCCGCACGTGCCGGCAACCCGATGAACCTGCGCGACCTGTGCCGCCCGGCCTTGTTGCGCTTGTGCGCCAGCCTGGGCGACACGATCTTTGTACTGGCGCGCAGCGGGTTCGACGCCGTGTGCCTGGACCGCAGCGAAGGCCCGTTTCCGATCCGCTCCTTCACCGGCGATATCGGTGGGCGCATCGCCTTGGGCATCGGCCAGGGGAGCCTGGCGATCCTGGCGTTCCTGCCCGAAGCCGAACGCGAAGAAGTGATCCGTTTCAATCTGCCGCGCATCCGCGAACTGGGCATGTTCGACGAGGTCTATCTGCGCACCGAGATCGAGAACGTGCGTGCTCTGGGTTACGCGGCCCGCAATACCGGACTGCTCGAAGGCATGGCCGGTGTCGCTGTGCCGGTGTGTGGGCGCGATGGCCGCGCGGTCGCCGCTTTGAGCGTGGGGACCATCACCGGGCGCCTTGGGCCCGAGCGCTTGCCCACGGTGGTCGAGTTGCTCAAGCGCGAAGCGCAGACGATCGGCCCGAAGATCAACCCCTTCGACCCGACGCTGCGCCGACCGGTGCAGAGCCTGGCGGCCTTGTTGCCGAACTGAATCCGCAACCGGCGCCTCACCTGTTTGCCCTTTTCCCCGGCAATGCCCTGTTCCCGGCGCAAGGACACTGTGGCGCTGTGTTCATTTCCCCATGAAATTCGAATATTGGATGTTCCAATTTCATGGAAATTTCGCTAGCATGACGTCATGCTGAACCGTGATCGCCTGGAGTCCGCCGTCCGTACCGCGTTGAATCGCCCGCGATGCTTCGGTTCTGGCGGATGCTTGCCCACTGCCACGGACAAACCTGGTCGGCAGCGCCGTCGGCGCAGTCCATGGGGGTTGCCGAGCCCACCATACGCCGCTACCTCGACACTCTGACGCAGACCTTGATGGTCAGGCAATTGCAGCCCTGGCATGAGAACCTGGGCAAACGGCAGGTCAAGGCCCCCAAGATCTACTTTCGCGATACCGGGCTGCTGCATATGCTGATGGGGGTCAAGTACCTCGCGGAACTCGTGACGCACCCTTCCTGTGGCGCCAGTTGGGAGGGTTTCGCGTTGGAGCAGGTACTGCGTATTGCGCGCCCGGACGAGGCCTTTTTTTGGGCCACCCATCAAGGTGCCGAACTGGACCTCCTGATGCTCAAGGGGCGCCAGCGTATTGGCGTGGAGTTCAAGCGTGCAGACGCTCCCCGGCTCACGCACAGCATGCGTATTGCGATGCACGACCTGAAGCTTGATGCGCTGTACGTGGTGTACCCAGGATCACACCGGTACGAGATAGCGGACGGTGTCGAGGCCGTGCCGCTTTGGGCCTTGTTGCCAGGCAGCCAGTACCAGCTGCCCCAGCTCACACCAGCAGCGCGTTCACCCGTTTCACATAGGCTGCCGGGTCTTCCGGCAAACCGCCCTCGGCCAGCAGCGCCTGGTCGAACAGGATGTGTGCCAGATCGTTGAAGTGCACCGAGCCGTCAAGCTTCTTGACCAGCGGGTGCTCGGCGTTCACTTCGAGCACCGGTTTGGTTTCTGGCGCGGTCTGGCCAGCCTGCTTGAGCATGCGCGCGAGTTGCGTGCTCATGCCGTGGTCTTGCACTACCAGGCAGGCCGGGCTGTCGACCAAGCGGGTGGTGACGCGCACGTCCTGTGCCTTGTCCTTGAGCGCTTCCTTGAGTTTGGCCAGCAGCGGCTTGAAGGTTTCAGCCGCTTCTTCCGCGGCCTTTTTCTCGGCTTCGTCCTGCAGCTTGCCAAGGTCCACCGCGCCCTTGGCCACGCTTTGCAGCGCAGTGCCGTCGAAGTCGTGCAGGTAGTTCAGTGCCCATTCGTCCACGCGGTCGGTCATCAGCAGGACCTCGATGCCCTTCTTCTTGAACACCTCGAGTTGCGGGCTGTTCTTGGCCGCTGCCAGCGTGTCGGCGGTGATGTAGTAGATGGCCTCCTGGCCTTCCTTCATGCGCGCCTTGTATTCGGCGAAACCGACGCTCACGCCGTCGGTGGTGCTGGACGCGAACCGCAGCAGCTTGGCAAGCCGCTCCTTGTTGGTGAAGTCCTCGCCCATGCCTTCCTTGAGGACCGCGCCGAACTCAGCATAGAACCTGGTGTATTTGCCGGCGTTCGCTTCGGCCGCTTTTTTCTCGTCTTCGCTGACCACGTCGGTCACGCCATCCGCACCAGCCTCGGCCTTGGGCGCCACATCATTGCGCGCCAGGTCTTCCAGCATGCTGAGCACGCGCTTGGTGCAACCCTCGCGGATCGCTTTTACGTCGCGGCTCTCCTGGAGCAGTTCGCGGCTGACGTTGAGCGGCAGGTCGGCTGAGTCGACCACGCCCTTGACGAAACGCAGGTAGGTTGGCAACAAGGCCTCGGCGTCGTCCATGATGAAGACACGCTTGACATACAGCTTGAGGCCGCCCTTCTTGTCGCGGTTCCACAGGTCGAACGGCGCTTTGGCCGGTATGTAGAGCAGTTGCGTGTATTCGGTGCTGCCTTCGACCCGGTTGTGGGTGTGTGCCAGCGGCGCCTCGAAGTCGTGGCTGATCTGCTTGTAGAACTCTTCGTACTGCTCGGGCGTGATGTCCTTCTTGGCACGGGCCCAGATGGCATTGGCCTTGTTGACAGTTTCCCACTCGTCGGTGGTGACCATCTCGCCGCCCTTGGTGGCGCCGGATTCGTCGCCTTCGACCTTCTCGCCTTCTTTCCACTCCTCCTTCTGCATCAGGATTGGCAGGCTGATGTGGTCGGAGTACTTGTTGATGATGCCCTTGACCTTCCAGGCACTGGTGTAGTCGGCGGCGTCCTCACGCAGGTGCAGCGTGACACTGGTGCCGCGCTGCGGGCGCTCGATGGTCTCGACCTCGAAATCACCCGCCCCACCGCTGACCCAGCGCACGCCCTCGGAGGCCGCCAGACCGGCGCGCCGCGATTCAACGGTGATCTTGTCAGCCACGATGAAGCCGGAATAGAAACCCACGCCAAACTGGCCGATGAGTTGCGAGTCGGCCTTTTGGTCACCGCTGAGTTTGGAGACAAAATCCTTGGTGCCGCTCTTGGCGATGGTGCCCAGGTGCTCGATGGCTTCTTCTTGGCTCATGCCGATGCCGTTGTCGGTGATGGTCAGGGTGCGGGCCGCCTTGTCCATGCTCACGCGCACCTCCAGGTTGGGCGCGTCCTCGAACAACGCCGGCGCATTGAGCGCCTCGAAACGCAGCTTGTCGCATGCGTCCGACGCGTTCGAGATCAGCTCGCGCAGGAAGATTTCCTTGTTGGAGTACAGCGAATGGGTGACGAGGTGCAGCAGTTGCGCCACTTCGGCCTGGAAAGATAAGGTTTGCTTGCTCATAAGGGAAATGGGGTTGGATTCAAATTGGAACGGGCTGCCCAAGCCATCTTGCAATGGTGCGGGCAACCCGCAATTATGGGCGATCGGCCCCGGTTCAAGGTCCTGCGCAAGCCCCGTCCTGGGCCGGGGCAAGCCACCGCAGCATCTGCGCTGCAACTTGCGGGCTGTGCAGCAGCGCCATGTGGTGGGTGCGCCAGGCGATGTATTGCGACGACTTGGCAAATGCCAGGGTGCGCAGCGGGTCTTTATGTTGCCCCAGCGCACTCTGAAGCGGCACCAGCCCGTCACCGACCAGCCGGTCGGCAAGCGGGCTGCGTTTGGCGGCGACCGTTGCCGCGACCGCGTAACAGGCGATGCCCTCAGGCAGTGGCACGTGCAGGCGCCGGTCGGGTTGGCGTCGAAACCGTTCGTGACCGCGCCATTCTGCATCGGCGACAAGACCATAACGCAGGTCGGTGATTCCGGCGCTGCGCAGTTGCCCAAGCCTGGCAAATGGTGCGCTCCACGGCGTGCTTCCAAGCAACTCATCGACCCAGTTGCCGGCGCGTTCCAGCGGGGCGCCGTGGTGTGGCGTGCCCAGGAACACGATGTTCTTGATTGCGGCGGGCCAGCGCTGGCCGCGTTCGGTGGCCTGGTGCAGGGCGCTGCGGATGACCAGGCCGCCCATGCTGTGGGCCACGACGGCCAGGTTTTCGAGTGTGTTGCCGGGCCGCACCACCAGTTGCTCCAGCGTGGCGCAAAGTGCGGCGCCGTTCTCGGACACGTGGCGCCCGGAGTTGTAACGCAGGTACAGTGCCGGCGCCTGCATTGCTGCGCCCAACGATGCACCGTGGTCGAAGGGCTGGCCATCCTGTTGTGTCTGCCACTGCAGGTCGTTCATGCACAAGCCGTGGATCAGAAGGATGGCCTTGCTGCTTGACGCAAGCTCGGCTGGCAAGGCCTGCGGCTGGACTTCAATGCCCCGAAAACGCAGCGTCATGCGGGTCGCAAAGGGGTTTCCAGTGGCCGCCAGGCGGTCACCCATGACGCCATTCAGCGCCGCCAGAACCGCTTCGCGCTGGGGACTTTCGGGGGCGGCCTGGTCCGTCATTTCCAGCAGGGGCTGCAGCCGGGCCATCACCGCGTCGGCTCCTTTGCCGAGCAATTGGGCGATCGCCTCGACACTGCGGTACACCAGCCCGGTGACGCCGCTTGTCTGGCCAGGCTGCTTGCCGCCGGTCGTGCCCAGCGAGCGCAATACCGACTGGTGGACTCCTTCCACGATCCGCGTAACGCCCACCGTTGCCTGGGTCGCCAGTTGGGCCACGCCGCGTGCGTCAGTCGCGCGGAAGTGTTGGAGGGGCGTCTTTTTGGGAGGGGGTGGGGTCACGGTGGGCGGGGCAGCTGCCTGGATGTCAAGCTTGGGTTTCGGGTCTGCCATGTTCAAGCCACCCAGTCTTCGATTTTCAATCCCGGAATACTCTTGAAATGACGGCTGTTGTGGGTCACCAAAATCAGGTCCTCGGCCAGCGCGTGAGCGGCAATCTGGGTATCCATCTCTCCGATCGGCATGCCCTTGCGTTTGAGCAGCGCTTTCACCTGGCCGTAGTGGTCGGCTGCTGCCGTTGTCCACGGCAATGTGGGCATTTCGGCCAGCAGCAGGTCCACGCGCGCTCGGCGTTTGTCATTGGCCACCATCAAGCCTTGGCCGTAGCGCATTTCCGCTCGGGTAACGACGGAAATCGTGACGTCTTCGTTTTGAAAAGCACGCGCCATGCGCCGCTGCAAAGTGGGGTGGACGCCCTTGACAAAATAACTCAGGATGTTGGTGTCCAACAAATAGAGCTTCACGGCTTGTCACTCTTCTTTGCCTTCTTTTGCCGACCAGACAACAACGGTTCGGCCCACTCGGCAAGCGGATTGCGCGACTCGGTGATCGGAGGCTCGGGAATGAAGTCTTCCGTAAACGGGTCTTCCTCAATCATCTTGAACAGTGTTGCAAGATTGCGTCGGCGTTGGTCGTCGTCCTTGGGCCTGAGAACAATTTCGCCGGTAACCTCGTTTTTCGTGATCCACATTTCGCGTGTGTTCACACGGAAGGCCTTGGGCAAGCGCACCGCTTGGCTGTTGCCGGTGGTAAAGACCTTGACGGTAGGTAGAAGCAAGGCGTGCTCCAAGTGGTTTATATATACGAAAACATACCTACACTATAACCAACCAAGTGATCAACTAAAAGTCATTGTTGCTTGGGATTTCCGCAGCCTCTAAAACTTCTCGTGCGCCGCCAGATAGCGCCACTGGCCGAGCGGCAGGTGGCCCAGCATCACGCTGCCGATACGCACCCGCTTGAGCCCCACCACCTTGAGCCCCACCATTTCGCACATGCGCCGGATCTGGCGCTTCTTGCCTTCGGTCAGCACCACGCGCAGTTGCTCCGGGTTCTGCCACACCACCTTGGCAGGTTTGAGCGCCTGCCCGTCCAGGCTCAGGCCGTGGCGCAGGCGTTCGAGCTGTTCGCGCGGGAACACCGCCTGCACGTTGGTGGTGACCGGGTCGTTCTCGTGGATCGTCGCCAGGCTGTCACCACCGCCACCGCCACTTGCGGTGTCGCCTTGGCCCAGCGTGGCCACGCGTACCAGGTATTCCTTCTCCATCACCGAGTTCTCGCCGATCAGCTGGCGCGCGACCCGACCGTCCTGGGTCAGCACCAGCAGGCCGATCGAGTCGATGTCGAGCCGACCCGCAGGCACCAGGCTTTGCAGCTGGCGCGGGTGAAAGAAGAAACGCGCGTTGTCCTCAGCCCAGCGGTTCTGCGGCTGGACCAGCGTGATGGCCGGTTGGTGGCCATCCTCGGCCTGGCCGCTCACGATGCCCATCGGTTTGTTGAGCAGGATGGTCACCTGGTTGGCTTGTTGGCCCTGGGCCTGCTTGGTCACCTCGATGCGGGCGTCGGGCGTGACCTGCATGCCCATTTCGGCCACCTGCCCGTTCACCTTGACCCAGCCGCGGCCGATCCAGTCGTCGGCCTCGCGGCGCGAGGCCATGCCGAGTTCGGCCATGCGTTTGTTCAGGCGCGAGGTGCCAGCGCCCGTGGTGCCGCTGGCCGTGGCGCCGGTGGCCGTGGCACCAGCCGAATTGGCCTTTCGCGCTGGTGTGCCTGGCGGCTTGGGGGCGCGCTGGAAGCCGCCGGGCGGGTGAGAAATGGTCATCGTGGGTGTTTCAGAAAAATGCTGGAGCGCAGGGCGCCCAGGTCGAGCACGCGCAATCCGCCATATTCGACCCGGATCACACTTTGTGCCTGCAAGGCGTTCAGGGCTTCGTTCACCCGCTGGCGCGACAGGCCCACCAGGTAGGCCAGTTCCTGCTGGGTTATGCGCAGCAGCTCGCCCACGCCCGGGTACAGCACCGGGTTGAAGAGGGCCGCCAGGCTGCGTGCGACCCGCGCGTCCGGGTTGTTCATGCGGTCGATCTCGCGCGCCGCAATGAACTGCCCCAGGCGCTCGTTGATCTGGTTCATCACGAAGCGGTTGAAACCGATGGAATGGTCCAGCAACCAGTGGAAGGTGTCGACCGGCAGTCCGGCAACGATCGAACTGCGCAGCGCCTGGATGTTGTAGCGGTAAGGCTCGCGTTTGAGCGCCGTGCCTTCGCCAAACCACCCCCCCGGCGGGATGCCGGTGTAGGTCATCGTCTGGCCCTCGGCGTTGTCAGTGCTCATCTTCAGCAGCCCGTCGATCACGCCGAACCAGTAGGTCACAGGGCGCGCGGTGCGGCAGATGAAATCGCCGGGCAGGGCATCACTGACCTTGATCTCCAATGCAACGCGTTCCCGCTGGCGCTCGTCCAATACCTCCAGCCAGGGGATGGCTAGCAGCTCGTCATTGCGCGCCGGGCGGCGCCTGCCATGCAGGGACGGTTCAGTTGACATTGACCACACAAATCGTAAGCAGGCTGTCAGTTGGTGGAAAACCTAGGGAAATCCCTAGGCCGCAATGCCGTCAATTGTCGCCGCACCGACATCCGGACGTCAAATATCTTTCTATATTCGCACCCAGACGACGGTGTGAAGGACGCAAGGTGCAAACAACATTTCCAAGACTGCTGCTCAAACATGCAGCCGAACGACCGGTGGCCCCAGCCATGCGCGAAAAGCAGTATGGCATCTGGCAGACGTTGTCATGGTCCGGTCTGGCGCAGATGGTGGCGCAACTGGCGTGTGGCCTGCACCAGGCTGGTTTGCGCCGTGACGAGCACATGGTGGTGGTGGGCGCCAACCGCCCGCGCCTGTATGCCACCATGCTGGCCGCCCAGTCTTTGGGCGCGATCCCGATCCCGCTCTACCAGGATGCGGTGGCGGCTGAATGTGTGTTCCCGATCAACAACGCCGAGGTGCGTTTCGCCTTTGCCGAAGACCAGGAGCAGGTCGACAAGCTGTTGGAACTGCGCGACCGCTGCCCCCAGTTGTCCAACATCTACTTCGACGATCCGCGTGGTCTGCGCAAATACGATGCGCCAGGACTTGCTTCGCTGGACGAACTGCTTGGCGCTGGCAAGGCGTTCGCGGAGTTGCACTCCGGCTTCTTCCAGGGCGAGGTCGACAAGGCCGGCCCCCACGATGAGGCCGCGATGTTCTTCACATCGGGCACCACCGGCAACCCGAAGGGCGTTGTGCACACCCACAACAGCCTTCTGAACCGCGCCAAGGCGGGCGCTGATTTCGACCACCTGACCAATGCCGAGGAGGTGCTTGCCTACTTGCCGCCGGCCTGGATCGGCCAGAACATCTTCAGTTACGCCCAGTGGCTGGCTTGCGGCTACGTGGTGAACTGCCCCGAGTCGGTGGCCACCGTGACGATCGACCTGAAAGAGGTTGGCCCGACCTACTACTTCGCACCGCCGCGGGTGTTCGAAGGCCTTTTGACCAGCGTGATGATCCGCATGGAAGATGCCGGAACCGTCAAGCGCGGGATGTTCCGCAAGTTCATGGCGGTGGCGCAAAAGGTCGGTCCTGCACTCATGAACGGTGAGCCCGTCGGCCTGGTGGACCGGCTGGTGTACCAGTTGGGCAACTGGATGGTCTATGGCCCGCTGCGCAACAACCTGGGCATGAGCCGGGTGCGTGTGGCCTACACCGCGGGCGAAGCGATCGGCCCCGACCTGTTCACTTTCTACCGCTCGATCGGGGTCAACCTGAAGCAGTTGTACGGTTCCACCGAAACCGCCGTGTTCGTTTGCCTGCAGCCCGACAACCAGGCGCGCGCCGACACCGTGGGTGTGCCGATTGCGGGCGTGGAAATCAAGCTGGCCGACAACGGCGAGATCCTGGTCAAGTCGCCCGGCCTGCTCAAGGGTTATTACAAGAACGATGCCGCCACTGCGGAGGTGCTCACGGCGGACGGCTGGTACCACACCAGCGATGCCGGCTTCATCGACGCGCAGGGCCACCTGAAGATCATCGACCGCGTCAAGGACGTCGGCCGCATCCAGGGCGGGGCCAACGATGGTGCCATGTTCGCGCCCAAATACGTCGAGAACAAGCTCAAGTTTTTCCCGCACATCAAGGAAGTCGTGGCCTACGGTGACGGCCGCGACAAGGTCTGCGTGATGGTCAACATCGATGTGGATGCGGTGGGCAACTGGGCCGAGCGGCGCAACCTGCCGTATGCCGGTTACACCGACCTGGCGCAAAAGCCCGAGGTCTACCAGCTGATCCAGGAATGCGTGGAGAAGGTCAACGCCGACCTGAGCCGCGACGCATTGCTGGCAGGCAGCCAGGTCAGCCGGTTCCTGGTGCTGCACAAGGAACTCGATGCCGACGACGGCGAACTCACCCGGACCAACAAGGTGCGCCGCGGCTTCATCGCCGAGAAGTACCAGCCCCTGATCGATGCCTTGTACGGCGGCAATAGCGAGCAGTACATCGAAACCACGGTCAAGTTCGAGGATGGCCGCTCCGGCAGCGTCAGCGCCACATTGAAAATATCGGATGCGAAGACCTTCGCGCCGGTGAAGGAGGCGGCATGAGCGGGTCCAGCACGATCGAGGCAGCGATGGCATCCCGTGCCAGCCCGGCGAAGGCGCCAGCTGCCGAAACCCGGGCAGCGCAAGTGCCGGCCCAGACCGGTGCCAAAGTGATCGGCGACGTCATCCTCGACGTGAAGAACATCAGCCTGTCCTTCGGCGGGGTCAAGGCGCTGACCGACATCTCGTTCGACGTGCGCGAACACGAGATACGCGCCATCATCGGCCCCAATGGCGCCGGCAAGAGCTCGATGCTGAACTGCATCAACGGTGTCTACACACCGCAGCAAGGCACCATCACCTTCAAGGGCAAGACCTTCAGCAACATGGACAGCTACCAGGTGGCCTCCATGGGCATCGCCCGCACGTTCCAGAACCTGGCGCTGTTCAAGGGTATGAGCGTGATCGACAACATCATGACCGGGCGCAACCTGCGCATCAAGAGCAATATCTTCCTGCAGGCGCTGCGTATCGGCCCGGCCGAACGCGAGGAGATCCGGCACCGCGAATTCGTCGAACACATCATCGACTTCCTGGAGATCCAGGCGTTCCGCAAGACGGCCGTCGGCCAGTTGCCTTATGGCCTGCAGAAACGCGTCGACCTGGGCCGCGCGCTGGCCATGGAGCCGCAGGTGCTGTTGCTGGACGAACCCATGGCCGGCATGAACCTGGAAGAAAAGCAGGACATGAGCCGCTTCGTGCTCGACATCAACGACGAATTCGGCACCACGGTGGTGCTGATCGAACACGACATGGGTGTGGTGATGGACATCTCGGACCGGGTGGTGGTGCTGGACTACGGCAAGAAGATCGGTGACGGCACGCCCGAAGAAGTACGCAACAACCCCGACGTCATCAGCGCCTACCTCGGCACCTCCCATTGAACAGGACTGGCAACCATGGCATTTTTTCTTGAAACATTGCTCGGTGGCCTGATGGCCGGCATGCTGTATTCGCTGGTGGCACTCGGATTCGTGCTGATCTACAAGGCCTCGGGGGTGTTCAACTTCGCGCAGGGGGCGATGGTGCTGTTTGCCGCACTGGCCATGGCGCGGTTCGCAGAGTGGTTCCCGCTCTGGACTGGCATCGAGAACCGCTTGGTCGCCAACACCGCGGCGTTCCTGATCGCCGCCGTGATCATGTTCGTGGTGGCCTGGGTGATCGAGCGCTTCGTGCTGCGCCATCTGGTCAACCAGGAAGGCACCACCCTGCTGATGGCCACACTGGGCATCGGCTACCTGCTCGACGGCATCGGGCAGACGGTCTTCGGCAGCGACATCTACAAGATCGACATCGGCATGCCCAAGGAGCCGATCATGGCCTTCGAGGGCATGTTCGAGGGAGGCATCCTGATCAACAAGGAAGACCTCTACGCCGCCCTGATCGCGGCTTTTCTGGTGGCGCTGCTCAGTGTGTTCTTCCAGAAGACCGCGACCGGCAGGGCCTTGCGTGCTGTGGCGGACGACCACCAGGCAGCGCAATCGATCGGTATTCCGCTCAACCGCATCTGGGTCATCGTGTGGTGTGTCGCCGGTGTGGTGGCGCTCGTCGCCGGAATGATCTGGGGCAGCAAGCTGGGTGTGCAGTTCTCGCTCATCACTGTGGCGCTGCGGGCATTGCCGGTGGTGATACTGGGCGGCTTGACCTCGATACCGGGCGCCATCATCGGCGGCCTGATCATCGGCGTGGGCGAGAAGCTGTCCGAAGTTTTCCTGGGCCCGTATGTGGGTGGCGGCATCGAGATCTGGTTTGCGTATGTGCTGGCGCTGGTGTTCCTGCTGTTCCGGCCGCAAGGGCTGTTCGGCGAGAAGATCATCGACCGCGTCTGAGAGTAACGACACATGTTTTACAGAGAAAACGGCCAGTTCAAGACCACCTACCGGGCGGACCAGCAGATCTTCCCGATCGCGCAGGACCGCTGGGCCGTGCTGCTGATCATTGCGGCGGCATTCCTCGTGGTGCCGATGCTGGCCAGCGACTACATGTTCCGGGCCATCTTGATCCCGTTCCTGATCATGGCACTGGCGGCGCTCGGGGTGAACATCCTGGTCGGTTATTGCGGCCAGATTTCGCTGGGCTCCGGCGCTTTCATGGCCGTGGGTGCATATGCTGCATTCAATTTCTTCGTGCGGGTTCCGGGCATGCCCTTGCTGGTGGCGCTGGTGCTCGGCGGCGTCTGTTCGGCGGCGTTCGGCATCCTGTTCGGTTTGCCAAGCCTGCGGGTGAAGGGGCTGTACCTGTCGGTGGCCACGCTGGCCGCGCAGTTCTTCAGTGACTGGATGTTCCTGCGCATCAAGTGGCTGACCAACGATTCGCCGTCGGGTTCGGTGTCGATCTCGGGAATGCAATTGTTTGGTTTCCCGATCGAGAGCCCAACCTCGAAGTACCTGTTGTGCCTGGGAATCCTGGTGGTGCTGGCACTGCTCGCCAAGAACCTGGTGCGCAGCGCGATCGGCCGCGAGTGGATGGCCATTCGCGACATGGACGTGGCCGCCGCGGTGATCGGCATCCGCCCGATGTACGCCAAGCTCACGGCGTTCGCGGTCAGTTCCTTCATCGTCGGAATCGCCGGCGCCTTGTGGGGCTTCGTCTACCTCGGGTCCTGGGAGCCGGCAGCTTTCTCCGTCGACCTGTCGTTCCGGCTGCTGTTCATGGTGATCATCGGTGGCATGGGCTCCATCATGGGGTGCTTCTTCGGCGCCGGTTTCATCGTCATCCTGCCGATCGCGCTCAACCAGTTCCTGCCGGTCCTCGGGGGTCTGCTGGGCATCGACATCTCCACCGCCGGCATTGCGCATGCCGAGTTGATCATCTTTGGCGGCCTGATCGTTTGGTTCCTGATCGTGGAGCCGCACGGCCTGGCCAAGTTGTGGTCCATCGGCAAGCAGAAGCTTCGCCTGTGGCCGTTCCCGCATTGAGCAAGTGTTCCGTGTTCCCGTTTTCCGTTCGTCAACCCCAGGCATGCGAATGCCCAACATCCAGGAGACTTTCATGAAGATTCGCCACATTGTGCTGGCCGGCGTGCTGGCTGCAACCGCAGCCGGCGCATTCGCGCAGGCCAAAGAGCAGTTTTTCCCCGGGCTGCCATACCGGACAGGCGCGTACGCACCCAATGGCGTGCCATGGGCCAACGGGTATTCCGACTACTTGAAGCTGGTCAATGCCAAGGGCGGCATCAATGGAGTGAAGATCCTGTACGAAGAGTGCGAGACCGCCTACGACACAGCACGTGGTGTGGAGTGTTACGAGCGGCTCAAGGGCAAGCACGGTGGCGCCACCGTGTTCCAGCCGCTGTCCACAGGCATCACCTTTGCGCTGACGGAAAAAGCCCCCGGCGACAAGATCCCGCTGATCACGGCTGGTTATGGCCGCAGCGAGTCGCAGGACGGCACGGTGTTCAAGTGGAACTTCCCCCTGGCCGGCACCTACTGGCTGGCTGCCGACGCGTTGATCCAGACCATCGGCAAGAAGGAAGGCGGGCTGGACAAGCTCAAGGGCAAGAAAATCACCCTCGTTTACCACGACTCGCCATATGGCAAGGAGCCCATTCCCCTGTTGCAGGAGCGTGCCGCGATGCACGGCTTCAACCTGCAACTTCTGCCGGTAACAGCCCCTGGAGTCGAGCAGAAGGCCACATGGCTGCAGGTGCGCCAGGCGCGACCGGACTACGTGTTGTTGTGGGGCTGGGGCGTGATGAATTCCACCGCGCTCAAGGAAGCGCAAGCCACCGGTTACCCGCGCGACAAGATGTACGGCGTCTGGTGGTCGGGCGCTGAGCCGGACGTGAAGGACGTCGGTGACGGTGCCAAGGGGTACAACGCAGTCACCATGCAGCATGGCGCCGAGCCGAACTCCAAGGTGGTCAAGGACATCATCGAGATGGTGCATTCCAAGGGCCAGGGAACGGGCCCCAAGGAAGAAGTGGGCCAAGTGCTGTACATGCGTGGCGCCATGAGCGCGATGCTGGCAGTCGAAGGCGTGCGCCGTGCGCAGGAGCGTTTCGGCAAGGGCAAGTGGATGAGCGGCGAGCAGGCGCGCTGGGGTTACGAGAACCTGGCGCTGGATCAGAAGAAGCTCGACGCACTGGGTTTTGCCGGCGTGATGCGGCCCCTGAGCACGTCCTGTGCGGACCACATGGGCGCCAATTGGGCGCGTGTGCACACCTGGGACGGCAAGGAGTGGAAATTCACGTCCGACTGGCTGCAGGCCGACGAGCAGATCCTGAAGCCACTGGTCAAGGCCACGGCCGCCAAGTACGCCGCCGACAAGAAGCTGACACCGCGCACGCCGGCGGATTGCCAGTCCTGATGGTGATTCGGTAAGTGGACAGGGCGGCTCTTCGGAGCCGCCAATTGAAAGGCCGCCACGGCGTGCCTTTCAATTGGCATCAATCGGACCTCTCATGGGCACAACAAACACTGTTCTCAACGTCAACGGCATCGAGGTCATCTACAACCATGTGATCCTGGTTCTCAAGGGCGTTTCGCTCAACGTACCCGAGGGCAAGATCGCTGCGGTGCTGGGCGGCAATGGCGCAGGCAAGACGACCACGCTGCGAGCGATCTCCAACCTGCTCAAGGGCGAACGCGGTGATGTCACCAAGGGCTCGATCGAATTGCGCGGCGAGCGGATCGAAAACCTCACACCGGCCGATCTCGTGAACCGCGGCGTGGTGCAGGTCATGGAGGGGCGGCATTGTTTTGCCCACCTCACCATCGAGGACAACCTGCTCACTGGCGGCTACACCCGCAAGGACAAGGCCGAGATCGCGCGCAACCTGGAAAAGGTCTACAACTATTTTCCGCGCCTCAAGACGCGGCGCACCTCGCAGGCGGCGTACACGTCCGGGGGCGAACAGCAGATGTGCGCCATCGGCCGCGCGTTGATGACCAACCCCAGCGTGATGCTGCTCGATGAGCCCTCCATGGGCTTGGCCCCGCAGATCGTCGAGGAAGTGTTCGAGATCGTGCGGGACCTCAACCAAAAGGAGAAGGTCACCTTCTTGTTGGCCGAGCAGAACACCAACATGGCGCTGCGGTATGCCGACTATGGCTACATCATGGAGTCCGGCCGCATCGTCATGGACGGCCTCGCCTCGGACCTGGCGAACAACGAAGACGTCAAGGAGTTCTACCTCGGTGTGGGGGGCGGCGAACGCAAATCCTTCAAGGATGGCAAGAGCTACAAGCGCCGCAAGCGCTGGCTGGCGTGAGCATGGACCGACCAGGAAGCACTGCCATGACGAACCAGTATTACGACAAGCTTGAGACCCGCAGCCCACAGGAGCGTGAAACGACCCAGATGGCCCTGTTGCCCGGACAGGTGGCGCACGCCCAGGCGCACAGCGCAGCGTTCGCCGAACTGCTGCGGGGCGTGGTCCCGGCGCAGGTGCACGACCGTCCGGCGTTGGCGCAGCTGCCAGTCACACGCAAGGCTGACCTGCATGAACTCCAGAAGGCGCAACGAGCGGCCGGTGGCGACGTCTTCGGCGGTTTCGCTACCGTGCCGTTTGGCGCGCAGATGCCGCGCGTCTTTGCCAGCCCGGGCCCGATCTACGAACCCGAAGGCACGGCGCGCGACTACTGGCGCATGGCACGCGCGATCTGCGCCGCGGGGTTTCGCCCGGGCGAGTTGATCCACAACTGCTTCAGTTACCACTTCGTGCCGGCCGGCTCCATGATGGAGACCGGCGCCCACGCCCTGGGCTGCACCGTGTTCGCCGGTGGCACCGGCCAGACCGAGCAGCAGGTGCAGGCGATGGCCGAGTTGCGCCCAGCGGGTTACATCGGCACGCCGAGTTTCCTGAAGATCATTGTCGAGAAGGCTGCGGACATGGGGGTGACGCTGCCCAGCATGCGCAAGGCGATGTTTGGCGGCGAGGCGTTTCCGCCCAGCCTGCGCGACTGGTTCCTGGCGCGTGGCATCGACGGTTACCAGTGTTTTGCCACGGCAGATGTGGGCCTGATCGCCTACGAGACCAGCGCCCGCGAAGGCCTGGTGCTCGACGAGGGCGTCATCGTGGAGATCGTGCGCCCCGGCACGGGAGACCCGGTGCCCGATGGCGAGGTGGGCGAACTGGTTGTGACGAGTCTCAATCCGGTCTACCCGCTGGTCCGTTTCGGCACCGGCGATCTGAGCGCCATCCTGGTCGGCCAGTGCCCTACCGGCCGCACCAACACCCGCATCAAGGGCTGGATGGGTCGTGCCGACCAGACCACCAAGATCCGTGGCATGTTCGTGCATCCGGGGCAGGTGGATGCGATTGCCAAGCGGTTTCCGGAGGTGGTGCGGGCACGGTTGGTCGTCACTGGCGAGATGGCCAATGATGCGATGACGCTGCGTGTGGAAACCGCCTGCAGCGGCCCGGATGCGCTGGTAGCCAGGATCGGCGAGGCGATCCGTGATGTGACCAAGCTGCGCGGCGAGGTCGAGCTTGTGCTGCCGGGCAGCCTGCCCAACGACGGCAAGGTGATCGAGGACGCGCGCAGCTACAAATAGGCCTAGTTCGCGTAAGGTCAAACGGGGCGTTCACGAGGGGTATTGCTTACGTAGTTTCCACGATCGACGCGACGCAGTCGATCCCTAGACTACGTAGTAACTTTCCAACCGAGTGCCGATATGAAACGTGTGTTGATCGCCGTGGCCGCTGCCACCGTCCTGTTTGCCCAGGCCCAGGGTTTCCCGGGCTCCAAACCCATCTCCATCGTGGTGCCGTTCGCGGCCGGCGGCCCGACCGATCTGGTGGCGCGTCAACTCGGCGAAACGATGCGCAAGACCATGGGGCAGGGTGCCAACTTCGTGGTGGAAAACACCGCCGGCGCCGGCGGCACCATCGCTGCCACCAAGGTCGCACGTGCTGCGCCGGATGGCCACACGCTGTTGCTGTTTCACATCGGCATGGCCGCCACACCGGCCTTGTACCGCAAGATCGGCTACAAGCCGCTGGAAGACTTTGAGTTCCTCGGGATGGTCAATGAAGTTCCGATGACGCTCATCGGCAAACCCCAACTGCCAGCCAACACCTACCGCGATTTCGAGAACTACATCAAGGCCAACGCCGGCAAGCTCAATATCGCCCACGCCGGCCTGGGTTCGGCCTCCCACCTGTGCAGCCTGATGTGGCAGTCGGCCGTAAACGCCAAGGAGGCCATGACCACGATTCCCTACGGCGGCACCGCCCCTGCGATGAATGCCTTGCTGGGCGGGCAGGTGGACCTGATGTGCGATCAGAGCACGAATACCACGCAACAAATCCAGGCTGGTAGGGTCAAGGCATTTGCGGTGACGACGGCGAAGCCGCTTTCTCGCCATCCGTTGCTGAAGGACTACCCGACCCTTCAGGAAATGGGCCTGAAAGGTTTCGACCTGACCATCTGGCACGGTTTGTACGCGCCAAAGGGCACGCCGCCGGCGGTTCTCAAGCAACTCAATGACGCGCTCAAACTCGCCCTTAAGGACCCTGACTTCATCAAAAATCAGGAGGCACTGGGTGCGGTGGTGGTGACCGACGGGCGTGTCGAGCCGGCGGCCCACAAGGCCTTCGTTGCCGCCGAGATCGCCAAACTCAAACCGGTGATTGAAGCCGCGAAGCAGTTCGCGGACTGACGCTGCGGGTGTCTAATCGGCGGTTCTTCCAGGGCACATGACCCTGCAGACACTCAACCACAAGGAGACACCATGAAGACCAGTTTCATCCGTCCGCGGCGCGTGGCGCTCGCTACCCTGCTCACGCTGGCCATGGGCGCAGCAACGGTGCCCGTTTTTGCCCAGGGGGCCTGGCCGGCCAAGCCCGTGCGCATCGTGGTGCCCTTTGCACCTGGTGGCACCACCGACATCCTGGCCCGCGCCGTGGCGCCCGAGTTGTCGAAGGCATTCGGCCAGACCTTCGTGGTCGAGAACCGTGCCGGCGCCGCTGGCAACCTGGGGGCGGATATCGTCGCAAAGTCGCCGGCCGATGGGTACACGCTGCTGATGGGCACCGTGGGCACACACGGCATCAACAAGTCGCTGTACAGCAAGTTGCCTTACGACCCGCAGAAGGATTTTGCCCCGATCACCCTGGTGGCGGGGGTGCCCAACGTGATGGTGATGAACACCGAGACCGCGAAAACCCTGGGCATCAACAGCGTGCCCGATTTCATCCGCTACGCAAGAAGCCATCCGGGCAAGCTCAACATGGCGTCCAGCGGCAGCGGCACATCGATCCATCTCGCTGGCGAGTTGTTCAAGTCCATGACCGGTGTGTTCATGACACACATTCCCTACACCGGCTCCGGCCCGGCGCTGCTGGGCTTGCTGTCCGGCCAGGTCGACGTGATGTTCGACAACCTGCCGTCCGCCCTGCCGCATGTGAAGGGCGGCAAGCTGAAGGCTTTCGCCGTGACCAGCGCCCAGCGTTCGGGCGCGATGCCAGAACTGCCGACGATCGAGGAGGCGGGCCAGCTCAAGGGTTTCGAGGCCAGTTCCTGGTTCGGCCTGCTGGCACCGGCAGGCACGCCGGCCGACGTGGTGAGCCGCTTGCAGCAGGAGACCAGCAAGGCGTTGAATTCACCCGCCATCAAGGAAAAATTGCTGGCCCAGGGTGCGATCCCGAGCGGCAACACGCCGGCGGAATTCACCGGGCTCATCGACGCCGAGATCCGCAAATGGGCGCCGGTGGTCAAGGCGTCGGGGGCCAAGGTCGATTGACAGCGGCGGCGGTTGCCGCTGCGGGGGGCATGGGTTTTGGGATCAGACCCCCCACACGATGCTCTCACCTGCCTTGTGGCAGCGCTTGAGCATGTCGATGAACGGTTTGGCGCGTTGGCGCAGCGAGACGTCCCTGGGTTCGGGCGCCGGCTCTCCGTTTGTTCTCGCAGCCGCGGCGGCCAACTGCAACGCGGCATCCTCTGCCGCAATGGCCGCCTCCAGTTTGGCAAGGGCGTCAGGCATATGCTCTGGCAACACGATTCCCTTGGGGCCGGGATCCTTGCCGATGATCTGCAGCAGCCTTGCGCCATTGGGCTGCAGCATGATCAGGTTGGCGGCTGCCGGGGACTTGAAGGTGTAGAGCATGGGGCCTTGTCGTTGCGGTTGAAGGGGTAAACGGATTGTGCGCGCGCCAGGCCACCCTGGCTGGGCAGTTTCCACAGGCGCCGTGTCCCCGTTGACAACATTTAGTTTAGGTCTAAACTATTGCCCCATGAATATCCTATGCGTTGGCGGTGGCCCGGCCGGCCTGTATTTCGGCCTTCTCATGAAGCTCCAGGACCCAGCCCACCGCATCGTGGTGGTGGAGCGCAACAAGCCCTTTGACACCTTCGGCTGGGGCGTCGTGCTGTCGGACCAGACGCTGGACAACCTGCGTGCGGCCGACCCGCTGACTGGCGCGCTGATCGGCGACGCGCTCAACCACTGGGACGACATCGAGGTGTTTTTCAAGGGCCGTAGCGTGCGCTCGGGCGGCCACGGGTTTTGCGGCATCGGGCGCAAGCACCTGCTCAACATCCTGCAGGACCGGTGCATGGCGCTTGGTGTCGAGTTGGTGTTCGAGACCGATGTGGCCGACGAGCAGGCCCTGGCCGAGCAGTACCAGGCCGACCTGGTGATCGCCGGCGACGGCCTCAACAGCCGCATTCGCACCCGCTACGGCGCCACCTACCAGCCCGACATCGACACCCGCATGTGCCGTTTCGTGTGGCTGGGCACGCACCGCACCTTCGATGCGTTCACCTTCGCGTTCGAGCAGACGGAACACGGCTGGTTCCAGGCCCATGCCTACAAATACGACGACAACACATCCACCTTCATCGTCGAGACCCCGCAGGAGGTCTGGAAAGCGCATGGCCTGGAGGACATGAGCCAGGAAGAGGGCATCGCGTTCTGCGAGCGCCTGTTCGCCAAATACCTCGACGGCAACGCGCTGATCAGCAACGCCAAACACCTGCGCGGCTCGGCCAGCTGGATCCGTTTCCCAAGGGTGATGTGCAAGACCTGGGTGCACTTCGAGAATCTGGCGCACAAGCGCGTGCCGTTTGTGCTGATGGGCGACGCCGCACACACGGCGCATTTCTCGATCGGCAGCGGCACCAAGCTGGCGGTCGAGGATGCGATCGACCTGGCGCAGGCGTTTGCGGCGTTTGGCCGCGCGTCCGGGGCCGATGCCGACATGGACGCGGTGCTGCAACACTACGAGGACCGGCGCAGCGTCGAGGTGCTCAAGATCCAGAACGCGGCGCGCAACTCGACCGAATGGTTCGAGAACGTCGAGCGTTACACCGGCATGCAGATCGAGCAGTTCGCCTACTCGCTGCTGACCCGTTCGCAGCGCATCAGCCATGAGAACCTGCGCCTGCGCGACCCGCAATGGCTGCAGGGTTACGAGGCTTGGCTTGCTGGCGCAACCGACGCCCCACCTGCCAAACCACCGGCGCCCCCAATGCTGTTGCCGTTGCAGGTGCGTGGAACACGGCTGAAAAACCGCATCGTGGTCTCGCCCATGGCCACGTACAGCGCGGTGGATGGCCTGGTCCAGGACTTTCACCTGGTGCATCTCGGAGCCCGCGCACTGGGGGGCGCGGCGCTGGTGATGGTGGAAATGACCAGCCCCAACGCGCATGGACGCATCACACCGGGCTGCCCCGGCCTGTGGAACGACGCGCAGCAGGCCGGCTTCCGGCGCATTGTGGACTTTGTGCATGCGCAGAGCAGCGCAAAGATCGGCTTGCAGCTCGGCCACAGCGGCCCCAAGGGTTCGACCCAGTTGGGCTGGGAGCAGACCGACGAACCCCTGCCGACCGCGGCCGCCAACTGGCCGTTGCTGGCGGCCAGCGCAGTCGCGTACGGTGACCAGAACCAGGTGCCGGCGGCCATGACCCGCGCCGATATGGACGCCGTGCTGGCCGAATTCGTGGCCTCGACCCGCCGTGCCGCGGATGCCGGTTTCGACTGGCTGGAACTGCATTGTGCCCACGGCTACCTGCTGTCGAGCTTCATCACGCCGCTGACCAACCTGCGGACCGACGACTACGGGGGCGCTGGCAGCGCAGGCCTGGCGAACCGCTGCCGTTATCCGCTCGAGGTGTTCCGCGCCATGCGCGCCGTCTGGCCAGCCGACCGGCCCATGAGCGTGCGTATCTCCGCCCACGACTGGGCCCCGGGCGGCCATACCGCGGACGATGCGGTACAGGTGGCGCGTCTGTTCAAGGCGGCAGGTTGCGACGTGATCGACGTGTCCTCAGGGCAAACCACGCGGGCCGCCCAGCCGGTCTATGGCCGCATGTACCAGACGCCATTTGCCGATCGCATCCGCAACGAGGTCGGTATCCAGACCATCGCGGTCGGCGCGATCACGCAGGCTGACCAGGCCAACAGCATCATCGCCGCCGGCCGCGCCGATCTGTGCGCCGTGGCCCGCCCGCACCTGGCCGATCCCGCCTGGACCTTGCACGAGGCCGCCGCCCTCCAGTCACGCGCCGTCGACTGGCCGAAACAGTACCTCAGCGGCCGCGACCAGCTGTACCGGGAACTCCAGAAGCAGCAGCAATTGCTGGCTGCGGCCCAAAGCCCGATGGCCATTGGCCAGGCCGCTGCAAACGCGGAAGGGCTCTAGGGTGACTTTGTCCCGACACGGCAGCTTTTGCTCCCGACATGCCCGGGTGTCCGCTTTCGGCCCGTTGCGGACGTTGTTGGTCTTTCCGGAAAACATGACAGCCTGGAGTCCGGCGGCTTGGTGTGGGATCAGGCCGACGGCGCATTCGGCTCCGCGGCTGTCCCCCGCCCTGCGGGCTCCTCCTTTATGCCGCTGCGCCGAACGCACGGCCGACCTGGTCCTGCAAAGTCGTTGGAACGCCGCGCACCAAAACCCCCCGCCAGAGCGGAAGGGGTCAGAGTGCGGGGGTGGGGGTCAGGTCTTGCATTGCGATACGGCAAAACAAGACCTGACCCCCACGGACGGGAAGTCCGGACCCCGACATCCCGAACACCGAAGACCCAGCGTCGCGGCAGGCGCAGCCCGGTGGGGGCGATTTCTGGGGCGCCGAGGAGCGGAGCTCGAGGGTCGGTGCGCGCAGCGCACTTCGTCATCATTTTGGCCGCGGTTGTCCGAACGCAGAGAACGAAGTGAACGCAGTGAGTTCTGCGGCCCGACCCTCGG
>CAMAWD010000048.1 GCA_945861785.1 Rhodoferax sp. OV413 | reverse complement strand
TTGGCCGGCGTGGAGCGCGGCATCATCAGCTGCGACCGCTACTCGGCGTACAAGAAGTTTGCCCGGCTGCACCCCGGGGTGGTGCTGGCATTTTGCTGGGCCCATGTGCGCAGAGACCTGCTGGAGCTGGCCAACTCCTACCCGGATTTGTCTGCATGGGCGTTTGCCGGCGTGGACGCCATTGGTGCGCTGTATCACCTCAATGGGCTGCGCCTGCAAGCCCCAGAAGGTAGCCCGCAGCGAGCCACCCACCACACGCAGCTGGAGCAGGCCGTGCAGGACATGGCACAGCGGCGCACCCTCGTATTGGCCGATCCATTATTGCTGGCGGCCCCAGCGGCCAAGGTGCTCCAGAGCATGGCGGTGCACTGGGGCGGGTTGACAGTGTTCGTGGACCACCCCTGGATCCCCATGGACCACAACACAGCCGAGTCCGACATGCGTGGGCCAGTGGTGGGGCGCAAGAACTTCTACGGTTCCGCCAGCCAATGGTCTGGCGAGCTGGCCGCCACGATGTACAGCTTGATGATGACACTCAGGCTGTGGAAGATCAACGCGCGCACCTGGCTGGGGGCCTACTTGCAGGCGTGCGTGGACAATGGGTCAAGCCCAACGGAGAGATCAAGGACATGACGTGCCGCGTGGCCCTGCTGCGCATGCAGGCTGACGGCTTGATCACCTTGCCGCCCTCGCAGTTGCTCAGACCAAGGGGCAAACCCCATTTCCCGCCCACCCCACTGAGCGATCCCCAGGCATCGGTGCAGCAGCCCGTACACGGGCTTGGCCCCTTGACGCTGCGCCCGGTCAGCGGCACAGCGCCCTCGCGCCTGTGGAACGAGTACATCGCGCGTTACCACTGTCTGGGCTACACCCCGATGTCGGGCAGCCAGATGCGCTACAACATCTTCGCTGGCGAGCGACTGGTGGCCTTGCTCAGCTTTGGCGCGAGCGCCTGGAAACTCAAAGCGCGCGAGAACTTTGTCGGCTGGAGCGAGGCTCAGCGCCAACACAACCTGCAGCTCGTCGTCAACAACGCCAGATTCCTGATCCTGCCGTGGATTCAGTCCAAGGGGCTGGCATCAATAATACTGGCCAAGGCGGCACGCCAGATGCCTGAGGACTGGCTGGCACGCTACGGATTTCGTCCCGTGTTGCTTGAGACATTTGTTGAGTTCGAGCGCCACCGCGGCACTTGCTACAAGGCTGCCAACTGGATTAATGTCGGTCGCACTGCCGGGCGCAGCAAGAAATCTACCAGCCACAAACAACTTATCCCCGTCAAAGATATCTGGCTGTACCCACTGCGCAAAAACTTCGCCGGCGTGCTTTGCGCATAGCCGGCTGGCTACGGGTTCACCGAATGTTTACGCCATGACCGATCCTCCATCGGGCAGTGATCGCCGGCCCCAACCGGCGGCAACATGCCCTCAGCGCGAAGATTGAAGAAGACGGACGCGGCCCCGAAGAAGACGCGTCAGAGACTATCTTTGGAAGAAGACGAAGCAGGAAGAAAATGCATCTTCAGTCCGGCTGAAACAAGTCAGATTCGGGTTGGCGACCAAAATTGAGCGAAATTACACGAGTTGGCGTTGATTTGGCGAAACGCGTTGTCCAAGTCCATGCTGTGGATGGCGCTGGCAGGGCAAAGGCGGCAAGAACGACGCCAACGCCGCCGCAGAGTGGCATCGTCTAAAACTAACGACGCAGGCAGGAAACAGCTCCTGCAAAAGCTCAAAGAGGCATTCCACTTTATGTCCGAACAAGGTTTCGGTCGATCGTGAGTCCGGTGCGGACATCGGGTCGGCGTGGGTCCTGTGCCTGAGGACGGTGAATCACTTGCGCCACCATTATTTGACGAGCACGTTCAATCTGATCCAAGGAAGTCGTCTCAACAGGCGAAGTAGGGTTGCAGCGGTTGGCAAATTCACGTCCCTGAATTCCTGCATCGCCTCCGTCCAAGCCCGTTGTTCCAAAAGAGCCCGTGGAACCAGGGTACTCACCAGCGCCGACCCTCTGACCACAGGGTGCTCCCGGTCGTAGCCCAGCATCGTCAGATGGACTTCAGGGGAATACCGCCCGACGCCGCACCAAACCCTGAAGTAGCCCTGGCTCTCAGGTCGGCAACTGGCCGGAGCACAAAAGGAAAATCGAAGTGAATAAGCGACAAAATGGCCTGTTGGGTAGTATGAAACAGCCGTTTTCGCCCTCGGTTGACGCGGTTGCATGGTTCCAAAGCGACATTCGACGCCTCCTCGGCAAGCAGGTTGTTCCATGAATCGCAGTAGTTGAACGACAGAATGGCCTATTCGATAGTACAAAACCGACAGTCTGGCCTAAAATCCAAGTACAAAACCGACAACCATGGCGCTCACCAAACTGCCACAGCCCCCAGCTGACGCGCTCTACTTCGCAGGCTCTTTGCCGCCCGCCGAAGCAAGAAAGCTGCAGCGCAAGGCAAAGGTAGGAACGCTGGTGCGGGTCTGCAAAGGGGTCTACGCCCCACCCCTGGCACCGGACGAGCTCGCTGCTCTGGTCCGACGCCATTGGGCGCGAGTTGTTGGGCTGGTTGTGCCCGGCGGTGTCGTGTCCCACGTGGGCGCATTCCGCGGAGGCATCCTGGCAAGTGGCGAACTGGTGCTGTCCCACCCTGCGTCCTTTAACCGCAAGGTGCAGTTGCCGGGTTTGGTACTGAGGGTGCTCCGTGGGCCGGCCTTCCTCCCTGGTGACCTGCCCATTCAGATGTCCGGCCTGCACTTTGCCAGCCGGCCCCGGCTGCTGCTGGAGAACCTTGGCAAAAAAGCAATCACCCGCGCCTCTCGCGACGAGGTCGAGAGCTACCTTGCTGCCATCCTCAATGCGTCCGGCGAAAAAGCGCTCAACGACATTCGCGACAATGCGGCGGCCTTAGCTCCTTCGCTTGATGCGGCACGCCCCCTCGAAGAGCTGCGAAGCCTCATCGGTGCGCTGCTCGGCACCCATGCGCGCGGCGAGCTACGTACCAAGGAGGGTTTGGCGGTGGCGCACGGTGCACCGGTCGACCAAGAGCGCCTCGCAAGGTTTGAGATTCTCGCGGGTCACCTGCGCCGTGAACCGCTTCCTCGCATCGAAAACCAGATTACGGGACTCGCCCGGCAGCACTTTGGCTTCATCGAGTCGTACTTCTCAAACTATGTCGAGGGGACCAAGTTCGACATCGAGCAGGCTCGGGACATCGTGATGAACCAAACCATCGTGCCGAACCGTCCCAAGGACTCCCACGACATCCTGGGCGTGTTCAGGCTGGCCATCACCTCGCCCTACCGAGACAGTCCGCCAGTGGCCGGCCCCGAATTCCTGGAAGGGTTGGAGGCCTGGCACGCCGAGATGCTCAAGATGCGGCCAGAGGCGAATCCCGGGAAGCCCAAGCTAGAAATCAACTACGCCGGCACGACCAAGTTTGTCGATCCCGGAAGGGTTCGCGGGACGCTCACGGAGGGCTCGCGGCTGGCGCTCTCCGTCCCAGAGGGGCTTGCTCGCGCCATCTATTACACCTTCCTGGTGTCCGAGGTACACCCCTTCGACGACGGGAACGGGCGCCTTTCGCGTTTGGTCATGAACGCCGAGCTCACTCGCACGGGCCTTACGCGAATCATCATTCCGACGCTCTACCACCCACAGTACGTTGACTGTGCCCGAGCGCTCACCCGCAGCAACGACCCTGCGGGCTTTGTTCGCAGCTTGGCCAAGATGGCCCGCTGGGCGAGCCAGTTCGGCTACGCGAACCTGGATTCGATAATTGACGCCATGCGGAACACGAATGCCCTTGAGGAGTCCCCCGCACAGTTTCGGCTCCTGAATGCGGATGGTTCAGCACAGGCATAGAGCACGCTTGCACGCAACGTCTGGCCTGGCCGGCCAGGTTGGAAGGTCTATATGGGTTGCGGCTGACGGGTTGCCCCAATGGGGCGGTTTCTCGGCTTATGCCTCCCCCCACACAACGTTTCATCAAGGCCGGCCAGCCGCCGACGCCGGTGCCGAGACGCCCCTGGCAATGAGAGGCGCCTGGCGCGCATTCTCGATTGCCTTGCGCACCTTGTCACCGTCTTTCGACCGCAGCCCTTCTGCCAAGGCATGCGAGGCATCACCGCGCAAGGTGGCGTATTTAAGCAGCATCTCCAGGGTCTTGGCCGATGGGGCAGCGGGCTCCAGGCGCAACTGGGACAACTGCTCGAAGTTGCCCTGGTATTCGGCAGTGATGCGGGTGTCGATGACGCCGGCCAGCTGGTCGAAAGACAACTGCTCGCGCCGGCCTGAATCCAGCAGCGCGTCCCAGCGCTGGCTCAGCACGCGGTCTTCGATCAGGAACTTGCGGATCGCCTGTTGCGCCCGCAATTCATCCCCCATGCGGTAGCTGGGCGCCGGTATGTGCGTGACGAGTCCGACTGCGCCCGCAACCAGCAGCCCAGCCGCGGCGACGCGGCTGCGCACGCCAGGGCCGCTGTTGTTTCCTTCCCAGCGACGCGCCAGCAGTTGCGCCAACACGGCCCCGCATACCAGCCCCCCGATGTGGGCTGCGTTGTCGATACCCGGGATGACCAGCCCCATGCCCAGTGTCACCACGGTGAAAACGATGGCGGCGCCGAACAGCCAGCGGAACTCATGGCGCGGTACGTGGTTGCGCTCACGCCACAGGAAGACCAGCAGGGCTCCGTAAAGGCTGAATACGGCACCCGAGGCACCCCCCGACACGGCCCGGTTGCCTTGCAAGACCAGCGACAGCAGGTTGCCGAAGACGCCGCTTGCCAGATAAAGCAGCGCGAACCGCCAGCGGCCGTAGAGCTGCTCGACCAGGCGACCCACATCCCACAGCGCCCACATGTTGAGCGCGAGGTGGACCACGCCAAAATGCAGGAAAAGGGCTGTGGCCAAGCGCCACCATTGCCCATCCTGTGTTGCAGGCCCGAAATTGGCGCCCCAGGTCAACTGCACGGTATTGGAGGTGTGCCACAGACCAGCGCCAAAACCCAGCATGGTGATGAAAACCAATATATTGGTGGCGAGCAGTGCCAAGGTGACAGGTGCACGCCACGGGCTTGCGTGCATCATGTCGCCCAGGCTGGGCGGCTGTTCGTTGGCATCGTCGGTCGGAAATCGCGTTGAAGCAGTCATCGGTACCGCTATTACAGCCTATGACGGCCCCTTCGGACGCTGGACGTGGTGTCGAAAATCGCGACAATTTAAGGATGAACACGCACCTACCATCTGTTGTGGCCCCGCTCTGCACCCAGGACGCCACCCGAATCGACGACACCCGCATCGGCGCGGTGCGACCCCTGATCACTCCTGCGCTGTTGCAGGAGTGGTTGCCGGTGCCAGCCCTGGCGCTTGCCCTGGTGGAGAGCAGCCGCAGGGCGATATCACGCGTTTTGCAGGGAGCGGACGACCGGCTGGTGGTGGTGGTGGGGCCTTGTTCTATCCATGACCATGCACAGGCGATTGCGTATGCGAAACAGCTGAAGGCGCAGGCCGATGCGCTGCAGGATGACCTGCTGGTCGTGATGCGTGTGTATTTCGAGAAGCCGCGGACCACGGTTGGCTGGAAGGGCTACATCAACGATCCGCATCTTGATGGCAGTTTTGCCATCAACGAGGGCCTGGAGATGGCGCGCCGCCTGCTGCTCGATATTCTGGCTGTGGGTTTGCCGGTCGGAACCGAGTTCCTTGACCTGCTCAGTCCACAGTTCATCTCCGACCTGGTGAGCTGGGGTGCCATCGGCGCCCGCACAACCGAGAGCCAGAGCCATCGGCAGCTGGCCTCGGGCCTGAGTTGCCCGGTGGGCTTCAAGAATGGCACCGATGGTGGTGTCAAGGTTGCCACCGACGCGATTCAGGCCGCGTCCGCCGTCCACGCGTTCATGGGCATGACAAAGATGGGGCAGGCGGCGGTGTTCGAGACCCGTGGCAATGCCGATTGCCATGTGATCCTGCGGGGTGGCAAGGCGCCCAACTACAGCGCGGCCGATGTTGCTGCCTCGTGCGCGCTGCTCAAGGCGGCCGGGCTGCGCGAGCAGGTCATGGTCGATGTATCACACGCCAACAGCAGCAAGCAGCACCGCCGGCAAATCGAAGTGGCCGCCGATGTGGCGGCGCAGATCAGCGCCGGTGAATCGCGCATCATGGGGGTCATGATCGAAAGCCATCTGCAGGAAGGGCGCCAGGACATCGTGCCTGGCACGCCATTGCTGCCCGGCGTGTCGGTCACCGATGCTTGCATCAGCATGCCCCAGACCCTGCCCGTGCTGCAAGGGTTGGCGCAGGCGGTGCGTGCCCGCCGCACCACTGACCTGGTGGGACGGTTTGCCGGTGGCAGGTAACATCCGGCAGTCAGTCACAGGGGTTGTTGTACGCCATGGTGTTGAAGGAGCTCGACCCGTTTTACGGCCGCACGCAGGAGGAAATCGCCGGGCGCATCGCGCAGGACCGGATGGCCTACCATTTGCGCCGTTTCTTCGGCAAGAGCGAGAACATCGATGTTCTCAACTACCTGCGGGTCGGCTCCGGCACGGCGGTGGCCCACGTCGACCACCTGGTGTTGCACCCCTACGGGCTGCTGGTCGTCGAGCGCGAGAGCCTGGTGGACCGGGTGCAGGTCAAGGACGACGGGCAATGGCTGCGGTGGCGCAACGACACCCCCGTCGAAATGCGCTCCCCCATCACGCGGGCCTATCTGCGCGCGCTGTCGCTGAAGGCCTTTCTGGACAAGAACGTCAAGCAAAAGGGGTTTTTCGAAGGCGTGGAACTCGACATTCTGGTGGCGGTGCCTGACACCAACATCATTGAATGGCCCGCCATGGGGCCGTTGGCAGAGGTGTGCAACGCGCACGAGGTCCATGAGCGCGTGAACCAACGGGTGATGCAATGCCGCCGCAGTGCGAGCGCGGCCGGGTTGTTGACCGCGCCCGAGCGGCGCCGGCTGGCAGAATTCCTGCGCTCCCTGCACCGACCGCTGGCCAAGGCGCAGCCGCTCCCCTGAAGCACGACGTCGCCGGCCATGATTTTCAAAGAACTCGACCCGTTTCGGGGTGAAGCGCGCGATGTTGCCGCGCGGCTGGTTGCAGACCGCATGGCCTACTACCTGCGCCGGTATTACCGCCGCAGCCATGACATCGATGTGCTGAACCACCTGCATGTGCCTTCGGGCAATTCCGTCGCAAGGGTGGACCACCTGTTGCTGCATTCGCATGGTCTGCTTTTGATAAGCCGCCTGGCCGGATCCGATGGTCTGCGCATCGATGGGGACGGACATTGGCAGCGGTTGGACCTTGGTCAGCTGGTGGGTATTGGTTCGCCGATCACGCATGCCTATGTACAGGGCCTGCTCCTGAAGTCTTTTCTGGACCGGAGCGTCCAGCAGCGCGGCTTCTTTGACCAGGTCGAAATCGATGTGCTGGTGGTTGTGCAGGATGAGGTCGACATCACCTGGCCGGTTTCCGGCGCGCTGGCAGAGGTCTGCAAACGTGAGGAAGTGTTCGACCGTGTCACCCGGCGCCTGGACCAGTTCCGGGCCAGTGCCACGGAGCCCGGGCCATTGACGCAGACCGAGCGCCAACTGCTGGCCGATTTTCTGTGCCGCTCGCACCGGCCAGGCGCATGAGGCTGCTGGTCCGCTCGCTGCTGCTGCTGCTGGGAGGCCTGGTTTTTTTTGCCCTGGCAGGCGTGGTGGCTGTCTGGGCGCCCGACCAGTCGGTTGAAACCCTTGGGCAGCGCTGGGCCGGCCCGCCATCGCAATTCGTTGCCGTGGATGGCTTGCGGGTGCACCTGCGCGACGAAGGCCCGCGCGATGACCCCCTGCCAGTGGTGCTGTTGCACGGTACTTCAGACAGTCTGCATACGTGGGATGGCTGGGCTGCGGTGCTCAGCACCCGGCGGCGGGTGATTCGTTTCGACTTGGCGGGTTTTGGCCTGACCGGGCCAAACGCTGACAACGACTATTCGGTCAATCGGTACGTGCAACAGCTTGGTGCGGTGCTCGACCATCTTGGCGTGCAACGGGTGGTGCTGGGCGGCAATTCACTCGGTGGCCACGTGGCATGGGCGGGCGCGCTGGCCATGCCCCAGCGCGTGGCCCGGCTGGTGCTGGTCGACGCCGGTGGTTACGCGGTGGCCCCGCAGGACGTGCCTGTCGCCTGGCGTCTGGCCCGCGTTCCGGGCCTGCGGCGTGTGCTGGAGCACCTGTTGCCACGGGGGCTGGTGCTTGCCAGCGTGCGCAACGTCTACGGCGATCCGGCGAAAGTCTCCCCGGCGCTCGTGGACCGGTATTACGATATGGCCTTGCGCGCGGGTAACCGGCGTGCGCTGGGCTACCGGATGGAACAAGGATTGGCAGACGGGTCGGCACGCATCAGGACACTGGTGTTGCCAACGCTGATCCTCTGGGGTGCACGCGATCGGCTGATCCCCCTGCAGTCCGCAGAGCAATTTGCACGCGATGTGCCGGGCTCCAAATTGGTGGTTTTTGACGATCTGGGCCATTTGCCCCACCAGGAGGATCCGCAGCGGACGGTGCGAGAATTGCAGCGCTTCCTGGATGGCGATCTGGTGAATTGAGGGACAACAGCCGATGGGTGAAAAGACAGTACCGGAGCTGGCAAGGGACACGCTCAAGCAACTGGTTGTGAGGAAACTCGCGCCCACGCCGGCGAACTACCTCGCGGTTTACAGCGAGATTGGCGGCGTCAAGGACGAGCCGCCGTTTCCAGCCGACCAATTGCGCCGCATCGCCCAGGACCTCCCGGCCAAGACGCCCGGCCAGCAAAAACAGCGCAGCCTGTTCGAATACGCTGTCAACCAGTCGAACTGGGAGGGCGTGTACAGCGCCTTGCTGGCGTACGCGAGTTTCATGCCCAAGGCGGAGGGTTCAGGTTTTGGCGCCTTGAGCACCAATGAGGTTGCGCCTCTCTTGCAGGTGCCGCCCAGCAGTGTCGCCGCGCCTGCGCTGACGACCGACTTTCTGGAGCAGATTGCCCGACTGATCGAGTTTGCCCGGCCAGCGCTGGGCACGGACGACGCCCGGTTTTCCGAGCAGACCCAGGAACTGTTGCGGGTGATGCGGCAACCCGGTGCGGATCTCGTGCAGGTCAAGCAAATGTTGGGCACCTTCGGTCACCGGGTGTCGTTTGCCGCCGAGGACCAGGCGGAGATCAAGTCCATGCTGCTGCACCTGTTGCGGCTGATCATGGAAAATATTGGCGAGCTGAGCATAGACGACCACTGGCTCAAGGGGCAGGTGGAGGCCCTGATCGGCGCGACCACGCCGCCGTTGACCCTGCGCCGGCTCGACGATGTGGAGCGCCGGTGGCGCGACGTGATGCAAAAGCAGGCAGAGGCCAAGGGACGGGCCGTCGAAGCGCAGAAGGAAATGCGCCTGATGCTGGGCACTTTCATCGAGCGCCTGTCCCTGATCACCGACACCACCAGCACGTTCGGCGGCAAGATGGAAGAGAACGCCCGGCTGATCGAGCAGGCTGGCAGCCTGGAAGAGCTGGCGCCGGTACTCAAGGAGATGGTCAGCGCCACACGTACCATGGCCGGCGACACCTTGACCGCCCGCAACGAGTTGCGCGGCATGCGTGAACGCGCGGAGGCGACCGAGGCGGAAATCATCAAGCTGCACATGGAGCTTGACCGGGTCAGCGCGCAGGCGCGCCATGATCCGCTGACCGGTGCGCTCAACCGCAAGGGCCTCGATGAGGCAGTGAACCGCGAGGTCTCGAACATGCGCCGCAAGGAAACGCCACTGTGCATGGCCTTGCTGGACATCGACAACTTCAAGAAGATCAACGACACGCTGGGCCACGCCACCGGGGACCAGGCCCTGGCGCATCTGGCCCAGGTGGCGCGTGAGTCCATGCGGCCCCAGGACACGTTGGCACGGTACGGTGGTGAGGAGTTCGTGCTGATGCTGCCCGACACCGCGCTCGACAAGGGTATCGAGGCCATGACCCGGTTGCAGCGCGAGCTCACCAAGCGGTTTTTTCTGGCTGGCACCGAGAAGGTGCTCATTACTTTCAGTGCCGGAGTGGCCCAGGTTGGTCCGGATGAAGAGGGTGTTGCGGCCATCAAGCGTGCCGACCAGGCGATGTACATGGCCAAGCGGGCGGGCAAGAACCGGGTGCTGGGTGCGTGACGTGTGCAACCCGTCCAAAGCGGGGCGGATGAAGGGCTGAAACAATGGTTTATCTGGTTCTTGGGCTGGTGATTTTTCTGGGTGTGCATTCGGTGCGTATCGTGGCCGATGGCTGGCGCGCGCGCACAGTGGCCAGCATCGGTGCGAACGCCTGGAAGGGCGCCTATTCGTTGGCTTCCGTGGTGGGCTTTGCCTTGATCGTCTGGGGCTTCGGGCAGGCCCGCATGCAACCGATGCAATTGTGGAGCCCCCCAATCGGGATGCGCCATCTCGCCTCGCTGCTGACCCTGGCGGCGTTTGTGCTGCTGGCGGCAGCTTATGTGCCCGGCAACGGCATCAAGGCGCGGGTTCACCATCCGATGGTGCTGGGTGTGAAGGTCTGGGCCTTGGCGCACTTGCTGGCGAATGGCAACCTGGCCCATGTCCTGCTCTTTGGCTTCTTCCTGGTGTGGGCGGTGCTGAATTTTTCATCGTGCCGGCGGCGCGACCGCGCCGCCGGCACGGCATACCCACCCGGGCGACCCATGGCAACGGTGGTGACGGTGGTTGCCGGAGCCTTGGCCTGGGCGGTTTTTGCAATGTGGCTGCATGGCTGGTGGATTGGTATCCGGCCGATCGGCTGACCGTGGTCCCCGGGGGGCCTGCTCCTACCGGATGCCCAGGGCCCACTGGATCAGGTACTTGGCCACAAACCCGACCATGCCGAACGCCAGCCCGATGAAGATCACGAAGGTTCCGAACTTGCCCGCCTTGGCCTCCCAGGCGAGGTGTCCGACGATGAACAGCATATAGAGCATGAAGGCGCCCAGGCCGAACGACAGGCCAAAGGCGGCGATCTGCTCTTCATTGAACCCGAACATCAGCGCGGCGCCTGGCTGGCGGTGCGTTCTGGCAGGTGGGACGCATCGACCAGTTCGCGGTAAGCGTGCCAACTGGCGTGGCCCAGCACCGGCACCACCACCACCAGGCCGGTGAGCAGCGTGGCGAAGCCCATAAGCACCAGGAGCATGATCAGCCCGGACCACACCGCCATCGGCAGGGGGTTGGCCAGAACCACGCGCCAACTGGTCAGAACCGCATCGAGCAGGGTGATGCGCCGGTCCAGCATCAGGGGCATCGAGACCACACTGGACGCAAAGATCGGGGCCACCAGGATGCCGCCCATCGACAGCCACACCTCGAACAGGTAGTGGTTGCGTGCCAGCACCACGTGGCGCAGGAAGTCGACCGGCGTGTGGATCGGCGCCGGCGCCATCAGGGTGATGAGTGCTGCCGAGGTCAGCACCCACCCGGTGCCGGCCAGCGCCAGCAGGATGCCGAAACGCACCAGGCACCAATAACCGCCGCGTTCGACAAAACGGGATTGTTGCCAGCCCATCCAGGTGTCGCGCAGCAGCGCGAGGCGGATCGGAGACTGCCGTTCCAAAGCCCGGCTCATCGCATACAGGCTGGTTGCGAGTACCGGCGCCACCACAAGGAAGCCGGAAAAGGCACCCGCGAGCAGCCAGAACTTCTGCCGCGCTACAGCGAACAAGGCCGCACCGAACAGGGCCAGCACCGCTCCGTGCGCCACACTCAACCAACCGCTGCGGACCATGTCGCGCACGCCCAACAGCAGCCACTGCAGCGGCTGGCTGGCCGAAATTTGCCGAATTTTGGGCACCGCCCCCGGAACAGGTGTGGCGGGAGCTTGGGGCGTCTTCATGGGTGGTCTCGCCGGGCAGGGCTGCAGTCTAGGTCGGGGCGGCGCGGCCGTGTTTGATCTGTGTCATGCACATCCCGCGCGTATTGTGCGCGCAGCATAATCGACCACCCCACATGAACAAGGAAACCGCCATGCCGCGTCCTGTCCTCGACGAAGCCCATGTCCACCCGGCGATCCGCGAAAAGATCAGCAAGCTGCACACAGACATCGTGCATGAGGTGCAGGCGGCTGTGGCAAAGCACCCGGTTGTTGTTGTCGGAATGGCGCAAAACCCGGCGCCGAAGAGGGCGCGCAAGGCGCTCGATGGTGCGGGTGTTGCGTTCCACTACCTCGAGTACGGGAGCTACTTCAACACCTGGCGGCGGCGCAATGCGCTGAAGATGTGGACTGGCTGGCCGACATTTCCGATGGTGTTCGTCAAGGGCGTGCTGGTCGGCGGCGCCTCCGATGTGCAGGCCCTGCTGGCCAGCGGAGAACTGAAAAAGATGCTGGCCTGATCAGCTCTTTTGGGGTGCGTGTTTGCCCGGCCCGCCATGTCCGCGCCCGTGGCCCATGGTGTTGGCGTCGAACACCTTTTGCTGTTCGGGTGACAACGCAGCGTAGAAGGTCTTTGTCGCCTCGTTGCGTTTGGCCATTTCGGCGTCGCGCTGGGCCTTCATCGCATTCATGTGTTCGATGCGCTCGGGGGTGGTGAGTTTGGCCATGCTGTCGTGCATGGCCTGGCGGCTTTCGGGGCCCACGGGCATGCCTGCAGGGGGCTGCATGGCTGCGGTGTAGGCAGCCCAGGCAGCTTCTTGTGCAGACGCCAGCTTGAGTTTGGCTTTCAGGTCAGCCTGGCGCTTGGCCATCATCTCCTGCATCTTGGCCGGGTCCATGCGCTGGTGTTGCCCCATCGGGCCCGATTGCGGCCCCTCCATGCCCATGCCCATGCCTTGGGCGTTTACGGAAGCACCGGCCGCAGCCAGCAGCGAAACAATCAGCAGGGGTTTGAAAAACGAAGTCATGTCAAAGTCCTTTCAGTCGGAAGGCCCCTGAATGCGCGGGTTTGGCATCAGGTTGAAAGCGAGTTTGCGCGGGGTGTGTATCTGGGCAATGACCGGGCGATAACAGTTTGTAAAGTTGCTGGTGGGCGATGGTCGCCCGACCCCTCCAACGGCTGCGCCGAGCCGCAGCATGGGTGCGCGCCCTCAGGGTTTGCGCCCTGGCAAACGCTTGCGCACCAACTGGACCAGCGCCACGCCTGTCAGCACGTCCACCTGGTTCTGCTGCGCAAAGCGCCGCGCGTTGTCACCCAGGGCGGCGATCGTGACGTAGACGCCATGGCTTGCATCCCGGGTGCCTCTGGCCTGGGCCAACGCGCGCACGGCGTCCACGCCCTGGTTGGCCGCCTTCCAGCGTTTGGCGCTCAGCAGGGTGGTGGCGCCAGCCTTGACGAGTTGCAGGTCTGCGGCATCGCCCGGGAGCCGCGTGACGATGTAGCCCTGCTGGCCGTAGGACTGTTCAAGCAGGCCGCAAAATTCGTTCCATGGCATGGCTGCCAGCGTTGCCATGGTCCGGGCAATCTCTTCGTCACCCGGAGCGCTCAGTTGCCGGTAGGCCGCAATGCCACCGATGACCAGAAACGGAAACCCGCCCATCACACCGAATGGCACATACTGCTCGGGCAGCAGGGCGCGCGATGCCAGCGCCACGAGCAGCACCAGCGCGAAGCTGATCCACCACGGCGAACGCAGCAAGACCGCGAACAGCGAATTTCTGGCCATCTTCAATTTCACGCGGCAACCTCCGAATGTCACCCCGGGACGGGGCGCAGGCAGGTTTGTACCACGCGCACGCCGGCTTGGCCCCTCAGGCGGCGACGGCGTACCCTTCTTCGGTGATGGCCCGGGCCAGGGCCTCGCGTGGCTGGGTGGACTGCACCTCGACCTTGTTCTGCGGCCGGTCGATCTTGACCTCGGCTTGCGGGTCGAGCTGTTTGACGGCGCGGGCCACGGCTTTTTCGCAATGGCCACAGGTCATGCCTGTGACGGTGAATGTCTGGTTCATATTGGCCTCGAACGGTTGATTTCTGCCAGCATAGCGCCAACTGCGTGTGCTGGGCAACATCCGGCGTGCCGAACAGGCGTAACCTTGGCCCATGACCACATCCACCGAACCCCTTGAACTCGACATCGGTGTAGGTGGCATGACCTGCGCGTCGTGTGTGATGCGGGTCGAACGCGCGCTCAAGAAGGTGCCAGGTGTGCAGGACGCCTCGGTGAACCTGGCCACCGAGTCGGCCCGCGTGTTTTACGCGCCCTCACCCGAGATGGAGGCGCGCATGCGCCGCGCGGTGCGGGACGCCGGTTACGAGCCGCGCACGCAGGCCCAGGCCGACGCGCTGGACGGTGCCGTGTCGCCCTGGGCCGGTTTCGCGCCGGTGGCGATCGGTTTGCTGTTGAGCGTGCCCTTGGTGCTGCCGATGCTGGGGGACTTTTTCGGCTGGCACTGGATGCTGCCGGCGTGGCAGCAGTTCGTGCTGGCAACCCCTGTGCAATTCGTCCTCGGTGCCAGGTTCTACAGGGCGGGCTGGCATGCCCTGCGGGCCGGCGCCGGCAACATGGAGCTGCTGGTGGCCCTGGGCACATCGGCCGGGTGGGGGTTGTCGGTGTGGTTGTGGCTGACTGCGCCCGACAGCGCCATGGTGCACCTTTATTTTGAAGGTTCGGCAGTGGTGATCACGATGGTGCTGCTGGGCAAGTGGCTGGAAACCCGCGCCAAGCGCCAGACCACGGCCGCCATCCGGGCGCTGCATGCCCTGCGGCCGGACGTGGCGCACCTGATCGGCCCCGACGGCGAAGTCGACGTGCCGGTGGCCGAGGTGCTGGTCGGGGACCGCCTGGTGGTGCGACCCGGCGAGCGCCTGCCGCTGGACGGCCGGCTGCTGGAGGGCAGCAGCCAGGTCGACGAGTCGATGCTGACTGGCGAGCCGCTGCCGGTGGTGAAGGACCAGGACGCCGCGCTCACCGGCGGCTCCATCAACGGCGACGGGCGCATCGTGATGCAGGTCTCGGCCACCGGAACCGACACGGTGCTGTCGCACATCATCCGCCTGGTCGAAGACGCGCAGGCGGCCAAGGCGCCGATCCAGCGCCTGGTGGACCAGGTGGCAGCGGTTTTTGTGCCGGTGGTGCTGGGCATTGCATTGGTGACCCTGCTGGGCTGGTGGCTGGGTGGGCACAGTTTCGAGCTGGCCCTGATCCGGGCCGTGGCGGTGCTGGTCATCGCCTGCCCGTGTGCGCTGGGCCTGGCGACACCGGCGGCGATCATGGCCGGCACCGGCGTGGCGGCCAAATTCGGCATCCTGATCAAGGACGTGCAGGCGCTGGAACTGGCCCACAAGGTGAATGTGGTGGCGTTCGACAAGACCGGAACGCTCACCGTTGGCCAGCCGCGCTTGGTGGCGCTTGTAGCTGCAGCTGGCGTTGAAGAGCTGGCCGCGTTGCGCGCAGCGGCCAGCCTGCAGAGCGGCAGTGGGCACCCGCTCGGTCGCGCAGTGACAGCTGCCGCGAAAGACCGCGGCCTGCACTTCGCCCCACCGGCCGATGTGCAGGCCGTGCCTGGCCGCGGCAACGAAGGTCTGGTGGATGGGCGGGCCTACCTGATGGGCAGCCTGCGCTGGATGCAGGAGTTGTCGCTGGACCTGGGCCCGCTGGCGGCGCAGGCGCAGGCCCAGCAGCGCCAGGGCGCCACCGTGTCCGTGTTGGCGCAGCGCGCGCCGGACGGCCTGCGGCCCTGCGCCCTGATGGCCTTTGCGGACGAACCCAAGCCCCAGGCGCGCGCGGCGCTGGACGCCCTGCGCGCGCGCGGGCAGGCGGTGGTGATGATCTCCGGCGACAACCTGGGTGCGGCCCGTGCCATGGCGCTGCGCCTGGGCATGCGCCCGGATGCGGGTGAGGTGATGGCCGAGGTGTTGCCGGCGGACAAGGCGGCCCGGGTGCTCGCGCTGCGCACGCCGCCGGGCGGTGGTGCGCCGCGTGTGGTGGCGATGGTGGGTGACGGGGTGAACGACGCACCCGCCCTGGCCGCCGCCGACGTCGGTTTGGCCATGGGCAGCGGCACCGACGTGGCCATGCATGCGGCCGGCATCACACTGATGCGCGGCGACCCGATGCTGGTGGTTGCGGCCCTCGACATATCCAAGCGCACTGTGGCCAAGATCCGGCAGAACCTGTTCTGGGCCTTCGCCTACAACGTGGCTGGCATTCCGCTGGCGGCGCTGGGCTACCTGGATCCGGTGTTGGCAGGCGCTGCCATGGCGCTGAGCTCCGTGAGTGTCATGGCCAACGCCTTGCTGCCCAAGCGCTGGCGGCCTTCCAAGCCCGGTGCGCAGTGGTGACTGGTTGACGTGTATCAAGGCGCGAAGGCTGAGCAGGTGAGAAGCTTGCAAAAACTTCAGGAGATCCGCCATGGGCCACGAAAGCCTTCGCATCATTCGTGATGAACACTCCGCACTGGCCGCGATGCTGCGGTCCCTGTCGATGATGGTTCAGCAAGGTCCGGGCGATCAGCCCGAGCAGTATTTCGATGTGATGCGCGCGATGCTGTTCTACATCGACGAGTTTCCCGAGCGGCTGCACCACCCCAAAGAGTCGAACCTGCTGTTTCCGAAGGTGGTGCGTGTTGCACCAGCCACCATGGACGCAGTGAGGCGCCTGGAACAGGACCACATACGCAGCGAGGGCGCGGTGCGCGAACTGCAGCACCACCTGCTCGCCTGGGAACTGCTGGGTGACTCGCGCCGCGAGCAGTTCGAGACCGCCTCGAAAAGTTATACCGCGTCTTACCTGGAGCACATGCGCCTGGAGGAAACTGCCATCCTGCCCGAGGCCGAAAAATCACTCGACGCGGCCGACTGGCAAGAACTGGACGCGGCCTTTGCCACCAACTGCGACCCGCTAACCGGCAAGTACCCCCGCGACCCCTTGTACGACCGGCTGTTCACCCGCATCGTGATGACCGCACCCGAGCCGATCGGGCTGGGGTCGCACCGGTAATCAGGCCAGCGCCGGGTAGTCGGTATAACCCTTGGCGCCACCGCCATACAGCGTGGCGCGGTCCAGCGTATTGAGCGCACTGCCCTCGCGCAGCCGGCGCGGCAGGTCGGGGTTGGCGATGAAGGGCCGCCCGAACGCCACCAGGTCGGCGCCTTGTGCCAGCGCCTGTTGGGCCAGGGCGGTGTCGTAGGCGTTGTTGACCATCCATGCCCCGGTGCCGCCTGCGGCGCGGTAACTTGCGCGCAGTGCGGCGTAGTCGAAGGGGGCCTCGCCCTGCATGTGGTCGCGCGCGCCGCCGGTCTGGCCTTCGATCACATGCAGGTAGGCCAGTTGCATCGGCCCGAGCTGTTGCACCACATGGTCGAACAGGGGTTGCGGATGCGGGTCGCTTGCATCGTTGGACGGTGTGACCGGCGACAGGCGCAGGCCCACGCGGTCGCCGCCGATCTCCTGCACCACGGCCTGCATCACCTCCAGCAGCAGCCGCGCGCGGTTCTCGATGCTGCCGCCATAGGTGTCGCTGCGGTGGTTCGAGCCGCTGCGCAGGAACTGGTCGAGCAGGTAGCCATTGGCGCCGTGCACTTCCACACCGTCGAACCCGGCCTGGATGGCGCAGCGCGCCGCATGCCGGTAGTCGGCGACGATGCCGGGCAGTTCGTCCACCGCCAGCGCGCGGGGAAGCGAAGTTTCTGCAAATGTCGGCACGCCATCTCGCAGCAGAAAGGTTTTGGTCTTGGCGGCAATCGCGGAAGGCGCCACCGGTGCCTGGCCCCCGGGTTGCAAGTCGTTGTGCGACACGCGCCCAACATGCCACAGCTGGACGACGATCTTGCCACCGGCGGCGTGCACCGCGTCGGTGATGCTTTTCCACCCCGCCACTTGCCCCTCGCTCCAGATACCCGGCACGTCACTGTATCCCTGCCCCTGGTGGGTGATCGCCGTGGCTTCGGTGACGATCAGCCCTGCGGAGGCGCGTTGCACATAGTAGGCGGCCATCAGCGCCGTGGGCAGCGCGCCGGGTGCACGGTTGCGGGTCAGCGGCGCCATCACGACGCGGTTGGCGAGTTGCAGGCTTCCGGCCTGCACGGGGTCGAACAAAGAGGGCATGTAAATTCTGGTTGGGCGGCACAGTCTGACGCAATGGCGATCCTACCGGCTTGGCGCTGGCACTGCCCGAGCAGGCTTGGTGCCCGTCGGCGCAAGTTCACCTTGCACTTGACACCGGCCAGGATGTTGCCGTTCGGGTTGGGCAATTCGAGCCGCACACCAAACGTGCCGCTGGCCGAATCCACCACCTTGTCGACGATCTGCACGGAGGCCTTGTGGTGGCTCTTCGAGGGGGCCTGTGCCTCTGCTTCAGCCACGGTGCCACGCTTGATGGTCCGCCAGTGAACGCATCAGGCGCGAGGCCATGCCGGACTCTGGCGGGATGTTGTCGATCGACAACCGGGGCAGGCCCAACTCGGCCTCGCAACGCTGAAAGCCGATCGGCAGCAGGATCGCGTCGAGCTTCTTGCGCCAGCCGCCGGCGTTTCGCAACGTGAGGGTGACGAACAGGCCTGCCACGGCGGCGAAACCCAGTACGACCACGATCACCAGCAGGTTGTTGCCCATGCTGCGGGCTGTTGCCGGTCGGCGCAAGGATGAAAATGCACCAATGAAGAAATGGGCCAAGAGCTTGATTCAGGTCGGTGCGGCGATGGGTTTGTTGCTGGGACTGGGCTGGATTGCGGCTCAGGGTTGGCTGGGCTCGGCGGATTTCAAACGGCGGGTGGAGGGCCAGGCCAGCATGGTGGTGGGGGTGCCGGTCCGGCTGGACCGCATCGCACTGGATGTGTGGCCGGTTCCTGCGGTGGCGCTGCTCGCGCTGCGCATCGAGACGCAGCCGGTGGCGACCATCGAGCGGGTGGAGGTGCGCGCCGACCTGCGTGCGTTGTTGGCGGGGCGCATGGAGCTGTCGAGCCTGCGGGTGGTCCGGGCCGATGTGTCGCAAGCCGGTCTGAATCACCTGCTGGCGCAACGCGGCAAGAACGCGGCCACGAAGGATGGCGGTGTTGCCAGCACCGGGCCGGCCACGCTCCCGGGCCATGTGCTGCTCGAGAACCTGACCTGGCGGCCGCTGACGGGTGCCCCGACGACGCTCGATGGAGAGGCGCGTTTTGGCCCCGAGCACCTGCCCGACACCGTCTCGCTGACGGTACTTGCCGGGCAGTTTCAGGGAGCAAAGCTGCACCTGGCACGCCGGCAACTGGCCTGGGCTGTGGATGCGGACTATGCCGGGGGCAGCGTCAAGGGTGATCTCGCGCTGGACCGTGTCCCTGCGCCTGGTGTGGCGTTGTCCTTGCGTGGCGCGCTGAAGACCGAGGGCGTCGAGTTGGGGGTGTTGTCGCGCCAACGACTCACGGGCCATCTGAGTGCCGACACCACGCTGAGCCTGCGCACCGGCCAGCCGGGCCCCTTGCTCGACGCACTGCAGACGCAGAGTCGGTTTACCGTGCGCGATGCGGTGGTGCATGGTGTCGACCTGGCGCGTGCGGTGAAGACGGGGGGCCTGAGCCGCGGCGGTGAGACGCGGCTCGACACTCTGGCGGGGCAGGTCGACACCCGGGGACGGTCGGTCAACTTCCGCCAACTCGTCGCCAGTTCGGGCGTATTGAACGCCAGCGGGCAGGTGGCGTTGTCGCCCAGCCTAGCCTTGAGCGGCCGGGTTCAGGTCAGCCTGGGGGCGGCGGTGATCGGCCAGGCGGTCGGTGTGCCGCTGGTACTGGGCGGCACACTCGACGCGCCGGAGTTGACCCTGACCCGGTCTGCGATTCTGGGCGCGGCGCTTGGCACCATGGTGATGCCCGGTGTGGGCACCGGGGCGGGTGCCTCACTCGGGGACAAGATCGGCAACAAGCTGCAAGGATTACTTTGAAAGTGAGCGCATGCACTCATTGTATCCATTGACAGTGTTTGAGCTGTTTTTTGCTCAGTCCTGGTAACCGGGGTCCGTGCGCTGCAGCTTTCGCAGCAAGGCGGGCCAAACCAGGCCCGAGCCTTGGCCGACGGTCACGGCCTTGGAGACCGAGTTCATGCCCGCCAGGATGCCGGGGTCGACGGTGATCAGTTCCTGGCCACCGGCCAGCGCGTCGACCTGGATGCGGCAGGTGTTCTCGAAGGTGTACATCGACAGGAAGGCGTCGGCGATGGTTCTTCCAATCGTGAGCAGGCCGTGGTTGCGCAGCATCAGGAACTTCTTCGTCCCCAGGTCGGCCTGCAGGCGCGGTTTCTCGTCATCGCGCAGGGCCACGCCCTCGTAGTCGTGGTAGGCCAGCGAGGACAGTACAAAAGTCGATTGCTGGCTGATGGGCAACACACCGGCCTTCTGGCAACTTACCGCAATGCCGGCGCGGGTGTGGGTGTGCAACACGCAACCTGCGTCCTCGCGCGCCTGGTGGATGGCGCTGTGGATGGTGAAACCGGCAGGGTTGACGGGGAAGGGCGAGTCGTGGAGTTTGTTGCAGGCCTGGTCGACCTTGACCAGGCTGCTGGCCGTGATTTCATCGAACATCAGGCCATAGGGGTTGATCAAAAAATGGTGCTCCGGCCCTGGGATACGCGCGCTGATATGGGTAAAGACGAGGTCGCTCATGCCGTAGGCGGCAACCAGCCGGTAAGCGGCAGCCAGGTCGACGCGCAATTGCCATTCTTCGGCGCTGACGACTTCCTTCAGGGATGGGATGTGCATGGTGGCTCCTTGTTGTGCAGAGGTTAAATGGCCGAAAGTGCAATGGCTGTCCTTCATTTGACACGTTGTATCTGGCGCCGGCTCCAAGGATCACGTCGGCCGCGTTGCGGCCTCCAGCCGGGTCAACCACGCCAGGGCAGCCGGCGCCGACTCGCCGCACATTTCGCGTGAGGGTTGCAACTGACCGCAAACCGCCGGCCGGGACGGGTGGCCAAACAGGCGGCAACCCAAGTTCGCGTCGAGCTGGACGCAGCGCACCCCCGCGGGCTTGCCCAGTGGCATACCTGGGATCGCAGAGCTGATCGAAGGCGCGATGCAACAGGCGGCGCAGCCCGGGCGGCAGGTCAGGGGCATGGCATGGTTTCCGGCACGACCGTTCGCGCGTCGGCTTCTGCCGTGGTTTTCTGCTGCGGTTTGCGTTGACGTTGGCGCGCGTCGCGGCAGGCTGGACCCGGCGGGGGCTCATGGTGGGGCGGTCTGGCGCTGAACGCGCAGACTGCCCTGCGGTGCTCGCGGCAGGGGCGCATCGCATGCCCAGCAGGGGTCAGGTCTTGCGTTGCGATATTGCAAAACAAGACCTGACCCCGCGGATGCGGACACGCAGGATGACCCGGCGGACGTGCTGACCCCGCGGCCGGTGTTGACGTCGGCGCGCGTCGCGGCAGGCTGGGTCATTGGTGTGCGTTGCCCAGGGGGCAGGGGTGGGGGTCAGGTCTTGCATTGCGATATTGCAATGCAAGACCTGACCCCGCGGACACGTGACCCCGCGGACGCGTGACCCCGCGGACACGCAAACCAGGAGCCCGGCGGCGAAGGCCTGTGCATCGAGAGGTCGGGTTTTTGTTTGCCATTGTGGCAAAACAAGACCTGACCCCTGTCCCCGTGTGACCCCTGTCCCCGTGTGCCAAAACAAGACCTGACCCCTGTCCCCGGAGGAAAAATCGCCCATTGGCTGCCATCAGCACGTGGAAGCCACGGCCCGGCGAGAAATGCGGATCAGCGACGGAAGCGGTGCGACAACTTGCCTTGAGACTGCTCCGGGGTTTCAGTAGCGCCAGAGCCCGGGTTCATCGGATCGTAGCCGCTGCTTGTCGCCCAAGCATTGAAAAGATCACTTAGCTCCGATGGCAATTCGAGAACGAAATCGATGTCCATCGGGTAGTTGTCATGCAAGAAGAAGCGACAGGCATCCAGCAAGACGTTACCTTGGCGCCTATCTTTTGGCTTCTTCGACTCCCTGCGTTCCGGCTTATTCGATAACCACAACTTGTGCAGCGCCATCCAGCGGGGGTCAGGAACGTAAATCGGACACGCGCGACGCCGAACAGTGGAGACAACGAACGAAACAGGTCGTCCCCTCAGCAGCCACTCTTGCTCAAAGAGGGAGAACATCGGCTCGAACGCCTCTGACTTCGGCAGCGGAACAAGGCTGGGAGCTGCCAGCAACTCCACCTCATACCCTACGCTGTTGACGGCTTGATAGCGCTTTCGCGGGTTGACTTTGTAGGACGAGTCGACGGCCTGAAGTACTGACAGCAGCGACTTTCGCTCGACCTTGGAACCGCTTGTTGACGCCGCCATGGACACCTTGGTGCCTCGGCACCATGCCAAGTCGAAATCCTCCGTCTCCTCGTTACCGGTGGGGAACTTGACTCCGCAAAGCAGTTCGTAGGCACAAAAAGCGTTCGTTCCGACGACAAGGAGATCGTTGCGCAGCAAGCCTTCAATGTCGAGCGCCCGCAAGAGTTCGCCCTGGCGGTCCGCGAGAACGGGGAGACGCAGCGAGCGATATTGCCCACTTCGCTCCGCGATCAATTCATCAGCCATGGCGACACGCTGCTTGAGCTGGTCCTTTTCGGAGTGGAACTGGTCGTACTCCGCCTCAGTCTCAGGCGAGCGGGCACCGAAAGTTGTGCCGACAGAATTCGAGTTCATTTTCACGCCGAGGTACTCGCACCCTCCAACAGTCTTCCAATACATGGACACCGGGGTACGGATGAGCTGCTGTCGAGCATCGAGCCATTGCTCATAAGCGGCCTCAAGGTTAGCGATCACCCGTCCAGAATCCTGCGGAAATGGAACAAACTCGGCCAATCTGTGAGTCATAAGCCGTTGATTTTAATAAAATTTCCCTATTTAATCGAATATTTCCGCAGCGATGGGGAAATCACCCAGCCACCGGCACGCGCTTGACCTCGGGCCCCGGCAGCACCTGCAGGTTGTTGTCGCGGGCAAAATTGACGCAGAAATCCCATGCCAGGACTTCGCAGTCACGCAGGTCGCTGTGCACCACCACGCATTTGTCGCCATCGTGCACACCTGGCACACACCAGGGCGAATAACCCAGATGGCTGCCCGGACGGGCCCCGCCGGGCCGGAACTGGCTCATCACGCCCGCGAGTCGCTCCGCCCAGTCGGTGGGGCGAAACGTCTTTCCTTCCCTGGATACGCCCAGGATCACGAATTCTTTGGCGGCTTCTGGATGCATTGGATGGAGACAACGGGCGCTGGCGCCTGCAAGGACTCTAACAGGCAATATTCGCACCAGCCTGACGGCGCTCAGTGGTCGCGCCTGGCGCATCATGGCAATGCAAAACCGCCATGGATGATCGCCGACCGTGGCCATAGAATCCGGAGGAAGCGGCCAGCAAGGCCGAACCGCCCTGAACTGGAGTCCCCATGAACGCCGCCCTGCCCGCCCACATCGAAGCTGCCTCGCCCCACGTGATGAACACCTACGGACGCGTGCCGATCGCGCTGTCCCACGGGCAAGGCTGCCGGGTGTGGGACATCAACGGCAAGCAGTACCTGGACGCGCTGGCCGGCATCGCGGTCAACACCCTGGGCCACAACCACCCCAAACTGGTGCCAGCCCTGCAGGACCAGATCAGCAAGCTCATCCATACCTCCAACTACTACCACGTGCCCAATCAGGAAGTGCTGGCCGCCAAGCTGATCGAACTCTCTGGCATGACCAATGTGTTCTTCTGCTCCACCGGGCTGGAGGCCAACGAGGCCGCGCTCAAGCTGGCGCGAAAATTCGGCCACGACCAAGGCATCGAACGGCCCGAGATCGTGGTCTACGAGAACGCCTTCCATGGCCGCAGCATTGCCACGTTGAGCGCCACCGGCAACCCCAAGGTGCAGGCCGGTTTCGGCCCACTGGTGGAGGGTTTCATCCGCGTGCCGCTGAACGACATGGACGCCCTGCGCAAGGCCACCGAGGACAACCCGAATGTCGTCGCGGTGTTCTTCGAGGCGATCCAGGGTGAAGGCGGCATCCACACCATGCACATCGACTACCTGCGCCAGGTGCGGGCCTTGTGCGACGAGCGCAACTGGCTGCTGATGATCGACGAGGTGCAGTGCGGCATGGGGCGCACCGGCAAGTGGTTTGCGCACCAGTGGGCCGGCATCCAGCCCGACGTGATGCCACTGGCCAAGGGCCTGGGTTCGGGGGTGCCGATCGGCGCCGTTGTAGCCGGCCCGAAAGCGGCCCACATCTTCCAGCCCGGCAACCACGGCACCACCTTTGGGGGCAACCCGCTGGCGATGCGGGCCGGGGTGGAGACCATACGCATCATGGAAGAAGACGGGCTGCTTGCCAATGCGGCGCGGATCGGTGCGCATTTGCACGACGAACTGGTCAAGGCGCTGGCGTCCGAAATCGCGGCCGGCACGGTGTGTGAACTGCGGGGCCAGGGCCTGATGATCGGTATTGCGCTCTCAAAGCCCTGCGGCGCTTTGGTCGGCCAGTGCGCCGACGCCGGCCTGCTGATCAGCGTCACCGCCGACTCGGTGGTGCGCCTGTTGCCCCCGCTCACCATGACCACGGCAGAGGCCGACGAAGTGGTGCAGATCCTGTGCCCGCTGGTCCAGCAGCACCTTGCGGCTGCGCCATGAAGCACTACCTGCAATTCAGCGACCTGGGAGCCGACGAATACGCCTACCTGTTCGAGCGGGCAGCACTGATCAAACGCAAGTTCAAGGCCTACGAAAAGCACCACCCACTGGTGGACCGCACGCTGGCCATGATTTTCGAGAAGGCCTCCACCCGCACCCGGGTGAGTTTCGAAGCCGGCATGTACCAGCTCGGCGGCAGCGTGGTGCACCTGACCACCGGCGACAGCCAACTCGGCCGTGCCGAGCCGATCGAAGACAGTGCCAGGGTCATCAGCCGCATGGTCGACCTGGTCATGATCCGCACCTACGAACAGACCAAGATCGAGCGTTTCGCCGCGCACTCCAGGGTGCCGGTCATCAATGGCTTGACCAACGAGTTCCATCCGTGCCAGATCCTGGCCGACATCTTCACCTTCATCGAGCACCGCGGCTCGATCCAGGGCAAGACGGTGGCCTGGGTGGGCGACGGCAACAACATGGCCAATACCTGGCTGCAGGCGAGCGAGATCCTGGGCTTCAAGGTGCATGTCAGCACGCCGGGTGGTTACGAGGTGGACCAGTCGATCGCCGGCATCCGCTCCAGCGACAGCTACCAGGTGTTCAAAAACCCTTTGCAGGCCTGTGCCGGGGCCGACCTGGTGACGACCGACGTCTGGACCAGCATGGGGTATGAGGCCGAGAACGAGGCGCGCAAGAAGGCGTTCGCCGACTGGTGCGTCGACGCCGAGATGATGGCTGCAGCCAAGCCGCAGGCGCTGTTCATGCATTGCCTTCCGGCCCACAGGGGTGAAGAGGTCGAGGCCGATGTGATTGACGGACCGCAGTCCGTGGTGTGGGACGAAGCAGAAAACCGCATGCACGCACAAAAAGCCCTGATGGAATACCTGCTGCTGGGCCGCGTCGCCTGAAAGCGGGCGGCCGTGCAATTTCCGCGCTGTTGGAAATAACCGACACCGCAGGTTTTGCGAAGGTGGTACCTTCACTGCGCCATGCCACCACAGATCTGGGATATCTCCCCTGCCATCGACGAACACGCGCCCGTTTTTCCGGGCGACACCGCGTACAACCAGCGCCTGCATTTCGCACTCGGCCCGGGCTGCCCGGTGAACGTGAACAGCATCACCCTGTCGCCGCATACCGGCGCCCATGCCGACGCCCCACTGCACTACGCCGCCGACGGGCAAGCCGTCGGGCTGCTCGACCTCGCACCCTACCTCGGCCCATGCCGTGTGGTCCATTGCATTGGCTGCGGCCCGCTGGTCGAACCGGCGGACATCGCGCACGCCCTGGTCGACCTGCCAGCGCGTGTGCTGGTGCGCACCCGCCAGACCGCCACCCAGGCCTGGGACGACTTCAGCGCGTACTCGGCGGCCACGCTCGAACTGCTGGCCGGCCTCGGCGTGGTGCTGGTGGGCATAGACACCCCCAGTGTGGACCCCGCCACCAGCGCGGCATTGCCAGCCCACCACCAGCTGCTGCGCCACCACATGCGGGTGCTGGAAAACCTGGTGCTCGATGCTGTGCCCGCCGGCGACTACGAGCTCATCGCCCTGCCCCTGAAACTGGTACGTGCCGACGCCAGCCCGGTGCGCGCCATCCTGCGCTCCCTGGCCTGATCGCCGGTGCGCCCCTTTCCCACTTCCAGCCCCCGCCCATGACATCTGCCTCCCCTGCCCCCATCACCCTGGCCGACTGCCTGGAGCGCGACGCCCAGGACCCGCTGCGCCTCCTGCGCGACCAGTTCAACCTGCCCGATGGCGTGGTCTACCTCGACGGCAACTCGCTCGGCGCCATGCCCCGCAGCGCCGCCGCAAAGGTGGCCCAGGCAGTCACCGAAGAGTGGGGCCAGGGCCTGATCCGCTCCTGGAACAGCGCCGGCTGGTTCGAGTTGCCGCAGCGCCTGGGCGACAAGATCGGCACGCTGGTCGGTGCCTCTGCGGGCACACTGGTGGCCACCGACAGCACCTCGATCAACCTGTACAAGGTGCTCAGCGCCGCCCTGCACATCGCCGCACTGGATGCACCCGAACGCCGCGTCGTCCTGAGCGAACGCAGCAACTTCCCGACCGACCTGTACATCGCCGAATCGCTGTGCAAGCAGCGTGGCTGCCGACTGCAGCTTGTCCACGCCGACGAACTGGATGCCGCGCTCGATGCCAGCGTCGCCGTGCTCATGCTCACGCACGTGAACTACCGCACCGGCGCCATGTTCGACATGGCCGCCGTCACGGCCGCCGCCCACCAGGCCGGTGCACTGGTGGTGTGGGACCTGGCGCACAGCGCCGGTGCGGTGCCGGTGCACCTGGAGCAAGCCGATGCCGACTTCGCGGTGGGCTGCGGCTACAAATACCTCAATGGCGGCCCCGGCGCTCCGGCGTTTGTCTGGGTGCACCCACGCCACGCCAGCCGCTTCTGGCAACCGCTGTCGGGCTGGTGGGGGCACGCCGCACCTTTTGCATTCACGCCCGACTACCTGCCCGCCCCCGGCATCACCCGCTACCTGTGCGGCACGCAACCGATCCTGAGCATGCGCGCCCTCGAATGCGGGCTCGACACCGTGCTGGCGGCGCAGGACTGCATCCCGGGGCAGGACGCCATGACCGCGTTGCGCGGCAAATCTCTGCAACTGACCGACCTGTTCATTGCGCTGGTCGGGCAACGCTGCGCCGGCTTCGGCCTGTCCGTCGCCACGCCGCTCGACCACCAACGCCGCGGCTCCCAGGTGTCGCTCAGCCGTGCCGAGGGCGCCTACGCCATCATGCAGGCACTGATCGCGCGGGGTGTGATCGGCGACTTTCGCGCCGGCGACGGCCGCAACCACCCCGATATCCTGCGTTTCGGCTTCACCCCGCTGTATGTCGGCTTCGCAGACGTCTGGAACGCGGTGGAACACCTGCGCCAGGTGCTGCAGACCGGGGAGTGGATGCAAGCGCAGTTCAACCAGAAACGCGCGGTGACCTGAACCAGCAGTGGCCTCACTGGCACTGCCGGGCCGTTCCCGGCGGCAGACCTGGCAATGAGAAGCATGGAGGATTCTTGATGGGCACACCCGAACACATCGTTACCGAGGAAAAGGCGCAACTCGACTTCAGCAAGTCGATGAGTTATAGCGACTACCTGCACCTGGACCAGGTGCTGAACGCGCAACATCCGCGCTCACCCGACCACAACGAGATGCTGTTCATCATCCAGCACCAGACCAGCGAGTTGTGGATGAAGCTGATGCTCCATGAACTGGGCGCCGCCATCCGCTGCGTGGCGCGCGACGAGTTGGGCCCTGCGTTCAAGATGCTGGCGCGCGTCAGCAAGATCATGGAACAACTGGTGCATGCCTGGGACGTGCTCGCCACCATGACCCCGCCTGAGTACAGCGCCATCCGGCCCTACCTGGCCAGTTCCAGTGGTTTCCAGAGCGCGCAGTACCGCTGCATCGAGTTCGCATTGGGCAACAAGAACGCCGCCATGCTCAAGGCGCACCAGCACCGGCCCGACCTGCTGGCCATGGTGCAGGCGGCCTGCGAGACGCCGTCGCTGTACGACGAAGCCTTGCGCCTGCTGGCGCGCCGCGGGATCGCGGTGCCGGCCAGTTGCACCCAGCGCGACTGGACCCAAGCCTACATTGCGAGCCCCGACGTCGAACAGGCCTGGCTGGTGGTCTACCGCGACCCGAAAGCGCACTGGGACCTGTACCAGCTGGGCGAGGAACTCACCGACCTCGAAGACGCGTTTCGCCTGTGGCGTTTTCGCCATGTGACCACGGTGGAACGTGTGATCGGTTTCAAGCGCGGCACCGGTGGCACCGGTGGCGTGAGTTACCTGCGCAAGATGCTCGACGTGGTGTTGTTCCCGGAAATCTGGTCGCTGCGCACCTCGCTGTAGGGGCCCGCGCCCGGGGCCTGCGACTGCAGCGCGTCGAACACCCGCAGGGCCGCGTAGGCGTCGTTGGCCGCGTACACCAGCTGGGCTTCGGTGAGCCGCGGGTTGGCCCAGTTGGACGTGGTGGCCTTGCGCGACTTGATGAAGCGCCGGTTGAACACCACCGCAACCGCGCCCTTGACACCCATGTCCCGGCGGTAACCGTTGCGCCAAAATACGGTGTTGAGATCGAGCACCCCCTGCGGATCGACGCCAAGCTTGCTGACGATGCGCCGGCGGTCGTCCCCCAGGCCGAAACCCACTTTGGTGAGCGTCTCCAGAGCCAGCAGGCTCGCCACCACCTCGCGGCACTGCGCATCGTGCAACTGGAAGACGAAAGCCTGCTGTGCCGTGGACAGCTGCAGCACATGCGGCCCGCCCGACACCTCGTTGCGGATGAAGGTTGGTTTGGACTCGGTGTCAAAACCCAGCACGGCGGCGGCCGACAGCAGTGCAAAAGCCTGCTCGGCCTCGGACCCGGTGGACACCAGCGCGATCTGCGCCATGCCCAGGCGCTCGAAGGGTTCGAGCAAGGCAATATCGTCACGCGTAGGAGTGGGGAAACGTTCGGTCATGGTTTGTCAGCGGGCGGACGGGCTGGGCGTGCGGGTGCTACTTGGCCGCCAACGCCTGCTGGATCTGCGCCACCAGCGCGGGTGACTCCGGCGCGACCTCGCTCGCATAACTGCCCAGCACCCGGCCCCGACGATCGATCAGGTACTTGTGGAAGTTCCATGCCGGCGTCGTCCCCGTAGCGCGGGCGAGCGCAATGAACAGCGGGTTCGCCTGTTTGCCCACCACGGCAGACTTTACAAACATCGGGAACTTGACGGCGTAGGTGTTGAAGCAAAAATCGGCGATCTCCTTGCTGCTGCCGGGCTCCTGCCGGCCAAAATCGTTGGCGGGAAAGCCCAGCACCACCAGACCCTGCGGCCCGAGCCGGGAATAGAGCCGCTCCAGGCCTTCGTACTGGCCGGTGAACCCACAGAAACTCGCCGTATTGACCACCAGCACCACTTTGCCAGCGTACTGGCACAGGTTCTGCGGGGTTTCGTCCTGCAGCCGTTTGAAACTCTGCTGAAGGATTGACGGGCAGGCGCCCGCGGGGGTGTTGGCGGCGGCGCCCGGCTGGGCCAACAGCGGCCCCGGCGTCCAAACACCCGCCAGGCCCAGTACTACGCAGGCCCCGCGCAGGGTGGCCATTGTGAAAATTGGCGCTGGATCGGGCATGTGTTTCCAATTGGGGCTGAAGCGCGCGATATCGCGTTGCCGGACCCAAGTATCGCGCATGCAGGCAGGCGCTGCCCGGGACGTGGACGATGCACGTACACTGCACCCACGGTGGCAAACCCCCTCCTGCCTTTGTTGCTGGGAGCCGTTTTCCTGCTTGGCGCGGGCGGCAAAGTCCTGGCCGGCGCCGATGTGCAGGTGGTGGCGCGCCGCGCCGCAGACCTGGTCTCCGTGCATGCGCAGGCCACGCTGCAAGCACCGCTGACAGTGGTATGGGACACACTGACCGACTACGAGCGCCTGCCCGAATTCATCCCCGGTATCAAACGCAGCCGCGTCCTCGCGCGCACTGGCACGACCACCACGATCGAACAATCGGGCGAAGCCAGGTTTCTGTTTCTGACGGTGCCGGTCGAGGTCACGCTCGAAGCCACCGAGCATGACTCCAAGATCGAGGTGCGGCGAATTGCGGGCACACTGCGGCACTTGCAGGGACGCTACGAAACCAGCATCGTCCTGGCCGATCCGCCGCAAGTTCTGCTGCGCTGGGTGGGGACCGTCGCACTCGAGGAAGACTTGCCGCCGCTGATCGCCGAAACCGTGATCCGGCTGCAGATCGAAGAGCAGTTTGCCGCGATGGTGAAGGAAATCGAGCGCCGGGAGCAAGCCCGGCGTGAGGCTTTGCCGGGGCGCAGGGACAAGAACCCCAGCCCGAATTCTGCGCCAGCCTCGCCGGCGGGTCGGCGCGGGGACTTCGCCGGCCCGCAGCGCTGAGCAGGATCGCGGCCCGCGCCCGTCAGGCTGCGATCCAGAGCTGCGGCAGGTCGGGCAGCGTCCTGAATATGCGCGACAGCGATCCGTCGCGAACCAGACGCGTGGCGTGTGCGATGTCCGGCGCCAGGTACCGGTCCTGGTCCATCGCGGGGATTTGCTCGCGCAGCAAGGCGTGCGCCTGCTCGAGCGCCACCGAACTGCGCATCGGCCGCAGAAATTCAATGCCCTGCGCCGCAGCCAGCCATTCGATGCCCAGGATATGCGCGGTGTTGTCGATCATGGCCTGCAGGCGGCGCGCCGCAAAGGTGGCCATCGACACGTGGTCCTCCTGGTTGGCACTGGTCGGCAGGCTGTCCACGCTGGCCGGATGCGCCAGCGACTTGTTCTCGGACGCCAGCGCGGCCGCAGTGACGTGTGCAATCATGAAGCCGCTGTTGAGGCCCGCGTCTGCAGTCAGGAACGGCGGCAACCGCGATACGCCGCTGTCGATCAGCATCGCGATGCGGCGCTCGGCGATGGCGCCGACCTCGGCGATAGCCAAGGCCATGCCGTCGGCGGCCAGCGCGACCGGCTCGGCGTGGAAGTTGCCCCCCGACAGCATGGCGCCGTCCTGGGCAAACACCAGCGGGTTGTCGGTCACTGCGTTGGCCTCGCGCACCAGCACCTTCACGGCGTGGCGCAACTGGTCGAGGCAGGCGCCAACCACCTGCGGCTGGCAACGCAGGCTGTACGGATCCTGCACGCGGTCATCACCGTCAAGGTGTGAATCGCGGATGGCGCTGCCGAGCAACAGGGCGCGGTAGTACTGCGCCACGTCGATTTGTCCGGGCTGGCCACGCAATGCGTGGATGCGCGGATCGAACGGGCTGTCGCTGCCGCGGGCCGCATCCACCGTCAGGGCGCCGATCACGAGCGCCGCCTCGAGCACCGGTTCGAACGCGAGCAAGGCGTGCAGGGCCAGGGCGGTCGATGTCTGCGTGCCGTTGATCAGCGCCAGCCCTTCCTTGGGGCCGAGCTTCAGCGGGGCGATACCAGCCCGCGCGAGCACGGCATCTGCTGGCACGGCCCTGCCATCCACCAACATGCTGCCTTCACCCATCAGGGCCAGGGTCATGTGGGCCAGCGGGGCGAGGTCGCCGGACGCTCCCACCGAACCGCGCGATGGCACGAATGGGACCAGGCCTGCGTTGTGCACCGCCAGCAAGGTGTCGACCACCACCTCACGCACGCCCGAATGGCCACGCGCCAGGCTGGCCGCCTTGAGCGCCAGCATCAGCCGCACCACCTCCGGGCTCAGTGGCTCCCCCACACCCACGCTGTGGGAGCGGATCAGGTTGAGCTGCAGCGTATCGAGTTGCGCCTTGCTGATGCGCTGGTTGGCAAGTTTGCCGAATCCGGTGTTCACGCCGTAGACCGGCGCATCACCGTCCGCCGCACGTTGCACAACTTGCTGGCTGGCGCGGATGGCCGCGCCGGCTTCTGGCGGCAAGCTCAGTGCCTGGCCTCCGAGATGGACCGCGTGGAGCTGGTCCAGTGTCAGGTGTCCGGGTTGCATCAGCATGTCATTTCCCCAGCATCGGCAGGTTCAGGCCCTGCTCGCGGGCGGTCGCCACCGCGATGTCGTAACCGGCGTCTGCATGGCGCATCACACCCGTGGCGGGGTCGTTCCAAAGAACGCGCTCGATGCGCTTGTCGGCAGCCTCTGTACCGTCACACACGATCACGACGCCCGAATGCTGCGAATACCCCATGCCCACACCGCCCCCATGGTGCAAGGAGACCCATGTCGCGCCGCCTGCGGTGTTGAGAAGCGCGTTGAGCAGCGGCCAGTCGGACACCGCGTCGCTGCCGTCTTTCATCGATTCGGTTTCGCGGTTGGGCGAAGCCACCGAACCGCTGTCCAGATGGTCACGCCCGATCACGATCGGTGCCTTGAGCTCGCCGCTTCGCACCATCTCGTTGAACGCCAGCCCGGCGCGATGCCGCTCGCCCAGGCCGATCCAGCAGATGCGTGCCGGCAGGCCCTGGAACGCGATGCGCTCGGACGCCATGTCGAGCCAGCGGTGCAGGTGAGCGTCATCCGGGAACAGTTCCTTCATCTTGGCATCGGTCTTGCGGATGTCCTGGGGGTCGCCCGACAAGGCCACCCAGCGAAACGGCCCCTTTCCGCGGCAGAACAGCGGTCGCACATAAGCCGGCACGAAGCCGGGGAAATCGAAGGCGTTCTGCACCCCCTCGTCGAGCGCAACCTGGCGGATGTTGTTGCCGTAGTCGACGGTCGGAATGCCCATGGACTGGAAGTCGAGCATGGCCTGCACATGCACGGCGCAGCTCTTTGCCGCGGCGTCGCGCAGCCCGGCGTGTTGTGCATCGTCGGCCTGGGCAGCGCGCCAGCCGGCCACCGTCCAGCCCGTGGGCAGGTAACCGTTGACCAGATCATGTGCAGACGTCTGGTCGGTGACGAGGTCAGGCCGCAAGCCCCCGGCACGGGCGCGGCGCACCAGCTCCGGCAACACGTCGGCGGCATTGCCGAGCAGGCCGATGGACACCGCGCGCTTTTCGTCGCGGTAACGCGCCAGGCGCGCCAGTGCGTCGTCCAGGTCGGTGGCCTGCTCGTCGAGGTAACGCGTCTTGATGCGGAAGTCGATGCGCGACTGCTGGCATTCGATGTTGAGCGACGAAGCCCCGGCGAAACTCGCGGCCAGGGGCTGCGCCCCGCCCATGCCGCCCAGTCCTGCGGTAAGAATCCAGCGCCCGGCAAGGTCGCCACCGTAGTGCTGGCGGCCGGCTTCGACGAAGGTCTCGTAGGTGCCCTGCACGATGCCCTGGCTGCCGATGTAGATCCAGGACCCAGCAGTCATTTGGCCGTACATCATGAGGCCCTTGCGGTCGAGCTCGTGGAAATGCTCCCAGGTGGCCCACTTCGGCACCAGGTTCGAATTGGCGATCAACACCCGCGGCGCGTCGACGTGGCTGCGGAACACACCCACCGGCTTGCCGGATTGCACCAGCAGGGTTTCGTCTTCCTTCAGGTCGCGCAGGCTTTGCAGGATCTGTTCGAAGCAGTCCCAGTTGCGTGCCGCCTTGCCGATGCCACCGTACACCACCAGGGCGTCCGGGTTTTCGGCGACTTCCGGATCGAGGTTGTTCTGGACCATGCGGTAGGCGGCTTCGATCAGCCAGTTGCGGCAGCTGAGCGCGGTTCCGCGCGGGGAGCGCACTGGACGGGGTTTGGCAAGCTGGTGAACGGGAGACAAGTCGGACATGGCGGCCTCGCAAGGGTTGCTGAAAATGGAAATTTCCGGTGCCAGTCTACTTGACTAGACAAGTCTATGCAACTAGAATTTACAGATGCTGGAAGCGCAGTCGCCCCCCTCTCCCGGTCAACCCCGAAATGCAGGCTTGACCTTGCCCGCCAAGGCGCCGTATGCCCGGGTCAAGGAGTTCCTCAAGCAGGGGCTTGCTTGCGGACACTGGCAGCCCGGCGCCCTGATGCCCTCCGATTCCGAGTTGGTGACGCAATTCGGTGTCAGCCGCATGACCGTCACGCGGGCCCTGCGCGAACTGCAGAACGAGGGTCTGGTCACACGGGTCCAGGGATTGGGCACCTACGCCGCCCATCTGTTCCGGGTCTCGTCCACACTCACCATCCGCGACCTGCATGAGGAAATACTTTCCCGTGGGCACCGCCACCATGCCGAGGTGCATATCGCGCGCCAGGAAGACGCCACCGCCGCGGTCGCCGCCCAGCTCGGCCTGCCCAAAGGCACGGCGGTGTTCCACACGCTGATCGTGCATTTCGAGAACAACCTGGCCCTGCAATGCGAGGACCGGTACGTCAATCCGGCCTGTGCGCCGGACTACCTGGCGACCGACTTCACGCAGATCACGCCAACCCACTATCTTCTTCAGGTGGCGCCACTGTGGGAGGCGCAATATTCCATCGAGGCTGGTTCGCCAAGCGCGCGTGAAGCCCGTTTGCTGGGCATTCCGGCGCAGGAGCCCTGCCTGATCATCGTCCGGCGCACCGTCAACCGCGGCATCCCGATCACCATGGCGCGGCTGGTGCACCCCGGCTCGCGTTACCGCGTCGAAGGCGCGTTCAAACCATGAGCCCGGCGCAGGGACACCACGACGCGCAGGGTTCGGCCGCACCGTCAGACCCGGTGCTGGTGGCAGCGGCAACCGTACCTGCACAAGCGTGGCGCAACGGCGGCGGGCAAACCCGCGAGTTGCTGGCATGGCCTGCGCAGGGCGATTGGCAGCTGCGGATCAGCCGCGCCGACATCGACCGCGACGGCCCGTTCTCCGCATTCCCGCTGGTCGAGCGTTGGTTTGCGGTGCTGCAGGGTCACGGGGTGGTGCTGGGGTTCGGGGGTGGTGACCACACCGTGCGTGCCGGTGACGAGGCCCTGTGTTTCGATGGAGCCGCCGCGCCGTCTTGCCGCCTGCTCGACGGCCCCACCCAGGATCTCAACCTGATGCTGCGCCAGGGCTCCGGTGCCATGCTGCGCTGGCAACCGGGCGCACCATGGAACGCTGCGTTTGTGATGCGCGGCATGTACACCACGATGGCAGGCCGCTGGCAATGCGACACCCAGGCCATCGATGTTGCAGCCGACACCCTGCTTTGGTCGGCGCAGGCGCACGCCGCGCCCTGCACTTTCACCCCCCAACCCGGCGGCGCAACCGGAAGCGCCTGGTGGCTGGGTTTCTCACCCTGGAGCTGACCCCATGGAAACCATCTCACTCTGGTGCAACGCCCGGCTGGCCACTCTGCAAGGCGGCACATGGGGTCTGGTCGACGGCGCTGCCATGCTGGTCGGCGGCGACTCCTTGCTGTGGGTCGGTCCGCTGGCCGAACTGCCCGCACAGTGGCGCGCGCGCACCACGGCCGAGCACGACCTTGGCGGGGCGCTGGTGACACCCGGGCTGATCGACTGCCACACGCACCTGGTCTACGGCGGCCAGCGTGCCCGCGAATTCGAGTTGCGCCTGCAAGGCGCGAGTTACGAGGAGATCGCACGGGCCGGCGGCGGCATCCGCTCTACCGTCGCCGCAACACGGGCCGCCAGCAACGGTGCGCTGCTGGCGGCAGCGCGCAAACGTGCCACTGCGCTCATGGCCGAAGGCGTGACCACGATAGAGATCAAGTCGGGCTACGGCCTGAGCCTGGCGGACGAACAGCGTTGCCTGGCGCTGGCCCGCCAGCTGGGCCGCGAATTGCCGCTGGCGGTGCGCACCACCTACCTGGGCGCGCACGCGCTGCCCCCGGAGTTCGACGGCCGCGCCGACGACTACATCACCGCCGTCTGCGCGTGGATGCCCCAACTGCATGCGCTGGGCCTGGTCGATGCGGTCGACGCATTCTGCGAGAACATCGGCTTCAGCCCGGCACAGACCCGGCGCGTGTTCGAGGCTGCCCGCGCCCTGGGCCTGCCGGTGAAACTGCACGCCGAGCAACTCAGCAACCAGGGCGGTGCCGCACTGGCGGCAGAGTTCGGCGCCTTGTCCTGCGACCACCTGGAACATCTGGACACAGCGGGCATCGGCGCAATGCGGGCCGCGGGCAGCGTCGCGGTGCTGTTGCCGGGCGCCTACTATTTTCTGCGCGAAACCAAGATGCCGCCGATTGCCGAATTGCGTGCGCAGGGTGTTCCGATGGCGCTGGCCAGCGACCACAATCCAGGCTCCTCACCCGGCCTGTCGCTGCTGCTGATGCTGAACATGGCCTGCACGCTGTTTCGCATGACACCGCTGGAGGCCCTGCAAGGTGTCACGCTGCACGCCGCGCGGGCTCTCGGCCTGGCGGACCGAGGCACCTTGGCTGCGGGCCAGCGGGCTGATTTCGTGGCCTGGGATCTGGACCATCCCAACGAGTTGGCCTACTGGTTCGGCCACAACCCCTGCCGGCGCGTGGTCGTCGGAGGCACCGAGCGTATCCGATGAACACACCCTGCTTTGACCTCCACCCCGGCAGCACCCCCTTGCTGATCAGCCTGCCCCATGTGGGCACCGGGATTCCCCAGGCGCTGCGCGCCCACTACCTGCCGCGCGCACTGGAGGTGGAAGACACCGACTGGCACCTCGACCAGCTGTACGCCTTCGCGCGCGAACTCGGCGCCGGACTGATCATCCCGCACCACTCGCGGTTCGTGATCGACCTGAACCGCCCGCCCGGGAACACGCCGATGTACGCGGGTGTCAACAACACCGAACTCTGCCCGACCCGCTTCTTCTCCGGCGACCCGATCTACCGCGACGGCCATGCCCCCGACACCAACACCATCGACCAGCGGCGCGCCACCTGGTGGCAGCCCTACCACGATGCGCTGCGCACGGAACTGGCGCGCATCCAGGCCCGGCACGGCCATGCGGTTCTTTTCGATGGCCACAGCATCCGCTCGGAGCTGCCATGGCTGTTCGAGGGCAGCTTGCCCGACCTGAACCTGGGCACCGCCAGTGGTGCGAGTTGCGCGCCTGGCCTGCGCCACGCATTGCAGCAGGTGCTGCAAGCGCAATCGGACTTCACGCAGGTGGTGGACGGCCGCTTCAAGGGCGGCTACATCACACGTTCGCTGGGCCAACCGCAGCTGGGCCAACATGCGGTGCAGCTTGAGATGTGCTGGAGCACCTACATGGAGGAACGGGCGCCCTACCGGGTCGACCCGCATCGCGCGCAGCGGCTCGCACCGGTCCTGCGCGCGCTGGTGCAGACCATGATCGCCTGGAGGCCCGATGCCTGAACACAGCCTGTGGGCGCCACAGGCCTGGATCGACGGCCACTGGGAAGCCTGCGTCCTGCTCGACGTCGACCGGCAAGGCCACTGGGCCGCCGTGCAGCCCGGGGTGCTGAACGCGCCGGCACACGCCAGGGTCTTGCCTGGCCCGGTGCTGCCCGGGCTGGTGGACGCCCACAGCCACGCCTTCCAGCGCGCGTTTGCCGGGCTGTCCGAACGGCGCGATTCCGACGCCGACGATTTCTGGTCGTGGCGCGACCGCATGTACCGGGTCGCCCAACGCATCACGCCTGCACAAATGGAGGCGGTGGCAGCGCATCTGTACGTCGAATTGCTGCGCGGAGGTTATACCCAGGTGTGCGAGTTCCACTACCTGCACCATGGCCCGCAGGGACAGCCCTTGGCGGACCGGGCCACCATGTGCCACGCACTGGCCGCAGCGGCCGCAAGCAGTGGCATAGGGCTGACGGTGTTGCCGGTGCTGTATGAACGCGCCGGTTTTGCACAGCCGGTACTGCGCCAGGACCAGCAGCGTTTTTCCAGCACGCCGGCGCTGGTGCACCAGTTGATGCGCGATGTGCAGGCCTTGCGCCAACCGCTGGTCAACGCCGGCGTTGCGATCCATTCGCTGCGCGCGGCGAGTGCAGCGGCGATCACCGAGCTGTTGTGGCTGGTGGGCGATGAACACCTGCCCATGCACATCCATGTGGCCGAACAGACCCAGGAGGTGGCGGACTGCCTGGCGGCCACCGGCCAGCGGCCGATCGCCTGGTTGTGCCGCGAACTGGCGCCCGATCCCCGCTGGCAACTGGTGCATGCCACCCACGCCACAGCGGCGGAGACAGACGCGGTTGCGCGCAGCGGCGCCGGCATCGTCATCTGCCCCGGCACCGAGGGCAACCTGGGTGATGGCCTCACCGACCTGGGCGGCTGGTTGCAAGCCGGTGTTCCGGTGGCCATCGGCTCGGACAGCCACGTCACACGCAACTGGCCGGAGGAACTGCGTTGGCTGGAATATGGCCAAAGGCTGCAGCGGCGCCAGCGCAACGTGGCTGCGTCGCCCAGGCACCAGCCGGCAACCGCCGCGCGGCTGTGGGACGCCGCGCTGGCAGCCGGCGGCAAGGCGGCCGGGCAGGCGCGGTGGGGTCTGGCCCCAGGCGCACGCGCCGACGCGCTGGTGATCGACACCGATGCACCAGCATTGGTCGGCATGCCTGCCTCGCACTTGCTGGACGCGTTGGTTTTTGCCGCTGGCGAGCCCACCTGGCGCGAAGTGCTGGTGGCCGGCGAGCCGGTCTTGCGCGACGGTCGGCATGCGCAACAGGAAGCCATCAGCGGGCGCTACCGCCAGGTGATGGAAACCCTGTGGGCCGACGCATGACGACTTCAGTGCCAAGCATGTGCAGATGGGCAAGGCCTGGGCGGCATTTCATTGACGATGCCGGGACTGTCCCCGAACCGGGAATAACGCGGCCCGCTGGGGCCGCCGTTCATGGCAAATCATTCCATTGCCGCCCGCCGGCCGTTCCCCATGCATGGGCCAAATACGGATATTGCGTGGCCGCGCTGGATTAACATAGCCCCAAAGTGCGGCGCCCTCCATCGGGCCGTCCAACGCCTTTTACCGTGAGGAGTCAGCATGTTTCCTGAATACCGTGATCTGATCACACAGCTCAAGACGTCCAACCACCATTTCTCGCGCCTGTTCGAGAAACACAACACGCTGGACCACCGGATCAGGAACATGGAGGCGCGCACCGAGCCCGGCAGCCACGAGGACATCGAGACGCTCAAAAAGGAAAAGCTGTTGCTCAAAGACCAGCTGTACGTGATCCTCAAGAAGGCCAGCAACCCGGCCTGAATTCCCCGGGCCCGCCGGTCAGCCCCACAAGGCTGCGACTGGCGGGTCGATCACCCCATTGCGGTAAGTCAACGGCGTTGCGCGGTCGAGTTGCTGCAGCAGCGGGCCGTCAAGGTCGACGTACGTGCAGCCCTGCGCCACCAGGAACGCCGGCGCCATGGCCAGCGAGGTGCCACACATGTTGCCGACCATGCGGCCCAGCCCCAAGCGCCGCGCGGCCTGCGCCATCGCCAGGGCTTCGGTCAGGCCGCCACATTTGTCGAGCTTGATGGTGATGTACTGGTAACGCCCGGCCAAGGCAGCCAGGGAAGCGCTGTCGGTGCAGGATTCGTCAGCCGCCAGGGGGATCGGCGACAGCAACCCGTCGAGCTGCGCATCCTGGCCACGCGGCACCGGCTGCTCGACCAGCTCCACCCCCAGCTCGACCAGGCCTGGCAGCAGTTCGTCCAGCAAGGCGCGGGTCCAGGACTGGTTGGCGTCCACCACCACGCGGGCCGCCGGGTGCTCCTGGCGCACCATGCGCACGATCTGCAGGTGGCGCTGCGCGTCGACCTTGAGCTTGAGCATTGGATAGTGGCGTGCCTCGCGCAGCTTGCGCCGTGTGGTGGCCTCGTCGCCCAGACCGATCGTAAAAACCGTGGTCACAGGCTCCAGCGCATCGAGCCCGGCACTGCGCCAGACCGGCACACCGGTCTGCTTGGCGCGCAGGTCCCACAAGGCGCAGTCGAGTGCATTGCGTGCACCACCTGCGGGCAGCATCTGCATCAGCGCATGGCCGTCAAGCGCATCGTGCAACCGGTCCAGCACACTGGCAATCTGCGCCGCCATGCTTTGCGGCGTCTCGCCGTCGTAGTCCACGCCGGCCGCCTCGGCCCGGCCGATATGGCCCTGGCCGTCCCCCAGGGTGAGCATCAGGACCGGCAGGTCAGTGATGACCTCGCGCGCGATCTCGAAGGGCTCGGTCATGGCCCAGTGCTCGACGCTGGTGCGGCAAGAGATCATGCTGCCAGCAGCGCCTCGGCCAAGGGTTCCACACCACCACGCATCGGGTCCACCACTGGCAGCCGCAGCCGCAGCGCAAGTTCTTTTGCATAGGCCTGCCACGCGGCATCGGAGAGGGTCGAGGAATTGATGCTGAGCCCGACACAACGCACGCCACGGTTGGTCAACCGCGCGGCCTCGACGTAGCGGTCGATGGCATGTTGCAAGTCGGGGATCGGGCAGTTCGGGTAGCCTTCGATGGTGCCCCGCGAAGGGTCGTGGCACAGCACCAGGGCATCGGGTTGCGAACCGTGCAGCAGCCCCAGCGTCACACCCGCGTAGGCCGGGTGGAACAACGCGCCCTGCCCTTCGATCACGTCCCAGTGGGACGGCGCGTTGTCGGGCGACAGGGCTTCTGCCGCACCGGCGATGAAGTCGGCAATCACCGCGTCGACCGCCACGCCGGAACCCGCGATCATGATGCCGGTCTGGCCGGTGGCCCGGAACGTCGCTGCGACACCACGCGCCTGCAGCGAGCGCGTCAGCGCCAGCGCGGTGTATTTCTTGCCCAGCGCGCAATCGGTGCCTACCGTCAGCACCCGCTTGCCGCTGCGCCTGGCCCCGGTGCCGGCAGGAAACACCTGGTCGGAATGGCGCACATCACGCAACGCGGCACCGCCACGGTGTGCGGCCTGCACCAGGCTGGGGAACGAGGTCAGGCGCGAATGCAGCCCGCTCACCACATCCATGCCGGCGTGCAGCGCGGCCTCCAGTTCGGGCAACCAGTGCGGCGGCAATACACCGCCCACGGCCGCCACACCGATCACCAGCGAGCCGGCACCGCGTGCAGCGGCCTGTGCCGGGGAGCAGCGCGGCAGCTCCAGCGTGACCGTCGCGCTGGGCAATGACCATTCACCCATGACATCGCCGCCACACCAGTCGCGCAGGCCGAACGCCGTCTTGGCGTCCGACTTGAGGTCGACATCGCCAAGGAAGAGCAGGTAGGGCTTGCGGAGTTGGTGCATGGTCATTGGGCTCGAAAAAGGCGCCGGTTCCACGCATGGCAGACACGCGGGACATGTGGCAGGTTGGGCGCAAGAATAAGACATAACACCGCCTGCGCCGACCCCAAAAGCGCCATCGCGGGGCGCGGCTACTCCCAACGGGATAGGCCCGGACATGGCATGATGGCCGGCACCCGGCGGCGTACCCCTTTGGGGGTATGGGCGCGCGCGCCGCGTGCGAATCCCGCTATTCTTGCGCCACGTTCCGACTGCATGGCACCCCTGCCGGGGTGCGTTCAGCGGCGCAACCTCTTCCAGGAGAAACAATGACTTCCATCCAAAGTTCGATGCGGGTTCTGGCGCTTGCCGCAGCCAGCGTCTGCACCATGACCGCCTTCACGCCCGCCTGGGCGCAGGACGCCACCTTCGTGCTCAATTCCCGCGAGGCCGGTGCGCCTACCTACAACCCGATCAAGGGAACCAAGCTCAATATCGCCAACAACCTGATCTTCGACCGCATGGTCATGCAGGACGCAGACCAGTCCTTCCACGGCCAACTGGCCCAGTCCTGGGAGTCATCCGCCGACGGCATGAGCTGGACCTTCAAGCTGCGCCGGGGCGTCAAGTTCCATGACGGCGAACCCTTCAACGCCAAGGTCATCGAGTGGTGGATCCCCAAGTTCAAGGGCACCGAGAACGCGTTCATGGTGGAGGCCATCGACAAGGTCATCATCGTGGACGACTACACGGTCAAGTTCCAGATGAAGAACCCCGACCCGAGCATGCTGCTCAACATGGCCACCAGCTTCATGGGCATCCCGTCGCCCAAGGCCTACGACGCACTGGGTGACAAGTTCGGCGTCACCGCCGCCGTGGGCAGCGGCCCGTTCAAACTCGCGAGCTTCACCGTGGGACAACAGACCAAGCTCGTGCGCAACGACGACTACCGCTGGGCCAGCGGCCTGTCCAAGAACCAGGGCCCCGCCAAGATCAAGAACCTCACGCTGCGCGAGATCCCCGAAGACTCGACGGCCTTCCTGGAGCTCAAGACCGGCGGCGTGGACCTGCTGCTTGGCGTGCCCACCGACTTCCTGCCGCGCATCGAGGCCGAGAAGTCGCTCAAGGTGGTGACGATGCCGGGCACGGAAGTGTTCTACATGCCTATGAACACGTCGGTGGCGCCGCTGACCGACATCAAGGTGCGCGAGGCCATCGCGCTGGCGGTCAACCAGAAGGAGATTCTTGCCAGCATCTTTGGCGGTCTCGGCACCGAGGCGCACAACTTCCTGGTCAGTTCGCTGCAGGAGAGCAAGATCAACCCGAAATTCAACATCAGCTTCAACGCCGACCGTGCGAAGAAGCTGCTGGACGAAGCCGGTTGGGCGATGGGCGCGGGCGGTGTCCGCGCCAAGGCTGGGACGCCGTTGACAGTCAAGCTCTGGACGCAAAACGGCACCCAGTTCAAACGCGTGACCGAAGTGATACAGGCCCAACTCAAGACCGTCGGCGTGAACGCCGAGATCACCGTGCAGGACCCGGCCTCGATCAATGCGATGTACCGCAAGAAGACCGACCACCAGTTGGCTGTGCGCGCCTACGACTACATGAACGCCGACATCCTGGACTGGTTCTTCAGCGGCAACCGCCTGGGTTATCCGAACGTGTCCATGTGGAACGACCCCAAGGCGGAGGAGCTCAACGTCAAGGCCATGAAGGGATCGCGGACCTGGGACGAACGTGTGGCCAACTTCAAGACATACCACGAGTACGTGATGACGCAGTTCGTCTTCGCGCCAATCTACCAGCCGACCAGCAGCTTTGCCTACAGCCAGTCGCGCCTCAAGTTGCCCGACACGATTCGCGGCATCAAGATGGCGACCCAGTCCATCATGGACATCGAGGTCAAGTAAGCGCGAACCGACGCGTGATCAGCAGGCAGGATGCCAACGTGACAACAGCAGAACGGACATCACGTTGTTGAATTACCTGGTCAGGCGCCTGCTCCTGCTGATTCCTGTTTTCCTGGCAGTCTCGGTGGTCATCTTCACGATCATCCACCTGGTGCCCGGCGACCCGATCGACAACATGGTCCAGATCGGGTCGTCGCCAGAGCAAAAGGCCGCGCTCATAGCGCGTTATGGTCTGGACCAACCCCTGCTGCTGCAGTACGGTGTCTGGCTGCGCAACCTGTTCACCGGCGACCTGGGCGATGCCATCATCCTGCGCCGTCCGGTGTTCGAGCTGATCGCCGAAAACCTTCCCCACAGCCTGCGCCTGGGTGGCCTGGCGTTCATTTTCTCCACCACCGTGGGCATCGCCACCGGTGCCCTGGCCGCGGTGTTCAAGGACAGCTGGATCGACCGTTCCGTGATGGCCATGATCCTGCTGGGCTCTACGCTCCCCAGTTTCTGGCTCGGTCTGCTGATGATCCTGTTGTTCGCGGTACAACTGGAGTGGTTTCCGGTATCGGGCGCACGCACCTGGACCGCCCTGGTCTTGCCCGTGCTCACGATCGGCCTGCACGGGGTCGCACTGGTCTCCCGGGTCACGCGCGCCGCCATGCTGGATGTCGGTCGGCGCGATTTCGTTCTGATGCTGCATGCCAAGGGGTTGTCGCACCGGCGCATCCAGCTGCAGCATGTGCTGCGCCATGCCCTGCTGCCTGTGGTGACCATCCTGAGCCTGCGCATCGGCTGGATCGTGGGTGGCGCGGTGACCATCGAGTTCGTATTCGCCCGCCCCGGGCTGGGCTCGCTGCTGATCACCTCGCTGGCCCAACGCGATTACCCGGTCGTGCAGGGCTGCCTGCTGATGCTGGCGATGGCGGTGATGCTGGGAACGCTGCTGGGCGACGTGGTGCAGGCGGCCATGGACCCACGCGTGCGGGACAACCTGAAATGAGCATCGCACGGCCGCCCGAAGATGCTCGGCACCGCAGCTCGCAGAGCGGAGGTACTCCGGTACGCATCGCACGGCCGCCCGAAGATGCTCGGCACCGCAGCTCGCAGAGCGAAGGTGTCCAATGAACGCCCTGCGCAAGACCGCGCTGTGGCGTGTCATCGGCACGTGGCGCGGCGGCCTGTCGCTGGCGGTCCTGCTGCTGGTGGCGCTGGCCGCCATCTTCGCGCCCTGGGTCGCGCCCTACCCCTATGACATCCAGAACCTGTCGGCAACCAACAAGACACCCACCCTGGCGCACTGGCTGGGCACCGACGAGTTCGGCCGCGACGTGTTGTCGCGCATCATCTACGGCGCCCGCACCTCGCTGGCGGTGGCCCTCACCGCGATCGGCTTCTCGGTCACGCTGGGCATGTGCCTGGGTGCAGCAGCCGGGTATTTCGGCGGCATCTTCGACCGCCTGGTGACAGCCGTGGTCGACCTGACATGGTCCTTCCCCGAGGTCCTCATCGCACTCATCTTCGTGGCCATACTCGGCCCCGGCCTGTACAGCACGATGGTGGCCATCAGCATCGCCTACCTGGCCCAGTTCAGCCGGCTCACCCGGGCGCAGATCATGGCCATCAAGAGCGAGACCTATGTCGAGGCAGCGGCCAACCTCGGCTCGGGCCACTTCCACATCCTGTTCCGCCACCTGCTGCCCAACGCCATCACCCCGGTGATCGTGGCCGGCATGCTGGCCACCGGCGACGCCATCATCCTCGAAGCCACCCTGGGCTTTTTCGGCCTGGGCGTGCAACCACCCAAACCGAGCTGGGGCGCGATGATGAGCAGTGGCACAGCCCAGATCTTCCTGGCTCCCTGGACCATCCTCGGCCCCGGCCTCGCCATCGCCATCGCCGTGGTGTCGATCAACCTGTTCGGCGACGCGCTGATCGAGGCACTGGACATCCGCAACCGCGTGCGGGACGTCTGACATGCAATGCGCCCATTCCGTCCATGGTTGCGGCTGGCATTTGGCAGTGACGGCTTGCGGCCCATTGCGGACGTTCTTGTTCTATTCCGAAATCATGACAACCCGGATACCGGCGGCATGGTGTAGGGTATCAGGCCGACGGCGCATTCTGCTCCGCGGCTGTCCCTCCGGCCTTCGGCCTCCTTCCTTTATGCCGCTGCGCCGAACGCACCGCCGACCTGATCCTGCGACCTGGTTGGAGTGCGGGCGTTGGGGCCCTATGAATACCGAACACCATAGGCCGTGGGGTCAGGTCTTGTTTTGCAATATCGCAATG